>NZ_JAFCXJ010000037.1:0-505 GCF_049898265.1 Pseudomonas sp. PSPC2-3 | reverse complement strand
AACGGCGCGAACACGCCACTGAATCCAACTTGCTGCAACTGGCCTTGCCGCGTGGCCTGGCGAACTGAGAGACGACTATGACGACCCAACACAACGCGTTGCCGACGGCACGCAAACCCGTGGACCTGCGCGCGCTGCTCGACAACTGGGCGATGCTGCTCGCGGCGCTGGCGATTTTCCTGCTGTGTGCCTTGCTGATCGACAACTTCCTCTCGCCGCTGAACATGCGCGGGCTGGGCCTGGCGATTTCCACCGTGGGCATCGCCGCCTGCACCATGCTGTTCTGCCTGGCGTCGGGGCACTTCGACTTGTCGGTGGGTTCGGTGATCGCCTGCGCCGGGGTGGTGGCCGCGATTGTGATGCGCGACACCGACAGCGTCATGCTCGGCATCGGCGCGGCGCTGCTGATGGGCCTGATTGTCGGGCTGATCAACGGCATCGTCATCGCCAAGCTGCGGGTCAATGCGCTGATCACCACCTTGGCGACCATGCAGATCGTGCGCGG
>NZ_JAFCXJ010000035.1:0-538 GCF_049898265.1 Pseudomonas sp. PSPC2-3 | reverse complement strand
AGCGCCGAGGACGTTTCCTGAATGGCAGATGTGTTTTGACCGACAGTGGCTTGCAGTTGCGTGGTCTTCGTCGCCTCAGCCTCAATCGCGGTTGCCCTGACCTTGCTCTCCTCGACAATAGCGGAAGTACTTGCCCATCCCTTTAGAGCATCAGCCTTCGCACCGCTACCACTGTCACCGCGTGCAGAGGCGCGTAAAGCGTTGGTGGTACTGGCCTGTGCTGTGACCACGCCGTCGAGCTTGGTAATGTCGGCGGTGTTGGTGCTGACCTGCTGCGCCAGGCCGTTGGCCGTTTCGACCGACTGCCCAACATCCAGCCAGTACCCGGCATTGGGCGGCGGGTTGCCGGCAGGAACCTGCACTTTTGCCTGATAGATGCGATCCGCTTCCACCACCATCATCCCTTTCAGGTAGACCTTGGTTGAAACGTATCCACCAAGGCCGTCCAGGCTATCGATCTGGTCCTGAAGTCCGTCCAGTTCGCTGATCAGGTCCTGGCCAAGCTGCGTCTTGGTGACCTTTCCGGTAAGAATTTCGA
>NZ_JAFCXJ010000033.1:0-585 GCF_049898265.1 Pseudomonas sp. PSPC2-3 | reverse complement strand
CGCGACGCCATCGCCGCCGGCGTGCTGCTGTGCCCGGAGGACCGCAAGAAGGAGGGCATCATCCCGCTGGGCAGCGTGGCCGAGAACATCAACATCAGCGCACGCGGCGCCCATTCCCGGTTCGGCTGGCTGCTGCGCGAGGGCTGGGAGCAGGGCAACGCCGAGCAGCAAATCCGCGGGATGAAGGTCAAGACGCCGAGCGCCGCGCAGAAAATCATGTACCTGTCCGGCGGCAATCAGCAGAAGGCCATTCTCGGCCGCTGGCTGTCGATGCCGATGAAGGTGCTGCTGCTGGACGAGCCGACGCGGGGCATCGACATCGGCGCCAAGTCGGAGATCTACCAGATCATCCATGACCTGGCGGCGAGCGGCATCGCGGTGATTGTGGTGTCCAGCGACTTGATGGAGGTGATGGGGGTTTCCGATCGCATTCTGGTGCTGTGTGAAGGCGCTTTGCGCGGCGAACAACGGCGCGAACACGCCACTGAATCCAACTTGCTGCAACTGGCCTTGCCGCGTGGCCTGGCGAACTGAGAGACGACTATGACGACCCAACACAACGCGTTGCCGACGGCACGCAAACCC
>NZ_JAFCXJ010000032.1:0-601 GCF_049898265.1 Pseudomonas sp. PSPC2-3 | reverse complement strand
AAGTAGGCTCCCACTGCTTGTACGCATACGGTTTCAGGATCTATTTCACTCCCCTCTCCGGGGTTCTTTTCGCCTTTCCCTCACGGTACTAGTTCACTATCGGTCAGTCAGTAGTATTTAGCCTTGGAGGATGGTCCCCCCATATTCAGACAAAGTTTCTCGTGCTCCGTCCTACTCGATTTCATGACTAAGAGATTTTCGCGTACAGGGCTATCACCCACTATGGCCGCACTTTCCAGAGCGTTCCGCTAATCTCAAAGCCACTTAAGGGCTAGTCCCCGTTCGCTCGCCACTACTAAGGGAATCTCGGTTGATTTCTTTTCCTCAGGGTACTTAGATGTTTCAGTTCCCCTGGTTCGCCCCTTACACCTATGTATTCAGTGTAAGGTAACCATCTTATGATGGCTGGGTTCCCCCATTCAGACATCTCCGGATCAAAGTCTGTTTGCCGACTCCCCGAAGCTTTTCGCAGGCTACCACGTCTTTCATCGCCTCTGACTGCCAAGGCATCCACCGTATGCGCTTCTTCACTTGACCATATAACCCCAAGCAATCTGGTTATACTGTGAAGACGACATTCGCCGAAAATTCGAATTTCTCA
>NZ_JAFCXJ010000031.1:0-618 GCF_049898265.1 Pseudomonas sp. PSPC2-3 | reverse complement strand
CTGAACATCCCCGGCCTGGGCAAATTCTCCGGCCTGAAAACCTCGGTGTTCCTCGAAGTCGAAGGCGCCGCCCATTACCTGCCAGCCTACGCCGGCAACCTCGACATCATGACCTCCGCTGCCTTGGCTACCGCCGAGCGCATGGCGCAGTCGATGCAACAGGCCTGAGGAGAGCGACATGAACGGTAAGAAAATCTACATCTCCGACGTGACCCTGCGCGACGGCAGCCATGCGGTGCGTCATCAGTATTCGCTGCAAAACGTGCAGGACATCGCCCGCGCCCTGGACAAGGCCAAGGTCGACTCGATCGAAGTCGCCCACGGCGACGGCCTGCAAGGCTCAAGCTTCAACTACGGCTTCGCCGCGCACACCGACCTGGAATGGATCGAAGCCGCCGCCGATGTGATCAGCCACGCCAAGATCACCACGCTGTTGCTGCCCGGCATCGGCACCGTGCATGACCTCAAGGCGGCCTACAACGCCGGTGCCCGCGTGGTACGGATCGCCACCCATTGCACCGAGGCCGACGTCTCCAGACAGCACATCGAATACGCCCGCGAACTGGGCATGGACACCGTCGGCTTCCTGATGATGAGCCACATGATCCCGGCCGAGCA
>NZ_JAFCXJ010000030.1:0-618 GCF_049898265.1 Pseudomonas sp. PSPC2-3 | reverse complement strand
TGCTCGGCCGGGATCATGTGGCTCATCATCAGGAAGCCGACGGTGTCCATGCCCAGTTCGCGGGCGTATTCGATGTGCTGTCTGGAGACGTCGGCCTCGGTGCAATGGGTGGCGATCCGCACCACGCGGGCACCGGCGTTGTAGGCCGCCTTGAGGTCATGCACGGTGCCGATGCCGGGCAGCAACAGCGTGGTGATCTTGGCGTGGCTGATCACGTCGGCGGCGGCTTCGATCCATTCCAGGTCGGTGTGCGCCGCGAAGCCATAGTTGAAGCTCGAGCCTTGCAGGCCGTCGCCGTGGGCGACTTCGATCGAGTCGACCTTGGCCTTGTCCAGGGCACGGGCGATGTCCTGCACGTTCTGCAGCGAATACTGATGACGCACCGCATGGCTGCCGTCGCGCAGGGTCACGTCGGAGATGTAGATTTTCTTAGCGTTCATGTCGCTCTCCTCAGGCCTGTTGCATCGACTGCGCCATGCGCTCGGCGGTAGCCAAGGCTGCGGAGGTCATGATGTCGAGGTTGCCGGCGTAGGCTGGCAGGTAATGGGCGGCGCCTTCGACTTCGAGGAACACCGAGGTTTTCAGGCCGGAGAATTTGCCCAGGCCGGGGATGTTCAG
>NZ_JAFCXJ010000029.1:0-631 GCF_049898265.1 Pseudomonas sp. PSPC2-3 | reverse complement strand
CTTTCATCGCCTCTGACTGCCAAGGCATCCACCGTATGCGCTTCTTCACTTGACCATATAACCCCAAGCAATCTGGTTATACTGTGAAGACGACATTCGCCGAAAATTCGAATTTCTCAATTAAGAGAACTCACAAATTTTACCTTAGCCTGATCCGTTACCAGTGAAAGTAACGTTCAGTCTATCTTTCTATCACATACCCAAATTTTTAAAGAACGATCTAATCAAAGACTAGAAATCAACATTCACCATCATCACGATGGAATGCTCATTTCTAAGCTTTCAACTTCAGAAGCAGTAGTGGTGGAGCCAAACGGGATCGAACCGTTGACCTCCTGCGTGCAAGGCAGGCGCTCTCCCAGCTGAGCTATGGCCCCGTATTTCTACAGGTTCCCACACAAAATTGGTGGGTCTGGGCAGATTCGAACTGCCGACCTCACCCTTATCAGGGGTGCGCTCTAACCAACTGAGCTACAGACCCAATTTCGGGCTGCTTCTTATCGTCTTCTTCAATGAATCAAGCAATTCGTGTGGGAACTTATGGAGCAGCTGATGTCGTCGATTAAGGAGGTGATCCAGCCGCAGGTTCCCCTACGGCTACCTTGTTACGACTTCACCCCAGTCATGAATC
>NZ_JAFCXJ010000028.1:0-639 GCF_049898265.1 Pseudomonas sp. PSPC2-3 | reverse complement strand
CCTCGGTTGAGACGAAAGATCTTAACCAACCGCTCTTTAACAACTGAATCAAGCAATTCGTGTGGGTGCTTGTGGAGTCAGACTGATAGTCAACAAGATTATCAGCATCACAAGTTACTCCGCGAGAAATCAAAGATGTAACCAACGATTGCTGAGCCAAGTTTAGGGTTTCTTAAAAACCCAAAGATGTTTGAACTGAAGAGTTTGATCATGGCTCAGATTGAACGCTGGCGGCAGGCCTAACACATGCAAGTCGAGCGGTAGAGAGAAGCTTGCTTCTCTTGAGAGCGGCGGACGGGTGAGTAATGCCTAGGAATCTGCCTGGTAGTGGGGGATAACGTTCGGAAACGGACGCTAATACCGCATACGTCCTACGGGAGAAAGCAGGGGACCTTCGGGCCTTGCGCTATCAGATGAGCCTAGGTCGGATTAGCTAGTTGGTGAGGTAATGGCTCACCAAGGCGACGATCCGTAACTGGTCTGAGAGGATGATCAGTCACACTGGAACTGAGACACGGTCCAGACTCCTACGGGAGGCAGCAGTGGGGAATATTGGACAATGGGCGAAAGCCTGATCCAGCCATGCCGCGTGTGTGAAGAAGGTCTTCGGATTGTAAAGCACTTTAAGTTGGGAGGAAG
>NZ_JAFCXJ010000027.1:0-881 GCF_049898265.1 Pseudomonas sp. PSPC2-3 | reverse complement strand
AAACTCAAAGTCGCCATCATCGGTTCCGGCAACATCGGCACCGACCTGATGATCAAGATCCTGCGCAACGCCAAACACCTGGAAATGGCGGTCATGGTCGGCATCGACCCGGCCTCCGACGGCCTCGCCCGCGCCCAGCGCATGGGCGTGGCTACCACCCACGAAGGCGTCGAAGGCCTGACCCGCATGGACGTGTTCCAGCACATCGATTTCGTCTTCGATGCCACCTCGGCCGGCGCGCATGTGCAGAACGATGCGTTCCTGCGCAGGATCAAGCCCGGCATCCGCCTGATCGACCTGACGCCGGCAGCCATCGGCCCGTACTGCGTGCCGGTGGTGAACCTGGAGCAGAACCTCGATCAGCTCAACGTCAACATGGTCACCTGCGGCGGCCAGGCGACCATTCCGATGGTCGCCGCGGTGTCGCGCGTGGCCAAGGTGCATTACGCCGAGATCGTCGCCTCGATCGCGAGTAAATCCGCCGGGCCCGGCACCCGCGCCAACATCGACGAATTCACCGAAACCACGTCCAAGGCCATCGAAGTCATCGGCGGTGCGGCCAAGGGCAAGGCGATCATCGTGATGAACCCGGCCGAGCCGCCGTTGATCATGCGCGACACGGTGTTTGTGCTGTCCGAAGCGGCGGATCAGGCGCTGGTCGAAGCCTCCATCGTCGAGATGGCGGCGGCCGTGCAGGCCTATGTGCCGGGCTATCGCCTCAAGCAAAACGTGCAGTTCGACGTGGTCCCGGCAGATGCGCCGCTGAACATCCCCGGCCTGGGCAAATTCTCCGGCCTGAAAACCTCGGTGTTCCTCGAAGTCGAAGGCGCCGCCCATTACCTGCCAGCCTACGCCGGCAACCTCGACATCATGACCTCCGC
>NZ_JAFCXJ010000026.1:0-896 GCF_049898265.1 Pseudomonas sp. PSPC2-3 | reverse complement strand
TGCAAATAGCCGCGCTCGTCGTAGCGAAAGCGCGTGGGGTAGCCTGAGCAATCGACATGCTCGACCAGTTGCCCGAACGGGTTCCAGCGCAGCTTTTTACTTTTGCCGGTGGCGTCGATGATTTCCACTGCTTGGCCGAAGCGGTCGTATCGATAGCGCGTTGTCTGACCAAGTGGATCGATTTCGCTGACGCAGTTGCCGCGCGGGTCGTACCGGTATTGCCAGGCCTGTCCGGCGGCATCGGTTTCCACCAACGGCAGCGACCAATGCTCCAGCCACACGGTGGATTCGATCCGCCCCAACGGATCTTGCGTCTCGCACAGGTTGCCGGACTCGTCGTAACCGAACTTCCACTGACCGCCCTGAGGATCGGTGGCACCGAGCAACTGGCGCTCGTCATTCCATTCGAATTGCCAGGTTTGGCCGAGGTTGTCGGTGTATTCGGTGATCTGGTACTGCGGATTCCATTGGCGGGTGCTGACCCGTTGCAAGCCATCGGTAATCCGCGTGATCCCAGCTTGTAGGTCATAGTCGAACTGGTAGTCGTCGCCCTCGTCGGTCCAGTGTCGGACTACGCGCCATTCGTAGTCGTCCACACAGGCCCATTGGTAATAGCAACGCAGCCCGGTAGGTCGTTGGTGCTCGACCATGCGCTGGCCGCTGTCGTAGGCAAAGCGGCGCTGTAGATGCCCGGCAGTATCGCGAACTTCGGCCAGGTCGCCATGAGCGTCATAGGCATAGCTGACTAGGGTTTCGCGGCTGTGGTCGGCGAACAGCCGTTCAATCTGCTCGAGCCGGCCGAGTTTGTAGCCGAGTTCGATTCGCACATCATTGAGGGAATCGCGTAACCGGCTCAGCCGACCTTGGGCGTCATAGTCGAGGAGGATGCGGTTGTC
>NZ_JAFCXJ010000025.1:0-1186 GCF_049898265.1 Pseudomonas sp. PSPC2-3 | reverse complement strand
GAGCGAGTCAGCACTGATCGGTATCGATCTCGGCAAACATACTTTCCACCTGCACGGCCAGGATAAGTCGGGCCGCGAGGTGTTTCGCAAAAAATGCTCACGAGCGCAGATGATGCAGTTTTTCGGCAATGTGCCGAGCTGTGTCGTGGTGATGGAGGCCTGCGCAGGGTCGCATTTTGTCGCTCGCCAACTGATGGCGATGGGACACACGGCCAAGCTGATTTCCCCGCAGTTCGTTAAGCCCTTCGTCAAGGGCAACAAAAATGACTTCGTCGACGCTGAGGCGATCTGTGAAGCCGCTTCCCGCCCATCCATGCGCTTCGTTACGCCTAAAACCGAATCCCAACAAACCCTGTCTGTGCTACATCGGATGCGCGAATCATTGGTGCATGACCGCACCAAAACGGCTAATCAGATGCACGGTTTTCTGCTGGAGTTTGGGGTCAGCCTGCCCAAGGAATTGGCCATCATGAAGCGTTTGGCGAGCGTTTTGGCCGAGCACGAATTACCCGTTCGTCTGACGGTCTTATTGCAGCGCCTGCACGATCACTTCGTCTATCTGGATGAGCAAATCAAAGCGCTGGATAAAGAACTGGCGGGCCAACTGGCCGACGATGATATGGGCAGTCGTTTGCTGAGCATGCCGTGTGTCGGCCCGATCACCGCCAGCCTGCTGGCTGTGGAGATGGGCGATGGTAAACAGTACCGATGCAGTCGCGACTTTGCCGCCTCCGTTGGCTTGGTGCCCAGGCAGTACAGCACGGGCGGCAAGGCCAATCTGCTGGGGATCAGCAAGCGGGGTGACAAGCATCTGCGACAACTGTTGGTGCAGTGTTCCAGGGTCTATATGCAGAGGCTGGATCACCAGAAAGGCGCTCTGGCTGACTGGGTTAAAACCTTGCTCAGTCGACGACATTCAAATGTCGTGGCCTGTGCCCTGGCTAACAAACTGGCGCGTATCGCTTGGGCAATAGCCGCTCGCCATACGCAATATGAAGCAGGGCCAGACGCTTTGAACGCCTGACCCTGCAGTTGTTGCAGTACCACGATTCACCCTTCAGGTTTTGCGATAGCTGAACAACAGATGATGTGAACGGCACACCGGCCTGGCGAAGATCCTGACATAAAAATCGGCTTCAGAAGCCGACGGGTTTTTAAGGATCGTCAGGCGCGACTCTCATCGTGG
>NZ_JAFCXJ010000024.1:0-1255 GCF_049898265.1 Pseudomonas sp. PSPC2-3 | reverse complement strand
GGTTCGATGCTGCCCAGCCCGCACATCGAGGGCTACAACACCGCGCTGATGATGTACGAGTGGGTCACCACCGGTAAGGAACCGCCGAAGTACACCGCGATGGACGAAGTGACGCTGATTACCCGCGCCAACTTCCAGGAAGAACTGACCAAGATCGGGCTGTGGAAATGACCGCAGCGGCACTGCGCTTTGACGGCATCGGCAAAACCTTCCCCGGGGTCAAGGCGCTGGACAGCATCAGTTTCACTGCCCATCCGGGGCAGGTACACGCGTTGATGGGCGAGAACGGCGCGGGCAAGTCGACGCTGCTGAAGATCCTCGGCGGCGCCTACATCCCGAGCAGCGGCAGCGTGCAGATCGGCGCGCAGACCATGGCCTTCAAATGCGCGGCCGACAGCATTGCCAGCGGCGTCGCGGTGATCCACCAGGAGCTGCATCTGGTGCCGGAAATGAGCGTCGCCGAGAACCTGTTCCTCGGGCATTTGCCGGCGCGTTTCGGCGTGGTCAACCGCAGCCAGCTGCGCCAGCGGGCGCTGGCGTGCCTCAAGGGCCTGGCCGATGAAATCGACCCGCAGGAAAAGCTCGGGCGCCTGTCCCTGGGCCAGCGCCAACTGGTGGAAATCGCCAAGGCGCTGTCGCGTGGCGCGCATGTGATTGCCTTCGATGAACCGACCAGCAGCCTGTCGGCTCGCGAGATCGACCGGCTGATGGCGATCATCACGCGCCTGCGCGACGAGGGCAAAGTGGTGCTGTACGTGTCCCATCGCATGGAAGAAGTGTTCCGCATTTGCGACGCGGTCACGGTGTTCAAGGACGGCCGCTACGTGCGTACCTTCGACGACATGCGTGCGCTGAGTCACGACCAGTTGGTCACCTGCATGGTCGGCCGCGATATCCAGGACATTTACGACTATCGACCGCGCGAGCACGGCGAGGTGGCGCTCAAGGTCGACGGTTTGCTCGGCCCAGGCTTGCGTGAACCGGTCAGCTTTGAGGTGCGCAAGGGCGAGATCCTCGGCCTGTTCGGCTTGGTCGGCGCCGGGCGCACCGAGCTGTTTCGCCTGCTCAGCGGCTTGCAGCGCGCCACGGCGGGGCAGTTGGAACTGTGCGGGCAAGCGCTGCAATTGCGCTCCCCGCGCGACGCCATCGCCGCCGGCGTGCTGCTGTGCCCGGAGGACCGCAAGAAGGAGGGCATCATCCCGCTGGGCAGCGTGGCCGAGAACATCAACATCAGCGCACGCGGCGCCCATTCCCG
>NZ_JAFCXJ010000023.1:0-2437 GCF_049898265.1 Pseudomonas sp. PSPC2-3 | reverse complement strand
AAGAGTCGAACTTTCGGTTCGTTTCGTCTTCACACACCGCAATCTGGTCTCTTTCGAGTTCGCAAATTGCTTGGGTGTTATATGGTCAAGCCTCACGGGCAATTAGTATTGGTTAGCTCAACGCCTCACAGCGCTTACACACCCAACCTATCAACGTCGTAGTCTTCGACGGCCCTTCAGGGGACTCAAGGTCCCAGTGAGATCTCATCTTGAGGCTAGTTTCCCGCTTAGATGCTTTCAGCGGTTATCTATTCCGAACATAGCTACCCGGCAATGCCACTGGCGTGACAACCGGAACACCAGAGGTTCGTCCACTCCGGTCCTCTCGTACTAGGAGCAGCCCCTCTCAAATCTCAAACGTCCACGGCAGATAGGGACCGAACTGTCTCACGACGTTCTAAACCCAGCTCGCGTACCACTTTAAATGGCGAACAGCCATACCCTTGGGACCGGCTTCAGCCCCAGGATGTGATGAGCCGACATCGAGGTGCCAAACACCGCCGTCGATATGAACTCTTGGGCGGTATCAGCCTGTTATCCCCGGAGTACCTTTTATCCGTTGAGCGATGGCCCTTCCATACAGAACCACCGGATCACTAAGACCTACTTTCGTACCTGCTCGACGTGTCTGTCTCGCAGTCAAGCGCGCTTTTGCCTTTATACTCTACGACCGATTTCCGACCGGTCTGAGCGCACCTTCGTACTCCTCCGTTACTCTTTAGGAGGAGACCGCCCCAGTCAAACTACCCACCATACACTGTCCTCGATCCGGATAACGGACCTGAGTTAGAACCTCAAAGTTGCCAGGGTGGTATTTCAAGGTTGGCTCCACGCGAACTGGCGTCCACGCTTCAAAGCCTCCCACCTATCCTACACAAGCAAATTCAAAGTCCAGTGCAAAGCTATAGTAAAGGTTCACGGGGTCTTTCCGTCTAGCCGCGGATACACTGCATCTTCACAGCGATTTCAATTTCACTGAGTCTCGGGTGGAGACAGCGCCGCCATCGTTACGCCATTCGTGCAGGTCGGAACTTACCCGACAAGGAATTTCGCTACCTTAGGACCGTTATAGTTACGGCCGCCGTTTACCGGGGCTTCGATCAAGAGCTTCGCGTTAGCTAACCCCATCAATTAACCTTCCGGCACCGGGCAGGCGTCACACCCTATACGTCCACTTTCGTGTTTGCAGAGTGCTGTGTTTTTAATAAACAGTCGCAGCGGCCTGGTATCTTCGACCGGCATGAGCTTACGGAGCAAGTCCTTCACCCTCACCGGCGCACCTTCTCCCGAAGTTACGGTGCCATTTTGCCTAGTTCCTTCACCCGAGTTCTCTCAAGCGCCTTGGTATTCTCTACCCAACCACCTGTGTCGGTTTGGGGTACGGTTCCTGGTTACCTGAAGCTTAGAAGCTTTTCTTGGAAGCATGGCATCAACCACTTCGTCATCTAAAAGATGACTCGTCATCAGCTCTCGGCCTTAGAATCCCGGATTTACCTAAGATTCCAGCCTACCACCTTAAACTTGGACAACCAACGCCAAGCTGGCCTAGCCTTCTCCGTCCCTCCATCGCAATAACCAGAAGTACAGGAATATTAACCTGTTTTCCATCGACTACGCTTTTCAGCCTCGCCTTAGGGACCGACTAACCCTGCGTCGATTAACGTTGCGCAGGAAACCTTGGTCTTTCGGCGTGGGTGTTTTTCACACCCATTATCGTTACTCATGTCAGCATTCGCACTTCTGATACCTCCAGCAAGCTTCTCAACTCACCTTCACAGGCTTACAGAACGCTCCTCTACCGCATCACTTACGTGATACCCGTAGCTTCGGTGTATGGTTTGAGCCCCGTTACATCTTCCGCGCAGGCCGACTCGACTAGTGAGCTATTACGCTTTCTTTAAAGGGTGGCTGCTTCTAAGCCAACCTCCTAGCTGTCTAAGCCTTCCCACATCGTTTCCCACTTAACCATAACTTTGGGACCTTAGCTGACGGTCTGGGTTGTTTCCCTTTTCACGACGGACGTTAGCACCCGCCGTGTGTCTCCCATGCTCGGCACTTGTAGGTATTCGGAGTTTGCATCGGTTTGGTAAGTCGGGATGACCCCCTAGCCGAAACAGTGCTCTACCCCCTACAGTGATACATGAGGCGCTACCTAAATAGCTTTCGAGGAGAACCAGCTATCTCCGAGCTTGATTAGCCTTTCACTCCGATCCACAGGTCATCCGCTAACTTTTCAACGGTAGTCGGTTCGGTCCTCCAGTTAGTGTTACCCAACCTTCAACCTGCCCATGGATAGATCGCCCGGTTTCGGGTCTATTCCCAGCGACTAGACGCCCTATTAAGACTCGCTTTCGCTACGCCTCCCCTATTCGGTTAAGCTCGCCACTGAAAATAAGTCGCTGACCCATTATACAAAAGGTACGCAGTCACCTAACAA
>NZ_JAFCXJ010000022.1:0-2559 GCF_049898265.1 Pseudomonas sp. PSPC2-3 | reverse complement strand
AAAAGGGGATTTCCCTTTCGTTTGGAGGTTCCGTAGTGGAAATTGTAAAAGCCTATATCAGATAATAGCCCGCAGGGTGCTCGTGTCTCTGGGCAGGGTTTCCCCCTTTCGTTTGGAGGTTCCGTAGTGGAAATTGTAAAAGCCTATATCAGATAATAGCCCGCAGGGTGCTCGTGTCTCTGGGCAGGGTTTCCCCCTTCTCACCCTTCCAACCTGTTCCGCCAGTTATAAACCGTTTTCTGGCTTGCCCCTGTGATTGCGATTACTTCTTCAATGGTCATACCAGCAGTCAGTAGCTCAATGCCCTGTTCCCTGCGTGTTTTCCCTTTCAATGCACCGCGATAGGCTTGGATCTCTGGGGTGTGCGTTTTGGCAACGTAATGCTCAAAATCCCCTTGCGTAATCCGCTTGTGTGTCCATTTCGCCACGCTGACAGCGGTAGCCTTCACTTCACTAAACGGAAGAGGCTTTGAGAAATTTAGGTTGATACCTTGGGCACGGGTCAAACAAGCGTCTAACCACTGTTTGTAGGCAGGCCAGCCCTGTCGAATGGCTCTATACGACCAGTTGCGTAGCTCTTCGAAAAGCGTGCAATTCCTGCCCAGCCCGTAGTCAGCAACGACCTTTTTCTTCTGTGCTGGGGTTTTGAGATCGAGATAGTCAGCCAGCTCACCCAGCTCGTAAGGCTCTGTGTGCCATTCTGCGACCTGCCAGTGCTTGTTCAGGGGATTCTTTACAATCAGCCCGGAATAGCCTCTATCGGCTTCCAGAAGCTCACACAGGGCGTTTTCCACAGCTGCGGCATAGCGAAGGGGGGCAATTCGTCCGTCTGGGGCTGTGCGGACTGCTGTGGCGAGGCCATACAGTGCATGGGCATGCCCGTTTTCTGGGTTTTTGACGGTTATGTTTGGAGCAGGGGCTCCACGGTCAGACCAATCAATTGACGCACCCTGACGGTCAATATCGAACGCAAGCCATAACATATGGGTTGGCCCGTTGTGTTGTATGTATTTAGCCTTTCTTGCAATTTCTGCTTTGGCTATGTTTAAGCCATTAGTCAGGTCATCTGTATAATATGGCTTTTTTGGCAATGTGCTTGAAAAAAGTTGTAGCTGTGTCATAATGTCCCTATGTCCTCCCCCCTGTATCTTCTGGTCGCCAAACTTTCAGATGCAGGGGGGTATTTTTTTAAGTTATATTTTGCATCTTACCCTATTTTTAACGGGTTTTCCTGTTTTCTGTTCTGCTTGCTCAAAAAGTTGATTTAAAAGCTCAATTTGCTCTTCTGGTAAGTTTAAGCCTGTTAGTTTATCAATTGTTTGCTCAATCCTGTTTTCCTGCCTTTTCTCTTGTTTTTCATCTGTTATATTAACCGCCTCAATCCATTTGAGTATCTGGTTATTTAGCATAGCTGAATACTTCGCTAGGCCTTTCGCCCTTGCTACTTCCAGATTAAGCTTTTCCGCTTCTAATCCGACTTTCTTTAATGCTTTCTCAGCTTCCTTCTGCTGGATCTGCCATTTCTCTTGCCGTGGTCCTAGATTAGTCTGTAATGGCTTGTAGGCAGACACGTCCAGCCCACAGCGGGCAAGGGTTGAGGCGGTAAAGGCTGCTTTTACTACCCCTATGGTGCCTTTCTGGTCCAGTGCCTTTAATGACCTGCCGTTAATGATTCTGGACACTACAAGATTTAAATGCGGGTTATCCTGCTCGTGGACGTTTGCAAATATCTTCCCTTTAAAATCATTAACTTCGATACCTAACTTTTTGGCGAGTTCTTTTAGTATATCGTTCGTTATTGACTTCCATTGTTCCGGCGTTGGTTTTTGAACTGATTGAGGCAATCCAAAAACGAAGCTCTGGGCATAACTTTGGACTGGCCTCCCTCCCTTTTTCTGGGAATTGCCCATATCCAAACTTACCGCTTCATTTGATACACTTCTTATAAAGTTTTCAATGTTGTTATATATCGGGGTAATAGCGGTAGTATTCGAGTGATTAGGATGCTTACTATCAATTAAATATTTACCGTATTTAATGATGCCGTTGTGCTTGTCCTTCACTCGCTCACTTCGAACGAACCAGTTCTTAATTGTCATTGTAATTTAATTTGTTATCTCTTATAGATATACCATATCAAATTACGAATACAAGTTAATGAACTTAGTCTGTTATCAATTCAAGATAGGACAACCCTACGGGTTGACGGCTTCGCCTTCCTACTTGTTCAGGTCTGCGACCCGAAACCCGCTAAATCAAAAGCCCAGCCCCTCAAAAAGCTTGACCATTCGGTCAACCATTTTGACCGGCTTCGATAGCCCGTTATAGGGCATTCCCTTACACGGTTATGAGGCGGTGGCTTACACAGATAACCCAAGACCAAGGCAGCTTGTCTGCCGCAGCATGTCGAGGGTTGGGGGCACGTTTGGGAGGATTTTCGAAAAGGGGATTTCCCTTTCGTTTGGAGGTTCCGTAGTGGAAATTGTAAAAGCCTATATCAGATAATAGCCCGCAGGGTGCTCGTGTCTCTGGGCAGGGTTTCCCCCTTTCGTTTGGAGG
>NZ_JAFCXJ010000021.1:0-3116 GCF_049898265.1 Pseudomonas sp. PSPC2-3 | reverse complement strand
ATTGTCGAGGAGAGCAAGGTCAGGGCAACCGCGATTGAGGCTGAGGCGACGAAGACCACGCAACTGCAAGCCACTGTCGGTCAAAACACATCTGCCATTCAGGAAACGTCCTCGGCGCTGGCTAACACCAACGGCCAGCTATCTACCCTGTGGTCGGTGAAGATGGAAACCACAGCAGGCGGGCAGAAGTACGCGGCAGCGTTCGGCCTTGGCCTGCAGGTTGATCCGTCCGGCGTGTCGTCGCAGTTCGTGGTAAGAGCCGACACGTTCATGTTGTTGAACCTGAACAATGGCACTCCGGTGTCGCCGTTCTCGGTATCCGGCGGCCAGACGTTTGTCACTTCGGCGTTTATCCAAGATGGCACGATCACCAACGCAAAGATCGGCGAGTACATCAGCTCTACGAACTACATCGCCGGTCAGCAGGGATGGATTCTCAAGAAGGACGGAACCTTCGAGATTAACGGCGTAGTCCCCGGGCAAGGCCGTTCGATTATGACGAATCGATCTTTACGCTTCTGGGATGTGAACAACGTCAAACGGGTTCAGTTGGGAGATCAAACCGAATGAGTACCGGCCTGAGAACATGGGCGGCAAATGGCGCCCTACAGATGGACACTGATAGCTACACCTATCAGGTTCTGCATAATGCTGTGTACACGCTCGCCATGGGAGCAATAGTTACAGCAAGCATTGCCGGGTTCGACCCGATAACATGCACAGCCGTCATACTTCCTACCCAGGCAGCAGCTAACAACTACTGCTACAGCGCCATGCCGTTTATGTCGGTAGGCGTCGGTTCGGTTGTTGTGCAATCAAAACATCCAAATGAGCCTGGCGCGATAGGATCAACAATACAGTTCAGGTTGCTTGTAATGAGGTTCAGAAATTGACTTTCGGGCTGCTAGTGGTAAATGATGGAAACTATGCGCAAATAGACTCAGAACACCCTAGGCTCTGTGCGCTGTATAGCGGCACATATCAGGCTTCCGGCAGCTCATCTGTGTCGGTGTCGTTTCCAGCACCAATAACAACGCCTGAGCCGCCGTGCGTATTCATTCAGAACAGCTCGGCAAGACCAAGCGAGCTTTACACGAGCATGACCATTAACGGAGGTCCTGGGGCGTGGACTGGGTTTTCCATCACGTCACTTAACATTGACTTCAGGCCTGCCGGAAAGTGGTTTGCAGCTGTATTTGCTTCAATAAGTAAGGCTGACTACGGGCTAAGAATGTGGGATGCAAACGGCGTGCTTATCTTTGATTCCGGGGCCGCCCCGGTAATCTTCACACGAGCAAATAACTCATGGTCATATCAGGGGCAAGTAGTTCTAAATGGGACTGCCCAGGCGTACTACTGGGCAAACGGATCTGTTGCGCCGCTGCAATCTGATGAGTACTTCATGATCAATCCCTTTTCCCGGGGAATACTGCAAAACCATCTAAACTGGATGACATCAGCTGTAAGGTTCAACTATTCAGAAAACAGACTTCAGGTTTTTGGTGTTAGTGCAATTTCGGCATGGACAAACATTGGCGCTCCCGGCGCTGTTTTTGCCAGGCTTCCTGGTACATAGGAAGAGTTCAACATTTAACTTTGAATACCCTGCCTTTAGCGGGTATTTTTTTGCCTGGAGAAAAATATGGTTTGGCAAAGGGCAGGAACAGTTGCGGTTCAAAATGGCAGCACTACAGTTACGGGCGCCGGTGTTGATTTCGCGGCATCTTCCAGGGTGGGTGATTCGTTCATCGGTCCGGATGGCGCAACCTATGAAGTCGCTAACGTAGCCAGCTCTACAGTAATCTCGATCCTCCCGGCCTACAAAGGACCGACAGTAACCGGCGCCGCTTACGCCATCATGCCCGTGCAGGGCTATGACAAGATGCTGTCGGATGCCTTCAACTCCCTGAACAACCAGTTCGGGCCGAAGCTTGCGGCGCTGGGTACTACCGGTAACTATGACGTGTTACCGGTGAGCAAGGGCGGGACGGGTGGCACAACGGCGCGTGATGCGTTAACTAATCTGGGCATCGTATTGGTCGGCAGTGGTGCGAATGCTGCGGGGGACGCATTCCAGTTGCGTGGTGGATCTCTGAAACTTCGCGGTGAGTCGTATGATTACTCATCTTATGGGGCTCACTCAGGGTGGAATGGTAGTACAGGCGAACAGTATTGGATTTGTAATCGCGGTACGGGGACGGGTGGCTTCAGTTGGCGAACCGTAAATGGTGACAATACCGCCACCGGCCCAGTGATGAGTTACTCATATTCGGGCAACCTTACCGTACCGGGAACCGTGACACAGGGATCTGATCGCCGTCTGAAAATTAACGATGTGGAAATATCAGGCGGGCTGGAGAAGATTTTGCAGATACGTCCGGTAGAGTTTGATCGCCGCTCGATGCTGACCGACAAGGAATATCCATTCCACGAGGCCGGGGTCATTGCCCAGGAGCTGCATGACGTTCTCCCTTTCCTCGTAACCCCTGGCGGCGTAGGTGATGACGAGGAAATCTGGCGAGTGAACTACACTGGCATCATTCCCTACCTGATCTCCGCGATCAAAGAGCTCAAAGCCGAGATTGAGGAACTGAAGGCCAATAAGGTCGACGCTGCTTAAACCCACTGCCGCAACAAACGCACCCCGCCATGAGCGGGTATTTTTTTGTCTGGAGAAAAGCAATGGCACGACTTTCCGAATCACTCGCCGGCGGCCGTAACACGTTGGCGTTCCTGGACATGCTCGCCTGGTCCGAGGGCACCAGCACATCTCCAGCCACTGCCATGGATGGCTACGACGTGATCGTCACTGGTATCGATCGAAAGCCCGAGGTGTTCAAAGACTTCACAGATCACCCGTTCGTCAAGGGGCGCGCGTCGAAGGTCATCAACAGCAAGGGGCTGACGTCCAATGCTTCCGGCCGATACCAGCAGATGCTGAAGGACTGGCCGCACTACAAGGCGCTGCTCAAGCTGCCTGACTTCAGCCCGATCAGCCAAGACCTTCTGGCGCTGCAGCACATCCGCGAGTGCAGGGCTTTGCCCGACGTGGTGGCCGGGCGGATCGAAACGGCTATCGCGAAGTGCCGGAACATCTGGGCCAGCCTGCCCGGCGC
>NZ_JAFCXJ010000020.1:0-36708 GCF_049898265.1 Pseudomonas sp. PSPC2-3 | reverse complement strand
ATCCGCCATGTGATCGCCGGGGTGCTGATCCTGGCGATCATCGAGAATGCGATGAACCTGAAGAACATCGACACCTTCTACCAGTACGTGATCCGCGGCTCGATCCTGCTGCTGGCGGTGGTGATCGATCGCATGAAACAACGCTGAGCCCCTTCCTCGGCATTAGCGGAAGAACTCGCCGGGAGTGGCGTCGAATTGCTGGCGAAACGCGTTGATAAACGCCGACGTGGATTCATACCCGCACGCCAACGCCACATCCGTCACCCGCTCGCCTTGCTCCAGGGCGGGCAGGGCGCCGAGCAGGCGCAAGCGCTGGCGCCAGGCGCGGAAGGTCAGCCCGGTGTCACGCAAAAACAGGCGGCTGAGGGTCTTCTCGCTGACCGCCAGCTTGCGGCTCCAATCCCCCAGCGTGGTGGGTTGCTCCGGGTGCAGCTCCAAACTGCGATAGATCTGCCGCAAGCGCGGGTCGAGGGGCAACGGCAGCATCAAATCCACCTGGGGCGCCGCCGCCAGTTGGTCCAGCACCACCTGGGCCAGCCTGCCGTCCGGGCCCTCTTCGGCATATTCCACCGGCAGTTCGCTGAAGCGGCGGATCAACTCGCGCAACAAACTGCTCACCTCCAACACCTGGCAACGTTCGTCCGCCCAGGCGGTGACGCTGCAATCCAGGTACAGGCTGCGCATCTCCGTGTGCGGCGAGCTGTAGACCCGGTGCGGCATGCCCGCCGGAATCCACACCGCGCGCTGCGGCGGCGCGACGAAGCGGCCGACGCTGGTCTGGATCTCCAGCACCCCGGAAATCGCGTAGGACAACTGCACCCACGGATGGCTGTGCCGACGGGTCAAGGCGCGGTTGGGCAAGGATTCGGTGCGTCCGTACACCGGGCGTGGCAGGCTGGAAAGCCCGGGCACGCTGCGGCGGACGGTCTTGTCATGTCCTTTAGGCGGCATTTACTGGCTCATTGGCGTTAGTCGGTAATAAAGCGTTACGTTAGAGTCGCGATGACGTTCTTGGCAACCCCGGAAGATCCTGCTTATGACTCGCCCGCGTTTTCTGCCCGACAATTTCACCCTGACCCTGATTGCCACTGTGCTCCTTGCATCCTTGCTGCCCGCCAGCGGCCAGACCGCCGTGGCTTTCGGCTGGGTGACCAACCTGGCCATCGCGCTGTTGTTTTTCCTGCACGGCGCCAAGCTGTCGCGCCAGGCCATCGTCGCCGGGGCCGGGCACTGGCGTCTGCACCTGCTGGTGTTCAGCCTGACTTTTGTGCTGTTCCCCTTGCTGGGCCTGGCGCTCAAACCGCTGTTGTCGCCGCTGATCGGCAAAGACCTGTACATGGGCATGCTCTATCTGTGCGCGTTGCCGGCCACGGTGCAGTCGGCGATTGCCTTTACGTCCCTGGCGCGCGGCAATATCCCGGCGGCGATCTGCAGCGCGGCGGCGTCGAGCCTGTTCGGGATCTTCCTCACGCCGTTGCTGGTGACGCTGTTGCTGAATGTCCACGGCGAGAGCGGTTCGACCGTCGACGCCATCCTGAAAATCAGCGTGCAACTGCTGTTGCCGTTCATCGCCGGGCAGATCGCCCGCCGCTGGATCGGCGAGTGGGTCGGCCGCAACAAGGCCTGGCTGAAGTTCGTCGACCAAGGCTCGATCCTGTTGGTGGTCTACGGCGCGTTCAGCGAAGCGGTCATCCAAGGCATCTGGCAGCAGATTCCGCTGTGGGAGCTGGGCGGCCTGGTGGTGGCCTGCTGCGTGTTGCTCGCCCTGGTATTGCTGGCGTCCACGCTGCTGGGCAAGGCTTTCGGCTTTAATCAGGAGGACCGCATCACCATCCTGTTCTGCGGTTCGAAGAAAAGCCTGGCGACCGGGGTGCCGATGGCCCAGGTGCTGTTCGCCGGGGCGACCATGGGTGTGTTGATCCTGCCGTTGATGCTGTTTCACCAGATCCAGCTGATGGTGTGTGCGGCGTTGGCGCAACGTTATGCGCAGCGCCCGGAAAGCATTCCGCAATTGATGGGGCAGGTGGACCCGTGATCGGTCTATCAGACATTTCTTAAAGCGACGAAAGGCCTAAAGCCTGCGTCAAAACGGACGACTCACTTCTTGTCAACCCAAGAAGGAGCGTCGACATGAACGTTATACGTTTGTCACTGGTTACAGGCTTCCTCGCTGTATGGACGGGGACGTGCATGGCGGCGCCGCAGGGTGGCGTCGTCCGATTCTACGGCAGTATCGTCGAGCCGGGCTGCACCACGGCGGCGGCGAGCGGCTCGATAATGGACTTGAAAGGCTGCCCGCAGGCCAGTCGCGGCAACCAGCTCGCGGTGCAGCCGGTCCGCAGCGTCAAGGCGGTGGGCGCGCCCAACGCCCATGTGCGGTTGATGGCCGACACCCCCAACGGACGTTATTACGACCAGCAGTATGTCCTGGTGGACGCCTTCGATAAGCCCATTCAGACGGGTAGCTACTTGATCACCCTGACCTCGCCCTGATCGATCCGCAGGCGATTTGCCCCGGATGAGCGTCAACAGCCGCCCGAGAAACCTATAGAATGCTCGGCGGCGGCGCTTGTCCTGGGTGGCCGTTTGATCATCGTCAGAGTGCCGCGCCCTTCAATGAGCCTTTCAACCGCAACGCCCCGTGCCAACTGGCAACCGGTCATCGCCCTCGCGCTGGCCGCCTTTGTGTTCAATACCACCGAATTTGTGCCCGTCGGCCTGCTCAGCGCCATCGGCGCCAGCTTCGACATGCCCATTGCCAGCGTCGGCCTGATGCTCACCATCTATGCCTGGATCGTGTCGCTGACCTCGCTGCCGGTGATGCTGCTGACGCGCAACATCGAACGGCGCAAGCTGCTGATCGTGTTGTTCGGCCTGTTCATCGCCAGTCATATCCTCTCCAGCGTCGCCACCAGCTTCGGCCTGCTGATGGTCAGCCGGATCGGCATCGCCTTGTCCCATGCGCTGTTCTGGTCGATTACCGCGTCCCTCGCGGTACGCCTGGCGCCGGCCGGCAAACAGGTGCAAGCCCTCGGCCTGTTAGCCACCGGCACGTCGCTGGCGATGGTGTTGGGCATTCCCCTGGGCCGGCTGCTGGGCGAAGCGATGGGCTGGCGCACCACGTTCCTGGTGATTGCGGCCTTCGCCGCCGGCCTGGTGTTCTGGCTGGCGCGCACCTTGCCGCTGTTGCCGAGCCAGAACTCAGGCTCCCTGCGCAGCCTGCCGCTGCTGTTCAAGCGCCCGGCGCTGGTGGCGCTGTACGTGCTCACCGCCATGGTGGTCACCGCGCAATTCACCGCCTACAGCTATATCGAACCGTTTGTCGAACGTGTCGCCGGCCTGAGCGGTAACGTCGTGACCCTGTTCCTGCTGGTGTTCGGCGGCGCGGGCATCATCGGCTCGCTGTTGTTCAGCCTGGTACACCGCTTCAACCCGCATCTGTTCGTGGTCGGTGCGGTGTTCCTGCTGGGCGCGTGTCTGGCGCTGCTGCTGCCGTTGAGCGGGGCCGAATCCTACCTCGTCGGCCTGAGCGTGTTCTGGGGCATGGCGATCATGGGCTTCGGCCTGGCCATGCAGTCCAAGGTCCTGGTGCTCGCCCCGGACGCCACCGACGTGGCCATGGCGATGTTCTCCGGCATCTACAACATTGGCATCGGCGGCGGCGCGTTGCTGGGCAGTTGGGTCGGCAGCCACTTCGGCTTCGCCTGGATCGGCGCGGCGGGCGGGTTGCTGGCCGCGCTGGCGTTGATCGGTTATTGCCTGGCGATCCGACGGTTCGGTCAGGGTGTCGCGCGCGACTGAAATCAGACAAGTCTTACAGGGCACTTTGATGCCTGTTGCTACCGTCTCCCAGGACCTCCCACATCCTGTGGTGACGGCGATCACCATGCCCTTCGATCAGGGCCGTGGTGTTTGAAAAGCAATGGAGTCGATTGTGCAAAAGCGTTTGACCGCAGAGTTTGCAGGTACCTTCTGGTTGACGTTCGGCGGGTGTGGCAGTGCCATCCTGGCGGCGGCATTCCCGACGCTGGGGATCGGGTTTCTGGGGGTGTCCCTGGCGTTCGGGCTCACCGTGCTGACCATGGCCTACGCGGTGGGCGGTGTCTCAGGCGGGCATTTCAACCCGGCGGTGACCATCGGCCTATGGGCCGGGCGCCGCGTTCCCGGTGCCGATGTGCTGCCTTACATCGCCGCCCAGGTCGCAGGAGCGATTGTCGCCTCTGCCGCCCTGTACGTGATTGCCAACGGGCAGTCGGGTTTTGAGCCGGGTGGTTTTGCCGCCAACGGCTATGGCCCGCTGAGCCCGGGCCAGTTCGACATGAAGGCGGCGTTGCTGGCCGAACTGATCGCTACGTTCTTCTTTGTCCTGATCATCATGCGCGTGACCGCACCGGGCGCGGTTGCCGGCTTTGCGCCGATTGCCATCGGCCTGGCGCTGACTTTGATTCACCTGATCCTGATCCCCGTGACCAACACCTCGGTCAACCCGGCGCGCAGCACCGGGCCGGCGTTGTTCGCCGGGGTCGAGTACCTCGCGCAACTCTGGGCGTTCTGGCTGGCGCCGATTGCCGGCGGGGTGTTGGGGGCGTTGGCGGCGCGCGGGTGGGAGGCGCGCAGCCCGGCTTGAATCGAAAAAGGGGGGAATCAAGCGCATTCCCCCTGCATCACGTCCGGGTCTGCACGTCCTGTGCATCCACCGCCTTGAAGAACGCATCCGCGATCTTCTGCTGCTCAGCCAACTGATCGATCGTCCCCGGTTACAGGTGCGGTTTCTCCCATTTCCCGGTCTGTACCCACTGCGCGTACACCCCGATAAATACTGTTCCGATCTGAGCTTAGGGCGCTTTTTGTGCGTTTCGAGGCATCGGGCATAACCATAGAATTATATGGTTCTTTCATAATTGTCGCTGATTAATATAATCAAATTGTAGTTTTGTCGCAGGTGCCCTGCATGACGCAAGGCGCGCAATCTACCTAGCGAACACAATCATGGGAGTTTTTGCATGGCCGCTTTCGATCCTTTAACCCGCCGCCGCCTCCTGGGCATGGCCGGTATTACCCTGGCCAGCCCCTTGCTGCTGTCGCTGCCCCGCCTGGGCTTCGCCGCCGACGAGCACGCCGCGCACCACACGCCCCAGGAGCCCGCCGGCACCGGTGAGTTCATCCGCCTGGATGCGCCTCGCGCGCTGAAACTGGCGGTCAACCTGAATGCCGTGTGCCTGGCCCCGGTGGTGATCGCCCACGGTCAAGGTTTCTTCAAACAGCACAACCTGGATGTGGAACTGGTCAATTTCGGCAATTCCACCGAGGTGCTGCTGGAAGCCATCGCCACCGGCAAGGCCGATGCCGGTGTGGGTATGGCGCTGCGTTGGCTCAAGGCCCTGGAGCAGGGCTTCGACGTCAAGCTGACCGCCGGCACTCATGGCGGCTGCCTGCGTTTGCTCAGTGCGGCAAACGGCGGCGTAAGCACACTCGAAGCCCTCAAGGGCAAGGCGATCGGCGTGACGGACATGGCCAGCCCGGACCGCAATTTCTTCTCGATCCTGCTCAAGAAGCACGGCATCGACCCGGTGCGCGACGTCGAATGGCGCCTGTACCCGGCCGACCTGCTCGGCACCGCCCTGGAGCGCGGCGAGGTGCAGGCGGTCAGCGGCAGCGACCCGTTCATGTATCGCCTGATCAAATCCGGCGTGGCGCGGGAACTGTCCACCAACCTGGTGGAGGCCTACGCCAACCTCAGCTGCTGCGTGGTCGGTGTCACCGGCAAGCTGGTGCGCGAAGACAAGCGGGTGGTCGCGGCGCTGACCCAGGCGATCCTCGAAGCTCATGACTATTCCGTGCAACACCCCGAGGTCGTCGCCAAGGGTTTCCAGGCCTATGCGTTGAACACCTCCACCGAAGAAGTCCAGGCGATCCTCCACGACCACACCCACGGCCACCATGCGGTCGGCACCGCGCTGACCGCGGAAATCACCACCTACGTCACCGACCTGAAAACCGTGGAAGTGATCAGCCAGGGCACCGACCCGCTGGCGTTCGCCAAGGAGATCACCGCCGATGTCTTCAGTTGACGCGACCACCCTCAACCCACCCGTGGCGTTCAAGGTCGGGTGGCCGGGCCTGGCGGTAATCGGCGCCTGGTTGGCCGTGGCGCTGCTGATCAGCTACTGGCCCAATGCGACGCGCGACTGGCCGATGACCCAAGGCTTGGCCCATCTCTGCGTGGGCGTGGCGGCGGTGTTCGGGGTGTCGAGTGTGGCCGGGCGCCGGTTCGCCAGGCTCGGCCTGCGCCTGCGCGGAGCCGCGTCATGGCTGATCGCTTTACCGCTGCTGTTGGGCATTTGGGAGCTGCTCACGGCGAAACTCGCGCTGCTGCCGGTACCGTTCTTCGCGCCGCCCCAGGCCCTGCTCGCGGTGTATGTCGAAGACTACGCGCGCCTGGCCGACAGCCTGCTGCATTCGGCGTTGCTGCTCGGTGCGGGCGTGGCGTTGGGCGCGGCGACCGGGTTTATCGCCGGCGTGGCCATCGGTTGGTCGACGCGTATCGGCTATTGGCTGCATCCGGTGCTGCGCATCCTCGGCCCGGTGCCGTCGACGGCGCTGTTGCCGTTGTGCTTTTTCCTGTTCCCCAGCAGTTGGAGCGCCAGCGTCTTCCTGATCGCCCTGGCCACTTGGTTTCCGGTCACGGTGCTGACCTGGTCCGGCGTGGCCAGTGTCGATAAAGCCTATTACGACGTGGCGCGCACCCTTGGTGCAAAACAGCCTTTCCTGATTTTCAAGGTGGCGATTCCCGCCGCCTTGCCCCATGTGTTCGTCGGCCTGTTCATGGGCCTCGGCGCCTCGTTTTCGACCCTGGTGGTGGCGGAAATGATGGGCGTGAAATCCGGCATCGGCTGGTACCTGCAATGGGCCCAGGGGTGGGCGGCCTACGCGAATATGTATGCAGCGTTGTTAATCATGGCGCTGGCCTGCTCGGGGTTGATCAGCGGCTTGTTCCGGCTGCGCGACCACTTGCTGGCCTGGCAGAAAGGAGCGATGAAATGGTAGCCCTGGCAACCGCAGTAGAAGCCGCGGCGGGATTGGCGCTGCGCATCGAAAACCTGAGCCACGGGTTTGCCTTGGACGGTGAGCATCTGCCGGTGTTGCAGCGGGTTTCGCTGGACGTGGCCGCGGGGGAGTTCGTTGCCTTGCTCGGGCCTTCGGGGTGCGGCAAGTCCACCTTGCTGCGTCTGGTCGCTGGGCTGGAACCGGCGGATTCCGGGCGCTTGCTCGCCGATGGTGAGCCGATCAGCGGCCCGGACCCGAGCCGCGTGGTGGTGTTCCAGGACCCGACCTTGTATCCGTGGCGCCGCGTGAGGGACAACGTCGCCCTCGGCCTCGAAGCCCAGGGCCTGCTCAAGACCCATGCCGCCAAAGTCGATGAAGCCTTGGAAAAAGTCGGCCTCAGCCAATTCGCCCGCGCCTTCCCTCGGCAACTGTCCGGCGGCATGGCGCAGCGGGTTGCGCTGGCGCGTGCGCTGGTGAACCAGCCGCGCCTGCTGATCCTCGACGAGCCCTTGGGCAAACTCGATTCCCTGACCCGCATCACCATGCAAAAGGAACTGATCGACCTGTGGCAACGCCAGGGCTACACGGCGTTGCTGGTGACCCACGATGTGGAAGAAGCCTTGCTCCTGGCCAACCGCGTGATCGTGTTCAGCGACCGCCCGGCGACCCTGCAGGCGCAATTGACCATCGAGCGGCCATACCCCCGGCACCGCGACGATCCTTATCTGGTGGACCTGCGCCGGCAGATACTTGGCTTGCTGGGGTTGGGGGAGAACTGGTAGGTATGACTTGATCAGTCTGAGCAGCCCCTGGCGACTCAATCTATAAAGCTGTCGATGACAAGGGCCGGTATCTGCATTGGGACGAGTTTCGTCGATATCCAGCGCCGGATCTCAAGAAAGAGGCCGCATGGGCAGCTATCAAGATGTCCCGGGCTTGCGCGAGTAAGACCCTGGAGCTTCGCAGCGAGTGCGGCAGTGCGTTTTTTTTGTGCATCACTGACTTTTGTGAGGCGGTTGTTCACGGCGTCGAGTCGTTGACGTCCAGCTTGGGCGGGGCAGTGGCGTCTTCTCCCCAATACCGCGATAACACTCGGTATCTGGTGGACTCCTATATCCAGCGCGCAGTTGGAAGGCGCCGCGACGACGCGTAAAATCGCCAAGGACATGTTGGCCAAGGCGCGCATGCCTCAAGACGATGATGAGCGGATGATCCTCAATCCTGTTCCTCGCCTCGCAACTGCACGCTCATTGCCTCGCAACTCTGCGCCCAGTCGCTCAGCCACTGCGGCAGGGGCGGCGATGTTTCGGCCAGCCCCAGCTCCCGCAGGAAATCCGCCGGGGGCAGGGTGCCCTTGGCTGAGCGGAACAGCCCGCGCATCACCACCACGCCGACCACCCGACCCTTGCTGACGAAACGGTGCTCCATCAGGCTCCACTTGTGGTCCCAGCCGAGTATGCGGGTGTGTACCTCGAACACTTCGAACACCTTGAGTTCGCGGCGGAACTTGCCCCAGGTATCGCCCACGATCGGCAGCGCCTTGTTGCGCAGGGCCACGCGAAAAGCGCCAGTGCGCAAGACAAAATCCATCCGGGCAACGTCCGCCAGGGTGAAGTAGCGGCCATTGGTGACATGCCGGTTGAGATCCAGGTCCAGCGGCCACACCCGCATGCGTACCACGGTGGTGGCCAGGCCATGGGCAGGCTTGCGCCAGGGGCGACAGCAGAGCATGTAGAGCAATCGAAACCAGAGATTCATAGAGACGCCACAGAGTTGCACAGTGGCAGCACTGTAAGGGCGCCAAATCGGCTAAGGTAGGTGCGCAAATGACTTATTTAATGCGAAAAGCGCAAAAAGGTCCGTGAATGCACATTACCTTGCTCCTGGCCGATCACTGCTCCGCCGCCAGCGCCACCCTGGCCCTGGAAATGCTCAGCGCCGCCAACCTGTTTGCCGACCATCCGCCCTTCGAGATCGTGGTCGCGTCCCTCGACGGCCAGGCCGTGAATGCCTGGGGCGGGCAGCGTCTGCAAGTGGCCTGTTCGACCGCGCAGATCGCACAGACCGACCTGGTGTTGATCCCCGGCTTTCTCTTCACCTTGAAAGAGGCTTTGCCGACGTTTGCCGCCTTCGGCCCCTGGCTGCGCGAACAGCACGGGCGCGGCGCCGTACTGGCGTCGATGTGTACCGCCGCCTTTCTGTTGGCGGAAACCGGTGTACTGCAAGGCTTGCGCGCCACCACCCACTGGGCGTTTGCCGAGCTTTTCCGGCGACGCTACGCAGACGTAAGCCTCGATGACGCGCAGATGCTCTGCGAAGAAAACCGCGTGATCACCTGTGGTGGCGCCAGTGCGGCGATGGACTTGATGCTCCACCTGATCCGCCGCTTCGGCTCGCCGGAACTGGCTCACACCTGTGGCAAATACCTGCTGATCGACACGGTGCGGACGGTGCAGTCGGTGTACGCGATGTGGTCGTTGCCCAAGAGCCACGGCGACGCGCAGATACTGCGCGTGCAGCATTGGCTGGAGCAGCACTGCGCCGAGGCGCTGGTGATTGACGAGGTGGCCCGGCACTTTGGTTTTGGGGTGCGCAATTTCAAGCGACGTTTCAAGGATGCCACCGGCTATACACCGATCGCTTATGTGCAGACCCTGCGCCTGGAGCGCGCCAAGCAGATGCTGGAGTCGACGCGCATGACCCTCGAAAGCATCACCTATGCGGTGGGCTACGAAGACAGCAACTCGTTCCGGCGCCTGTTCCAGCAGCGGGTGGGGATGCTGCCGGCAGCGTATCGCAAGCGATTTCAGGCCAGTACCCGATAAGCAGGCGAAAAAAAACCGGCTGATCAGGCCGGTTTGGGGTGCCGCGCACACAGCGCGGGGTCAAGCGTTGTTGCCCTGCAGGCGATCTGCACCGCCTTCGGCCAGGCCACGTTCCTGCAGGCGATCAGCACCGCCTTCAGCCAGGCCACGTTCTTGCAGACGATCTGCACCGCCTTCAGCCAGGCCACGTTCTTGCAGACGATCTGCACCGCCTTCAGCCAGGCCACGTTCCTGCAGACGATCCGCACCGCCTTCAGCCAGGCCACGTTCCTGCAGACGATCTGCACCGCCTTCAGCCAGGCCACGTTCTTGCAAGCGATCCGCACCGCCTTCAGCGACGCGACGTTCCAGCAGGCGTTCAGCACCGCCTTCGGCGACACGGTTGCCTTGCAGACGCTCGGCACCGCCTTCGGCGACGCGGTTTTCGTTGAGGCGATCAGCGCCGCCTTCAGCGACGACTGGGTGGGCAAAAGCGTTTGCAGCAAGTACCGAGAAAGCGAGGCTAAGCAAGAGTTGGCGTTTCATGAGAGTGTGCTCCGAGTGTTTGATTAGGGTGTTGCCTGGTGTGGGTTTGATGTTACGCGTTGGCATTTTTAAGAGAACTTCATTGGGCTGATGGTGACTATCGACGCCAGCGATAGCCCGCGTCGGCGGGCTATCGTGCAGCCGTCATGGCATCTGCGGCAGTTCCAGAGGGCGCAGGTCAAATACCAGCACCTCGGCATCGTCACCGTGGCTCAGGCGGATCTGGCGCTCATCGCGCACGCGGGCCCCGTCACCTTCCTGTAGGCGTTGGCCGTTGATCTCGACGCTGCCGCGGGCCACGTGGATGTACACGTGGCGGTCCGGCGCCAGGTCCAGGCTTGCGCTTTCGTCAGCGTTGAACAGCCCGGCATAGACCCGTGCATCCTGGCGCACGTGAAGGGAGCCTTCGGCGCCATCCGGCGAGATGATCAACTGCAAGCGTCCACGTTTCTGCGCTGCACTGAAGTGCTCCTGCTGATAGCGTGGTTCGGCGCCGGAGACATTCGGTACGATCCAGATCTGCAGGAAATGCACGCCACGGCTCTGGCTATGGTTGAACTCGCTGTGGGCCACGCCGCTGCCGGCGCTCATCAGTTGCACATCGCCGGGGCGGATCACCGAGCCGGTGCCCAGGGTGTCCTTGTGTTCCAGGGCGCCTTCGAGCACATAGGAGAAAATCTCCATGTCGCGGTGCGGGTGCTGCCCGAAGCCACGGCCTGCGGCGACGCGGTCATCGTTGATCACCAGCAGGTCGGAAAAACCCTGTTCGGCGGGGTTCCAGTAGTTGGCGAACGAGAAGGTGTGGAACGACTTCAACCAACCGTGATTGGCGGCGCCGCGGTCGGAGGCTTTGCGAAGGGTCAGCATGGTGGTGTCCTCAAGTCAGAGCGGGCTGCGAAATGCAGGGCGCTTGCGTTGAGAAGAAGGTTACTGGTTACTGGAATATTCATTAAGAAGCTGATATCTGAATAACTGTCGCATTTAGGTTGACAGTTGCGGACGTGGCATAATACCCGCTGCCTTCCTTCCTGATGGACGTCTCCCTCTATGAACACCGTGGCCATGGCGCTGTTTCCGGACTTCCTCCTGCTCGACATGGCTGGGCCGCTTGAAGTGTTTTCGATTGCCAACCGCTACCTGCCAGCGGCGCAGCACTATCGGATCCTGATCGTCGGCACCGAACCCGGTCCGCTGCGTGCGTCCAATGGTGTGGTCGTGCAGCCCGACCTGCTGCTGGCCCAGGCGCACGATGCCTATGACCTGCTGCTGGTGCCCGGTGGTCCCGGTGCCTATAACGAATGCCACCCCGACCTGTTGCCCTGGCTCCAGGCCGCTGCTCCACGCGCGCGGCGCTTCGGCTCGATCTGCACCGGTGCCTTTGTGCTGGGGTATGCCGGGTTGCTCGACGGCCACCGCGTGACCACCCATTGGCATTACACCGAGCGGCTGATCAAGGCCTTCCCTCAGGCCGTTGTCGAAACCGACCGCATCTACCTGCAGGACGGCCGCCTGATCACGTCCGGCGGGGTGACGGCGGGCATCGACCTGGCGCTGTCGGTTGTCGCCCAGGACCACGGCAAGCAGGTCGCGGTGGACGTGGCCAAAGTGCTGCTGGTGGTGATGAAGCGCCAGGGCGGGCAGGCCCAGTTCAGCCCGATGACCGCCGCCGTGGCGCCCCAGGAAACCGCGATCACGCGGGTGCAGAGCCATGTGCTGGCGCATCTGGACCAGCCGTTCACCATCGAATCCATGGCGGCACTCGCCGGCATGAGTGCGCGGCACTTTGCGCGGTTGTTCGCCAAAGAGGTGCAGATGACGCCGATGGCCTTCCTGCAGGGCGCGCGCATCGACCGCGCCCGGCATCTGCTGGAAACCACCGACCTGCCGCTCAAGACCGTGGCCTTTCACGCAGGCTTTGGCAGCGTGCGGCATATGCGCTTTCTGTTCAGTGAAAAACTCGGCCTCAACCCCACCCAATACCGACAGCAGTTCAGTTAACGACAGGATGTCCGTCTCGCGCACCCGATTGTCCGTATCGCTCCCCGTGCCAGCATTGTCCTGTTACAACGAGCTGGCAAGATAACGGCAGGCCCATGGAAGAAGGATGCGCGGACGCCCAAGCTCGGGTGTTTCAGCGCTTTTACGCAGATGAACAACGACCATGCGATGCGCTTTGGCCCTTACACCTTTCATCGCCAGCAGCGCCTGGTCAGCAAGGCGGGCATGCCCGTGCCGTTGGGCGGGCGCGCGCTGGACATCCTGGCGGTGCTGCTCGAAACGCCCGGGCAATTTGTCAGCAAAGACACCCTGATCGCCCGCGTCTGGCCGTGCAGCGTGGTGGAAGAGAACAACCTGCGGGTGCATATCGCCGCCCTGCGCCGTGCATTGGACGGTCGTCGCTACATTCTCAATGAACCCCAACGCGGCTATTGCCTGGTTGCGCCGCTGCAGGAGGCCGCTGGGAACGCGGCACCGCGGCACAACCTGGCGACCCGGCTCAGCCCGCTGATCGGTCGCGACGAACTGGTGGGGACGCTGGTCCGACGCCTGTCGGGGCAACGCCTGATGACCCTCACCGGAGGCGCTGGCGTCGGCAAGAGCAGCCTGGCCCTGGCGTTGGCCGAGCGTGTGTTGCTGCGTTATCGCGACGGCGTGTGGTGGCTGGATCTGGCCGGTGTCGATACGCCCACGGCAATGCTGCGCCAGTTGGCCGAGACCCTCGGGCTCGACGCGGCTGACAGTGCCGCGGCGCTCTTCCGTCAATTGGCCTCGCGCCAGTTATTGCTGGTGCTCGATGGCGCCGACGTGTTGCTCGGCGCCTGCCGTCATCTGGTGCGCGCGCTGCAGGCCAGCGCGCCTGGGGTGACGCTGTTGTTGAGCAGCCGCGAAGCCTTGCGGGTGCCTGGCGAGTGGGTGCAGCGCGTGCCTCGCCTGGCGCTGCCGATGCCGTCCGCCTGGGGCAGCGTCGAGCAGGCGATGGCCTACTCGGCGGTGCAGGTGTTCGTCGCGCGCGTGCGCGCCAGTCAGCAAGGGTTTGCCCTGCGGCCCCAGGACTTGCCGGCGCTGCGCGATATCTGCCGCCGGCTCGACGGTATTCCGTTGGCCCTCGAACTGGCGGCGGCCCAGGTCGATGCTCTCGGCGTGCAGGGCTTGCAGGTGCAATTGCGCAGCGGCCTGCAAGTGCTGGCGCGCGGTCGGCGCACGGCGCTGGAACGCCACCGATCCCTGGCGGCGGCCCTGGACTGGTCATACGAGCGCCTGAGCCTGCCGGAGCGTTGGCTGTTCCTGCAACTGGGCCTGTTCAAGATGGCGGTGAGCTTGCCCGTCCTGGGGCAGTTGATCGCCGGCACCGAGCTGGCTCACGCCGACCTGCCATACCTGCTGCGGCGACTGGTCGACATCTCGCTGCTGAGCGTGGAGCCCGGCCTCGGTCCCGAGCGTTACCGCTTGCTCAACAGCGTGCGCAGCTACGCCCTGGCGCAACTGCGCGACCCGCTGCAAGTGGCGCGCCTGCAGCAAGGGTATGGGCATTATCTGGGGGCGTTTTCAGGCCGGCCGTTTGTCCTGCAACTCGTCGAGCAGGCGGCGCACGCCGATTAGGTCCTGGGTGGCGAACCCTTCGCTGAATCGCCCGTAGACCGAGTCCAGCAACTCGCGAGCCGCTTGCCGGCGGTCTTGGCGCTGCCACAGCCGCGCCAGCGCGGTCGCACTGCGTAACTCCCAGGCCAGGGCGCCTTGCTGGTGCGCCAGGCCGAGTGCCTCGAGCAACAGCGCTTCTGCCGGGATGTCGTCACTGTGCTCGGCGCGCACCCGCAGGATCTCTGCTGTACACCAGCCGGCCGCGCCGCTTTTGGCGCGTTCGAACATCGCCGCGTCCAGCGCGCCCGCATTGAAGGTCACCAGGGTATCCGCGATCAGGCCGAGCCCGGGCATGGCTTGCGTCGGCGCTGCGCCCGCGTAGTGTCGGGCCCAGGTATGAAACAGCTGCACCGAGTGCTTTTGCGCTTGTTGCAACAACAGTTCCTGCAGCGAATGGGCCGCGGCCGCGTCGCCGTTGTAGCGGGCGATGACCACCCCGGCCAGGGCCAGGGTGTAGCAGATCGAGGTGCCGTGGTTGATCTGCAGCGCCAGTTCCAGGGCCTGGTTCGCGGTGCGCCAGGCACGCTCCGGGAACCCCCGCAGCCACAGGATGCGAGCGAGGATCGTCAGCGAGGCCACGCCCTGGTCGTACTGCACGCCGAAGCCATGGGTGAACCGGTTCAGATGGCCGCTGTGGGCCATGCGCTGGATCACCTGTTCGGCATTTTGCAGGGCCAATGCCTGGTGACCGGCAAAGTGCTGGGCCAGTACCCGCAGGCGCTGGGCGCTGAGGTCGAGCAAGGGGTCGGCCTGGGGGCCGAGTTGATCGAAGTGCAGGCTTTGCGCAAGTGCCTGGCGATAATTTCCGCAACACAGGTTGACCGCCATATGGCCCGACACCGCACGCAACTGGCCGCTCAAGTCGTTGTTCGCTTCGGCCAGGCGCCGCGCGTAGGCAAAGGCGTCAATGGTCTGCGGCGTACCGCCCTGGGTGTGATACGAAAAACTGCCCAGCGCCAGTTGCAACGCCATGTGCAAGTGCGGGTTCGGCGCGGGCGATTGCGCCAGCCGTGCGAGCGCCTTGCCCACGTACAGCCCGTGTTCCCCCAGCAATGACAGCTCCTGCCACAACGGCATCGCGCTGACCGTCAGGCGAATACCCAACAGGTGCGTGCCCTGGTCGCCCAGGCCCCAATCCAGTGCGGCGCGGATGTCTTCGCGCAGGGGCGCGTAGCGGTCGATCCAGGGCTGCGTCGCGGTCAGTTCCCAATCGTCCCGGGCCTGTTCCATCAAGGCCAGGCAGCGTGCGGCGTGGCGCTCGCGGGTGGTGTCGAGTTCAGCGGCCACGCTGAGCTTTTCCAGGGCGTAGGTGCGGGTGATGTCCAGCAGGCGGTAGACCATCTCGTCATCGCCGGGCTCGACATTGAGCAAGGACTTGGCCACCAGTTGGGTGATCGAACCCAGCACCTCGGCCGGTGCGATCTGTTCCCCAGCGATCACCGCCGCCGCGCTGGCCAGGCTGAAACCGCCGCGAAACACCGCCAGGCGGCGCAGGCAGATCTGTTCGCAGGGCGCGAGCAGGTCGAAACTCCAGTCCAGCGTGGCGCGCAGCGTCTGTTGACGGGGCAGGGCACTGCGGCGGCCACGGGTCAGCAGGCGAAAGTTGTCTTCCATCTGTACCAGCAGGCCTTGCAGGCCGAAACGTTCGATCTGCGCCGCCACCAGTTCAATGGCCAGCGGGATACCGTCGAGGCGCTGGCAGATATCAATCGCCAATGGCAGTTCGGCTTCGCTGAGCGCGAAGCTGTCCTGATGGGACATGGCGCGCTCGATCAACAGTTGCAGGGCCGGATAGCCCAGCGCCTGGGCACGGTTGCCGGTGGCGGGCGGGCAGGCCAGCGGCTCCAGGCGCTGCACGTATTCACCCTCGGCGCGCAGTGCTTCACGGCTGGTGGCGAGGATGTGAACGTTGGGCGCGTGGCGCAGCAGGGTCTCGCTGATCAGGGCGATGTCATCGAGCAGGTGTTCGCAGTTGTCGATCACCAACAGCAACTGGCGCGTGTGGAGACTGCGCGCGAGGGTCAACAGCGGCGCGTGTTCGTCGGGGGTGAGGTCGAGCAGGGCGGCGAGGTTGGGCAGGATCATCGACGGCGCGCTGAGGGGGGCGAGGTCGAGCAGGCGAATGCCGTCGCGGTAATGCCCGATCAGCAGCTCAGCGACACGCAGCGCGACCGTGGTCTTACCGATGCCTCCCGCGCCGGTCAGGGTGATAAAGCGTTGTTGCGGCAATTGCTGCACCAGCGCATCGATCAGCGCCTGGCGGCCGATCATCCGCGTGCTGCGCAGCGGCAGGTTGTGGGCCTGGCTTTGCGCACTGCCGTCGGTTGGAAGGGTCATCGGTTCGATGCTCAGTGGCGCAACAAAACTGTAACCGCGCTGGGCCACGGTGACGATATAGCGCTGCCCGGCCTGGCCATCGCCCAGGGCCTTGCGCAACGCCGCCATATGCACGCGCAGGTTGCCGTCTTCGACCACGCTTTTGGGCCAGACCCGCGCGATCAGTTCCTGCTTGCTCACCACATTGCCGGCCTGTTCCAGCAGGATCAGCAGGATGTCCACTGCCCGCCGTCCCAGGCGCAACGGCCGGCCAGCCTCCAGCACCAGGCGTTGGCGCGGGTGTATCCGATACGGGCCGAAGTGTACGGCCTGTTCGCTGAGGTCGTTCATGCCAGCGCGCGCTCTGAAAAAAGGGTTCGCCCAGCATATTCCACGCTTGCGCTGACCACTAGGCGGCAATCGCCTGCTTGCGACGCAATTGGTGATTACGCCAGGTCATCGGGTTGACGCCTTCGCTGCGCGTGAACATATGGCAGAAGTGTGCCTGGTCGCAGAAACCACATTCCAGGCTGATTTGCGTCAGGCTCAAGGACGTACCGGTGATCAACTCCTTGGCGCGCTGGATGCGCTGTTGGCGAATCCATTCCTGCGGCGACAGCCCGGTGGTGCATTTGAAGGCGCGGGAGAAGTGGCTGCGCGACAGTGCGCAGGCCTGGGCCAGGTCGGCAATCGCCAGGCTTTCGCCGAGGTTGGCGAGGATCAGTTGCTTGGCGATACGCTCGCGCCGGGGGCAGAGGCCGCCGGTCGCGCAGAAGCTTGGAGCACCGTGCTCAAGTCGGGCCATGACGAAATATCCGCAGTCGATGGGAGCGTTCCCGGTGAATGGATGCAGTGTAGACGGCCTCATTCTTGGTGCCGTGCCGTCCGACTGACGAGTTAATCGTTGTTAATTTCGCCAGTTGTTGGCGTGGAAAAGACAGCACAGGTGTGCAATCGCGCTCGCCGCGCCGCGTGCTTAGCTGGTGCTCTGTCAACTGTTTGGGGACCACCATGAACCGCAACGACCTGCGCCGCGTCGACATGAACCTGCTGGTGATTTTCGAAGCGCTGATGTTCGAGAAGAACCTGACCCGGGTCGCCGAAAAACTGTTTATGGGCCAACCAGCGGTGAGCGCGGCCTTGGGCCGTTTACGCGATTTGTTCGACGACCCGTTGCTGCTGCGCAATGGGCGCGGCATGGAGCCCACACCACGCGCAATGGCGATACTCAAGGAGCTGCAACCGGCCATGGACACCATCTCGAGCGCGGTCAGCCGCGCCAAGGATTTCGACCCTTCCACCAGCTGTGCGGTGTTCCGCATCGGCCTGTCCGATGACGCCGAATTCGGCCTGTTCCCGCCGTTGCTCAGCCAACTGCGCGACGAGGCACCGGGGATCGTGGTGGTGGTGCGCCGCGCCAATTACCTGTTGATGTCGTCGCTGCTGGCCAGTGGCGAGATCACCGTGGGAGTCAGCTACACCACGGATCTGCCGGCCAATGCCAAGCGCAAGAAACTGCGCGACATTCCGTGCAAGGTGCTGCGCGGCGATGGCGGCACCGCACCGCTGAGCCTGGACGAATACTGTGAACGGCCGCATGCCATGGTGTCGTTTTCGGGGGACTTGAGCGGCAATATCGACCTCGACCTGGCGCGCATCGGCCGGGCGCGCCGGGTGGTGCTGGCGGTGCCGCAATTCAGTGGCTTGCGGGCGTTACTGGCGGGCACGCAGATCATCGCGACCGTGCCGGACTACGCAGCGTGCGCCTTGACCGAAGGCACCACGTTGCGCGCGCAGGACCCACCGTTTGCAATCGACGCCGCGGAGCTGTCGATGGTGTGGAGCGGGGTGCATGACAACGACCCGGCGGAGCGCTGGTTGAGGAGCCGGATCAGCGCGCACATGTCCAGCTTCCCCGCGTAGGCGGCCCGGCAAGTCACCGCGCCAAACAGCACAAACATCCAATTCCGAATCGCCCGTCGCCGCCAAACTCGTCTCATCGCTCAGCTCTCCAGGGGGAAGAACACACCATGGACCCAACACCTGAAACCGGTTCCGACGAAGTCGTCACCCTGATCGTCAAACACCGGATCAAATCCGGCAGCGAGGCCAACTACGAAGCGTGGCTACGCCGCATAGTACGCATCGCCGGCGAACGCCCGGGCCACCTCGGCGTCGACGTCGTGCGCGGTAAACACGACGGCCTGTCGCTGTTCACCTGCGTGTTGCGCTACCGCTCCACCGACGACCTGCAACGCTGGCTCGACTCCCCCGAGCGCAAAACTCTGATCGAAGAAGCCGCGCCGATGCTGGCCGACGGCGACCACACCGAAATCGGTGCGGTCAACGAGTTCTGGTTCACCCCCCAAACCGACAGCGTCGCCAAACCGCCGCGCTGGAAACAGGCCGTGGTCACTCTGTGCGTGATCCTGCCGCTGACCCTGCTGGTACCGATCGTGTGGGGCCCGATATTGCGCCTGCACCCGTTCCTGTCCAACTACGTGGTCGCCACCTTCCTGATCACCCTGACCATCGTGTTGCTGGTGGTGTACCTGCTGATGCCGGCGGCTACCCGCCTGTTCGCTCCCTGGCTTGAAGCCTCTGTAAAGGAAACCCTATGAACGCCGATCTGATTTTGTTCAATGGCCAGTTCCACACCGTGGACCGTGAAAACCCACGCGCCACTGCCGTCGCCATTCGCCAGGGGCGCTTCGTGGCCGTGGGCACCGATGGCGAGGCCATGGCCCTGCGCGGCAGCGGCACCCAGGTCATCGACCTCAAGGGCCGCACGGTGATCCCCGGCCTCAACGACTCGCACCTGCACCTGATCCGTGGCGGCTTGAACTACAACCTCGAACTGCGCTGGGAAGGCGTGCCGTCCCTGGCCGACGCCCTGCGCATGCTCAAGGACCAGGCCGAACGCACCCCGACGCCGCAATGGGTGCGCGTGGTCGGCGGCTGGAACGAATTCCAGTTCGCCGAAAAGCGCATGCCGACCCTGGACGAGCTCAACCAAGCGGCGCCGGACACGCCGGTGTTCGTGCTGCACCTGTATGACCGCGCCTTGCTCAACCGCGCCGCCCTGCGCGTGGCCGGCTACACCAAGGACACCCCGAACCCGCCGGGCGGCGAGATCGTGCGTGACAGCAACGGCAACCCCACCGGCATGCTGGTGGCGCGGCCCAACGCGATGATCCTGTATGCGACCCTGGCCAAGGGCCCGAAACTGCCGTTGGAATACCAGGTCAACTCGACCCGCCAGTTCATGCGCGAACTCAATCGCCTCGGCCTGACCAGTGCGATCGACGCCGGCGGCGGCTTCCAGAACTACCCCGACGATTACGCGGTGATCGAGCAACTGGCCAAGGATGAACAGCTGACGGTACGTATCGCCTACAACCTGTTCACGCAGAAGCCCAAGGAAGAACTCAGCGACTTCAAGCACTGGACCGGCAGCGTCACCCTGCACCAGGGCGACGACTACCTGCGCCACAACGGCGCCGGCGAGATGCTGGTGTTCTCCGCCGCCGACTTCGAAGACTTCCTCGAACCGCGCCCGGACCTGCCGCTGAGCATGGAGCAGGAACTGGAGCCGGTGGTGCGCCACCTGGTCGAGCAGCGCTGGCCGTTCCGCCTGCACGCCACCTATAACGAGTCGATCTCGCGCATGCTCGATGTGTTCGAGAAGGTCAACCGCGACATCCCGTTCAATGGCCTGCCGTGGTTCTTCGACCACGCCGAAACCATCACCCCGCACAACATCGAGCGTGTGCGCGCCCTCGGCGGCGGGATTGCGATCCAGGACCGCATGGCGTTCCAGGGTGAGTACTTTGTCGAGCGCTACGGCGCCAAGGCCGCCGAAGCCACGCCGCCGATCAAACGCATGCTCGCCGAAGGCGTACCGGTCGGCGCGGGCACCGACGCCACGCGGGTGTCGAGCTACAACCCGTGGACCTCGCTGTACTGGATGGTCAGCGGCCGCACCGTGGGTGGCCTGGAGCTGCACGCCGAAGGCCTGCCGCGCCTGACCGCGCTGGAGCTGTTCACCCATGGCAGCGCCTGGTTCTCGTCCGAGCAGGGCAAGAAGGGCCAGATCAAGGTCGGCCAGTTGGCGGACGTCGCCGCGCTGTCGGCGGATTTTTTCAGCGTCGATGAAGAGGCCATCAAGTGGATCGAGTCGGTGCTGACCGTGGTCGGCGGCAAGGTGGTGTATGGCGCCGGCGACTTCGAAGATTTCGCACCGCCGCGCGTGCCGGTGCTGCCGGACTGGTCGCCGGTGGTCAAGGTGCCGGGGCACTGGCGTCCCGCTTCGCCGCTGCAGGCGCAGGCTCACCACTGCAGTGGCCCGTGTGGCGTGCATGCTCATGGCCATGAGAAAGCGCGTCTTTCCAACGTGCCGGTCAGCGACTTCCAGGGCTTCTGGGGTGCGTTTGGCTGCTCGTGCTTTGCGTTCTGATACCTAAACCCACAAAGGAGTTAACCCATGACTTACAAGCGCTTGAACAAAGATGACGCCGTGGTGCTGATGGTGGATCACCAGACCGGCCTGATCTCCCTGGTGCAGGATTTCTCCCCCAACGAATTCAAGAACAACGTGCTGGCCCTGGCCGACGTGGCGAAGTTCTTCAACCTGCCGACCATCCTCACCACCAGCTTTGAAAGCGGCCCCAACGGCCCGCTGGTGCCCGAGCTCAAAGCACTGTTCCCGGACGCGCCGTACATCCCGCGCCCTGGCCAGATCAACGCCTGGGACAACGAAGACTTCGTCAAGGCGGTGAAGGCGACCGGCCGCAAGCAGATCATCATTGCCGGTGTGGTGACGGATGTGTGCGTAGCGTTCCCGACCCTGTGCGCTCTCTCCGAAGGCTTTGAGGTGTTCGTGGTCACCGACGCTTCCGGTACCTTTAACGAAACCGTGCAACAGGCTGCCTGGGCCCGTATGACCGCGGCCGGCGCGCAACTGGTGAACTGGTTCTCCGTGGCCTGCGAGCTGCAGGTTGACTGGCGCAACGACATGGAAGGCCTGGCCAACCTGCTGTCGCCGCGCATTCCCAACTACCGCAACCTGATGAACAGCTACTCGGCGTTCACCACCAAGTAACCCGACCTCGGGAATCTCGGTAATCCCCTGTGGGAGGGGGCTTGCCCCCGATAGCGGTGGATCAGTCATGCATGTAGTGGCTGACATATTGCTATCGGGGGCAAGCCCCCTCCCACTTTTGATTGTGTTGGCACATTAGGTTTGTGGTGCAGCACCTGACAGGCTATAAATCAGCAAAATGTCCACCGAGACGCGACAATGAATCCCTTCGAAGACATGCGCCTGTTTTGCCAGGTCATGGAATCCGGCAGTTTCACCGCCGCCGCCGAGCAATTGGGGCTGTCCAAGCAATTCGTCAGCCGCCGCCTGATCCAACTCGAAGACCGCCTCGGCGTGCGCCTGCTCAACCGCTCGACCCGCCGCCTGGATGTCACACCCCTGGGGCAGAGTTACTACGAATCGGCCTTGCGCCTGCTCAGCGAAGTCGAGCAAGTGGAGCAGGGCATTGCCGGGCAGAACAGCGAACCGCGCGGCACCATTCGCCTGAGTGCGCCGTTGTCGTTTGCCATGGCCCATCTGGGTTGCCTGCTGCCGCTGTTTTTGCAGCGCTATCCGCAGGTGTCGGTGGAAGTCGATCTGAGCGACCGCCCGGTGGACTTGATCGGCGAAGGCTACGATCTGGTGTTGCGCATCGGCATCCTCGAAGACTCCACCCTGATCGCCCGGCGTATCGCCAGCGTGCAGCGTGTGTACTGCGCCAGCCCCGAGTACCTTGCGTTGCGTGGCACACCGCAGAAACCCGACGACCTGACCGACCACGATTGCCTGCCCTACGGCCACGGCCGCCAGGTGCAATGGCGGTTCCAGAGCAAAGGCAAGCCGCAGTCGCTGAACGTCAGCGGGCGCATGCGCGTCAATAATGGCGAGTTGCTGCGCGACGCCGCCATCGCCGGGCTGGGCGTCACCTACCTGCCGACCTTTATCGTCGCCGATGCCTTGGCGGACGGGCGCCTGGTGACGCTGTTGCAAGACTTCGCCCCCGAGGCCCTGACGCTGTCGGCGGTGTACCCGCAGCACCGGCAGAGTTCGAGGCCGGTGCAGGCGCTGGTGGAGTTCCTGCGCGAGCGCCTGGCTAACGGCTGTTGAACAGCTGACGGATCAGGTTCGGCGTGGTGCCTGTCCAGCGCTTGAACGAACGCCGGAAGTTCGCCGCATCGTTGAAGTTCAGGTACGCGGCCACTTCATCGTTGCTGAACCCCTTGACCTGATACAGGTGCAACGCGACGTGCTTGCGCACCCGATCCACCTGCTGCTGAAAGCCGGTGTCGTGCTTGTGCAGTTTGCGCTTGAGGGTCGCCGGGCTCATGGCGAACGCCTGGGCCGCCTGTTCCAGGCTGGGCGGCTGGCGCACCTGTTCGCGCAGGTAGTCGTAGAGGCAATCGAGAAAACTGTCGGCAAAACCGAGCTGTTCGATCTGCTCGCGGGCTTGCTGGCGCGCGACTTGGCCGGCGGTGGCCGACGCGCCGGGCCAGGCCATGACCAGGTATTCGCGCGGGATGCACATCATGTCCAGCGGGCGCGCGAAGCGCGTGTGTTCGCCCAGGTGAACCCAGTATTGTTCGACGTAATGCGGCTCGCCGTGGCTGAAGCTGCATTCCCACGGCAGGCGCTGGCCGCTGAGCCAGCGGCTCATGGCGACCAGCGAGGTCATGCTGGCTTCCAGCAGGAACCGCCAGTGTTCGCCGGCGCCGCAGCTGTCCCGCCAGTACAGGTAGGCATGGTGTTCATCCCGCTCCAATTGCAGCGTCACCAGCGGGCTGAGCAGCACCTGTTGCTGGATCAGGATCTCCAGCGCCTGATCCAGGTTCTGCGCGTGGCCCAGGGCATGGCTGGCGGCGCCGTAATAGCCGGGCAGCAGGCGTTGGCCAAACAGGAAGCTGCTCTCATCGGCTGCGAGCAGGCGCCGGCTGTTGCCGATCAATCCGAGAAACTGCTGCGGGCTCAGTTGTGCTGTACCGGCGAGGATGTCCTCGTGGAACAGCCCGGTGCCGCGCAACAGGCGATGGCTGTCGATGTCGCGGGACAAGGCCAGGTCGATCAACGCGGCGGGTTGGTAATGCCCTGGGATGAAGCGGCTGTCGGCCTCATACCAACGGGTTTTCACGGCCATCTCAGGCGCTTTTCGCAAGCGGTTGTTTGGCCCGGGCGAGCGTCAGGTTCAGGCGCTTGAGCAAGTCCTGGGGCGGCTCGTCCAGGGCCATCACCACGGCCGTGCTCGCCGCCAGTTGCAGGCGCTCGCCGTGTTGTCGCGTCTTGTGCGCCAGGCTGCGCACCGCTTGCTCCAACTCCAGCGCCAACGCCTGGGCCTGGCGCTCGCCGGTGTTGGGCAACACCACCACAAAGCGGTCGCCGGCCAGGCGGCAGAGTAAGTCCTGGCGGCGCAGATTGAGCAGTAGCACATGGCTGAGGGCCTGCAATACCGCATCGCCCTCGGCGTGGCCGTAGGCCTGGTTGATCGCAGTGAAATTGTCCAGGTCCAGAGCCAGCAGCGACAGCGGTTGTTGCTGGTCGCGGCTGTCTTGCAGGCTGTCGGCCAGTTGGCGCTTGAGGTAATCGGCGCCGCCCAGAGGCGTGAGTGTGTCGAACAGCCGGTGCTCGCGAAACAGCCGCTCGCGCTTCTCCATTTGCGCGCTGATCGCCAGTTGTTCGCGGTGCCAGTGGTAGATACCCAGGGTCAGCAGGATCATGCCCACCGGCATCGGCCCGGACTCCAGCCAGTGATCCCAGGTGATGCTGGCAGGCAGGCGAATGAATTCGTCGAGGCTGTCGATCCACCAGGAGAAAAAGATGCACGACAGGCCCAGTGCCAGGTAATTGGTGACGCGCCCGGCGGGGCGGCTTTTCAGCACCAGGCCCAGCCATACCAGGGCGAGCAGGGCGGAGCCGCCTTCGCCGATGATATCCAGCCATACCCACTCGCTGACGCTTTTGAGCTCGCCGCAGGCCAGGTGCAGGATCAGCCCAAGATTGGCCGCGAGCAGCAGCAGGGCGAGTTTCCAGCGGTGGGGTTTGAGCACGCAAAACATGGCCGCGAGTCCTCTGGCGAATGAGCGATGGGCGCCAGCACAGCAGATGGATGTGACGGTTGGATGACGAGGGGGGAGGGTCGAATCAGCTCACCCCACACGCGATGAAAACCAACGGTGGGAGGGGGCTTGCCCCCGATTGCGGTGTGCCAGATGGCTTATCTATTGACTGACCCACCGCTATCGGGGGCAAGCCCCCTCCCACCGTTGACCTCCAGAGGTCATTTCGGCTCATTCCACGTTGAGAACCAGGCAAAACTCCCGGTTTACGGGCCTTGCGGCCAACCCCTGTCACAGAACCGTCATCCCCCGGCCCTAGCGTGCCCTCCCAGTTGCCGGGCCTCTTGCCTGGCGCCAACGGACTCTTGGGGAGGACTTCATGTACAAGCGCACCGGGCTCGTCAGCTTTACGCTCACCGCCTTGGCCCTGGCGATGGCCAGCGAGCGGCTCCAGGCCGCCGACGCCACCCACACCGAGCACGTCGACGTGGTCGGCCAGGCGGCCGCCATCGACCAGGCGCTTAAGGAACAGCGCTCCTCCGACAGCATCAAGAGCGTGGTGCATGCCGACGGCGTGGCGCAGTTGCCGGATGAAAACGTTGCCGAAGCCGCGCAGCGCCTGCCCGGCATCAGCGTCGAGCGCGACCAGGGCGAAGGGCGGTTCGTCAGCGTGCGCGGCCTCGGCCCGGACCTCAACAGCGTGACCATCAACGGCACCCTGGTGCCGTCGCCCGAAAGCGAACGTCGCGCCGTGGCCCTCGATGTGCTGCCCTCCGAGCTGGTGCAGTCGCTGTCGGTGATCAAGACCCTGACCCCGGACATGGACGCCAACTCCCTCGGCGGCACCGTCGATGTGAAGAGCCTGTCGGCGTTCGATCACAAAGGCCTGTTCTACACCGGCAGCACCGAGGCCAGCTACGACAAGAACACGCGCCAGACCAGCCCGAAATTCTCCGGCGCGGCGAGCAACCGCTTCAGCCTCGGCGATGGTATCGACAACTTCGGCGTCGCCGCGGCCCTGAGCTGGCAGAAGCGCGACTTCGGCTCGGACAACGTCGAAACCGGCGGCGCCTGGGACTTCAGCCAGGGGGCCAAACTCAACAAGTTCGAACAGCGTGACTACGACATCAGCCGCGAACGCGCTGGCGGTGGCCTGAACTTCGACTACAAGCCCGATGACCTCAGCAGCTACTACCTGCGCACCCTCTACAGCCGCTACACCGACACCGAGACCCGCAACGCCGCCAGCCTCGAGTTTGCCGACCCCCAGGCCCCTGGCGAGCTGGGTGTGGCCGAGGGCAAGCGCAAGTTGAAGAACCGTGAGGAAACCCAGGAAATCCAGTCCTACGTGTTCGGCGGCGAACGCATGCTCGGCCTGTGGACCCTCAGCGGCCAGGCCGGCTACAGCCAATCCAGCGAAGACAGCCCGGCGCATATCGCCGGCGCCACCTTCGATGGCGGCGACTTTGCCGACAGCGGCTTCTACGACAAAGACAAACCGCGTCCGATCGTCGGCGCCGGCTTCTACGACGCGAGCAACTTCACCCTGGACAAGGTCGACTGGGAAAAACAGAACACCCAAGACACCGAGAAAAACCTGCGCCTGGACCTGGCCCGCGACTACGACCTGAGCGGCTACGCGTCCCAGGTCAAGTTCGGCGGCAAGGTCAGCCGCCGGCACAAGGACAACGACCTGGAAGCCTGGGTCTACAAGAACTTCGACGACCTGGGCTTCACCGACGAACAACTCAACCTCACCCGGTTCCAGAAGGGCAGCGTCGACTACCGTCTCGGCAATTACGGCCCGGGTATCAGCGCGGGGAGTATCAAGCAGCTGATCGGCAGCCTCAACCGTGATGACTTCTATGACGAGACCGAATCCCGGGTCAACGACTTCACCATCCGCGAGGACATCAACGCCGGCTACCTGATGAACACCATCGACATCGACGACTGGCGTTTCATCGCGGGCATGCGCTACGAAGGCACCGAGTTCGAAGCCAAAGGCACCGGCGCCACCGACGGCCAGTTCAGCGCCACCGAGACCAAGCGGCGTTATCACCATTGGTTGCCGGGCCTGCATGCGCGTTACCAGATCGACAAGAACACCCAGGTGCGCGCGGCCTGGACCAAGTCCGTGGTGCGCCCGACCTTTGGCCAACTGGCGCCGGGGTTCGTGATCGACGATGACGAAGCCACCTTCGGCAACCCGGACCTCAAGCCCCTGGAGTCGAGCAACCTCGACCTGGGCATCGAGCACTTCATGGGCCGCGCAGGCACCGTGTCGGCGTTCGTGTTCTACAAAGACATCAAGCACTTTGTCTACAACACCGACGTGGCCGGCACCGGCGCCTGGACCAACTTCGCCGAGGCCCACACCTACGCCAACGGCGACAGCGCCAAGCTCTATGGCCTGGAACTGGCCTACTCACAAAAGTTCGACTGGCTGCCCGCGCCGTGGAACGGCCTGTTGGTCGGTGCAAACACCACGTTCAGCCGCTCCAGCGCCGATATCGAAGGCTTCGACGCGGCCAGCGGCGGCAACCGCACACGCAACATCAGCTTGCCCAACCAGTCGGACACTGTCGGCAACCTGATGCTCGGCTGGGAAAACGACAAGCTCAGCCTGCGCGTGTCGGCCAACTACAAATCGGCCTACCTGTATGAGTTGGCCTCGATCAACGACAAGGCCCACGACCTGCACGTCGACGCACAGACTTTTGTCGACTTCAGCGCACGCTACTCGCTGACCAAGAACCTGCAAGTCAGCTTCGAGGCGCAGAACCTCACCGACGAGTCGTACTTCGTCTACACCGGCCACCGCAGCTACAACGGCCAGTACGAAGAGTACGGCCCGACCTACAAGCTCGGCCTGACCTTCACCCATTTCTAACCACCACCTCGACCCGAGTGTGGGAGGGGACTTGCTCCCGATAGCGGTGTGTCAGTCGCCGGATTTATCAGCCGAATCACTGCCATCGGGAGCAAACCCCCTCCCACATGGGTTGTTCATCGTTTTCGAAGGATTTGCCTGTTCATGAGATTTTCCAAGCTATACCTGCTGATGGCCCTGGCCACCTGCGGCCATGCGCTGGCCGCCGACCTGGCCCTGACGCGTTGGGCGCCGAACCTGAACGCCGAGGCGCTGGCCTTCCTGCCCAACGGCCCCGAACGCCTGGCCGCCAGCACCCGTGACGGCCTGTTGCTGCTCGACGAAAAAGGCGCCGAACTGGCGCGTTTCAAGGGCAACTTCAGCAGCCTCGACAGCCGTGCCGCCGGTGCCCAGGTGCTGGTGGCGACCCTGGATAACCAACGCCAGCAGGCCATGCTGATCAGCCTGGATAGCGCCGGCAAACGCTGGGGCGCGCCGCTGTACCTGCCGACCCGCGACTATCCGGTCAACGGCGTGTGCCTGTATCGCGACTCGGCGGCCAACCTGTTTGTGTTCCTGGTGGGCGAAGAGGGCAAGGGCGAGCAATGGCTGGTGGGCAATGGTCCGACGTTGCTGGCCCGACCCCAGCGTGTGCGCGGCGTGCCGCTGCCGCCGTCGGCGCAGTTCTGCCAGGTGGACGATGCGACCCATCAACTGGTGGTGAACGAAGAAAACGTCGGCTGGTGGGCCTACCCGGCGCACCCGGAAGCCGAGGTGAAACGCACCCCGGTGGCGCTGTTCGACAATCCCGGGCGCGCCGCCGGGGCCATGGCGCTGGTGCCGGGTGGGCTGGTCGCGCTTGATCCGAAGACCGCGCAACTGCAGCTGTTCCAGCAGGACGGCGAGCGCTGGGTCGCCCTGCCGAGCCTGCACCTGCCGGGTGTGAAGGAGGCGGAAAACCTGGCAATCAAAGGCCGGCAACTGCTGCTGCGCGACGACGACAGCGGCAACCTCTATCAGGCCGAGTTGACGTGGCAGGCTACGCCCGTCGCGCCGCTGCCGGTGCTGCCGGAAGTCGCCGCCCAGCGCCAGACCGACCCGGTCGGGCGCCAAGGCGATGCGGCGGACGACCCGGCGATCTGGATTCACCCGCAACGACCGGCGCAGAGCCGTGTGCTCGGCACCAACAAAAAACAAGGCCTGCTGGCCTACGACCTCGACGGCAAGCTGTTGCAGGAGCTGGCAGTGGGGCGCCTGAACAACGTCGATGTCCGCCCCAACTTCAAGCTCGGCCAACAGACCGTCGACCTCGCCGTGGCGAGCAATCGCGATCACAACAGCCTGAGCCTGTTCAGCATCGACCGTCAGAGCGGCGAGTTGCGCGAAGCCGGCGAAGTGCCGACGCCGCTCAAGGAAATCTACGGCATCTGTCTGTTCCAGCCGGCCAGCGGTGAACTGTACGCGATCGCCAACGGCAAGGACGGCACCTTCCTGCAATACCGTTTGAGCGCGCCGGCTGGCCGCGTGCAGGGCGAGTTGGTGCGCCAGTTCAAGGTCGACAGCCAACCCGAAGGCTGCGTCGCCGATGACCAGCGTCAGCGCCTGTTCATCGGTGAAGAAGATGTCGGCGTCTGGGCGGTGGACGCCCGAGCCGATCAGCCGGCGACGTTGACCAGCGTGATCAAGGTCGGCGCGCAACTGCACGCGGATGTCGAGGGCCTGGCGCTGTACCAGAGCGGCGCGCGCGATTACCTGGTGATCTCCAGCCAAGGCAATGACAGCTACCTGGTGGTGGATGCCGAACCGCCGTTCGCCGCCCACGGCGCCTTTCGCGTCGGTTTGAACGCTGAGGCCGGGATCGATGGGGCGTCGGAAACCGATGGCCTCGAAGTCACCGCCGTCAACCTCGGCGGGCCGTGGAGCCAAGGCATGCTGGTGGTGCAGGACGGGCGCAAGCGTATGCCGGAGCAAACCCAGAACTTCAAGTTCGTGCCCTGGCGCGATGTGACCCGCGCGCTGAAATTGCCGTAAGCCGTCATCACCCGGTCATCACTTTTTAATCGAATAGGAGTTCACCACCATGCACGCGACGATGGAACATATGACGATCTGGGGGTTGATCAGCGACGCCAGCCTGTTGGTCAAGGCGGTGATGGTCACGCTGCTGTTGGCGTCCTTGCTCAGTTGGTACTTGATCCTCCAGCGCGGCAGTGTGCTGCGACGCCTGGAGCGCCAGTTGAACGGGTTTTTGCCGCGCTTTCGCGCGGCTCCGGACCTGCAGGCGCTGTACCGCGACACCGTGCAGGCGGGCGAGGGCGGCGTGGCGCCGATCTTTATCGCCGGGGTCGAGGAATACCAGCACCTGCACAGCCACGATCCGGCGGTACTCGAAGGGGTGGAGCGCGCCTTGCAGGTGGCGATCACCGCGCAGGAAATCGAGTTGGAAAAGGGCCTGCAGTTTCTCGCCACCGTGGGTTCGGTCAGCCCGTACATCGGCCTGTTCGGCACGGTGTGGGGCATCATGAATTCCTTTCTCGGCTTGTCCCAGGTGCAACAGGCCACGCTGTCCACGGTGGCGCCGGGCATCGCCGAAGCCTTGATCGCCACGGCCATCGGCCTGTTTGCCGCCATCCCGGCGGTGATCGCCTACAACCGCTTTTCGGCGCGCAGCCAGACGCTGCTCACCCGCTACTACGCCTTCGGCAATGAACTGCAAGTGCGCCTGCATCGCAGCCTGAGCGGCATGCCGACCCACCTGGCCACGGCCGCCTGAACAGGAGCAAGCCCATGTTAACCAGGCCGCAACGCAAGCACGGGCCCAAGGCCGAGATGAACGTGGTGCCCTATATCGATGTGATGCTGGTGCTGTTGGTGATCTTTATGGTCACCGCACCGATGCTGACCCAGGGCGTGAAGATCGACCTGCCCAAGGTCGCCGCCGAGGCGCTGGCCACCGACACCCGCCAGCAGATCCTCACGCTGTCGGTAAAGGCCGACGGCAGTTACTACTGGAACCTCGGCGACGAGCTGGACACGCAGCACCAGACCGACAGCGCCGTGAGCCTGGAGGACATGGGCGCCAAGGTCATGCAAGTGGTGGCGGCGCGCAGTGACACCCAGGTCTATATCCGCGCTGACGAAGACGCCGGGTATGGGCGCGTGGTCGCGGCGATGGCGGTGTTGCAAAAGGGCGGTGTCAGCCACCTGGGGCTGGTGACCGAGGCCCCGCAATGACGGCGATGATCATGCACAGTCCGAGCCTGGTGATGGCGCCTCGGGATTGCAGCGGGTGGTGGCGCAAAGGCTTGGCGGCGAGCCTGGCCGTTGCGCTGCATGTGGGTGTGGTGGCCGGGCTGATGTTGGGCTGGTCACCGCAGAAGCCGATGGTGCAAGCGCCGCAGGTGATGCATACGCAACTGGTGATGCTGCCGCCGGCCCCGGCCCCCGTGGCTGAACCGCTGCCTGAAGCGCTGGCGGTGGCGCCGCCACCGCCGGAGCCCGTGGCGGTGCCGACGCCGGTGAAACCCACCCTCGACCCGCAGATCCAGGCGCAAAAACTGGAGAAAGCGGCCCTGGCGCGTAAGCGCGTCGAGCAAAAGCGCCTTGAACAGCAACAGGAACGCCAGGCCACCGAACAGCACAACCGCGAGCTGGAGCAACAACGGCTGAACCAGGCGCGGCTGGCCGCTGAAACCGCGCGGGTTGCCACACCTGCTCCAGCCCCGGCGTTCGACAGTCGCCAATACTTGCCGCTGAGCAAAGAAGCACCGCAGTACCCCGAACGCGCCCTGGACAAAAACATCGAAGGCGATTGCTCGGTGGAGTACACCGTCAACTCCCTGGGCCGCGTGGAAAACCCCAAGGTGCTGGACGGCTGTCACCCGCTGTTTATCCGGCCTTCATTGGCGGCGGCGAATACCTTCCGCTACCAGCCGAGGATCGTTGACGGCAAGGCGGTAGCGGTGCCGGCGGTGCGCAATACCTTTCACTACCGCATCAAATGAGATTGGCCAGCCGACACAAGGCCCCTGCCACATTTTTTAACCGAGTCAGGCGTTGGCCGAGCGCACCTCAGACGAGGAAGCTCAGGGTGGTGCCCTTGCTCATGTGCGTTCCTTCTGCCGTTGGGCGAAGGCCGCCTTGCCGACGCCTTGCAGCACGGTATCGTTCTGCGGGGTGTGGACGCGGCTGCACAACACGTCGCGGTAGTGGCGCTGCAGCGGGCTGTGGCGGGACAGGCCGGGGTTGCCCGAGGCTTCGATCGCCAGCTCCACGGCGCGGATCGCGTTGCCGGTCACCAGGTACTTCAACTGCGCCGCATTGCCGGCCGGGGTATGCCCTTCGGCGGCGGCGTCGAGCAGGCTGCGGTTGGCAAACAGCAGGGTGTCGATATGCCCGACGGTTTCCTGGAAACGCGGCAATGTCGCCAGCGCGGCGCCGAGGTTGGACGGCTGGCGCGCTTGCAGCCAGTTCACCAGCCAATCGCGCGCGGCCTGGGCCACGGCGTCATACACCGACGACAGCAGCACTGACATCCACAGCAACCCCTCGGCATCCAGTTCCGGCTGCGGTGCGCTCCAGGGGCTGACGCTGACGGCGTGGTCGAGCGGCACCAGCACGTTGTCGAACGCCACGTCATGGCTACAGGTAGCGCGCATGCCCAGGTGGTCCCAGCTGTCGATGATGCTTATGCCGGGGCTGTTTTTGGGGACCAGCCAGGCGCCTACCAGCGGGTCGGCATCGTCACTGCGCGCCCACACGCTGAACCAGCTCAGGCCGTGGCTGCCGGTGGAGTAGAGCTTGCGCCCGCTGATGCGCCAGCCTTCAGGGCTGCGCACCGCGGTGGTCGCCGGCAGGCCGCCGCGGGCGGGGGTGCCGAGGTCCGGCTCGACGCGCAGCGCGTTGATCAACGCACCGTGGCGTACCGCGTCTTCGGCGACTTTTACACGCAGGTGCGCGGGCCAGGTTTTGCTGTCTTGCAGGCGCGTGTGTTGCAGGTACTGCATCACCAGGATCAGCGCGGTAGAGGGTTCGCCCTTGGCAATCGCGCTGATGGCTTTGCGTGCCTGGGCCAGGCTGGCGCCGCCGCCACCGAGGGCCTTGGGCACGGTGAGGGCGAGCAGGCCGTGTTCATGCAGCCGTTTGAAGTTGGCGTGGGGGAAGGCGCCGCTCTCGTCGAAAAGCTTAGCGCTGCCGGCCAGTTCGGCGCTGAGACGGTCGAGCAGGGCGTCGAAGTTGGCGACTTCCACGGCGCGCAAGGACGGTGGCGAGGATGACGTCATGATGCATGGACTCGGTCAGAAATCGGGCAGCGGGCTGGCTCGCCGATGTGGAGGGATTCGCTCATGCCAATGCCTCCTGCTGTGCTTCGACCTCGGCGGCGACGCTGTAGCGGTTGGCCGGTACGTCCAGGCCGAGGTTGTCGCGCAGGGTCTGGCCGCTGTATTCGCTGCGGAACAGGCCGCGCTGTTGCAGCAGTGGCACCACCCGTTCGGTGAAGTATTGCAAGCCATCGGGCAGCACCGAATTGACGATGAAACCATCGCTGGCGCCGGTCTCGAACCAGGTCTGGATCGTATCGGCGACGTGCTCCGGGGTGCCGACAAAATCACGCTTGGGCCGCGAGAAATGCAAGGCCACTTCGCGCAGGGTCAGGCCTTTGTCCCGGGCCAGTTGTTTGATGTGGTCGGAGCCGCCTTTCTGGCTGTTGGAACCCAGTTCGCCCAACTCGGGGAACGGTTCGTCCAGCGGGTACTGGCTGAAGTCATGGTCGTTGAACGGGCGACCGAGGGCGACAATCGCATCTTCCACGGTCACCAGGTCCACTGCCTGCTGATAGCGGCGTTCCACTTCGGCGGCGTCGCGGCCGACAATCGGGCGGATACCCGGCAGGATCGACAGGCTGTCGGCGTCGCGGCCGAAGCCTGTGGCGCGGCGTTTGAGGTCTTGGGTGTAGGCCAGGCCGTCTTCGATGCCGTCGACATGCACAAAGATCGCATCAGCGTGCTCGGCGGCGAAGTTGCGCCCGTCCTCCGAGGTGCCCGCCTGGAAAATCGCCGGCTGGCCCTGGCGCGAACGGGCGATGTTGAGCGGGCCTTTCACCGAGAAAAACTCGCCCTGGTGATTCAGCGTGTGCAGCTTGTGCGGGGTGAAGAACTCACCGCTTTGCTTGTTGTAGGCAAAGGCGTCGTCCTCCCAGGAGTCCCACAACCCCTTGACCACATTCAGGTGTTCCCTGGCGATGCGATAGCGCACCGCATGTGGCGGGTGCTCGGCCTTGCCGAAGTTATCGGCGGTGCCGCTCAGCCACGAGGTGACCACGTTCCAGCCGGCGCGGCCGCCGCTGATGTGGTCCAGCGAGGCGAACTGGCGTGCGACCTGGTAGGGCTCGGTGTAGCTGACGGTGACGGTGGCGACCAGGCCGATGTGCGTGGTCAACGCGGCCAGGGCCGAGAGGATGGTCAGCGGTTCGAACCGGTTGAGGTAATGCGGGCTGGATTTGGCATGGATGTGCAGGCTGTCGGCGATGAACACGAAGTCGAACTTGGCGGTTTCGGCCAGTTCAGTCTGCTGCTTGTAGAACGCAAAATTCGTACTGGCATTCGGTTGCGCCTGTGGGTGGCGCCATTCGCCCCAGCCGTGGCCGACACCGTGAACCATGGCGCCGAGTTTCAATTGACGTGGCTTGCTCATGTTCTGCTCCTGTTAACGCGATGCTTGGTTTTGGGGGGCACGCTTGGCGTTAAAGCTCTTGTCGAAACCCTGCGACACGTCGATGTGCCGGGGCAGCAGGCCTTCTTGTTGGTAGGTGTCGGCGGTCGCTTGCAGGCCGCTGATCACGGCGTCGTCAATCAGCACCGGGGTCAGGTGGGTTTCTTTGGCCACGGCCACATGCACGGCCAGCGGCAGCCCGGTGATTTTGCTCTGGGCGGCGGCGTACTCGTTGGGGTGCGTATTGGCCCAGGCGTAGGCGCGGTCGACGCGTGCGACAAAGTCGTCGAGCTGCGCGCGTTTTTCGCTGATGGCCTGGCTGGTTGCCGCGAGGTACAGGTGATTGCTCAACAGCGTGTTGCCGCTGGCCACGATCCGCGCCTGGCTTTGTGAGGTGACCACGGTGGTGTAGGGGTCCCAGGTCGACCAGGCATCGGCGCTGCCATTGTCCAGCACCAGGCGCGATTCGCTGGGCAGCAGGAAAATGAACTGCACGTCCTGGGTGGTCAGGCCGGCGCTGGCCAGGGCCTTGATCGCCAGGTAATGCCCGATGGAGCCACGGCCTGTCACGATGCGCTTGCCTTTGAGGTCCGCCACGGTCTTGATGGGTGAGTCCTTCGGCACCAGCAGGGCGGTGGTGCTACGCCCGTCGGCGTGGATGATGCTGACCACCTTGAGCGCCGCACCGGCACCGAGGGCGAACACATACGGTGCGTCGCCCAGCGCACCGATATCCACGGCGCCGGCATTCAAGGCTTCACCCAGCGGCGAGGCGGACGGAAATTCCGCCCACTGGATTTCATAGGGCACATTCTTGGCTTCGCCGGAGACTTCCAGCAGCGCCTTGATCGTCGATTTCTGATTGGCCACCCGCAGCGGTTGCAGGTCGGCGGCATGGGCGCCGGTGCTCAGGCCGAAGGCCAGTGCGGTGCCCAGGAACAGGCGTTTGAACGGGGAGGCAAAGACCATGGGATGCAGGCTCCAGGCAGATCAAGAAAGGGTTCGGCTACCTCCGCCTGGAGAAGGGGTCGGTGAGGGGTTAACGTTATTCCCATAAAAACCTGCTGTGAAGTTCTTTTTGGTTATATGGTAATTATTAAAATAACTGATTATCTAGTTTATGATTATTCCTTTGATGCATTTAGTTTGGGTGCTGATTCGGAGTATTCCTACGAGCGCATCGGAAAGTCTCACCTGAGCAAGGCAACCACCGCGTGATTTGATCCGGGTCTTTTTCAAACACGGATCGTTGCGCATGACTGACACGCCTTGGGCCGCCCGCGAGGGCGATGCGCTTCTGCACAGTTCCATGCTGGCCGACGTGTTAGGCGGTGTTCTGGAGATTGCGGCCAGCGTGGCCGTGACGGCCTTGGCGACAGCGGCGGTGGTTGCGGCGACGGGTTTGACCGTGGCGACTGGCGGCCTCGGCTGTGTTGTACTCGGCGCCGTGGTGGGGGCGGTGGTCGGCGTCGGCATGAGCAAATCCGGCGCGGACAAAGGCCTCTCACGATTATGTGAGTATTTCGCCAATGCCCTGTTTCCTCCCGTCATCGACGCCTTCATCAGCAGCGGTTCGCCCAACGTATTCATCAACGGCAAACCCGCGGCGCGGGCGGCTGGCAAGATCTCGGATGTAATCGCAGCGTCAGAGGGTGAGCCTACTTATCTGGATATCGCTGAAGGCTTTTTCTCTCAGCTATGGCGCCCGACAGTCGCTACGCCGGCCTTGGGCGCCGTGCCTTGTCCTGGCGATAAAGTCGACTGCGATAAACACCCGCCGATGCCAGACCAATACATGGCCGAGGGTTCCAGTCGCGTATTTATCAACGGCCAGCCCGCCGTGCGCAGTGGGGATCGCAGCACCTGCGAGGCCAAGGTTGGGACGGCGCAGGTTTCGCCGAATGTGATCATCGGCGGCGCCCCGGTCGTCGTCCGCGAAATCCGCAGCGGCAAGACGCCGGGGGTTGGCTTGGCGGTGACGGCGCTGCTGACCTTGCGCGGCGGTGGCGCGAAGTTTTTCAGCAAGCTGCCGTGCATGGTGGTGAGCGGGCTGGTGTCGTGGGGCAGCGGCCAGGTGAGCAATGCCATTACCTCGGCGGTCGCCGGTTCGCCCAACCCGGTACACAGCGCCACGGGGGCGAAAATTCTCGACGGTGAGGACGACTTGGACTTCACCCTGCCTGGCCTGTTGCCGATCGAGTGGCAGCGCTACTACAGCAGTCGGGACGAACGCCGCGATGGCCTGTTCGGCTCCGGTTGGAGTGTGATCTACGAGGTTTTCCTCGAGATAGGAGGGCTTGCTGAGGGCGGCGAGCGCCTGATCTACACCGACGAGCAGGCCCGGCAGATCGACATGGGCGTGATCCCCTTGGGCGGTGCGGTGTTCAGCGCGGGCGAAGGCCTGAGCGTGCGGCGCCATGTCAACGGGCAGGTGCTGATTGAAAGCGTCGACGGTATTTATCGGCTGTTCGAACCAACGCCAGGCAACCCGTTGCACCTGCGGCTGAGCCAGTTGGGAGACCGCAATGACAACCGCATCCTCCTCGACTATGACGCCCAAGGTCGGCTGAGCCGGTTACGCGATTCCCTCAATGATGTGCGAATCGAACTCGGCTACAAACTCGGCCGGCTCGAGCAGATTGAACG
>NZ_JAFCXJ010000019.1:0-89170 GCF_049898265.1 Pseudomonas sp. PSPC2-3 | reverse complement strand
CGCGGATGATCGCGGCGGAGTCGTTGGCGGTGACGGCGCGGGCTTCGATGGCGGCAGCGGCGCCGGCACCGTCGAGGCGGTCCATGTTGGCTTCGGTGGCGTGGCCGGCGTTGGCGCCTCTGATCACCGCTGCACCGGTGTCTTCGTTGTCGACTTCATCCCAACTCAGCATTGAAATACTCCTTCCTGGTCTGTGCTGACGGTGTGTGAACCCGTCCAAAAATAAGTGATTTGCAGGCTTCAAGGCATTGAAATACTGCGCATAGTGTGGTCAGCATTTTACGAGTTCGCACACTATGTAGTGGTTGTTTGTTGGCGTGGGCACACTATATGGGGTGTGATCAGCATGGTCAACGGACAACGTGTGCGGTTTTAGGTCGCTGCCAGGCGCCGGGTCCGCTATAACGCCGGGGTTCACTGGGCACATTTGAAATCGCCAGGGAATGAAAAAAACGGCTGATCGGCCTCGCTACGCAGGACGACGCCAGGGCTCGTCTGAAAAGGAGCCCCGACCGCCGAAAAGTTCTACATCTTGAGTGGTTTTCGAAATTTCGGCGGGGACGTTCGGCCGTGGGGAAAGCGCGGTGATTCTTCGAGATCATCAAGATGGAGCGGGTATTGTGAGAGGGGGGCAACTTACGCTGATTAAATTGTTACCACGTTCTCCACACGCCATCTTGATTGAAATAATGTAATTTGGATTTGACCGTTAAATGAGCATAGTAGTCTGCAGGTTTCGGCTCTCTCGCATACCGACCGTTCTTGTCGGCCTTAAATGAAACAGACTCCCCCGGGCCGATAGTGTATTGGGTTTGCCCATGCTTGACTTTGAAGCTTTGGTTGGCTGTTGTTTTTATAATAACTTGATGGCCCTCATGCACATTTTCGGTTGGGAGAGAAATTGACTCCTGCCAATTGCCATTGGCTACTTCCACGTAGGTTCGATAAGTGGAAGGAGGAGGCATCACGCCAGTAACCAATGATTGTGCGCGATAGAACTGACCTGTTGGGCGCAGCATTTCCCATGAGCCGGTCTTGGCGTTGTACTGAAAGTCTATGGCATCGCCTTTGGTTAGTTGCCACACCGTAGGGTCGGTGACATCGGACGTCTTGATATCTATCGGAAGATCCGCATCAGAGTGCAGTCTGATGATATCGCCGTTTGTTCCTTCGATAGGCAGCCTGGCCTGCGGTCTCCAGTTGTGCCTATTCAGGGAAACGACAGCATGGGAGGTGCCGAGCAAGATCTTTGAGCCAATCCACTGCGTTTCGCTGGTCTCTTGAGGCTGCCAGGTTTTGGTCTCTGCGGAGTATTTGAGCGCGCGTTTTTCGCCAGGGTTGATGATGCCTAAATAATTGAATTGGCCGGTATTGTCGTCAATGATTTTGCTCTTGTTAAGTGCCGTTGAGTTAACGATAACGATGTCGTTGTCCTTGGGCTCTTTTGGCAGATTGATGTAGTAATTCCAATGCTCGTTATTCACCGAAACAACCGTGACAGGCGTATGGGCGGAGACCACTTGCGAAACGATGCTGGAGGTTGGCGTTATGTTAGGGAGTGCTACATGGCTGACAGATTGGTTTTGTGCGGTGTGGCCGCTGTTGAATGTTTGAGAGAGAGGTAATGCTTCATTCCGGGCTGTTTGTGGGGTTTCTGGTGGGGCGGGCGGAACAGGATTATTGGGTCCCGATGGTTGCTGCAATGTTGAAACCAGAACATCGCCCGCCCGTACCTGGCCCACGGTCTTAATTAGTAAGCTCGCCTGGCCGTTGCCGGTCAAATCTACTGCTAGGCTGCCCTGGCCGGTTATTGCGTTGTAACTCAGCACGACGTCACCGGCTTTGCCGGTAAAGTTCGCTACAAAGTTTAAGCTTCCGATTCTGTTGTTTCGCAGTACGCCGGAAAGATCGATTTTGTCGGTCCCGCTGCTGAAGTCGGTAATAAGATCCGGGTTTTCGGGGGTAGAGTCGCTGACGTCATCATAGATGAAGGTGTCGGCACCATTGCCGCCCTCCAGACTGTCCGCGCCGGCGCCACCCTTTAGTCGATTGTCTACGTGATTACCAATCAATAAGTCGTCGCCTGCTCCGCCCACGGCGTTCTCCAGGGTCACGCCCCTTGCGATGGAGACGTTGCCTTTCATTCCCCCCACATCGGAAAACGATCGTTCGTAGAGGTTGATTTTTTGGTTCTGGGAAAAACCGGAAAAATCGAGGGTGTCATTGCCACCACCGTCCCAGACACAGAATAGTGCTTTGTCTTTATCAGACTTGAGGCTAAGAAAGTCGCGACCACTATTGGAGTTGAAACCGTAAACAGTATCCGTGTTCCGTGTTTTCAAGTTGGCGCCATACATTTTTTGAACGGCGGCAATATCGTGCATCATGGCGGCTGCGGGGCGGTCGCTCTTTGATTGAACGCCTATGTGGGGGCTCATTATCGTGTAGTCGAGGTTGTCCTTGGTGTGAAATGCGGAATCCTGCGGTTCGCCGGAACTGTTGACGTGTTGTGTTGTTCTGGTTTGAAATGGCGTACCGAGTCCTAACGCTCCGCCAATCAGGGTGGTTAATACTCCACGCTTAACATCGTTGTGATCAAAGTCAGAATCTACTGTGGATGCGCCCAGTATAGCAAGGGACGCGTGGGGGGCGCCGGGATAGTTCGAAATAATGCCACCGCTTTTTATGTGTTCAGTTTGTCCAAATACTATTCTGTGGTCATTATGTTTGTGTTTTCCCACTATCGTTCGGGTATCGTTTGATGAGGTGGGTTCTGGAAGCTCTGTAAATGTTACGTTGGCCAGGTCTTCCCAGGCTTGGATGGCTCTCCGGGTCTGGTGTTTTTGATTGGCGTTGAACTCGGTAGGTGAGTGATAGTGGAAATGATCTGATTTGGATTCTGAGAAGAACTCGTAAAGAATGTTAGTGACCCCGTCTAAGTGGCGATCATGCACTTTTTCTTTAATTATCAGGTTTACAGCGTCCTCTGTGGTCAGGGACGCTTTTTCAGTAACGATCGGTGCCATTGGGCGTGTGTGGATATCGGGTGATAAGTTTGTCAAGCGGTTAGGCGTGCGAGTGCTTAATGAGTCAGTCATGGGTTAAGTAACCTAGTGTATTGAGATATTCTATGTGTGCTGTTGCTATTATATTGTTTTGCTTAAAATGTCACCGGCGTTGATTTTGCCTTGGGTATGAATAAATAGGTCCGCTTTTCCGTTTCCGGTCATGTCTATCCCAACAGTGCTTTCGTTGCTTGTTGAATTATGACGGATAACCGTATCCCCCGAGCGCCTGGTAAACTGAGTGACAAAATTCAAACTGTGAACGCCGGCCTTTTCAAGCGCTTTGGAAACGTCAATCGTGTCAACGCCGGTTTTAAAATCCAGTATCTGGTCCGGTCGTTGAATGGTGGAGTCACTGGCGTGCTCATATACAAAAGTATCCCTGCCTGATCCGCCCACGAGCGTATCTGCGCCAGCACCGCCGGTTATCAGATTGTCCCCATGGTCGCCACGAAGGACATCGTTGTCTTTAGTGCCAATGACGACACTGACGGAGGGCGGTACGACGATCGGTGCCGGAGGCACGTAACCATCGGTGCGTCCTCCGTCGGGGTTGATGCGCGGGGGAGATGCGTCAACGGGTTTGTATGTCGAGGGGACCTGTACTACGTCTGCCGGATATATCTTTCCATGGGTCTTGATGAGGAAAGTAGCTTGACCCTTGCCTGTCAGGTCTATCGTGAGAGTGCCTTCATTCAGCTTCTCATCGAAGCCAAGCGCTGCCTCACCAATTCTCCCGGAAAAATGAGTGACGAAGTTGAGACTATTTACGCCACTTTTTTTCAGTAAAGTGGACACGTCAATACTGTCAATACCGCTTATAAAGTCGGTAATAAAGTCTGGGTTTTCCGGGGTAGAGTCTGATGTGGTGTTATAGATAAAAAAATCTTTCCCTTTGCCGCCCGTTAGTCTGTCCGCACCCGCGCCACCGGTGAGCCTATTGTCGGCTGTGTTGCCGATCAGATGGTCATTGCCGTGGCCACCAACGGCGTTTTCCAGGGTAACGCCTTTGGCGATGGAGACATTCCCCTTCAGTCCGGCCACATTGGAGAATGTTTGCTCGTTTAGGTTGATGCGTTGGTCTGCCGTGAACTCCGAACAGTCCAAGGTATCATTCCCGCCGCCATCCCAGATGCAGAGAACGGGGCGGTCATCCGTCGATTTGAAAGTCAAAGCATTCCGATCGGTATTAGAGTTGAAGCCGTAAGTCGTATCGGTATTTCGAGTGGTGTAGTTGGAACCGTAGATTCTTTGTATCGCGCTTATGTCATCCATCATGGGTGTCCACGGGTGGCCGCCGCTGAAGTGTTGGCCGTTTTCCTGTTCTTCAAAATAACTCATGATGGAGTGGCCTCTGGTGTCCTCAGCGTAGAGGGCATCTTTTGTGTAGTTGGCGCTCCCGTTATAGTGTCCAGGATGGGGTAGTCCTAGATTGTGCCCAAATTCATGCATGGCAACGAAACCACCCACCGACCTGGGGCTCAGGTTTTCATTTGGATTTCTTAATCCCAACCAAACATCCGCTGTTCCGATAGCTGCCTTTCCCCCAATGCCATGACCTAAATGTTTGCGTACCGCAAGTAAGCCTTCCGCGTCGGGGTTATCACTATAAAACTTTGTATCGCCCAGCCACTCACCTTTCGGCGGGTTTTCTTTATAGCGTATATTGGCGATATCTGACCAACTCTGCATTGCCTTTCTAAGGCCGTCTTTTTGCTCTTCGGTAAAGTTGGTGTGGATGTCTGCTTGATGAACTGGGTCCTTGAGATCGAATTCGTAGTAGATAGTTGTATGGCTGTCTCGATTTTTATCGTGCCAGGTCGCGCCATTTCGAGAAATAATTCTTCCGGCTTGAGTAGTGTCGAGCGACATTTTTTTATCCTTCCCTGCGTCATCTTCCGCTTCCGGTTCGTGCTCGGAAACACGAGGAAAGTAATGGGGCGCTTGTAGCGGTGTGCGGGTGGGGAATGTTGAAGTATTGGGCATGATAGATGTTCGGTTGTAAGGGTGAGTGTATTAGAGATATAGGTGCTGGCATTGTTTGTGCGCAGTATATGTACGATGCCAAAAAATGCTGTTGTTCACTATAGGGGAATTGTTGCGAGAAGCGTTTTAAACGTGGTTTTGATTTTTTGTTACTGGTTGAAATGCGCTCTATTAAATTTGGAAGACGTAGCAGGCAAATATTATTAGGCGTTCGGCTACCAGATGATTTATTAGGGTGGATGACGTGATGTATTCAGCAACCTTTATTTATTGTTTGATTGGTTTAGCTTTGTTGTACTCGCGAACCATGGTCGAAATGGCAGAGACAGTTCGCGGTCGTACCGGGCTCCGATTTGGGCATCAAGCAGTGTAGTCGGGCGCGGGCAGGCCCAAGGGGCGGCACAGTCCGCATGAACATTCAGTTGAAAGTCATGGTGTCTCGCCGCGATATTAATTAGAATTAATCTCATTTGAGACTCAATCGCGCTGCGCAGGTTGCTTGCCATGAATGATGCTGTTGTCCCTTCGCACGCCGCCGAACCGACGTTGTCGAGCCTGTATCGCGACCATCGCAGTTGGTTGGAAAGCTGGCTGCGGCGGCGCCTGGGCAATGCCTGGGATGCGGCTGACCTGAGCCAGGACACTTTCGTGCGGGTGCTCGCCAGTGCCCAGCCGCTCGCGCAGATGCAGGAACCGCGGGCCTATCTGGTGACGGTGGGCAAGCGCCTGCTGGTCAATTTTCATCAGCGCCGCAGCCTTGAGCAGGCTTATCTGACGGCTCTTGGCAACCTGCCGCCAGCCTGCGTGCCATCTCCCGAGCAGCGCTGGCTGGTGTTGGAAACCCTGCAAGCCCTGGATGAATTGCTCGACGGCTTGCCTGCACTGGTGCGCCGGGCGTTTCTTTGGAGTCAGCTGGAGGGCCTGGGCTATCGAGAGATTGCCGAGCGGCTTGAGGTGTCGGAGCGCACGGTGAAGCGTTACATGGCGCAAGCCTATGAACATTGCCTGCTGGTGGACCTGTGAACCGTGAGGTTGCGCGAGCGGCCGCGCAATGGCTGGCGCTGCTGGAATCGGGGGCGGCCACTGAACGCGATCATGCCGCGTTGCAGCACTGGCGCGACAGTCATCCGCAGCACGAACACACCTGGCAGAAAGCCCAGGCCCTGCGCCAGCGCTTCAGCGCGCTGCCCCAGGCGTTGGCGATGGCCAGCCTCGACCGCCCGCAAGTGGGGCGGCGGGCGTTGCTCAAGCGTGCGTTGGGCGTGGCGGCGCTGGTGCCGACGGCCTGGTTGATCAGTCGCCAGTTACCTATAGATAGTTGGCGCGCCGACCTGCACACCGCCACCGGCGAGCGCAGGCGCCTGCCGTTGGCCGAGGGCGGCAGCCTGCAACTGAATACCGCCACGGCCGTGGATGTGGACCCGGTGCAACGGCGCATCACGCTGGTGGACGGCGAACTGGCGCTGAACGTGCCGGGCGCACACGCGATGACGCTACGCACGCGCTACGGCGAAGTGCGGGTCAGTCAGGCCGAGGTGTGCGTGCGCGAACTGGCTGCCGGCTGCCGGGTGTCGGTGCTCAAGGGCCGCGTGCAGGTGCGCGACGTGAACGGGCAACTGGCGACGTTGCAGGACGGCCAGCAAGCGCCATTGAGCGCCGGCGGGCTCGGTGCGTGGGTGCCGTTCGATGTGCTGCAACTGGGCTGGCGCGACGGCGTGCTGACTGCACAGAACCAGGCGCTGGGGGATTTTCTGCGTGAGCTGGCGCGCTATCGCCCAGGCGTGTTGCGCTGGGCGCCGAACCTGGAGACGTTGCGGGTGACGGGCAGTTTTCGCCTGGATGACACCGACCGCATCCTCAGCCTGCTGGCCTCGAGTCTAGGGTTCGAGGTGCAGGCGCGGACGCGGTATTGGGTCACACTCACTTGAAGACACTGGCGATCAAAAATGTGGCAGTTGTTTTGTTTCGTTTCGACGGAAGGTTTCAGACACTGGGGCCCAGCAGGCTGACGGCTTCGCGTGGTTGCAAGGCCAGCCCACGCATGTTTACGTGGTTTCGAGCGGAGAAGGCTTTAGTGAGGAGGGCAAGCTGTTGATCGACTGTTGGCGGTGAAACAGCTTCGATATACCAATATGGAATAAACAAATAGTTATATATTCCTTTTAATGTTTTTGTGGGTGGCGCACTTTGAGGCTCTGCACATTCGTGCAGATCGACCTAACAGCCAAAAGGAAAGCCGACATGACCATTAAAGCGATCAACGTGCGTAATCAGTTCAAGGGCGTGATCAAGGAGATTCTGCTGGGGGAAGTGGTGTCGGAAATCGACGTGCAGACCGCGTCCGGCATCGTTACTTCAGTGATCACCACGCGCTCGGTGCGTGACCTGGAGTTGAAGGTGGGCAGTGAAGTGATTGCCTTTGTGAAATCGACTGAAGTTTCCATCGCCAAACTCTAAAGACTTGCGTAATTCACTGTAGGCGCCCGCTTGCCGGCGATGGCGGCCGCAAATCAGTCTCCGTAGCGGATCACCCAAGGGCTGGTCGAGGGATGTGTGATCGTCCAGTTTTGTCGGGGCGGCGCTGTTGACGCCGAGGCTCTGGTCGCCGGTGTTCTGGTTGGCAACTACGCCGCAGAGGGACTCGAAGTCCTGGCTGAGTTGAGCCTGTCGGAGTATTCAAAGGGTGCATGGTTTTTATGAGCGTTGGTGCAGGGCATAAAATAAGATAAATGCCTGGAACTTAGTGAGGGGGCGCTGCCGGTAGTCAAACAGTTTGGGAGTGTCGTTGTGGGTTTCGACCTTCTTACTGTTGGCGCTGTTTTTGAGCCGCGTATGGAGCTGCGTACCGATCTTGGGTGGAAGGGGATAAGGGCATTGGTCGCGCGTATTCTTTAGTGTTTGAGTTTCAGACGTTCAGTCGAAATGTATTGTTTCAAACGATAATGACGGTAAACAGATAAGTCTGACAGTTGAATGCTTTTTGCTTTGCTAGTGTTTTCCGATCAGGGCATTCATCTATACAGGGAGGTTAAGTCGATAATATCGTACCGGAATTACTCATGAATATATCTTCTTCTGCGGGTGTGTCGTTTCGTTTAGACAATGAACTTACTCGAGATCCTTCAGCTCCGCATGACACCCTACAAAAGTCACCCGGGCATAGTCGTGTACGACGTGAGGATACGGAACCGACGTCTCCTGTTTCCATTGTGGTTAAGGATGAGGATGTATTAAAAGTAGTTCATGATAAGGTAGTACAGGCCAAGGCCAGTCCTGATTCCAGCGCTTACTTGAAAGGCTATAACACACCCTCGTCCGTTTCTCTGCCAGGTTATTCAGCCCCAATGAGCGACTTGGAACTCCTTCGATTGGCGGTGGATCACCCCACAACACCCGAACAACTTGGGGCGATACAACGCCTGAGTGAACAGCGCGTTATCGGTGATACTCAAGCCAATGTCAGTCTGTTTTCGAAAGTGATGTCGGGCAAAGGCGTGAAAGTAACGCCGATGTCTCAAAGTTACTATCTTTCGATGATCAACAGATTGTCGCCAGGGCAATGTTCAGGTATCTCACATCTTCTTTCGTTGGCCGTCGCTGAGGGCAAACAACATGTTTTTTTGGGAAATGTTTTCCAGGCGGTTGCCAATCCGGACGATCCTGAATCGCGGGAGTTTTTCAACAAGCTGGCTGAAGTCCATGAACAAACAAAATACATTGAACTTGCAGCTGATCCCAAAAAGTCCGTACTGGGTCCGTATACTGATATTGCACCTAGACTGTTGGAATCGAAAACCACTCAAACGCTGCTGATCAGCGGGGAAAATCATCGTGTCAGTGCCGGTGTGATGGTGGACGCCAATAATAATCGAACTTACTACTTCGCAGAGCCGAATTACGGGTTGGTGGAGTTTTCTTCTTATGAGCTTTTTGAGGAGGGGTTGAAAAAAGTATTTGCAGGGTCTGAACTTAAAGGCTCTTTTAAACCCATGGAGGAGGGGGGTTACTTTAGTTCTCCGAAATACAAAATCAGTGTGTTTGATCCCGATTATATTTCTGATGTCTCTCCTGCCCAAAACGACGTCAGGTTTATGTACGACGCCCCTTTGGGCGATCTTGAAAAAATTAAGGTGATTGATACTTCCCGCCTGCCGTTGGCTGAACATTTTCGGGGCCAGACGTCGACTCCGGAACCCGCAGTACAGGTGGACTATGAGCAGGTCGTAACGGGGCTGGAAAAACTGCACGTTTCCAAAGGGATGTCCCAGTATCACCAGACGAAAGCCGTTTTGGGCCATGTGCAGCAATTTATCGAAAATCATCCAGACTCTTATCAGGTCTCGGCGATGAAGGCGCTTGAGCAAAAACTGATAAATGCAATTAATGAGGCCGCCGCGCCCGTTAAATTTCCCTCCGTTTTTGAACGTATGGAAAACGACCGTATCGGGCTGGCTAAGGATAAGCTCGGACCAAAAAAACAGGTTAAAACTGAGTACCGCCCGTATGCGAAAATTAATATCACCACTGATGCGAACAGTGACCCGAGCAGGTCAAAGCAAGTGGCGGACCGTATCAGTACCGCCCTGCAGACGATTGACCAGAGCGACCCGAATACTTGGAAGTTGATAGGTACGGATATATCCGTGGTCATTGCCAGGCCGGGCGATCAAGCAGAAACACAGATACGTTTAGGTCGCGAACCCACGTTGATCATTGGTGATGACTTTTTTGCATCGCCTTCCGCGAGTAACAACACTGTCGCTGATAGAGTGGGTCATCAAGCAAAGGCCAATGGCGGGGACGGTATAGCCCAGAAGCAGGTCGCACTCATTGCCGGAAAATTCGGGTTGCTTAGCCACTACAGAGCCCACCCCAATGAATTTCTCGCGACAATAGACAACAAAGAGCCTTTTCGCGAAAGCGGCCATCAACTCAGTACGCGTGCGAGCAGAACTCCCCTGGATTTTATGGAGCAAAGCTTTACTGCGCGACTCTACGACGGAAAACTCGACAGCCAGGCGCAGGCCTCGCTCGACAAACTGCTTTCCCCGCCACGCGACGCGCCACAAAGCGTTTCTTCTACACCGTCCACCCCCGCCGCACCGATTGACCCGGCGCAAGTCGAGCGCCTGCAAAAACTTGATGTAAGTCATCCCCCTGTACGCATTGGTGAGTTGAACGTAAGTCGTGTCGAACTTTATAAAATGGGCGCCAGTATCGATGGCAAGCCTATTGAAAATCCGCTGCCCGGCGATGCGGATAGTCACCAACTGATCAACAAAGTACAGATCGACCTTGAAAAATTTCAGGCTCATTTGAAAGGGAGTTCGAGTGACGTCGGCGATCGCGTGACAAACGTAATCGCTGAGATCGGCGCTCACCGCAGTACCGACAGTGCGCCGCTGTTCCGTTCGGCAAACAGCGGACCTGTACTTGAATCGCTGCAAAACTCAGTGCGGGATTTATCTGTACAACATGCCCAGATAAAGAAACTTGAGCAAAGTAAAAAGCCTATACCCAGCGATTTTTTCTCCCCGGAAACGCCCGGCAAGTCGGGGGCAAAAAATAACGCCGCGGGACTGGGGTTTCAGGCGTTCGGCACATTCCAAACGCTGCGCAGTTCTATAGAGAGTCTTCAGAATGGCGATACAACGGAAGGGGCCGTTGGTCTGGGCAGTGTTGCGGCTGAATATGTCGGGATGGGCGTGGAGGCGGGTCTCAATAAGGTGGCGCAGAAGACCGCCAGTCGTGTGGCACCGACAATAGTCAACTTTAAATCCTCCAGTATTGGAAAGATGGTTGGGAGGGTCGGCGGTGGGGTTGCTGCGACCATCACGGTTCCTTTTGATATCTACAATGCCGTCGATTCGTTCAATAAAGCGGCTGCCAGTACCGGTAAAGAAGCTCAGGATCACTACGTTAACGGTGCGTTCTCAGTCGCTGGGGCTGTTACTTCGATCACCTTGGGCGTTGCATTTATGGCGGGCGCCGCTGCTGCCGGACCGGCCGGACTCATCGTTGCGGGGGTCTTGATGGCTGCTCAATCGATTTACTCCGCTGTACGTACTGTAGAGGAAATTGATCAATATACGCCGCTGACCGACGGGCAAAAATTCACGATTGGTGTTAAGTCGTTTCTGGGCTTTGAACCCGGATTCGATGTCATAAAACCCTATCTGGAAAAGAAATATGCCGACGAGCACGAACAGCAGAGCAAGGTTCGTTATCAAGCGTTTTTGGACGGTCCAGGTAAAGAGTATTTTGAACGCGTGGTGTACGGTTCTGCCGATGTTGAGGCCAAACTGGTACCGGGTAAGGTCCCGCTCACGCCCTCACTTTGGTATTCACCTATTACCTGGCTGTTGAACTTGATCCCGGTCAATGGTCAGGTACCTCATGTCGAAATCGCGGGGGGTAATGATCATATTTCAGGTCATAAATCATGGAACGGTAAGCCTATAAACGCCGTGGAAGGCCTGCCCGGGGAGACCAAGGCCACGCTTTGGGATATGGGCGACGGGGATGATTGGGTGACAGGGATAGAAACCAAACCGAACTACTTTTTATTGGGCGCAGGCAAAAAAGGCGTTAGCGGGGGGAACGCAGACGATACAGTAGTGCTCAACGCTGATGCGCGCCAGACATTGGCACAGGCTGAACAAGTCTCCATAACCGATAAGGATGGTTTCAGTCCTCGACAGACGTCACTCAATGGCGGCGGAGGACGTAATACGCTGTCATTTTCCGGCGCTCTAACGACCCCCTATAAAGAAGATGGAGCGGACAAAGTAGCCCGATACGCGGGGCACGTCGTTAACTTCAAGACGAATACGATCTCGATAAAAACCCAGGAATCGAATACGGAAGGGGTGAAGAAAATCGCGCATTTCCAGTCTTTTTCCAATGTGACTACGGTTGAACGAGGGCAAAGTTTTATCCAGGGTAATGATGAGAACCATATGTTCACGCTCAACGGTCAAAAAGATGTGTTATTCACCGGCAACGGCGCGAACGTTATTGTCATCAATGGTGGTGCCCGCATCACGGGAGAGGGCGGCAACAATACCTATATCGTGAACAGAGCGGTCGAGAACGTGATTATCGAGGACCCGGGCAACAGTATCGTCAGGTTGGACTATTCAGCTGCGCAACTCTCTGGCTGGCGTGTTTCGCCCTCCGGTGATTTATCCGTTGATACGAGCGGCGATACGCCGTGGAATAGCCGCGCACTTGTCTTCAACAATGCCTTTTCCAGCGATACGGAGGATGATCGGGCACGACCAGTGTTCATCACCAACGACGGTGTGACTATGGTGATAAATGCGCCACGCCAAGCGGGCTCATCCATCCGGACTGTGCAGGTGAGCAGCGTGAAGGTTGAAACTGGTAATCCTCAAACCTGACGCACGCCCAAGGGTGGGCCAACACCATCGAACGACTGGCCCCGGGAAGGGGCCAGTCAGTTTTAACGGGTGAGCAAGCTGCGCTCCATCCGCTGCAGACCCTCTTCCAGCAACGCCCGCGGGCAGCCGAAGTTCAGGCGCACGAACTGCTGGCAGTCATCGCCGAATTCGATCCCCGCGCTCAAACCGACCTTGGCCTGTTCCAGGAAGAACTGTTGCGGGTCGTCCAGGCCCAGGGCGCTGCAATCCAGCCACGCCAGAAAGGTGCCTTGAGGCGCATGCATGACCACGCCGGGCAGGCGGGTTTTTACCGCGTCGAGCAGGTAGTCGCGGTTGGCCTGCAGGTACTGCAGCAACGCCTCGAGCCAGTCGCTGCATTGGCTGTAGGCCGCGCGGGTGGCTTCCAGGCCCAGGGGGCTGACGCTGTCGACCATGCCGCAACGCGCCTGGTTGAAGCGCTCGCGCATCTCGGCGTTTTGCACTACGGCAAAACAGGTCTTCAGGCCGGCCACGTTGTAGGCCTTGCTCGCGGACATCAGCGTGATGGTGCGCTGGGCGATTTCCGGGCTGAGGCTGGCAGTGGGGATGTGGCGACGGCCGTCGAAGCACAGCTCGGCGTGGATTTCATCGCTGATGATCAGCGCGCCCTGTTCCAGGCAGGCATTGGCCACTGCGAGCAGTTCTTCGCGGGGGAAGACTTTGCCCACCGGGTTGTGCGGGTTGCTCAGCAATAATGCGCCGGCCCCTGTCAGCGCCTGGCGCAGCAGCGGCATCGGCGTGATGTACTGCGCGTTGACCAGCTTGAACGGCACTTCGATGCGCGGCAGGTTCCAGTTTCCGGGCGCCAGGCGAATCGGCCGATAGTTGGGGGTTTGCAGCACCACCGCTTGGCCGGGCTGCACGAAGGCATGCAGCGCCATATTGAAACCGGGTTCTACTCCGGGCAGAAACAGCAGCTCGTCCGGCTGCACGCGCCAGGCGTATTTGGCCCACAGGTCGGCAACGATGGCCGCGCGCACGTCCGGGCCGGCCACGCTGTAGCCGAGAATCTGCTGGTCGAGGCGCTGGTGCAGGGCTTGAAGCACGGCGGGTGGCGCGGCGATGTCCATGTCGGCGATCCACATCGGCAACACGTCGGGCGGGTAACGGTTCCACTTGGTGCTGCCGGTGCCGAGGCGGGGGTGGATCGTGTCGAAATCAAAGCTCATGGGGAGGCTCGTGTCGGAGAGTCAGGTGAAGAATGGCGCCGATTCTAGCGCCATTGGCCGTCGAGGCCAGCGCTGAATCGTTCCGTGACCGACAGGTTCTGTCATAAAAACGCCACTGCGCTGGGGATTGCATCCAAGTCGGGCTATTTTGGTGCATCTCAATAACCCGAGTAGCCAAGGATGAAATACCAACCCTTCAGCCGTACTTTGATTGCCACTGCGCTGGTATTGACGGTCAGCGGTGTGCAAGCCGCCTCCCAGGCCCCGGTGGCCGGTGAAAATGGCATGGTGGTAACGGCCCAGCATCTGGCCACGCATGTCGGTGTGGATGTACTCAAGGCCGGCGGCAACGCGGTGGATGCTGCCGTGGCCGTGGGCTACGCGTTGGCAGTGGTGTACCCGGCGGCGGGTAACCTGGGCGGCGGCGGCTTCATGACCGTGCAACTGGCCGACGGGCGCAAGACCTTCCTCGACTTCCGCGAAAAAGCCCCGCTGGCCGCCACCGCCGATATGTACCTGGACAAGGCCGGCAACGTCGTCGAAGGCCTGAGCGCCAAGGGCCACCTGGCCGTCGGCGTCCCCGGCACCGTGTCCGGCATGGAGCTGGCCCTGAGCAAATACGGCACCCTCAAGCGCGCCCAGGTGATTGCCCCGGCGATCAAGCTGGCAGAAAACGGCTTCGCGCTGGAGCAGGGTGATATCGACCTGCTGCACACCGCCACCGGCGAGTTCGAAAAAGACAAGGACCTGCGCGCAATCTTCCTGCACAACGGCCAGCCGTTGCAGGTCGGCCAGAAGCTGGTGCAGAAAGACCTGGCCAAGACCCTCAAGGAAATCTCGGCCAAGGGCAGCGATGGTTTCTATAAAGGATGGGTCGCCAAGGCGCTGGTGGATTCCAGCCAGGCCGGCAAAGGCATCATCACCCAGGCCGACCTCGACAAATACAAGACCCGCGAACTGGCGCCCATCGAGTGCGACTACCGTGGCTACCACGTGGTTTCGGCACCACCGCCGAGCTCCGGTGGCGTGGTGATCTGCCAGATCATGAACATCCTTGAAGGCTACCCGATGGCCGACCTGGGCTACCACTCGGCCCAGGGCCTGCATTACCAGATCGAAGCCATGCGCCACGCGTATGTGGACCGCAACAGCTACCTCGGCGATCCGGACTTCGTAAAGAACCCGATCGAACACCTGCTGGACAAAAACTACGCGACGAAACTGCGTGACGCCATCGAACCGAACAAGGCCGGCGACTCCCAGGCGATCAAACCGGGCGTAGCGCCCCATGAAGGCAACAACACCACCCACTATTCCATCGTCGACAAGTGGGGCAACGCGGTCTCGGTGACCTACACCCTCAATGACTGGTTCGGTGCCGGTGTGATGGCGAGCAAGACCGGGGTGATTCTCAACGATGAAATGGACGATTTCACCGTCAAGGTCGGCGTGCCGAACATGTACGGCCTGGTCCAGGGTGAAGCCAACGCCATCGCACCAGGCAAGGCGCCGCTGTCGTCGATGAGCCCGACCATCGTGACCAAGGATGGCAAGGCGGTGATGGTGGTCGGTACGCCGGGCGGCAGTCGCATCATTACCGCGACCTTGCTGACGATTCTCAACGTCATCGATTACAAGATGAACATCCAGGAGGCCGTCGACGCGCCGCGTTTCCACCAGCAGTGGATGCCGGACACCACCAACCTCGAGACCTTCGCGGTCAGCCCGGATACGCAGAAGATCCTTGAGAGCTGGGGCCACAAGTTTGCCGGGCCACAGGATGCCAACCACTTGGCGGCGATCCTGGTGGGCGCGCCATCCCTGGACGGCAAGCCGGTCGGCAACAACCGTTTCTATGGGGCCAACGACCCGCGTCGCAATACCGGCCTGTCCCTGGGCTACTAAGCGCTGCAACTCACTGTAGGAGCGAGCTTGCTCGCGAAGAGCGTCAACGATAACGCGGGCATTCTGGATTAACGCGGTGTTCTTGCGTTTTTCGCGAGCAAGCTCGCTCCTACAGTATCTGTTTGACGGCTGCGACGGCTTTGGCGCGGCGTTCTTCCCAATTTCCCCTGATCACCACCAGGGCCTGTCGATGTTGCTGCATCCAATCCAGGCTGTGCTGGAAAAACGCCTGGCGGTCGGCCAGTTCCGGCTGGCAACGCTGGCCGTCGGCGGTCCACTCCACGTCGTCGGGGGACAGCAGCAGGTGCAGGTCGTAGTGGCGGGCCAGCAGTTCGTCGTCAAGCCATGTCGGATAGTCGCCGAACAGGGTCTGGCTCCAGAGTCTGTTGGTCAGCAGGTGCGTGTCGAGGATCAGCAGCGCAGGGCGCTCGGCGCGGGCGGCATCTTCCCAGGCCAGTTGTCCGCGGGCGATGGCCGGGATGTCGGCCAGCGTGGTGTCGCGCTGATGGTGGTCGATGAAGTGCCGCACGTACTCGCCCACCATCAGTCCGCCGAACTGCGTTTGCAACTGCGCGGCCAACCAGCTTTTACCGCTGGATTCGGGGCCGGCCAGGACCACCACCTTCATGCGCGCAACGCCGGGTCGGCGCGCCATTCGCGCCAGCCTTGCACGGCGATCGCGGTGAACAGCGCATAGAGCGCGGCGGTGAGGTAGAGGCCTTTATAGAGGAACAACCCGACGAAAATCACATCCACGGCAATCCACAATGGCCAGCACTGCACGCGCTTTTGCGCCATCCACATCTGCGCCACCAGGCTGAAGCCGGTGAGGGCGGCGTCGAGCCAGGGTTGGGCGGCGTCGGTCCAGTGAGCCATGGCGGCGCCGAGCAACAGGCTGCCGACCGCGCCGATAGCCAGGCTGGTAAGGATCGCGGACCAGCCCAGGCTGGTGACTTGGCGACCTGGCTTGATGTCCCCGGCGCGTCGGGTCCACTGCCACCAGCCGTAGACTTGCAGGGCGGCGTAGACCACCTGCAACAGCATGTCGGAATAGAGTTTCACGTCGTAGAACACCCAGGTGTAGAGCAGCACCATCACCAGGCCGATGGGCCAGCACCAGGGGTTTTGTTTGACCGTCAGCCAGACAGCGATCACCCCCAGCGCGGCGGCGAACAGTTCAAGCCCGGACATGGTGGTTCCTTGGGAGAGAGGGAAAGGGCGGGGATTGTAACCAATCTTCAAAACACAGGAAGGCAAATGTGGGAGGGAGCAAGCCCCCTCCCACAGTTTGAGTGGCGTCAGACTTTGAATTGACGCAGCAGGCCGTCGAGCTGCTCGCTCAACCCGCGCAAGTGTGCGCTGGCCACGCTGGACTGTTCGGCCGCCACTGCCGTGTTGTGGGACAACCCGGCGGCCTGGGTCACGTTCTGGTTGATGTCCTCGACCACGTGGGCCTGTTGCAGGGTGGCGCTGGCGATCGAGGCATTCAGGCCATTGAGGTTGCGCAGGGCCTGGCCGATGGCGGTGAGGCTGGCCCCGGCCTGGCCGGCCTGTTCGATGGTCAGTTGCGACGCGCTGTGGCTGTCGCTGATGACCTTGACCGCCGCTTCCGAGTGACCTTGCAGACGCTCGATCATGACCTGGATTTCAGCAGTGGATTTCTGCGTGCGTTGGGCCAGCAGCCGCACTTCGTCCGCCACCACCGCAAACCCGCGGCCTTGCTCACCGGCACGCGCGGCTTCGATGGCGGCGTTGAGGGCGAGCAGGTTGGTCTGGTCAGCGATGGAGCGGATCACTTCGAGCACGCCACCGATCTGCGTGCTTTCGCTCGACAGGGTGCGAATCACTTCCACGGCCTGGCTGATGGTGGTGGACAGTTGGTCGATCTGCTGCAAGCTGCTGTCGATGTTCACTTGGCCTTGCTCGGCCTGGGCCTGGGCATCGCGCATTTCGCTGGCGGCGTGCTCGGCATTCTTGGCCACGTCCTGCACGCCGTAGGTGACTTCATTGACCGCGGTGGCCACCAGTTCCATCTGTTGCGACTGTTGCTGGCTGCGGTCGTGGGCCTGGCTGGCGTTGTTGCCCAGCTCAGTGGAGGACTGGCCCAGCGCATTGGCGCACATCTGCAACTGGCCGACGACGTGGCGCAGCTTGGCGGTGAAGCTGTTGAAGTGCTGGGACAGTTGGGTGACTTCGTCGCGGCCATGGGTGTCGAGGCTGCGCGTCAGGTCGCTCTCGCCGCTGGCGATATTGGCCATGGCATTCACGGCGGCCTGCAGTGGGCGCACGATGCTGCGCACAATCAACGAGACCAGGAGGGCCATGACCACGGCGATGCCCAGGCCGACACCCGAGGCTTTCCACACTTGCGCGTTGAATTCGGCTTGCACGTCATCCACATACACGCCGGAGCCGATGATCCAGCCCCACGGTTCGAACAACTGGATATACGAGGTTTTTTCTATCGGCGTATCGGCACCCGGCTTCGGCCAGCGGTAATTGACGATACCGGCACCCTTGGCCTTGGCCAGGCTCACGAACTCGTTGAATATTGCAAAGCCGTCCGGGTCGCGAATCGACGAGAGGTTCTGGCCATCGAGCTTGGGGTTGGCCGGGTGCATGATCATCACCGGCGTCAGGTCGTTGATCCAGAAATATTCGTCTTTGTTATAGCGCAGGCCGCGCACCGCGTTCAGGGCTTGTTTCTGTGCCGCTTCACGGGGCATGACGCCGCTGGTTTCGAGGCCGTGATAAAACGTCAGGATTCCACTGGCGGTCTGTACGACGTGTCGGGTCTGCAGGCTTTTGGCTTGATAGAGGTCGTCATGGATCTGTTTGAGCATCAGCAAACCCAGGGCCAACAGCATCAACACGGCGACTACCAGGATCAACCAGAGACGGCGGCTGATCGACATATTGCGTAAACTGTTCATCGTCCTGTCACTCCGTGCTTTTTATAATTCTCGGCGTTGCATCGACTTTTACGCCTTGTCTGATAGGCTTTCGGCCCGAAATCGAAAAACCTGAGTACTGCCTGATTTTTCACGGAATTTTTGCAGACCGGCGTTGAATATCAACACCGGGCCTTTAGTGCGCTCAACGTCAGTGAACCATTAAAAAGACTAACGAGGCTTGTCTTAGCGCAAGACCTTTGGGGGAAGTATGGATTTGTGGACCGCCGCACAGGCGTTGATACTCGGCGTGGTAGAAGGGCTGACGGAGTTTTTGCCGATCTCCAGTACCGGCCACCAGATTATCGTCGCCGACTTGCTCGACTTTGGCGGCGAACGCGCCATGGCGTTCAACATCATCATTCAGCTCGGCGCGATTCTGGCGGTGGTCTGGGAGTTTCGCCGCAAGATCCTCGACGTGGTGACCGGTTTGCCGACCCAGCGCAATGCACAGCGCTTTACCGTCAACCTGCTGATCGCGTTCCTGCCGGCCGTGGTGCTGGGGGTGATTTTCGCCGATCTGATTCACCATTACCTGTTCAACCCTATCACCGTCGCCACGGCGTTGGTGGTGGGCGGCATCGTGATGTTGTGGGCCGAGCGGCGCGAGCATGAAGTGCATGCCGAGAGCGTCGATGAGATTAGCTGGAAGGACGCGCTCAAGGTCGGTTTTGCCCAGTGCTTGGCGATGATCCCGGGCACCTCGCGCTCGGGCTCGACCATTATCGGCGGCCTGCTGTTCGGCCTGTCGCGCAAGACCGCCACCGAGTTTTCGTTCTTTCTGGCCATGCCGACCATGGTCGGTGCGGCGGTGTATTCGGGCTACAAGTACCGTGACCTGTTCCAGCCGGCTGACCTGCCGGTGTTCGCCATCGGGTTTGTCACCTCGTTCATCTTCGCGATGATTGCGGTCAAGGGCCTGCTCAAGTTCATCGCCAGCCATAGCTATGCGGCATTTGCCTGGTATCGGATTGCATTCGGCTTGCTGATCCTGGCGACCTGGCAGTTTGGCTGGATCGATTGGTCTGCGGCCAAGGCATGATGATTCAGCACCCACGCCTGAAGGCGCTGATCTTTGCGCTGTTGTGCGCGGCGCCATTATTGGGCTCGGTATTGGTGTGGCATCGCGGCGAGACCGTGATGCCGCTGGCGGCCTATGGCGTGGTCAGCGTGATCGCGTTTTTGCTGTACTGGAGCGACAAGCACAAGGCGCGCACCGACGCTCGGCGCATTCCCGAAAACATCCTGCACGCCGTCGAACTGGCGGGCGGATGGCCGGGGGCGCTGATTGCCCAGCAGGTGTTCCGGCACAAGACGCGCAAGGTCTCGTATCAGGTGCTGTTCTGGGCAATCGTGCTGTTGCATCAGGTGTTTTGGCTTGACCAGTTGTTCCTCAGCGGCACGCTGGGGTCAGTCCTCTAGCAACAACCCGACCTGCGTGCGCTTGGGCAACTTGCTCACCACCAACTGGTGAGAGCGCTGCAACAGGCCACGCAACTCCTCGGTGCCCAGCGGGTAGGGCGTGTTCATGATGATCCACTGCGCGCGCGCCAGGTACGGCGCCGGGTGGATGCCCGGGCGGTCCACATGGCCGAGGAACAGTTCCTTGTCGACCTTGAACGCCAACGAGTCACCCCGCAGGTTCTGCAAGGCGAACATCTTGTTGCCGGCAATCGAAAACACTCGCACGCCACCCCATTTATAGTCTTCCCGCGCGCCGGGCAGGCTCAGGCAGAAGTGCGCGACTTGTTCTTCGGTCATGCTCATAACAGGCGGTCTCCACAGCTTTTAAAGCCTTCTTCCAGGTAATCGATCCACGCGCGAATCGCCGGCAGCACGCCACGGCGATGCGGGTACACGGCCTGCAACCAGCCGCCCGGCAGCGACCATTGCGGCAGCAGTTGCACCAGTTGGCCGCTGGCCAGTTCTTCTTCGCAATACATCATCGGCAGCACGGTGAAGCCCAGGCCCTTGAGTGCGCTGGCTTTGCGCACAATGAAATCATCGATGCCCAGGCGGGCTTCCATCACCAGGTCTTCGGCGTTGCCTTGGGGGTCGAGCAGGCGCAGGTGGACCATGCGGTCGGCTTCCAGGGCGCCGAGCACCGGCAATTGCTTGAGGTCGTCGAGGTTGTCGACCTGTCGGCCGCGCATGAAGTCCGGGCTGGCGACCAGCAGCGTCTGGGCCTGGCGCAGGCGCTTGGTGACCAGCAGCGGGTCTTCATCGCCGAGCTCGCGCACCCGCAACGCCACGTCAATGCCTTCGGCCACCAGGTCGACGCGGCGGTTGACCGGGGTCATTTCCAACTGCACCTGGGGGTGGGCGGCGAGAAACCCGGCGACCAGCTCCGGCAGGATGTGCTGGGCCATGCCCACCGGGCAACTGACCCGCAGCCGCCCGCGGGGTTCGCTGGACATGCTGGCCACGGCCTCGTCGGCCATTTCCGCTTCCAGCAGCATCGCCTGGCAATGGCGCAGGTAACGCTCGCCGACGGCGGTCAGGGTCAGTTGCCGGGTGGTGCGCTGCAGCAGACGCGCGCCAAGGCGTTCTTCCAGCTCGGCGATCCGTCGCGACAGGCGTGACTTGGGAATCCCCAGCAGGCGCCCGGCCGCCGCGAAGCCGCCGGCTTCCACGACTTTGGCGAAATAGTAGAGGTCATTGAGGTCTTGCATGCTCGGCCTATTGTCCTGTCAGTAGGACGAACTATCGCATTTCAACTACCTTATCGGCTATTGGTTTCATGCGTAGGCTTAACACCATCTGATTCGCACCGCTGATCTTATTTGGAGCTTACCCATGAAACTGTTGCACATCGATTCCAGCATCCTCGGCGACAACTCGGCTTCGCGCCAGCTCAGTGCCGGCGTGGTCAAGGCCTGGCAAGCGGCCGAGCCGGGTGTGGAAGTGACTTACCGTGACCTGGCCAGCGAAGGCATCAACCACTTCTCCGGCGCCACCCTGGCTGCGCTGGGCACGCCGGCCGAACTGCGCGACGCCGCGCAGCAGCACGAAGCCGACCTCAGCGCGTCGACCCTGGCTGAATTCCTCGCCGCCGACGCCGTGGTGCTGGGCGCACCGATGTACAACTTCACCATCCCGTCCCAGCTCAAGGCCTGGATCGACCGCATTGCAGTGGCCGGCCAGACCTTCCGCTACACCGAAGCCGGCCCGGAAGGCCTGTGCGGCAACAAGAAAGTCATCATCGTCTCCACGTCCGGCGGCCTGCATGTTGGCCAGGCAACCGGCGTGGCCCACGAGGAATACTTGAAAGTCATGCTGGGCTTCCTCGGCATCACCGACATCGAATTCGTCCGCGCTCAGGGCCTGGCGTATGGCGATGAGTTCCGCAGCAAGTCCCTGAGCGACGCGAACGTTGTCATCAACGAACAATTGTTCGCCGCCGCGTAAGACTTGTGTAAATTTCGCTGTTGCTCGGTTTCAATCTGAAGCCGGGCGCCTAAACTCTGTATTCTGCTCGCCTGAACGCGACCGGAGTACGGAGTTTTTTCGTTGGCCCGCTGTCTTTACTTTGGCCCAGGTTATGCACGCATGGGTTTATCACTCGGTGCGAGTACCTTGAACCATGGACATCTTGAATAGACATGCCGGTTATCGCGCAGCAAAGGTGGACATCCTCATGATGCGTCTTTGTGCTGTTTTGGTTCTTTCCCTGCTTGGCGGCCTGGTTTCAGTGCACGCCGCGCCTGCGCCGCACCCGCATTGGAGTGTGGGCTTCCACCGCATGAGTTTTCTCGACCCGCTGGATCTGCAGCCGATGAATGCCATCGCGTTCTATCCGTCCACCGACGTTGAGCACACCACCCGGGTGGGTGGGTATCACGTGGCCGCCACGGAAGATTCGAAGATCGCTATCGGCCGTTTCCCGATGCTGATGCTGTCCCACGGCAACACAGGGACGCCGCTGGCCCTGCATGACCTGGCGACCTCCCTGGCGCGCAAGGGCTTTGTAGTCGTGGCGGTGCTGCACCCCGGCGACAACTACAAGGATCACAGCCGCCTGGGCACGTTGAGCAACCTGTATGGGCGGCCGATCCAGATTTCCGAAGCGATCACCGCGACCCTGGGCGACCCGATGCTGTCACCGTTCGTCAACGTCGACCAAGTGGGTGTCATCGGCTACTCGGCCGGTGGCGAAACCGCGTTGATCCTGGCGGGCGCCAAGCCCGATTTCGACCGCCTGCGCCGCTATTGCCAGGAGCGTCCGGAAGACCGCGACGCCTGCACCACCAAAGGCGAGCTGGTGGTGGACCGTGATGACCTGCAGCCACAAGCCGACCCACGTATTCACGCGTTGATGTTGATGGCGCCGTTGAGCTTGATGTTCGGGCGCCACACCCTGGCCGACGTCCACGTGCCAGTGCTGCTCTATAGCGGTGATGGCGACAAGCTGGTGGCGGTGGACAAGAACGCCGCCGCCCTGGCGCGCAAGCTGCCCGAACCGCCGGATTTCAAATTGCTGGCCGGGGCCGGGCATTTCGTGTTCATGGCGCCCTGCGACAGCGATCAACTGGCGCTGATGCCGGCGATCTGCACCGATGCCGATGGCGTCGACCGCGAAGGCATTCACCGCGATCTGACCTCCGAAGCCGGGCGCTTTTTCGCTCACACCCTCGGGCGATCCACCCGTGCCGGCCTGCAGACGGCGGATCAGTAAGCGCGACGTTTGAGCAGCACGGTCACGCCCAAGGCGCTGAGCGACAGCAGTGCGGCGCAGAAGAAGATCCAGCCGTAGCCGAGGTTCAACGCCACCGCCCCCATCAAGGGCCCGGCAATCGCCAGGGCCAGGTCGAAAAACACGGCGTAGGCACTCAGCCCCGCGCCACGGCTGCTGTTGGGCACCTGCTTGATCGCTTCCACGCCCAGCGCCGGGTACACCAGCGACAAACCGAAGCCAGTCAGCCCTGCACCGATCAATGCCACGCCGGTAGACGGCGCGAGCCACAACAGCGTCAGGCCCAGGGTCTCGATAATCATGCACCCAATCGCTGCGCGGAAGCCGCCAAAGCGGCTGATGGCCGAGATAAACACCAGGCGCGAAACGATGAAACACACGCCAAATACCGTCAAGCAATAGGCCGCGCCAGCCCAGCCGCGATTGAGGTAATACAGGGTGATAAAGGTGGTCAGGGTGCCGTAGCCGATGGACGCCAGGCACAGGCTGGCGCCAAACGGGGCGATACGCCCGAACACCGCCCAGAACGGCAGGCGCTCGCCGCGGACCACCGGCACGGACGGTTTATTGCGGATCAGCACCAGGCCGAGCGCCGCCAGCACCGACAGGGCGATGCCAAGGCTGTTGTAGCCGTATTCGGCGACCATTACCACGCCCAGCGGCGCGCCAATCGCGATGGCGCCGTAGGACGCAATGCCGTTCCAGGAAATCGAGCGCCCCGTATGCTCGGCGCCGACCTGGCCCATGCACCAACTGATGGTGCCCACGCCAATCAGGCCCTGGGCCACGCCGAGCAACAAACGAGCGACGATCAGGATGCCCAGGCTCAACAGCGGCAGGCTTTGCAGCAGTGTTGCCAGCAGCGTCAGCCCGCCGCTGGCCAGGATGCCGCCCAGGCCGAGCACGATTGCACGTTTGGTGCCCACGTTATCGGACATGCGCCCGGCCATGGGGCGGCTGAGCAGGGTGGCGAGGTATTGCGAACCGATGGTCAGCCCGGCCACCACCGCGCTGAAACCCAGTTGCTCGTGTACGTAGCCTGGGATCACCGCGATCGGCAGGCCGATGCAGATAAAGGCAATAAAGGTGTAGAAGACGATGGAGACGATCTGCAGGGTGATCGACAGTGAACTCGGGGCGGCGGCAGACATGAGCACTCGTTCGCGGGCGGGCGGTGAGGGCATCATCGCAAGGGCTCGGGGGAAAAGAAAGCACCCTAACTATCAACCCGGCTGGCCGACAGATACAAAAAAGCCCCGTCGCAGTGGACGGGGCTTTTTCTTGTCGCTAACAGCTGCTCGCGGTGCTTAGAAGACCACGCCTTGGCTGCGCAGGTAGTCGTCATAGGTGCCGCTGAAGTCGATCACGCCGTTGGCGCTCAACTCGATGATGCGGGTGGCCAGGGACGATACGAACTCACGGTCATGGCTGACGAAGATCAGCGTGCCCGGGTAGTTTTCCAGCGCCAGGTTCAGCGCTTCGATGGATTCCATGTCCAAGTGGTTGGTCGGTTCGTCCATGATCAGCACGTTGGGCTTTTGCAGGATCAGCTTGCCGAACAGCATGCGGCCTTGTTCGCCACCGGAGATGACCTTGACCGACTTGAGGATCTCGTCGTTGGAAAACAGCATGCGCCCCAGGGTGCCGCGGATCACTTGCTCGCCCTGTGTCCACTGGCCCATCCAGTCGAACAGGCTCATGTCGTCTTCGAAGTCGTGGGCGTGGTCCTGGGCGTAGTAGCCCAGTTCGGCGGCGTCGGTCCACTTGATGCTGCCGGCATCCGGCGTCAGTTCGTTGACCAGGGTACGCAGCAGGGTGGTCTTGCCGATACCGTTCGGGCCGATGATCGCCACGCGCTCGCCGGCTTCAACCTGAAAGCTGAAGTCCTTGAACAGCGGCTTGCCGTCGAAGCCTTTGGCCATGCGATCGACGATGACCGCCTGGCGGTGCAGCTTTTTGGTTTGTTCGAAACGGATGAACGGGCTCACACGGCTCGAAGGCTTGACCTCGGCCAGCTGGATCTTGTCGATCGCCTTGGCACGGGAAGTGGCCTGCTTGGCTTTCGAGGCGTTGGCCGAGAAGCGGCTGACGAAGGATTGCAGTTCGGAGATCTGCGCTTTTTTCTTGGCGTTGTCCGACAGCAGTTGCTCGCGGGACTGGGTCGCCACGGTCATGTACTCGTCGTAGTTGCCCGGGAACAGGCGCAACTCGCCGTAGTCCAGGTCAGCCATGTGGGTACATACGCTGTTCAGGAAGTGACGGTCGTGAGAGATGATGATCATCAGGCTGGAGCGCTGGGTCAGGATGTTTTCCAGCCAGCGGATGGTGTTGATGTCCAAGTGGTTGGTCGGTTCGTCGAGCAACAGCACTTCAGGGTCGGAGAACAGCGCCTGGGCCAGCAATACGCGCAGTTTCCAGCCGGGGGACACTTCGCTCATCGGGCCGAAGTGCTGTTCCAGGGGAATACCCAGGCCCAGCAGCAGTTCACCGGCGCGGGATTCGGCGGTGTAGCCGTCCATCTCGGCGAACTCGGTTTCCAGCTCGGCCACGGCCATGCCGTCGTCTTCGCTCATTTCCGGCAGCGAGTAGATGCGATCGCGCTCGGCCTTGACCTTCCACAGTTCTTCGTGACCCATGATCACGGTGTCGAGCACGGTGAATTCTTCGTAAGCGAACTGGTCCTGGCGCAGTTTACCCAGGCGCACGTTCGGTTCCAGCATGACCTGGCCACCGGACGGATCCAGGTCGCCACCGAGGATTTTCATGAAGGTCGACTTGCCGCAACCGTTGGCACCGATCAAACCATAACGGTTACCGGCGCCGAATTTGACCGAGACATTCTCGAAGAGCGGCTTGGCGCCGAACTGCATGGTGATGTTAGCTGTGGAGATCAATTACTTTACCTATCAATAGCTTAGGGTGCGCTTATTTGAGCTGGGACCAATTTGGGACCAATCTGGAGCTCTTCCGATTCGCTCCAGTCCGAGCTTGGGTTGATCCAACGCGCATAAGTCGAGAGCAGCATCTGCGCACGATGGCCGAGCTGCTGGGAAATGAAGGCGGGGTTCATGCCAGACATACTGCATATTGTCGCATAGGTGTGACGACAGTTGTATGGCGGTCGACGACGGATGTTCAATGCTTTCGGTGTTGGAGTCCCCTGTAGTGCAGCTCGGTCGTCTGCTTCACGCTCTGCGAGTGCGTCGATGGCGGGAAAAACCAACGGCGTTTCACGCACCGTCCAAGCAGATATCCGTGCGCTTCGCGTATTTGAGGGGGAGGGCGCCGTGAGGGTAGGGCTGGGGCTCCGTTCGTACAGCGATTGTTTACAGATTCACACGCAAAAATTACTTATTAATACAGTTCCTGTTCCAGCAAAACTTGATACTGCACAGGCTTAAAGCCCTGGCAGGTTATCCAAAAGGGCAATGTCATTTTGGTAAGACAGGAACCATGTCCATGCATCTCCCTCGTATCCTCATTAGTGTCAGTTTGTCCACTGTGTTGCTTGGACTGATCGGTTGCGCACCGACGGCGATAGTGGGGCCCGCCGCCAACACCGTGCGCGTCACTCATAACGAACCTGGCGCCGAGTGCCAGTTCTTGGGAGATGTTACGGGTAGTCAGGGCGACTTTCTGTTTGGCAGCATCACTGGGAACGCGAACCTGGAGACCGGAGCCCGTAACGATCTGAAAAATAAAGCCGCAGCGATGGGGGGCAATCGGGTTTATCTGCTCACTGAGCGAGCGGGCCAAACCGGTTCGGACAAGCGATTGGAGCAAACCAACGTAACCCTTTCAGGAAACGTTTATCGCTGCCCTTGACGGTGAGCCTGGTCGGTTGCCACGCCTAAGTTGAGGGAGATCAGTAATTATCGATCGGATAAAAACTCCAGTCGGAACCGCAACTTGTTGGCTGGACGAAATGCGGATCGCTCAATTGCTGCCGCATAAGTGAATCCCCGTTTAACCACGCGTAGTCGATAGAACAGAGTCGTATGGCTGGCTAAACCAGCGACTTTTGAATTTGATGATCAAATGTCTCTAGAAAGTCGTGCATGCTGAGTTCTCCGAGATCTACGGTTTTAGCGCCGCCGGCCGCGATAAAGGTCACGTCAGTGATACCCAGGACGTTCAGGATCAGTTTCAAATAGTGGGTCGCAATGTCACGGTCTTTAATCGGCGAGTCGTCGGTATATACACCTCCCGAGGCGAGCAGCACTGTTGCTTTTTTACCGGTCACCAGTCCTTTGCCATCAACGCCCAGGGTCAGGCCTTTACGCACCACATGATCGACCCAGGCCTTGAGTGCCGCAGGGACGTTATAGTTGTAGACGGGTGTTGAAATAACCAAGTGATCGGTTTCCAGCAACTCGGCCGCAAGTTCATCGGATAGTTGCAACACCGCTTTCATTTCAGGCGAATGTTGGGGGGCGGGGGTGAAGTAAGCCTGTAACCAGGGGGCTGTCACGAAGGTCAGCGGGGTGTCCGTTAGATCCCGTATTTTGATGGCGCCCCGAGGGTGCGCAGCTTCCCATGCGGCCACGAAGCGGCGAGTGAGCTGTCGGGAAATCGAAGCATCCCCACGTGGGCTGGTTTCAATGGTGAGAAGCCTGGACATGAAAGTAACTCCTGCGCGGTGAGGGGGCGGTATGTTTTGCGTTGTCGCGGTAGGCGATGTGCGACACACTCTACCCAATGCGATTTATAAGCAGGAGTGATGTAAATATGATTGAGTCCATCTGTTTAAGTGATGGAGCATGATCGGAAATCTCAGCCTGGATCAATTGCGGATCCTTGTAACCATTGCCGATACAGGCAGTTTTTCGGCCACGGGACGTCACCTGCGGCGCGCTCAATCTGCCATTAGCCAATCGATTGCCACACTTGAGTCAGTTCAAGGTGTGAGGCTGTTTGATCGCAGCGGTCATCGTCCAAGGCTCACTGAGGTCGGTAGAGTGCTGGTGGTTCAAGCGCGCGCCGTGCTGGCGAGCGCTGCCCAATTTGAAGCAATGGCTGCAAGTACTGCAGCAGGGGTTGAGCCGGAGTTGGCGCTCGCCATAGACCCTTTAGTCCCCAGCGCCCCGCTCATCGAAAGCCTTGGCGCGCTCCGTGAGGCTTTTCCGCATCTGGCCGTGAGTTTCTCTACAGAAGGCTTAGGCGGCGCTGAGCGCCGATTGCGCAACGGCGATGCGGCACTGGCGCTTTGCACATTGATCCCGACGGTGCCCGACGATATCACCGCGCTGGCGCTGCTCAGCGTCGACTTGAGGCCAGTCGTCGCCAGCGGGCATCCCTTGGCCATGTTAGGCCGCCGGGCAACACGGGCAGACCTCAAGCCCTATGTGCAACTGGTGCTTTCCGATCCGGTTTCTCCCGACGGCCCTAGCTATGGGGTGACGGGCAGTCACCAGTGGCGGTTTGTCGATTTGGCACGGCGCCTGGATTTCTTACTCGCCGGGTTCGGTTGGTGCCGAATGCCCGAGCATCTGATTGCGGATCATCTGGCTTCAGGGCGCCTCCGGCCGCTTGAGTTAACCGCCGAACTTCAACGCACACCAGACACACTTACGATCTATGCCGCGCACATGCAAAATCGCTCTTTAGGTAAAGCAGGCCGATGGTTGCTGAATGACCTGACCCGTCGTCTGTGCCTGTGAGGGTACGAAGATGACCGAGGTCGGCGGTTTGGTGACCTGGGCCGAGAGATAAGTTCGGCCACAGGCGAGGGTTTCATCTGACGGGCAATTGGCTTATTTTCCGTAGCTCGCTGTAACCGACTTTCTGGAGACGCAATGGACATGCCCTCAGCCCAACAGGCGATTGCCAGTAACAAGGACGCCTGGGACGAATCCGCCCGGCTGCACAAAGACACGGATACCTGGAGGACGCTGCTGGCCTCGGTCGCCGAACCGGATTTTTCGTGCCTGGACCCGACTCTCACCGCCTTGTTGCAAGATGTCGGTGTTGCCGGCAAAGACGTGGTGCAGCTGTGTTGCAACAACGGCCGCGAAAGCTTGTCGTTATTCGGCCTGGGCGCACGCACGGTCGTCGGCGTGGACCAATCCCGTGCCTTTCTCGATCAGGCTCGGGAGCTGGCGGCGCTCTCACCCTACAGCCCGGAATTCATCGAAACCGAGATCCACCATTTGCCCGAGCGTTTGCACGCACGCTTCGATATCGCCCTGGTGACCATCGGCGTATTGGGCTGGATGCCGGATGTGGCGCGGTTCATGCGCCAGGTCGCCACAACGCTGAAGCCCGGCGGCACCCTGGTGATGTACGAAACCCACCCGTTCCTGGAAGTGTTCGACCCGCTGGCAGCCAATCCGCTGCTGCCTGCCAGTTCGTACTTCCAGCGTGAGCCTTTTGTGCTGCAAGAGTCGATCGTCTATGAAGGGCAGAGCGCAGTCGCGGGGCCGACGTCCTACTGGTTTGTACACACGCTGGGCAGTGTGGTCAGCGCAGCGATTGCGGCGCGGTTGCAGATCGCTCATCTGCAAGAGTATCCGCATTCAAATCGCGAAGAACTCTACGACCAGTACGAGGATCAGGCGGCCCAGTTGCCGCTGTGTTTTACCCTGACGGCGACCAAGCGCCAGCCCTGAGCTGTTTTGCGCGTAAAAAAAAAGCCCGCCGGGGGAGGCGGGCTAAGGGATTCACTGGAGTAGGTAGGCTTCACCCTATAGACCGGAAGGTGAATGCCTTGTGAAAATCCCGTCGCAAGTTCAGATGGGCGCGGGGCTCAGGATCGACGCACGAATGTACGCATTGTCTGCCCGGGGCCGGTGCTGAATACACACGGTCGCGGCATGCCTTCATCCGCCGCGATGAATACGAACTCGTCTCCTTCCAGGCGGTAGCTGGCCGGCAGCAGCTTGCCCGCGTCATCCCCCATGGCATCGATCCAGGTGATGCTTTTGGGATGGGTGGTGCTGTCCAGGAAGAATCGGCCGGCCAGTAGTCGTTCGCCATCAACGGTGAGCACTTCAAAGTGGTCGTCGGTAATGGTGGTGATTGCACCGGGGGCGCTGTGGGCGTCGGGCGGGTTGAGCACGCCGCTGTCTTCGAGCGAGACCTGCTGCCATGTGCCCTGCAGGGCTTGGTAGTCCGAGTCGGAAATGGATGTCATACAAATTCCTTTTTGTTGGAGTTCATAGGCTGAATAGGCCGACTGAACCGTAAGACGGGCGCTTTTCCCGGCGTGAGCGCAAGGATGATCAGCCGCTGCTGTAACGTTTAATGCGAAAGGGCTTGTCCCATGACAAGCCCCCGTGCCCCCCTCCAATTACAATCAGTGGACAGCTTTTCACAATTCTTAGTTAACCTTTAGTTACAAATTGTGGCTAAATATCGGGCGATGGTTATGAACCGAAGGGCTATCCGCCGGTCGTGCCGCCTATATGTGAATTGTGATTTCATGTGCTGCTATCCAACCTCGGCCGTCGTGGGCCCGCAGGAGCAGCCTGTTTTCTCCTGACTTGTGACGAAATCCATTGAAACTCATTATTGTTTTCCTCTACGTTGCCTCTATTGCGTATGTCCACCTGCGTGGCCGGGTGCGGCATAAACTGAGACGCCAGCTCAGCGATCACTCTACGTTCCTGGCGCCGATCAACTGCTTTCTCTACCTGTTCTCCAAGCTACCCAGCCGACCGTATCTCTCACCCAGCGACTTCCCGGACCTGAGCCCACTGCAGGAGCATTGGGAAGAAATCCGCCAGGAAGCCCATACCCTGATGCAGGCGGGCGCGATCAAGCGTTCGGACCAATACGACGATGTTGGTTTCAACTCGTTCTTCAAGTCGGGTTGGAAGCGCTTCTACCTGAAATGGTATGGCGACAGCCACCCCTCGGCGATGAAGCTGTGCCCGCGCACCACCGAGTTGCTGCAGAGCATCGGCTCGGTCAAGGCCGCGATGTTCGCCGAGTTGCCGCCGGGCTCCAAGCTGGTGCGCCACCGCGACCCTTACGCCGGCTCCTATCGCTACCACTTGGGCCTGGATACCCCCAACGATCCGGGGTGCTACATCAATGTGGACGGCGAGAACTACTCCTGGCGCGACGGCGAACCGGTGATGTTCGACGAGACCTATATCCACTACGCAGAAAACGCCACCCAGAAGAACCGCATCATTCTGTTCTGTGACGTCGAGCGGCCGATGAAGTACCGCTGGGCGGCCGCGTTCAACCGCTGGTTCAGCCGCACGGTGATGGCCGCCGCCGGCGCGCCGAACGACGCGGGCGACAAGACCGGCGGGCTGAACCGTGCGTTTAGCCGCTTGTACAAAATCCGCCTGCGCGGCAAGGAACTCAAGAAGCGTAACCGCACGCGCTACTACCTGGAAAAGTGGGCGATCTTCGCGGTGCTTGCACTGATCTTCATCCTGATCTGAACCTCGACGTGGCGCGACTCACTGCGGTGGCGTCGCGCCCAACGTGTCCCACATCTGTTTGCTGAGCCTTTGCCTGTTGGCATAACCGGCCCACGGGTCGCCCTTCAAACCCTGCAACCGCTGTTGCAGGTTGGCGACCGTCCACTGCTGGGCACCGCGCAACCCCTTCAACTCCTCGCGACTGACCGGCACCGACACCGGCAGGCCGGGGCGTGCGCGCACTGAATAGGCCGCCACCGTACTGGCACCGCGCGCGTTACGCAGGTAATCGATGAAGATCTTGCCCTGTCGATTCTTCAGCCCGGAGGTGGCGGTGAAGCGTTCCGGCAGGCGTTGAGTCATGAACTGGGCGATCGCTTTGGCGAAGGCTTTCACGGTGGCCCAATCATCGCGGCGCGCCAGCGGGATCATCAGGTGCAGGCCTTTGCCGCCGCTGGTCTTGACGAAGGCTTGCAGGCCCAACTCGTCGAGCACCGACAAGGTCAACTGCGCCGCCTCCAGCATGGCTTTCCACGGCAAGGCCGGATCGGGGTCGAGGTCGAGGACGAACAGGTCCGGGGTTTCGATCTTGTCCGAGGTGGCACCCCAGGTGTGCAGTTCGACGGTACCCATTTGCACCGCACCGATCAGGCCGGCGAGGCTGTCGATCTGCATCAGGCGCGCATGGTCAGGGTCCAGGCGCTGGTCCAGTTGCTTGATATGGGGAATCGCCAGGTGCTCCGAGTGCTTCTGGAAAAATTGCTCGCCGTCGATGCCCTCCGGCGCCCTCAGCAAGGAAACGGGGCGGTGACGCAGGAAGGGCAGCAGCCATTCGCTGATGCTCTGGTAAAACTGCGCCAGTTGCAGCTTGCGGGTGCCGCTGGCGAGATCGATGACGCGTTCGGCATGGGTGATCTGCACACCGGCGAGGGTGACCGACGCGGCGGTCTTTTGCGGCGCGGGCGTGGGCCTGGCGTTCCCCACGCAGGCACCGCTGAGCACGCTTTGCGGCTGGGCTTCGGTGATGTCGTAGTCGCTGGCCGGGCGGGCGTGCCGGTCGTTTTCCTTGATCAGCAGCCACCGTTCCTTGTCGCCGCTGCCTTTGAGGTGGGTGCGTACCAAGGCCCAATCGCCTGAGAGTTTTTCGCCGGCCAGGGTGAATTCCAGTTTGCCGGCGGCGTAGGCGGTTTGTGGATCGTCGTGGGGGTGCCAAATGCCACGGTCCCAGACGATCACATCGCCGGCGCCGTATTGGCCGGCCGGAATGCTGCCTTCGAAACTGCCGTAGCTCAAGGGGTGGTCTTCGACTTGCACCGCCAGGCGTTTCTGGCTGGGGTCGAGGCTGGGGCCCTTGGGCACCGCCCAGCTCTTGAGCACGCCATCGAGCTCAAGGCGCAAGTCGTAGTGCAGATTGCGTGCGTCGTGCTTCTGGATCACGAACGTCAGCGCCGATGCATTGCGTTGCGCGCCCGACGCGGCGCCGGAAGGTTCGGTGGTGATCTTGAAGTCGCGTTTGCGGTTGTATTCGCTCAGGGGCTTTGCCATATCGTGCTCCCTACCTTGGTCGGCTCAAGAGGCCTTTTCGCTGGCTTTTTACACACCTTGCACCCGTGCGATCGCTGGCGTGGAAGTTGCGGTGCGCGGATGCTCGGACAGAACGTGTTACATCTGATGAGAAACTATTTAGTTACCAAAGGCGAACCCAAAGCGTAGCGTGGTATCGAAAGCACGTACTCCTCGTCCCAAGAGGCTTTGTCATGATCACCTGTGTGCGACATCTTGCAGCGTTGGCGCTAGGCCTGGCACTTTGCGCCAGTGCCCAGGCGCAAAACCTGCCCGGCAGCAATGACGCCAACAATAGCCCGATCCACCGGGCCAATCCCAACAGTATGCAGGGCACCCAGCCCAGTGCGCCGGCGATTCGCGGCATCCAGACCGGGCCGACCACGCGCACGCCGACCCTGGAAAACGGCGGCATCGGCAATCGCTATCCGCAACGCCAGGCTGCGCCTAGCCGCCCGGCGACGGAAACCAAAGCCCCCACGGTTGACGCCAACGGCAATCGCCGGCCTTGAGCGCCGGTAAGGACCCCGTCTTATGTCTCTACGCAAAACCCTGCTTGCCGCATGTTGCGCAAGCGCCTTATTGCCGCTGACAACGCTGTATGCCGCCGAAGCCCAGCAGTTTCCCAGCGAACAAGGCAGCATCAGCGCCACGCCGATCGCCAAAGGCCTGGATCATCCGTGGGCCGTGGCGTTTTTACCGGACAAACAGGGCTACCTCGTCACCGAGCGTCCCGGCCACCTGCGGGTCGTCAGCCCGGATGGCAAATTGTCGGCGCCGCTGACCGGCGTGCCTGAGGTCTGGGCCAAGGGCCAGGGTGGTTTGCTCGATGTGGTGCTGTCGCCGGACTTCAAGCAGGACCGCCTGGTGTACTTGTCATATGCCGAAGGCGGCGGCAAGGGCGGCACAGCCGGCACTGCGGTCGGTCGCGGGCGGTTGGCGGATGACCTGAGCGGTTTGCGCGACTTCAAGGTGATCCTGCGCCAGGAGCCCAAGCTCTCCACCGGCAATCATTTCGGCTCGCGCCTGGCCTTTGACCGCGACGGCTACCTGTTCGTCACCCTGGGTGAAAACAACGACCGGCCCACCGCCCAGGACCTCGACAAGCTGCAAGGCAAGGTGGTGCGGATCTACCCGGACGGCCGCGTGCCGGATGACAACCCCTTTGTCGGGCAACCGGGTGTGCGCCCCGAAATCTGGTCCTACGGCCAGCGCAATCCGCAGGGCCTGGCGTTGAACCCATGGAACGGCACGCTCTGGGAAAACGAGCACGGGCCGCGTGGCGGAGATGAAATCAACATCATCGAACGCGGCAAGAACTACGGCTGGCCCATGGCGACTCATGGCATCAACTATTCGCTGACACCGATCCCCGAGGCCAAGGGCAAGGTGGTGGACGGTACTGTGGCGCCGCACCATGTGTGGGAGAAATCCCCAGCGATCAGCGGCATGGCATTCTACGATGCCGACCGCTTCCAGGCATGGCAGCACAATCTGTTCATTGGCGCCCTGGCCAGCCAGGAGCTGATTCGCCTGCAGTTCGACGGCGACAAGGCGATCCATGAAGAGCGCTTGCTCGGCGGCTTGAATGCGCGAATTCGCGACGTGCGGCAAGGACCGGATGGCTTTTTGTATGTGTTGACCGATGAGGATGATGGGGTGTTGTACCGAGTGGGTTTGAACCAGGATTGAGCAATAAGCCGCAAGCTTCACGCTTGCGGCTACAGGCTAGAGTCCCAACTCCGACAGCCCCGGATGATCGTCCGGACGCCGCCCCAGCGGCCAATGGAACTTGCGCTCGCTGTCCTTGATCGGCATGTCGTTGATGCAGGCAAAACGGTTGGCCATCAGGCCGTGCTGGTCAAATTCCCAGTTTTCGTTGCCGTAGGAACGGAACCAGTTACCCGAGTCGTCGTGCCACTCATAGGCATAGCGCACCGCGATACGGTTATCGCTGAACGCCCACAACTCCTTGATCAACCGGTAATCCAACTCCTTGGCCCATTTGCGGCTGAGGAAGTCTTTGGCTTGTTCGCGGTTGTAGGCGAATTCAGCGCGGTTACGCCACTTGGTGTCCAGGGTGTAGGCCAGGGACACCCGATGCGGGTCGCGGGAGTTCCAGCCGTCTTCGGCCAGGCGGACTTTTTCGATGGCCGACTCGCGGGTAAACGGCGGCAGGGGTGGGCGGGTTTCTGCAGGGGATGACATTGGGCGGCTCCTTAAAACAATAAGGGTTGATCGAAAGTTGCGATGCCTGTGGGGTTAAAGCCCCAATAACGTTCGTGCCATGGATTGCGCCGTATCCGCCGCGGTGGCATCGCCCGTCACCAGGGCCACGGTAATGGCGCCATCGATCAGGATCAGCAGTTGCGCGGCCTGCCGTTGCGGCTCGGGCGTGCCATGGGCTTGACACAGTTCGAGCAGGTACTCGAAGAGTTTGTGTTTATGCGCCTTCGCCAGCAGGCGTACCGGGGCTTGCGGGTCGCCGGTTTCGCCGCTGGTGTTGATGAATGCGCAGCCGCGAAAGTCCGCCGAACCGAACCAGGCCTTGAGCGCGTCGAACACTGCGAGCAGGCGCTCGCCGCTGTCTTCACGGCGTTCCACCTCGGCCCGCAGCCAGTGCATCCAGCGCGCGTCGCGACGTTGCAGGGCCGCGATCACCAGTTCGTCCTTATTGGCGAAATAGCGGTAGATGCTCTTTCGGGAGACACCGGCGGTTTTCACCAGGAAGTCCATGCCAGTGGCGGCGATGCCGTGGCGATAGATCAGCTTCTCGGTGACGTCGAGGATAATGTCGCGGGTAATATCGTTCATGTGTCATACAGTAGAACGATCGTTCTTCTTTCGCAACAAGGTTTTTCACTGACTGGCAACGAGACCTGAGCACCCCCATGGTGTAAGCTCTGGGCCTCTTCGGATTCGACCCATTGCGAGCCTTATGCCGTCGTTCTTCAAACGTTCCCTGTTGCCCAAACTGCGCGCTTTCCCACTCTCCACCGAGGCGATTGAGGTGCTGTCCGGCGCCGCTGCGTTTCGTCGTTGCCTGCTGGAGAAAATTTCCCAGGCTACCCAACGCATCTATATCGTCGCCCTGTACTTGCAGCAGGACGAGGCGGGGCAGGAGATCTACGACGCCTTGCACGCCGCCAAGGCCGCACGCCCGGAGCTGGACATCGTGGTGCTGGTCGATTGGCTGCGCGCCCAGCGCGGGCTGATCGGCGCCGGTAAACAGCCGGGCAACAGCGCCTGGTACCAGGCCATGACCCAAAGCCATGCCACCGAGGTGCCGGTCTACGGCGTGCCGGTGCAGACCCGCGAACTGTTCGGCGTGTTGCACCTCAAGGGCTTTGTGATCGACGACAGCGTGCTGTACAGCGGCGCCAGCCTGAACAACGTGTATTTGCACAAATTCGACAAGTACCGTTTCGACCGTTACCACCTGATCCACAGCGCACCGCTGGCGGATTCGATGCAACACCTGGTGGAGCACGGGCTGATGGCATCCAAGGCCGTGCATCGCCTCGACTTGCCCAACCCGCCGACGACCCGCAGCTTGCGCAACGATATCGGCGACCTGCGCAGCCGCCTCAAGCACGCGGCCTACGACACCACCAGCGGCCAGCTGCCCAACGGCCACCTGTCTGTCAGCCCCTTGCTCGGTGTCGGTAAGAACAACCCCCTGAGCCGGGTGATCCTCGAACTGATCGCCAGCGCCCAGCATCAACTGACCATTTGCACGCCATACTTCAACCTGCCGCTGCCGGTGACCCGGGAAATCAACCGCGCCCTGGCGCGCGGGGTGAAGATCGACATCATCGTCGGCGACAAGACCGCCAACGACTTCTACATTTCGCCCAGCGAGCCGTTCAAGGTGATCGCGGCCTTGCCGTACCTCTACGAAATCAGCCTGCGCCGCTTTGCCAAGCGCCATCAGCCGATGATCGACAGCGGCCAGTTGAACCTGCACCTGTGGCGCGACGGCGACAACACCTACCACCTCAAAGGCATGTGGGTCGACCAGCGTTATACGTTGCTGACCGGCAACAACCTCAACCCACGCGCGTTCCGCCTTGACCTGGAAAACGCCTTGCTGATCGATGACCCCAAGAGCGAGTGGCTGGAACCCCGGCGCACCGAGCTGGCGCAGATTTTCCAGCACACCACGCGCATCGAAGGTTATCAGCAGTTGCAGACCCTGGTGGATTACCCGCAGGCAGTCGGCAAGTTCCTGCGCCGCGTCAGCCGCGTGCGGATCGAGCGGTTGTTGTATCGCATTCTGTAACACGGGCATCGCGCAACGAACTCTCTTGCTGCCTTCAAAGCCTTGAGAGTTCGCCTACACGCAGCGCTGGCCCAGGCGGGTATGTTTTCTCTCGACAGTTCTTAAGGACAAGAACTCTTGCCATTCACTGGTAGAGAGGAACTAGAAATGTCGCCCGTCTCCCCAATCCTTCATGCCCGTTCGCCAATTCCGCTGGCGCTGAGCGCCGCGCCGGCGCCGATTGGCAGCATCATCCCCGAAACCGTTGTGCGCAACCGGCGCGCGGCGCCATCCGACCTACCGGCCAGTGCGGCGCCGCCATGGACCTTGCGGCCAGCGCCGGCCACGTCGGCGGAGGCCGATCATCAGTTACACACGGCGTTGAGCACCTCGGCCCTGCGTCAGTTAGCAGACTCGAGCGTCCAGATTCCCCATGGCGCCACGATTCGTCCAGGCTTCGAGGCGCTGCGCAGTGCCTTCAATACCGCCGAGATGCGGGCCTGGGTCGCCAGCAAAGGGATGGCCCTGGATACCGTCGTGGTCAAACCCGACTCGGTCAGTGGTTGGGTCGTCGACAGTGGGGTAGCGACACAAAAAACCTTCACCTTGAACGACACCTCGGGATGGTGGCAGGTCAGCACCAGGCTGCGCGCCGCCGCTGCCGCCCTGGATGTGGCCGGCAACGGGCTTGCGTATGTGCATCCCGAGAGCGAAGGCTTGTCTCGCAACGCGGTGTTGCAGGGGTATGGTATGACCCCGCCGCACACCGCCGACGAACTGCAAACCGTGCGCCAGGCACTCTCGACGGCGGATTGGTCTGCCTTGTCGCCGGAGGTCAAGGGGCGCCTGGAGCAGCGCAACCTGAGGGCTAGAAAAGTCATCGACGTGATGGACGAGCGCGTGCATCTGGCGGGCACCTTGAGTGAGCGCGTGCGGCACCTCTCCGATGAAGACGAGGTGCTGCTGGCCGACGTGCAAACGCCGATCAGCCGCACCTCGTCGCTGGCGATTGACGGCGCCGACCAGGCAATGGTCAGCGAGGTGCTGGCGTCCCATGGGTTGTCGGTGCCGAAGACGGCGTGGGAGGTGCGCAATATCCTGCGCTGGCTCGACGCTGCGCTGCCGCCAGCGCCGGCGCTGGGGGACTATACGCAGTTGATCGCGCGTCAGTGGGCCCCTGGCGTCTTGTCCGACGCCGACAAACGCTTCGTGGCGGAGTTGAGCGATGACGATACTCCTGGCAACAAGCCTGCGGTGAACCTGCTGCGCGTCCTGGATATCCGCGGGGTGCTTGCTCTCAACAGCGCAGGCACCTTGCGCGCCGACGCTGATCGCTTCCTCGAGCAGGTCCTGAACAGCCCCGTGGCGTTGAACTGGGGCAGGGCCGTGGCGCGCAATCGCCAGTTCCAGGGCGCGTCCGGCAGCGATCAACTCTCGACGCTCGAGGCCAAGCAGTGGGTGCTGGCGGCCATCATGCTGCAAATCGACCCCGACGCCCCGGGACGCCCCGGGACCATTGCCGGCTATGACATCTACCAACCTGCCAACAATGGGCGGACGCTGGCCTCGGTACGCACGGATATCGAAACGCACCTGTGGAAAAAAACCTCACTGGACCCCAAGGTCGCGCCCCTGTTGGCCCACCTGTTTCTGGCCGCTGCCGCCCCTGAGTTTCTGATTCGGGATGTTCCTTCCACGCTGCGCATGGGGTCTGCGGAATGGGCGGATTTGCGCCTGGGCGTGACCTTTGCCGAACGTCAAGGCGGCGCGGGCAGCTCGCGGGCGATGAGTTACCCGGAAATCATGGCGCTTGCCCGACTGGATGCACGCACTGCGGACGAGGCGGCAGTGCTGGATAACCACGGCGTCGACGTGTTGCTGGACTGGGGCTTGATGCAAGGGGTTTACGCCAAGACCGCCGACGGTCGCTATACACCGCAGCACTACGAGCAGGCCAGTGAAGCCTTTCAGGCCCAGCGCGAGCAACTCCTGCAGGCCCTGATGGCGTTCAAGACGCCGCTGCCGACACGCCGGGACCAGGCGGTCGCGAACCTGCAGAAGGTGTTCCCGGAACTCAGCGGGCCCCAGTTGCAAGCGTTGCAGGTCTACGTTGCGGACCCGGACGAGCGCCGCAACATGAAGGTCTCGGAACCCAAGATCCGTTCGCTGATCGAGACCTATATGACCGGCGACCTGGTCAGGGACCGCTGGATGCTGCTGGAGGCTGACACTCCCGGCGCCACTGGCGCTGCAAGAACGCCCTTTTCAAATACACGCCCAAGTCGCACCGAACAAGCCGCCATCGTCAAAAACGTGCGCGCCCTGAATGCCAGGATCAACCGTTTGCCCAGCCTGCCGGGGCAAGTGGTGAGCGAAGTCGACGGCTACCTGGCGAGCCTCAAGCAAGGCTTGGGCATTACCACCAAGCGCATGATCGCCAACTTGCCCCTGGCTGATCGCCAGGCCCTGGAGTATGGCGCCGTCGAGCTGTTTACCCTGCGCGAACAGATCGACGGGGTGCCCACGCTGGACCAGACATCCGCGCAAGTCGAAGCGCGACGAGGGCGCAAAGGCACGCTGATCCGCTGTGACTACAACGGGGGGATCAGCTACTTTGAAGTGTTCCCGGCCAAGATGATGATCGTTAAGCGCACGGACTTACCCGAGCAACTGGTGCTGGGCGGCACCCTCGAAGAGACGCAGCGCACCTACGGACGTTGGGCGCCCTCGACGGTCCTGTTGCAGAACGGCGCAGTGGAGCCGTTCGACTTCAACGCCTACACCTCCGATGCCTTGCCGCGATCGGACGTTTCGTCCGCCGGCATCATTATCGATAAGCTCGGTGATACCTTGCCGGCCGTTCCCGCGGCTGCGGATGGCCGCGTGAGCGCGGCGGTGCCCAACAGCTTTGCATCGCCCCGCAGCCAAGCGATTGTCGACCGGATCCTGCAGGGCAATTTCATTCATCACCGCGACAGTGTGCTCAAGTATGCCCAGGGCCAATTACCCCTTGAGCAACAACGAGAAGTGTCGCAACGCAACGACAGTATTTTGCTGAGCATGATTCCGTTTGTCGGGGCCATCGTGGACCTGGCCAAGGGCAATATCATCGAGGGTACGCGGGGCTTGTTGATCGATACGGCCGGTGCGTTTCTAGGTGGCGCGGGAACGGCGGTGCGCTCGTTGGTCAAATCCACCAAGGTCGTCGCGCCTTTTGGCGCCAAGGCATTCCGCGTGCTGGAAAAGGGCGTGAGCGTGGTCAGCGCGTTTTTGAATCCGGTAGATGGCGCTGCCGATCTGTTGGTCAACAGTGCCAAAGGCGTGCTCGCCTTGCCTCGCGCGTTGAACAGCGCGCCCAACGTGTCGGCGTTCGCGAACATGCTCGCGGCGCAGGAAAAGTTGCGCACATTCTTCGGCGTACACGCGGCAATAGATCGCGCGGTGGCAACGCACAATGGGCACCATCAAGGCGTGCCCATTCGAGCGGTGCAGATGGGCGCGCATTGGTATGCGGCCAATCCTGAAAGCGGCTTGCCGGTCGGTACGCCGTTGGAGGGGTACCGACCGTTGAGCGAGACCTAGAGGGCTCAGTTCAAACCCAGTTTGCCGCGCAGGGTCGACAGGTCTTCAGCCAGGGTATTGACCGGGCCGACCAAGGCTTTGCGGTCGTTTTCCTTGACCTTGTCGTAGGTCTGGAAACCGCCGTCCGCCGTCTTGTACTTGGCCAGGATCGTGTCCACGCTGGCGAAGTTCTTGTCGACCTTGGCCAGGAAGGCCGTGTCCTGTTTCTCGATCTGGCCGCGGAACAGGTCGACGATTTTCTTCGCGCCGTCGATGTTGCCCTGGAAGTCATACAGGTCGGTGTGGCTGTAGCGGTCTTCCTCGCCGGAGATCTTGGTGGCGGCGACTTCTTCGAGCAGGGCTGCGGCGCCACCCACGACTTTCTCCGGCGGGAAGGTCAGGCCGGCCACGCGCGTCTGCAGGTCCTTGACGTTGTTGTTCAGGCCGTCGGCCAAGGCGTCGAGGCCGTGGGTAGTGTTTTCGGCGAACAGGCTGTACTCGATACGGTGAAAGCCGGTGAAGTCGTCGGCTTTCACGCCTTTTTCGTGGTCGTCGACCCGCGAGTCGATGGCCGCGTCGAGGTCGCTGAACAGCTCGGCGATCGGTTCGATGGCTTCATAGTGCACACGGGTCGGCGCATACAGCTGCTTGGCGGTGGTCAGGTCGCCTTTTTTCACCGCGTCGGTGAACGCCTGGGTCTGGGTCGCCAGCTCAGCGATTTGTTCGGTGACGTAGATCTTGTAGTCCGACACCGGGCCTACCAGGTCCAGCGGCGCCGTGGCGGCGAAGGCCGCCAGGGGTGAGAGGGTGATTAACAGCGACAGCGCGAGAGTCGACTTGTTCATGGGACGGTTTCCGCTTTAAGTGTTGGCAGGGGGTTGAACGTGCGTTGCAGCAAGTAGCGTGCGCCCGATGAAATCCTTCGGTCCCGTTGCCCCCGGCAAGGTGAAGAAATACCCGCCGCCGACTGGCTTGAGGTACTCCTCCAGGGGCTCGCCGTTGAGCCGGGTTTGTACGCTGATAAAACCTTTTTCCAGGTCGGCCTGGTAGCAGATGAACAGCAGCCCCATGTCCAGCTGACCGTTTTTGTTGACGCCGTTGGAGTAGTTGAACGGCCGGCGCAGGATCAGGTTGGCCTGGGTCTGCGGCGTGCGCGGGTTGGCCAGGCGGATATGGGCATCGAGCTTGGTCAGCTTGCCTTGCGGGTCTTTGCTGTAATCGGGCACTTGGGCTTCGTGCTGGCCACCCATGGGCGCGCCGGTGGGCTTGATGCGGCCGATGATGCTTTCCTGTTCCTGCAGCGGCGTGCGGTCCCAACGCTCGACAAAATTGCGAATGATCCGCACCGCCTGGTAGCTGCCATTGGCCGCCCAGGCCGGTTCGTCACTGCCGGGCTGCACCCAGACCACTTGGTCCATGGTCTTGGCATCGTTGGAATTCGGGTTGGCCGAACCGTCACGAAAGCCCAGGAAGTTGCGCGCACTCTGCGCAGGCTCGCCGGGGCGGGCGGGCGCCTGTGGCGGCACGCTGCCTTCCTGCTTCCAGCGCACCAGCAGCAGGTCGGGCAGGTTCTTCACGATGTCGCGCAGGGCGTGGATATTGGTATCCGGAGTGTTGGAGCAAAATTGCAGGCTCAGGTCGCCGTGGCACTGCGCCGCTTCCAACGCATCGTTGGGGAAACCGACCATGCGGATCAGGCGCTTGGGTTTGGCTGCGCTGAGGCCGAAACGCTCATCGAACAGCGATTCGCCGACCGATACGGTGATGGTCAGGTTATCCGGCGTAACCACCGGGCCGAGGATGCCCGAATCGGTGGGCGGCAGTTTCGGGTCGACCTGCGGCACGCTGCCGCCGGTCATCAGGAAGCTGATGCGCTCGTTGAGGGTGCGGAACAGCCGCTCCAAGTCGTCGCGATCACCAGCCAGGACATCGAAGGCCACCAGCATGCCGCAGGCCGGGCGCGGGGTGACGATGCCGCTTTGGTGCTTGCCGAAAAAATCGTGATGGTCCTGGGTCTTGTCGCTGCGCGGGGCGGTGGTCACTTGCTCGGCGGCAGCAGCCATGGCCGGGCAGCTCAAGGTGCTGCCGGCAAGCGCGGCACCGGTGGCGGCCATGCCCAGCAGGACGCGACGGCGTTGAAGGTCTAACGGTGGTAAATCACTCATGTATGCGGTCGTCTTCACTGTAGGCCGGAGAGGCCAAGGGCGGGGTCGATTCCATCGAGTGCGGCGGCCAGTACCTTGGCCTTGTCGGCGATCTGCTTGCGCTGATCGGCGGTAACACGGTCGTAGCGGCTGAACTGGCCGTCGACTTTCAAACCATCGAGCGCCGTCTCGAACGCGGCGAGGGCCGTGTCGATGTTCGGCAACAGGTCGGCGGCGGACTTGCTCAGCAGCGGACGCATCAGGTCCACCACCTTGCGCGCGGCATCCAGGTTGGCGGCGAAACCGTTCAGGTCGATATGGCTGTAGCGCTCTTCTTCGCCACTGACGGCGCGCACGTCGGCCAGGCTATTGAGGTTGCGCACCACGATGCTCACCAGTTGTTCCGGTGGCAGCGACTGCGCCAGCAACTGTTGTTTGAGGGTGCCGACGTCGCTCACCAGGCGCTGCGCCAGCGGGGCCAGGCCATCGAGGCTGCGTTGCTGGAACAGGCCGTATTCGAGGCGGTGGAAGCCGCTGAAGGCTGGGTCCTGCTCGCGTTTTTCGAAATAATCGGCGCGGGCGTTGATCGCGTTGTCCAGTTGCGCCAGGCGTTGCGACGCCGCGGCGAGACGCTGATAAGCCTCGCGGGCCGGCACATACAGCGCCTGAGCCTGGGCCAGGTCACCGGCGTCGATCGCTTGTTGCAAGGCGGTCGTGGCCTTGATCAGAGCGCTGGCCTGGCTGCTCAGGTACACCCGGAATTCCGACAACGGCCCGATAAACGCCACCATCGACGGCTTGGCCTTGGCTTGGGCGTCGGATGCCGCCGTCGGCGTTACGTGCAAGGTGCCGCGCGGGTTGCTTAACAGGCCGCAGGTAATTGCATAGTCGCCGGGCAACAGATTGGCATTGATCACCTGGCTCAGGCCCGGCGCGATATTTTCGCGTTCTTCGACCACCAGCACGCCGTCGAGGATCTCCCATTCCACCGCGCGGTCGGAGCGGTTGATGATGCGAAAACTCGCGCGCCCGGCCGCAACGGTCAGTGCGTTGGGTTCGCAGGCGTGGCCGTGAATGGTCACGACGGTTTCATCTTGGTGGGTCTGGCGCTTGGTCGCTGCCAGCTGCGAGGCATAGTAGAACAGGCCGCCGGCGGCGATCATCACGACCGCCGAGCCGGCTACCGCCCAGCGCAAGGCGCGTGGCGGCGAGGCCGGTTGAGGAGTTGGGTTGGACAAGGGACGGTCCTTACGGGTGAGAAACGGAAGAGGGCGCGGCGACCGGCTTGGCGGGTGCCGCGGGCAGGAAGAACATCGCCAGGGCCACCACCAGGTAGATCAGGTAGGCCCCCAGCGTGCTGACGGTCGGCGCATCCTGATAGCCGAACATCCCGGCGAGTACCGAGCCCACCGGGCCATCCATCGGCAACGTCGCGCTGACATCGAACAGCACGCTTTGCAGGTGGTTCCACACGCCGGCTTCATGCAGGGCCTGCACGGAGTTGGCGAGGATGCCGGCGGCCACCACCAGGATGAACAGGCCGGTCCAGCGGAAAAACGCGCCGAGGTTCAGGCGCATGCTGCCGCTGTAGATCAGGAACCCGACGATGATCGCCAGCACCAGGCCGAGCAGGGCACCCAGCGGTGCGCCGGGGCCTTCACTCTGCTGGAACACCGCCAACAGGAAGAACACGGTTTCCAGGCCTTCACGGGCCACGGCGAAAAACACCATCAGGATCAGCGCGGTGACTTGGTGGCGCGAGCCGGCCAGGGCATGGTCGAGGGATTGGTGCAGCGAATGTTTGATCGAGCGTGCGACCTTGCGCATCCAGAACACCATGGAACTGAGTATGCCCACGGCGACCAGGCCGACCACGCCTTCGAACAATTCCTGCTGCTTTTGCGGAAATTCGGCACTCATCAGTTCCAGGCCGCCACCGACCAGCAAGGCCAGGGCCGCGGCGAGGAAGACACCGACCCACACGGCGGGCATCCACTGGCCACGGCCGGTCTGTTGCAAGTAACTGGCGATGATGCCAACGATCAATGCGGCTTCAATGCCTTCGCGCAACATGATGAGAAAGGGAACAAGCATTCGACACCGCAGGGAAACTGGATAGGAAGCTAAGTTGTAACATAATGATACTCATTGCCAAACAAGAAACATTGACCTTTACTGAACGGCGGCTGAACGGTGGTGGCAAAGCTCAAGCGCCCTTATGATGCACCCCACCTTTTGTGCCGTTGGATTGCCCCACACCCATGTCGGAAAAAGACACCATCTCCATCCATCTTGTGCGCGAAGCCCTGTTGCAGAGCTGCGCGTCGGGAGCAGCGAGCGTTGAGGCCTTGAGCAAGGCGGGCATTGCTCCCGAGCTGCTGTTGCAGCCTGGTGCACGTGTCTCGGCCACGACCTACGCTCGGTTGTGGCGCCTGTTGGCGCGGCGCCTGGACGATGAGTTTTTTGGCATGGACCCGCGCCCGCTCAAGTCCGGCAGCCTGGCGTTTCTGTGCCGCGTGGCCATGGCTCAACCGACGGTGGCGGCCGGGCTGGAAACCGGCTTGGCGTTCCTGTCATTGATGTTCGAGCATTTGCCTGCCCAACTGGTGCGCCAGCAAAGCCTGGCGGAAATCGTGCTGCTCGAAACCGAGCCCGAGCCGCGCCGGGCGTTCAGCTATTTCACTTATTGGATGATCGTCCACGGCGTCGCCTGTTGGCTCGCGGGGCGGCGTATACCGATCCTGGCCATCGAACTGCGCTGTCCACAACCGGATTTTTGTGACGATTACCGGGTGATGTTCTCCGACAACCTGCGTTTCGACCGGCCGCGCACGCGCATGATCTTCTCCGCCGATTGCCTCGACCTACCGATCAAGCGCAGCGCCGAAGAACTCAAGCGTTTCCTTGGCCACGCACCGGCCAATATCCTGGTCAAATACCGCGACCCCGACAGCCTGGCCACGCGCATCAAGCACGACCTGCGCCAGATGCCGCCCGACATCTGGCCGGAAACCGACGGCCTGGCCGCCAACCTGTGCATCTCCGCCTCGACCCTGCGCCGCCGCTTGGCGGAAGAGGGGCAAACGTATCAGGGGCTCAAGGACAGCGTGCGCAAAGAGTTGGCGATTGTCTGGCTGGCCGAACCGCAGATCAGCTTTGCCGAAATTGCCACGCGATTGGGATTTGCCGATGCCAGTTCGTTCTACAAGGCGTTTCGTAAATGGGTCGGGTCGAATCCGGGGCATTATCGTAGTTTGATTTTGAACGAGACAAATCGCCTGTGATGGAGTGGGTGTACGGGATAAAGAGCCAAACTCAGGCACGCTCCTCTATCGAGAGATCACTGCGGGAAGAATTAACAAAAAATGCCCGTGCATTGATTGCATGATTGGCAGCGAACATGCCTTGAACATATTCGGGGATGCCTTGTGACCGCTTCACGTTGGGATGGCTTTCAAGAAACGAAAGGCAATCGTCCAGCTTTCGTTAAATAAGGCGATTGCCTTGTATTTTACGTCTGTTTCAGCTTGCTGGCCGTTGGCATCAAAAGCACCCAGACCAGATATGAGCATATGAAACGCCTCGCCATCAATTACGTCGTTTTCATAAAACCGTCTGCCGACTTTTTTAGTTCGTTGGTGGTGATCGATGTCATGTCGTAGTCTTTCAAAAATGCTTTCAGATCATCAATCAACTCTTGTTTTCGAAGCTTCAACGTGTCCGAAGCTTTTGATTCTTCCGTTATCGTGAATGTATTGATAACCTGTTTCGGGTTCTTTATCTGGAACGGGTTAGACGCTTTGGTGTACCTCATTTGTTCCGCGGTCAATAAAACGGCCATAGTGAAATCCTTCATTAGTCGAAACGTACACTTTTATATCGGGCCACTCTTGTACCTACTTTAAAAAAGTGCCGTGACCGAATGGGCCGTGGGGCAAAGAATTGGCTGGATGCGACCAATCCAAGGAGATTTTTACATCAGAAGGCGCTGATGGCCTTCGTGCCCGTTGCATTACTGTGGTCATGTTATTTAACGAAAACAGTCTGTTGGAATAGATGCGAGGAAGTGTCTGACAGCGATTAGCTTGCGAGGGGTAGTCTATTTCCCAAATTGATCTACCGCGTGCAAATCCACCGGCTAAATCCGCGACAGCGCTTGAGCCGTTAATTAGATTACGACGCCATCTTCATTCAATCAGGAATGCATGCATGGCAAGCAACAGGCTCACATCAACCGGTTCCCTTCGCCCACTTCGGCTGAGAGTTTTTTAATGTCTCAGCCCTACGCGTTTATCAATGATTGGCAACAAACCTCAGTTGAACTCAAGGCAAGATTGCGCTTGAGCCAGCACGCCGAAGCCAAGTTCGACAGGCTCAATACCCATATTCGAAACGTTGTGGTGCTGCCGGGGCAGTTGGTCATCATCGGTGATGACTCCACGGCGTTGTGCAAGCCGGAAGAGCATCTGCTGATGCAATCCGCCTGGCGTATCCGCCATAGCGTGATGGCCGAAGGGGGCGACGCCTTTGCCCTGCAAAACTACGATTTGTTGCAGAAACTGCTCGGCTACACGTCGCTCGGTATCGGCACGGCGGGGGATGCTTGGAATCGCCACTTGAAGGCGATCGTCAAAACCCTGGAAGAAATCGATGCCCTGCATAAACAGGCGTTGCGCCGAGGCGGTGGCGCAGCGCGGGAGGAGTTTTTGGCGCGTCGCCAAACGCTGTTCGCCAAACTGGAGGCACAACTGCGCGGGTTCGCCCGTTACGGCACGGGTTTGCGTAATGAAGGCTCGATCAAGAAAATGCTCGGTATTTCCACCAAGAGTTATTTGCATACCGGGGAGATCAGTCGATATGCCGAGAGGATTGCGCGGATTTCCAGGGTGGCGAAAGTGCTCAAGGCAGGGACGCCGTTGGGGATTGCTTTGAGCGCTGCGTCCACTGGGCTGGAGATCAAGGAAGCCTGTTCCACGGGGAGGGAAGAGCAGTGTACGAAGGCTAAGTATGTGGAGGTGGGGAAGCTGGCAGGAGGCGTTTCATTAGGCGCTGCCGGAGGGTTGATTGGATCGAGTTTGTGTCTTGCCGTACTGGTACCAACAACGGGTCCAGGTTCGCTGGCTTGTCTATTAATCGGTGGCGCGGTGGGCGGCGTCGCAGGAGGCGCGCTTGGCAGTAGGGGTGGGGAATTAGTGGGTGAAAAGATCTATGAATATTAACGATTTCCTAAGTTCTCATATCATTTTCTGGTTTGAAATAGCGTTGTGTATTTCACTCGGCGTTGCCTTGCTGATCTATGTTTTTCTGGCCTATCGGCGTTTGGAATACATGGAGCGCCTTCTGAATAAATGCAGTTTCGTTGTGTTTCACGCCCAGTTTTGGGGCAACTCACCGCGAGGGAGAATGATGCGATTCGGCGCGGTCGCAGTAGCAGTATTGCTGCCAAAGCGGAACTTAAAACGTGGTGTCATTGACTGGCAGCAAGTCCAGGAATTTCCTCGCTGCCTGAAAAACTTGTTCCGTGGTATCTATTTCGTCATCGTCGTTGTCTTTATGTACGGCATCGTTTTTTGGCTGCCTAAATGAAATAGTGTTTAGTAGGAATATTTTTCTTAAGTTGCCGAGCCAAAAAGCCCCGTGATCGAATGGGCGGCGGGGATTGGCAGCAGAGGTGGGGAAATGGTGGGTGAAAAACTCTATGAGTATTGACAACTTTCTAAATCCTCTCATCTTTTTTTGGATTGAATTAGCCTTGTGTGTTTCGGTCGTCGTTGTCGTACTAATAGGTGTTTTCCTGGCCTATCGACGGCTGGAATACATGGAGCGGCTTTTGAATAAATGCAGTCTCGTCGTATTTCACTCCCGGTTTTGGGGAAACTCCGCGCGAGGAAGAATGATGCGGTTGTCTGCAATTACAGTGGCAGTACTACAGCCAAAGAGGAATTTGAAGCGCGGCGTTATTGACTGGCAGCAAGTTCAGGAATTTCCTCGTGGCCTTAAAAACCTGTTCAGGGGAATGCTCTTCGTTGGTGTGGTTTTCTTTGCCTTTGGTACCTATTTTTGGCTTTGCAAATAGTGTTAGGTATTGACTATTTCTTAAATTCTCGCGTTATGTTTTGGTTTCTGGTGGCGTTAATACTCTCTATCAATATCGTTGTACTAATAGGCGTTTTTCTGGCCTACCGACGTCTCGACTACATGGAGCGCCTTTTGAACAAATGCAGTCTCGTTACCTTCCACTCTCAGTTTTGGGGCAACTCGCCGCGAGGAAGAATGATGCGGTTATCTGCGGTTGCAGTAGCCGTATTACTGCCAACATGGAATCTGAAGCGCGGTGTCATTGACTGGCAGCAAGTCCAGGAGTTTCCTCGCAGCCTGAAAAACTTGTTTCGTGGTATCTATTTCGTCATCGTCGTTGTCTTTATGTGCGGCGTCGTTTTTTTGGCTGCGTAAATGAAATAGTATTCAGTAGGAATGTTTTTTCTTAAGTTGTTGAGCCAAAAAAAGCCCCGTGATCGAATGGAGTACGGGGTAAAAAACTGGCTGGATGCGACCAACCAAAGAGACTCTTTACATTGTCTGGTACTAGTGACGTTTCGCGTCATTTGCGTTGCCGCAGTCATATTGGTTAACGAAAATATTCCATTGGAATAGCTATTAGGAAGTGTCTGACAGCTATTGGTAGGCGAGGGGAAGTCCATTTCCCAAGTTGATCGACGATGCGCGAATTTATCTGGTAAATCCGCGACAGCGCTTGAGCCGTTAATTAGATTACGACGCCATCTTCATTCAATCAGGAATGCATGCATGGCAAGCAACAGGCTCACATCAACCGGTTCCCTTCGCCCACTGCTGCTGAGAGGTTTTTAATGTCTCAGCCCTACGCGTTTATCAATGATTGGCAACAAACCTCAGTTGAACTCAAGGCAAGATTGCGCTTGAGCCAGCACGCCGAAGCCAAGTTCGACAGGCTCAATACCCATATCCGGAACGTTGTGGTGCTGCCGGGGCAGTTGGTCATCATCGGTGATGACTCCACGGCGTTGTGCAAGCCGGAAGAGCATCTGCTGATGCAATCCGCCTGGCGTATCCGCCATAGCGTGATGGCCGAAGGGGGCGACGCCTTTGCCCTGCAAAACTACGATTTGTTGCAGAAACTGCTCGGCTACACGTCGCTCGGTATCGGCACGGCGGGAGATGCGTGGAATCACCACTTGAAGGAGATCGTCAAAACCCTGGAAGAAATTGACGCCCTGCATAAACAGGCGTTGCGCCGAGGCGGTGGCGCTGCGCGGGAGGAGTTTTTGGCGCGTCGCCAAACGCTGTTCGCCAAACTGGAGGCACAACTGCGCGGGTTCGCCCGTTACGGCACGGGTTTGCGTAATGAAGGCTCGATCAAGAAAATGCTCGGTATTTCCACCAAGAGTTATTTGCATACTGGAGAGATCAGCCGGTATGCCGAGAGGATTGCGCGGATTTCCAGGGTGGCGAAAGTGCTCAAGGCAGGGACGCCGTTGGGGATTGCTTTGAGCGCTGCGTCCACTGGGCTGGAGATCAAGGAAGCCTGTTCCACGGGGAGGGAGGAGCAGTGCAGGCAGGCGAAATATGTGGAAGTGAGCAAGCTAGGAGGAGGGGGTCTGGGGGGGATGGCAGGTGGGTCTATGGCGGCAGCTTTATGTTTCACCGTACTACTCCCTACAACTGGGCCGGGATCATTGAGTTGCCTGTTAATCGCAGGTGGGACCTTGGGCGCGGTTGGGGGCAGTCTTGGAAGCGAGTTGGGTGAGTACGCAGGGGAGAAAATTTATGAATATTGACTACTGGCTCAATCTTCCTCTTAAGTTCTGGTTTAGTGTGAGCGTTCTGTTTGTAGTCCTTAGCATCAATGTAGTCGGCATTTTCCTGATGTATCGACGATTGGATGAAATGGAGGATCGTTTAAATAAATGCAGCCTTGTCACTTCTAACAAACAGTTCTGGGGCGATTCGATACGAGGAAGAATGATTCGGCTGTGTGCCGTCACCTCAGCGGTTGTTATGCCGTGGTGGAACATAAAGCGCGGTACTGTGGATCGGCAGCAAGTTCAGGATTTTCCTCGCGGTCTCAAGCGCTTGCTTCAGGGAAAGATCCTTGGGGAAGTACTTTTTATGACGTCTGCCATATCCAACATATTTTATAAATGGCTAACACGCTGATCAGCGACACAAAAAAAGCCCCATGACCAAACGGACCACGGGGCTAAAAATTGGCTGGATGCGACCAACCAAAGGAACTCTTTACATCATTTGGCACTGGCGGGGGGAACCGCAGGCGCTGTAAGGGGCAGTTATGGGAGTTAGCTCGGCAAGTAAGTAGGAGAGAAACTATATGAATATTGATTGTTTTATTTATCATCCGCTGAAGCTCTGGTTTGATTTGACTCTGTTTTTTTTGGTCTTCATCGCCTTTGTGGTTTTGATATACCTGGCTTATCGAAGACTCGACGAAATGGAATATCTTCTAAACAAATGCAGTCTTATCACACCCAATCAACGTGTTTGGGGTAATTCGATTCGAGGAAGAATGATTCGACTATCTGCCGTCACCGCAGCGGTTGTTCTACCAAAGTGGAACGTAAAACGAGGTGCAGTGGATTGGCAGCAGGTACAAGCCTTTCCTCGTAACCTCAAGCGATTGCTTCAGGGAACCCTGCTTGTTGGAGTGCTTTTTCTAATGAGCGCCACCGCTGACATCTTGTATAAGTGGCTACATCAGTAACTGCGACACAAAAAAAAGCCCCATGACCAAACGGACCACGGGGCTAAAAATTGGCTGGATGCGACCAACCAAAGGAGCTCTTTACATCACTTGGCCGTAGCGACCACCGTATCCGGCTGCCAACCGCCACCCAGCGCCTTGTAGATCGCAACAATCCCGCGATACAGATCAACCTCGGCCTGGGCCTGAGAGTCTTCGGCGGCCAGGCGTTCGCGTTGTGCGTCGAGCAGCACGAGGAAGTCCACGGTGCCTTCGCGGTAGCGGATCGCCGCGAGGTCGGCGGCGGCGCGGCTGGATTCGCTTTGGCGGATCAGCGAGACCAGGCGTTGCTGACGCTTGCCGTAGTCGCTGAAGGCGTTCTCGGATTCTTCCAACGCCAGCAACACTTGCTGCTCGTAGTTGGCCAGGGCGCCATCGGCCTCGGCATCGGCGCCGCGCAGGCGCGCACGCACGCTGCCCAGGTCAAACGCGGCCCAGGTGATGCTCGGGCCGAGGGCCCAGGCATTCGCCGCGGATGAACCGATCTGCGAACCGCGCCCGGCGGTGAAACCGAGGAAGCCGCTGAGGCTGACCCGTGGGAACAGGTCGGCCTTGGCCACGCCGATGCGCGCGGTGGCGGATGCCAGTTTGCGTTCGGCACTCAGAATGTCCGGGCGCCGTTGCAGCAGTTGCCCTGGATCGCCGATCGGCAGCGCCTTGGCAATCGCCGGCAAGTCTTTCGGGCTCAGGTCCACGCTCAGCTTGTCGGGGCGCTGGCCGAGGAGGGTGGCGATGCGGTTGCGCTCGCGCACTTGTTCGGCCTGCAGTTGCGGCACGCTGGCTTCCACCGCTGCGAGGCGGGCGTCGGCACGTTCCACGTCGAGTTGGTCGCCCACACCGGCATCGCGCAGGCTGACGGTGATGGTGCGCGACTCCTGCTGGTTCTTCAGGTTGTCCAGGGCGATGCGTTCACGCAGTTGCGCGCCGCGCAGTTGACCGTAGGCGTCCACCAGTTCGGCAATCAGCGTGACTTGCAACTGGTACAGGTCGGCTTCGGCCGCTTGCTGGTCGGCGTCGGTGGCTTCCAGGTTGCGCTGGATGCGGCCGAACAGGTCCAGCTCCCAGGCCATGTCCAGGCCCAGGTCATAACGCTCGCTGTTGACGCGCTTGGTGGTCTGGCCAGGGATTTGCCCCTTGGCCAGGTCACTGCTGGCGCGGCTGGTGATGGTCGGCATCGCGTCGTTGCTGGCGTCATCGCGGATCGCCCGTGCGGCCCGCAGGCGGGCAAACGCCACACGCAGGTCGCGGTTACCGCTCAGCGACTGGGTCACCAACTGGTTCAGAGTCGGGTCGTCGAACTGCTGCCACCAGATGCCTTCGAATTTCCCGTGGTCGTATTTTTTGGCATCGGCGGCAGCCGTGATATTGGCCGCCTCCGGGGTCTGGGTTGTGTAGTCCGGGCCCACGGCACAGGCGCTCAGCGCCAGGACCAGCAAGCTCGGCAGAAAGACTTTCACACTCATTGCTGTGTCTCCAGCTTCAAGGCCTTGGCCGCTTTGCGCGCGTCCTGGCGCTCCACATAGCGACGGATCAGTACGTAGAACACTGGTGTCAGCAACAGCCCGAAGAAGGTCACGCCGATCATCCCGGAGAACACCGCCACGCCCATGGCATGCCGCATCTCGGCACCGGCACCGCTGGACAGCACCAGGGGCACCACACCCATGATGAAGGCGAACGAGGTCATCAGGATCGGCCGCAGCCGCAGGCGGCAGGCTTCCAGCACCGCGGCGAGCGGGTCGAGGCCTTCCTGCTGTTTATCCTTGGCGAACTCGACGATCAGAATCGCGTTCTTACAGGCCAGGCCCACCAGCACGATCAGGCCGATCTGGGTGAAGATGTTGTTGTCGCCGCCCGAGATGATCACCCCGGTGATGGCCGACAGCAGCGTCATCGGTACGATCAGGATCACCGCCAGCGGCAGGCTCCAGCTTTCGTATTGGGCGGCCAGTACCAGGAACGCCAGCAGCACACAGAGCGGGAACACGAACAGCGCGGTGTTGCCCGAGAGGATTTGCTGATACGTCAGGTCGGTCCACTCGTAGGTCATGCCGTTGGGCAGTTCATCCTTCAGCAGTTTTTCAATCGCGGCCTGGGCCTGGCCGGAGCTGTAGCCCGGTGCAGCGTTGCCGTTGATTTCCGCGGTGATGAAGCCGTTGTAGTGCATTACGCGGTCCGGGCCGGAGGTGTCGCTGACCTTGATGAAGGTCGCCAGCGGGATCATCTCGCCTTTGTTGTTGCGCACTTTCAACTGGCCGATCTGGTCTTCATCCAGGCGGAACTGCTGTTCAGCCTGCACGTTGACCTGGTAGGTGCGGCCGAAGCGGTTGAAGTCGTTGGCATACAACGAACCCAGGTAGATCTGCAGGGTGTCGAAGATGTCGCTGATCGCCACGCCGTGGGTCTTGGCCTTTTCGCGGTCGATGGCGGCATCGACCTGGGGCACGTTGACCGTGTAGCTGGTGAACAGGCCGAACAGCTCCGGCGTGCTGCGGCTCTTGGTGATGACGTTCTGCACTTCTTTGTACAGCTCTTCGTAACCCAGGTTGCCACGGTCTTCGATCTGCAGGCGGAACCCGCCGATGGTGCCCAGGCCCTGTACCGGCGGCGGTGGGAAGATCGCCATGTAGGCTTCCTGGATGTCGCTGTACTTGCCGTTCAGCGCACCGGCAATCGCACCGGCGGACATGCTCGGGTCTTTACGCTCGTCGAACGGTTTGAGGGTCACGAACACGATGCCGCTGTTCGGGCTGTTGGTGAACCCGTTGATCGACAGGCCCGGGAAGGCCACGGCGCTTTCCACGCCCGGCTGTTTCAGGGCGATGTCGGACATGCGCTTGATCACGTCTTCGGTGCGATCCAGGCTCGCGGCGTCCGGCAATTGGGCGAAAGCCACCAGGTATTGCTTGTCCTGGGCCGGTACGAAACCGGTCGGGGTGTGGGCAAACCCGAACCACGTCAGCACCATCAGGCCGGCGTACAGGAACAGCGCGATGCCGCTGCCGCGGATCACCCGGCGCACGGTGCCGACGTAACCATGGCTGGCTTTTTCGAAGAAGCGGTTGAACGGCCGGAACAACCAGCCCCCCAACAGCTTGTCGAGCACCTTGGAGAAGCGATCCTTCGGCGCGTCATGGCTGCGCAGCAACACGGCAGCCAGGGCGGGGGACAAGGTCAGCGAGTTGAAGGCCGAGATCACCGTCGAAATCGCAATGGTCAAGGCGAACTGCTTGTAGAACTGCCCGGTCAAGCCGCTGATGAAGGCCGCGGGAATGAACACGGCGCACAGCACCAGTGCCGTGGCGATGATCGGCCCGGTCACTTCGCTCATGGCCTTTTCAGTCGCCTGGAACGGTTCCAGGCCCAGCTCGATGTTGCGCTCGACGTTCTCCACCACCACGATGGCGTCATCCACCACGATGCCGATGGCGAGTACCAGGCCGAACAAGGACAGTGCGTTGAGCGAGAAGCCGAACAGGTGCATCACCGCAAACGTACCGATCAGCGAGACCGGCACCGCCACCAACGGAATGATCGAGGCGCGCCAGGTCTGCAGGAACAGGATCACCACCAGCACCACGAGGATCAGCGCTTCGAACAGGGTATGCACCACCGCCTCGATGGAACCGCGCACGAAGATGGTCGGGTCGTAGACGATGCTGAAGTCCATGCCTTCGGGGAAGCTCTTCTTCAGCTCCGCCATTTTGTCGCGCACTTCGTTGGAGATCTGGATCGCGTTCGAGCCTGGGCGCTGGAAGATCGGGATCGCCACGGCCGGTTGGTTGTTGAGCAACGAACGCAGGGCGTATTGGCTCGAACCCAGCTCGACCCGCGCGATGTCTTTGAGGCGCGTGATTTCACCGTTATCGCCGGAGCGAATGATGATGTTCTCGAACTCTTCTTCCGTGACCAGACGGCCCTGAGTGTTCACCGACAACTGGAAGCTGGTGGCATTCGGTGCAGGCGGCGCACCCAGCGCACCGGCGGCCACTTGACGGTTCTGCTCGCGAATCGCGGTCACCACATCGGTGGCGGTCAGGTTGCGCGAAGCGGTCTTGTTCGGGTCCAGCCAGACGCGCAGGGAATAGTCGCCCATGCCGAACAGCTGCACATCACCCACGCCGCCCAGGCGCGCCAACTCGTCCTTGATGTTGAGCAAGGCGTAGTTGGACAGGTAAAGCATGTCGTAACGCTGATCCGGGGAGGTCAAATGCACCACCATGGTCAGGTCGGGGGAGGCCTTGTCCACGGTGATACCGATGCGCGTCACTTCCTCGGGCAGCTTGGGTTGCGTGCGCGTCACACGGTTTTGCACCTGCACCTGCGCGTTGTCCAGGTCGGTGCCCAGGGCGAAGGTGATGGTCAGGGTCAGTTTGCCGTCGGCGGTCGACTGCGAGGACATGTACAGCATGTTCTCGACGCCGGTGATCGCCTGTTCCAGCGGCGCGGCGACGGTTTCGCCGATGACTTTGGGGTTGGCGCCAGGGAAGTTGGCACGCACCACCACGGTCGGCGGCACCACTTCCGGGTATTCGCTGATCGGCAGTTGGAACAGCGAGATCGCGCCAGCGATCAGGATCAACAGCGAGAGCACCGCTGCGAAGATCGGCCGCGAAATGAAGAACTTGGAAAAATTCATCTTGAGTCGTATCCCTTAACCGCGTGGAGTCGCGACGGCTGCGAGCTTGGGCGCGGTTTTTTCCGGCGCCACTTGCTCCAGGTTGCTGGCTTCAAGCGCTTGTCGTTGTTGGGCCAAGGCGGCGAGGGTTTCCTTGCTGGCCATCGGGATGGTTTCCGGGGCGACCGGCGCGCCCGGGCGCACACGCTGCAGGCCCTTGACGATAATGGTGTCGTCTTTGTTCAGGCCGCTGCGCACGATGCGCAAACCTTCGATCTTCGGCCCCAGTTCCACCGAGCGGTAGGCTGGCTTGTCGCCTTCCATCACCAGCACGAACTTCTTGCCCAGGTCGGTGCCGACCGCTTCATCGTTGATCAGCACGGCGGAGTAAGTGCCGCTGCCGACCAGTTTCAGGCGGGCGTACAAGCCAGGGGTGTATTCGCCTTTGCTGTTGTCGAATACCGCGCGGCCACGGATGGTGCCGGTGGCCGGGTTGACCTGGTTGTCGACGAAGTTCATCTGGCCCAGGTGCGGGTTGCCGGTTTCATTCGACAGGCCCAGGTACACCGGGGTGGTCGCGCCACGGCGACCCTGGCGGGCGAGTTCGGTGTACTTGAGGTACACGCGCTCATCGGCGTCGAAGTAGGCGTAGACCTTGTCGGTGGAGACCACGCTGGTCAGCGCGGTGACGTCGGCGGTGACCAGGTTGCCAGCGGTGATCTCGGCACGGCTGACACGGCCGCTGATCGGCGCGATGACGCGGGTGAAGCTCAGGTTCAGCTTGGCCAGGTCCAACTGCGCCTGGATGCCGGCGACAGCGGCGCGGGCTTCCTGGGCGGCGGTGGTGCGCGAGTCGGCCAGTTCGGCGGAGATCGCGTTGCTCTGACGCAGGCGTTCGCCCCGTTGCGCTTCGTTATCGCTGCGGGTGGCGGCGGCTTTGGTCTGTTGCAGTTGGGCTTCGAGGCGGCGCACCTCGGCCTGGAACGGGCGTGGGTCGATCTGGAACAGCAGGTCGCCTTTCTTCACGAGGGCGCCTTCGGTGAAGGCCACCTGATCGATCTGGCCGGACACCCGTGGACGGATCTGCACGGTTTCCGGTGCTTCCAGGCGTCCGGTGAATTCGTCCCACTCGTTGACCGGTTGCTCAAGCACCTTGGCCACGCTGATTTTTGCAGGAGGCATGGCGGCCGCTTGTTCCGGGGTTTTGCCGCACGCGCTCATCACCGCCACGGCCAGAATCGCCAGGGGCAAGCGTAAGTGTTTGAGTGTCTGTTCCATGAGGTGTATCCGCCAATGTATTTGAGATGGGCGGATCATGCGCGGGGAGCTGCTAGGTCACGAATCGAATGAAGCAAAGATAACTATCATTCGGAATGATATAAGCGCGGAGTGAGCCCTTTAGTCTGCGGGTTTCATTAGGCAGCTATCAATATGCTTGATGACAAAGGCATGTTGCGCGCGCTGCAAGGAACGCCGCAATGCCTACCTGGCACTGTCGCTCGCTAGCTGCGCAACGATGCGTTCTATCAACATTCTCACCCGTCTGGGCTGAATGCGCGTGGGCGGGTAGACGATGTTCAGCGCTGTGCGGCCCAGGTCGTAATCCTCGAGCACCTCGACCAAGCGGCCGGCGTCGAGATCGGCACGCACGTCCCACACCGATTTCAAGCAAATCCCGTGGCCGGCCAGGCACCATTGGCGGACCAGCGCGCCGTCGTTCGCCACGCGGCGGCCACGCACCATGATCCGGTGGGTCTGCCCGTGCTGCGTGAACGCCCACTCCCGCGAAATATTGACGCCGAAGCGCATCACCAGGCACTCGTGCGCGGCCAGGTCCTCGGGGTGTTGCGGGGTGCCGTGGCGCGCCAGGTACAGCGGTGATGCACACACCACTCGGCGGTTTTCGCCAATCAGACGGGCATGCAGGGTGCTGTCGGCCAGCGCGCCGAAGCGCACGGCGAAGTCGATCCCCTGGCCGACGGGGTCGACATAGCCATCGCTGAGGTTCAGGTCGATGCTGACCTGCGGGTGCTCCTGCATGAACTGCGCAAGGATCGGCTCGATGTATTGGCGACCGAAGTCTTGCGGGGCGCTGAGGCGGATCGGCCCGCAAAGGGTGTCGGCGCCCAGGCGAATGCTGGTGTGCAACTCGTCGGCGTCTGCCAACAGGCGATGCGCGCCATCGACCAGCAGGCGGCCTTCATCCGTGAGGTTGATCGCGCGGGTGGTGCGCTTGAGCAGGCTGGCACCGTAAAAGCTCTCCAACTGCGCCAGCCGTTCCGACACCGAGGCCGGCGATAAGCCCAGTTCCCTGCCGGCGGCAGACAGCCCGCCTTTCTCGACGATCAACAAAAACAGCTCAAGGTTCTTCAGCAGCATTATTCGGTTTTTCCGAAAGTTATTTTTGATTTCAGCTCAATTATCAAAATAAACCTAAAGGACTAGCGTTGCATCCGTGTTTATTCAACGGAGTTACCGTCATGTCATCTGTGAACCTGCAACGGCGTACCTTCCTGGCCCAGGCGGGCGCGGGCGCCGCGGTGTTGACCGCCGGATCGCTGCTCGGCAGCGCCAACGCGAGCGCGGCGCAGGCCGGGCAGAGTGGGGCGGCACCGGCTGCGCGCCAGGCCAAGGGTGGTTTCTGGCCCGGCGACACACGGCTTGTGGTCTCGATCTCGATGCAGTTCGAGGCCGGTGGGCAACCGCTGAAGGGCACCGACAGTCCGTTTCCCAAAGTGGACTTCCCCGACAGCGTGCCCGCTGACCCGGCCACCAATACCTGGTTCGCCTATGGCTACCGCGAAGGCATTCCCAGGCTGCTCGACCTCTGGGATCGGCATGGGGTGAAGGTCACCAGCCACATGATCGGCGATGCGGTGAAGCGGCATCCGCAGTTGGCCCGGGAAATCGTCGCGCGCGGACACGAGGCGGCGGGCCATGGCCCGCGCTGGAGTTCGCAATTTGTCATGAGCCGCGATGAAGAACGCACGTTCCTGCGCCAGGCCGCGAGCATGGTGCAGGACGTCACCGGCCAGCCGGTCAGCGGCTACAACTGCAATTGGCTGCGCCGTGGCCCCAACACCCTGGCGCTGCTGCAAGAGCTTGGCTACGTCTATCACATCGACGATGTGAGTCGCGACGAGCCGTTTATCGAGCAGGTCAACGGCCAGGATTTCGTGGTGGTTCCGTACACCTTGCGCAACAACGACATCGTCTTGATCGAAGGCCGCAACTACTCACCGTCGCAGTTCCTGGAACAGGTGAAGCTGGACTTCGACCAGCTGTACGAAGAGGCCGGCAGCCGGCGCCGCATGATGTCGATCAGCGCCCACGATCGCATCAGCGGTACGCCGCAAATGGTCCGGGTCTGGGATGAGTTTTTGCGCTATGCCAACCGCCACCCCGGCGTGGCCTTCATGCGCAAGGACGCTATCGCGCAGTACACCCTTAAAAGCCCGCTTAGCCTGCGCGAACACGAGACCCTCTGAGCTCATCACCCAAGGAGATTTTTCAATGAAACCCTCACCTATAGCGCGCGTTTGCCTCATCGCCACACTCTTGACCTCGACCTTTTCCGGCGCCGTCCTCGCGGCCAGCACTGAACTGGTCAAGCCGGGTGTGCTGGTGGTGGACAAGAGCCTCCCGCCTGCGCAACTGGCGCTCATGGAAACCGCCGCCCGCCGTTATGACACCTTCTGGGACACCGGCGACGAAAGCCTGGCCCGTGAGGCGCTGGCCGCAGATTTCATCGACAAAACCCCACCGGCCGGACGTAAACAAGGCCCCGAAGGCCCGTTGCTCGCCTCCCGGGCGTTTCGTGAAGCGGTGCCGGACCTGCGTTGCGAGGTCGAACACATGCTCATCGCCGGCGACCGCGTGGTGGTTCACCTGCATTTTCGCGGGCACTTCACCGGCACCTTCGGCCAGATCAAGGGCGGTGGGCAGCCCGTGGACTTTATCGCCACCGATATCTATCAGATCGACAACGGCAAGATCGCCGCCAACTGGCACATCGAAGACAACCTCACCTTGATGAAACAGTTGGGCGCCCTGTAATCCTTGAGAGGCATCGCGTGCCTGACACTTCGGGCCAGGTCGAAGCATGGCCGGGTGGCAATTCTTTACAATTGCGGCTTCTATTAGCCGTTGTGCTGCCACGCGAGGAAACGCCATGACTTCGTCCATCGATCCCGGCCTGCTGGCTATCTATGAAGCCTGGCACGCCAGCGTCTGTGCCGGCGACCTGGCCGCGACGGCGGCGTTGTATGCCGAGCAGGCGGTGTTCGAAACGCCGCTGGTGCTGGCGATCTACCCCGACCACGGCAGCGGCGTGCTGGTCGGCCGGGGGACGATCCAGCGGTTCATGGAGGACAGCAAGCGCCGCTTTCCCAATGACCTGGCTGAGTGGTATCGCAGCGATAAAGCCTTCATCAACGGCCGCAACCTGACGTGGGAATACCCGCGCAAGACGCCGACGGGGGAGCAGGTCGACCTGATGGAAATGATGGAGATAGAAAACGGCTTGATCACCTGCCACCGCGTGTATTGGGGCTGGTATGGCGTGCGCTTGCTGGCGCCAGTGCTGGCGAAGGCGCAAGCGCTGTGAACCCGCGTGCGGCGGTTGCCATCATTGGTGGGTCGGTGACCGGTGTCGCGGCGTTTATCCAACTGGTGCGCGCCGGCAACGCCAAGCGTATCGACATCATCGATCCCGAGGGGCTGGCGGACTCGATTGCCTTCGGCGTCTGCGAGGACGTGCTGTTATGCAATACCTCGGTGCAGACCCTGTCGATACTGGACGATGAACCGCACGACTTTCAGCGTTACCTCCAGGCGCAGGGCATCGACGTCGGCGAAGACGCGTTTGTGCCACGGACCTGGGTGGCGGGCTATCTCAAGCAACGCTATGCCGAGTACCGCGATGTGGCCGAGGCCCGGGGCATTGCACATCGGATCGTGCGGGCGACGGTGCGGCATATCCAGCCGGTCGCTCGCGGCGACTATCGCCTGGTGCTGGATGACGGCGGCGACCTGCGCGCCTGTGCCGTGTTGGTCTGCACCGGCAGTGCCGCGCCGTTCGTGCCGCCGCTGGTCAGCCCGCATGTCGGCGCGCCGGGCATTTTCTCCACGCCATACCCGGCCAAGGCCTGGCTGGACAGCCTGGATAAACCGTCACGGGTCTTGGTGCTGGGCAGTCGCCTGTCGGCGGTCGACAGTGTGTTGCTGCTCTGCGGCGCGGGGCACCAGGTGCTGATGGCGTCGCCTTCCGGGCGTTTGCCGGGCGTGCGTACCGCCACCCCCCGGCGTGGCGCGGTGGCCCTGGATGAAGCGCGATTCGCCCGGCTGGACCTGGAAAACCCCAAGCTGTACTGGCACTTACTGCGCATCGTTGCGCGGGCGACCAAGGCGATCAATGGCCGCTCGCTGCGCGAACAAGTCGATCGCAGCGCGGAGCCCACCCAGCGCCTGCGCGGCGAGGTCGCCTTGGCCCGACGGGGCGCGACGGACTGGCAGAACCTGTTGGTGCAGTGCATGGACCTGGCCGACGTGAAGTTGCGCGCGGCGCCGCCCTCGGTGCGCGTGGCGGCGCTGCAAAACTGCTGGGAAGCGGTCGGGCGTTACCTGTTCGCGGTGCCTTTGCAGACCGCAACCACGCTGCTGCGCCTGATCGACGAAGGGCGCCTGCAGCTGGCCGCGCACTTGCCGACACAGCTTGAGTGGCAAGGTCAATGGCGGGTCCACGATGCCCAGGGGCGTATCGAGGCGGTGGATGCGGTGGTGTGCGCCAGCGGTTTTCATAAACAGTTTTTCCATGCCTCGCGCAACGGCCTTGAGCTGCAGGTGCCGCCGGCAACGCCGTGTACGCCGCCTTATGTGTCAGCGCAGTTGCAGGTCAGCCTGCCCGGCGCCGAAGCGCCGGAAGACATCTGGCTGCTGGGCATGGCCTCGTACCTGGCGGCGCCGATGGTCAATTCGGTGTACCAATCGGTGCGCCAGGCCCGCGAGGTGGTGATGCTGCTCGCCGAGCACCCTTCATTCATGGACAAACACGCAACCGAGGCAGTGGCATGAAAGTGTATGGCGACAGAGGTTCGAGCAATACCCGGCGCGTACTGACGACCGCCGCTTACCTGGGGCTTGAGGTCGAATTCGTCTTCCTCGACCTGTTCAGTGGCGAGAACCGCACGCCGGAGTACCTGGCGCTCAACCCCAACGGCACGATCCCGACCTTGGTCGACGGCGACGTGGTGCTGTTCGAAGCCTCGGCGATCATGATTTACCTGGCGGAACGGGCCGGCTCGTCATTGCTGCCCGCGGGCAATGCCAAGTACGAAACGCTCAAATGGATGTTCTGGGCCGCCGAGCATTTTCGTCGCGGGCCCACGGTGCTGATCGAGCAGCGGTTCATGGACCGCCTCAAAGGCCGCGCCGAGAACCCGACCCTGGTGGCCGAAGCGCTGCAGGCGATCCACCGCTACACGGCGGTGCTCGACGGGCACTTGCGCACCCGGCGCTTTGTGGTGGGCGACGCGTTGAGCCTGGCGGACATCGACCTGGCGGCCCCGCTGAGTCATATCCCGCGGACCCAGGCGCCGTTTCTGGAGTATCCCCATGTGGCGGCCTGGTACGCACGGATCAATGCGCTGCTCGCCTGGCAGCAGAGCGGGGTGGCCCAGGAGCGCCGCATCGCCGAAATCGAGCGCTTGTTCAGCTCGCAACAGGTGCCGGCATAAGGGTTTTCCTGGCCGGGGTCACGGCATGCAGCGGTGCTTCGAGATGGCGCAGGTGCTCAATCCCCAGATGCAGCTTGAATGCCCGCCAGCCCGAGCCGGTCACATGTACCGCGCGCGAGCCGGCGGTTCGGCGCAGCCAACCCAACTGGCAAAAAGTCTCCAGCAGGTGGGTGCCGAGCGGCCCGGCGATGTGGTGTTGCCGTTCGGTCCAATCCAGGCAGCGGCGGGCCTGGAGGTGGTCGTGCAAGCATGGCTCGCCGGCCTGCGGGTTGAGTGACTGCAGCCACTCGGTACCACGCCGGGTGAGCACGTATTCGCGCTCGTCGCTTTCATGGAGAAAACCCTGCTCCAGCATGCCTTGGGTCACCGCTACGCCGACCTGGCCGGCCAGGTGGTCGTAGCAGCAACGGGCAAAACGCAATTCATGGGCCGAACGGTTGGGCAGGCTACGCCACGAACTGGTTTGCGGTGCGACCGCCGCCAGGCTTTCCAGCACATGGGACACATCGGGGCCGGCCAATTGATAGAAGCGGTTGCGGCCCTTGATCTCCACGGTGAGCAAGCCGCCGTCGAGCAGCTTCGCCAGGTGCGAACTGGCCGTCTGCGGCGTCACGCCAGCGGCATCGGCCAAGGCGCTGGCAGACATCGAACTGCCATCTGCCAGGGTGATCAGGATCACTGCGCGCACGGGTTCGGCGATCAGGTAGGCGATGGATGAGATTTTTGGCTGGGTCATTCCGTCGAACTCCGTGCTGTGCCAGGTGAAATCGGATTTCAGGATGACATAAACATAAACACTTCGACACAGCTCGAAGCGTTTATCCCAGAAAGCTGCATATAGTCGAGCCGCCCCCTTAAAGGACGCTCGCGGTCATGACCTCCAACACCCGCTACCAACGACAAGTACTGATTGCGACGAGTCTGAGCTATGTGGTCGTTATCCTCGACACTTCGATTGTCAACGTGGCAGTTGAATCGATTTCCCGCACCTTTGGCTCGGGTATCACCGGGCTGCAGTGGGTGATCAACGCATATACCCTGACCTTCGCCAGCCTGCTGCTGACGGGCGGCCTGCTGGGCGATCGTTTCGGCGCGAAGAAAATCTACGCCGTCGGCCTCGGCCTGTTTGCCCTGGCCTCGGCGTTGTGTGGCCTGGCCACCGACCTGCCGGAGTTGGTCGGTGCGCGGGTCCTGCAGGGGCTGGGCGCCGCGTTGCTGGTGCCGTGTTCCTTGATGTTGATCAACAGCGCTTACCCGCAGACCCACCAGCGCGCCGGCGCCATTGGCGTGTGGGCCGGGTGCGGCGGCATCGCCATGGCGGCCGGACCGCTGGTGGGCGGTGTACTGATCGAGCTGTTCGGCTGGCGCAGCATCTTCTTGATCAACGTGCCGATCGCCCTGGTGGGCGTGTGGCTGACCTCGCGCATCCCGTCTTCGGCACCGTTGGCGCCAAACCGGCACTTGGACGTCACTGGGCAAGTCGCCGCGATTATCGCGCTGGCGACCTCGGTGGCGGTGCTGATTGAAGGGGCGAAGCTGGGGTGGAACTCCGAATGGGTGTACGCCTGCGTGTTTGTGGCCTGTATCGCCTGGTGCGTGTTCTTTGTGACCGAAAGCCGCCACAAGGACCCGATGCTGCCGCTGCAGTATTTCCGCAACCCGGTGTTCTCGGGGGCGACGCTGCTGTCGCTGGCATCGGCCTTGGTGTTCTATGGCCTGTTTTTCCTGCTCAGCGTGTACTTCCAGAGCGAGCGTGGCTGGTCGCCGCTGGACACCGGGCTGGCTTTCCTGCCACTGACCGCCATGGTCACCCTGGGCAGCTTCACCTGCGGCCGGCTGACCCGTGCGTATGGCGCGCGCGCCGTGCTGTGTGCGGGGTTCGGCCTGTACACCGTGGGGTTTATCGGCCTGTTCGCCCTGGCCAGTGACGCACCGTACTGGCGTATCGCAGTGTGCTACCCGGCCGTGGGGTTCGGTGCCGGGATCATCACCCCGGCCGCCACCTCCGTGCTGATGAGTGTGGTCGACCGCGCCAAGGCCGGGGTGGCGGCGGGCACGCTCAATGCCAGCCGCCAAAGCGGCTCCGCCTTCGGCGTGGCGATCTTCGGCGCCTTGCTCACCTCGATTCAGCCCCTGGGCGATGCCATCGACGTCGCCGTCAGCGTCGCCATCGGTTTGTCGTTGCTCGCCATGCTGATGGCCGCCCTGGTGTTGAAAGCGCCGGCGGCGCAACCCGTGGAAAGTTGATGGACCTGCACCTGTAAAGGCAATTGCCCGGCACGTTTTCGTGACATTCGCGAGGCGTCGCTGCACCTGAAAAACATCATCAATAGGGATAATGATCATGAATCTGCGTTCTGCACCTGCAGTTGTCGATATGGCGGGGATCGGCATCGGTCCGGCCAACCTTAGCCTGGCGGCGCTGGCCCAGCCCAAACCGAGCATTAGCGCAGCGTTCTTCGAGCGCAGCAGCGAATTTCAATGGCATGCGGGGATGATGGTGCCCGAGGCCAAACTGCAGGTGCATTACCTCAAGGACCTGGTCAGCCTGGTGGACCCGTCCAACCCGCTGTCATTCCTCGCTTACCTGGCGCAGAAAAAACAGCTGCTCAGTTTTATCAACGCGCATTTCGAGCAGGTGCTGCGCCGCGAGTTCAACCAGTACTACCGCTGGGCGTGCAGCCAGCTGCCGAATCTGCATTTCAACAGCGAAGTGCGTTCGGTGACGTTCGATAACGGCCTGTTCCTGCTCCAGGGCGATACCTGGGCGCAACCGGCGCGCCACCTGGTGTTGGGCACCGGGCAGCAACCGTCGATCCCGGCGTGCGCGCAGGCGCATCTGGGCGATACGCTGTTTCACTCCTCGCAGTACATGACCCGCAAGCGCAGCTTCAAAGACCAGCGCGTGGTGGTGATCGGTGGCGGCCAGACCGGGGCCGAAATCATCCAGCACCTGCTGTCCGACACCGCCGCCTTGCCCGCCAGCGTGACCTGGGTCTCGCGGCGCTGGAATTTTTCGCCGCTGGATGAGTCGCCGTTTACCAACGAGCTCTACACCCCGCAGTACAGCGACCACTTTTTCGCCCAGCCCGAGGCCGTTCGCCGGCCATTGCTGGTCGAGCAAAAACTGGCGAGCGACGGCATTTCCCAAGCGTTGTTGCAGTCGATTTATCGCCGCCTGTACGAGCTCAAGCACGTCTTGCAGCACCCCTGTCACATTCGCCTGCTGCCCGGGCGCGAGTTGACCTCGATTCAGCAGCGCCCCCATCACTGGAGCCTGTTGATGGCGCACGGGCACAGCCAGGTGCAGGAGGAACTGAGTGCCGACACCGCGGTGCTGTGTACAGGCTATGCCTACCAGATGCCGGCGTGCCTGGCGGCGCTCGAATCACGGATTACCCGATGCAACGGCGAGTACGTCTTCAACGATGACTATTCCGTCGCCTGGGATGGGCCGCAGGGCTCGGCCATCTATGTGCAAAACGCCGCGCGCAGCCAGAAAGGCATCGCCGACCCGAACCTGGGCCTGATCCCCTGGCGTTGCGCGAACATCATCAACAGCGTCAGCGGGCAAGCCCTGTACGACTTGGATGAGCCCGAGGCGTTCGTCCAATGGGGCGCCAACGAAGTATTCGACGAGGTCGGCGATGCGCGTTTCGATCGCCTGACCGCTCTCGCCAACTAGACCCAGGAGCCCGGTCATGGAACCCATCACACTTGCCCCCAACGGCAATGCCCCGGTGATTCGAGAAACCGAGGAGCCCGTGGCGCCGGAAGGCGTGCGCCTGTACCTGCACCACTTTGCCGGCAAACTGGCCAATGCGCCGATCCAGTCATCGCGTTTCACCCTCGAGCCACACAGCGCGACCGACGAAGACAAGCACGCCGTGAACGAAATCTGGTTTATCAGCGGCGGCGAGCTGGACGTCTTCTACGACGGCACCTGGCACGCGGTCAGAAATGGCGAAAGCCTGTATTTCGCGCCCTGGCGGCCGCATTTCGCGCGCAACAACGGCACGACCCAGGTCCAGGTGTTTTCGGTGTGGTGGGCATGAGCATGGAGCAGCACTTCGACCTGGTGATTGTCGGAGGCGGCATTATCGGTGCCTGGGCGTTGCATCATGCGACGCAACGCTATCCCCACTGGCAGATTCTGCTGATCGACCGCTACCGCATCGGCGACGGGGCCACCGCCCATTCGGCGGGTGTGCTGCTGGCCACCGGCCGCTCGCCGCGCGAACGGAGCCTGGCCGGGGAGAGCGCCGAGCTGTATCGGGCCCTGCGTGATCGCCTGGGCATCCGCACCACCCAGGCGCCGGTGTACTGGCTGGCCGAACGCAGCTTTAGCGCAGACATCGAGCAGGCCCTGGTCGATGCGCCGGTTCAGCCCGCCGACCTGTGCGCGCCGGACCTGGGCTTACGCCTGGGCGCCTCACTCAAGGTTGGCGCGAACGAAAGCCTGTTGCGTGGCGGCACCGCCGAAAGCTATGAGCCACCGCTGGTGGCGCGGTTGCTGATCGGCCACAGCCTGGCCAGTGCCCATGTGCGCTGCATCGAAGGCGTGGGCGTGCAGCAGATCGATGCGCTGGGCAGCGGCACGCGCATCACCCTGGCCGACGGCGCCACGCTGCGCGCCCGCCGCACCCTGGTTGCCACGGGGCCGTGGGTCAGCGAGCCGCCGTTCGACGCGCTTGCCGCGCGCCATGGGCTGCGAGTGAAGAAGGTGGTGGCCCTGCATATCGACGGCGTACCGCCGAGCAACGCCGCGGCGCTGTTCCTGCCGCAATCCGACGCTTACCTGATGCCATTGGCGGCGCGTAACCAGTGGTTGTTCAGCTTCCGGTGCGATGAATGGGACGTTGCGCCGCGCAAACATGCACTGGAAATCAACCGCCACGATGTGCAGGTGGCCACCCGCACGCTGGCGCACTACCTGCCCGAGCTGGTGGCCCGCTGTCGCGGCGGCCGGGTGTTCTGCGACAGCTACAGCCCCGGCGGAGAGTCGCAGGTGAGCTTCGACGCCGGGCAGAACCTGGTGTTTGCCGGCGCCGGCAGCGGCGCCGGTTTCCGCCTGGCACCGGGCATTGCCCGCGAAGCCGTGGACCTGCTCGTCGCCCAGTGGCCCGATGCGCCCGCTACCGCCAAACCCACCCTTTCTACTGTTTCGATGGATTGAAAAGATGACCGCTATCGCCGCGCAAACCTTCTTCCTGATGCCCATCCCGCCCACTCCGAACGGCAGGCTGCACCTGGGGCATATCGCCGGGCCGTACTTGCGCATGGACATGCTGGGGCGCTACCTGCGCAGCCAGGGCCATCGTGTCGACGTGGTCTCGGCGGTCGACGGCTTCGACTCCTATGTGCTGTGGAAGGCCCTGCAAGAGCAGCGCACGCCCGAAGCCGTGGTGCGCGACTATCACGGGCAAATCGCCCATGACCTGCGCGCGCTGGATGTCGAGGTGGATGACTTCCTCGACCTGGTGCAAGGCCCCTATGCGCAGCAGCATGCGCGCAATGCCCAGCGCACGGTGGAGCGCCTGGTGGCGCTCGGGGTGACGCAAAGCGTGGTCGAACGCGTGCTGTATTGCCCGGACACCCGGCGCTACATGGCGGGGGCCTGGCTGCTGGGGCAATGCCCGTATTGCCGGGCGGGGGCGGGCGGCTATTTTTGCGAAGCCTGCGGCGCGCTGTTTCGCCCGGAAGCCATGCTTGACCCGCAACCGCGCATGGGCGACAGCCCCCTGCACTGGGTTGAGGTCGAAAGCCTGTTTCTGACCGTCGCCCACCCCGAGCAGTTGCTGCAGCGCATGGCGACCTCCGGTGCGCCGGCGTCGATCGTCGAGGTGATTGCGCGCTTCCTGGAACGGGAAAACGGCCGGGTGCGGCTGACCGCGCCGGGCGAATGGGGCGTTGCCTGGAGCCCGGACCGCTTCGGCAACCCGCGCGTGCTGTTCGAATCGGGCTGGGAGTATGCGCTGACCTGCGCCGACCGATCCCAGGAACAGGCGCCCGAGCACGGCCATGCCATGCTGCGCAGCAGCGAGGTGACGACGCTGGTCAGTTTTGGCATCGACAACGCGGTGCTGCTGTTGGCCGGCAGTGTCGCGGTGATGGATGCGTTGCAGGATCACCGCTCATTCGATTACGTGTTGACCAATTACTTCTACAACCTGCAAGGCGCGAAGTTTTCCACCAGCCGCCTGCATGTGGTGTGGGCCGCCGATATCGTCGAAAAGACCCCGGCGACCAGCGACGCGGTGCGTTACTTCCTGAGCCGCGAAAGCCCCGAACAGGGCGAAACCAACTTCGCCGTGGAGGAGTTTGTCGAGGTGGTCAATGTGGACCTGGCCGGTGCGCTCGACGGCCGCATCGACCTGGCGCTGGCCGCCCTCGATCACACGCGGCCGCAGTCCATCGACCCGGCGCTGTGGCCGGCCCTGGAGCTGGCCGTTACGCGGTTGGGGCAGGCCTTCCGGTTGGACGCGGTGTCGGTGCGCGAAGCCTGGGACGTGCTGCATCAATGGATGCAACGCCCCGACCTGGACGTCACCCAGCCCGCCCACGCCTACCTGTGGCTCAAGGGCCTGGCGTACCTGGCCGCGCCGATCATGCCGCGCCTGGCCGAGTACCTGTGGCAGCGCCTGGGGCATGACGGTTTGCCGCTGATCCAGGCGCTGCACGCTGCCTCGCAGCCACGTCCGCAGACCTCGGCGCGCCCGCGCTTTGCGCCGCTGTCGCCGGCCGCATTGGCGCCGTGCCTGCCGGCCAGCGTGGTGCTTGCCGGGGCCACCAGCGATGCATGAATACGCCGACGTTATCGTGATCGGCGCCGGCACCACCGGCACCGCCGCAGCCTGGCACCTGGCGCGGGCCGGGGCGTCGGTCAGGCTGCTCGATAAAGGCGCGATTGCCAGCGGCTCGTCGGGCGCATCGCCGGGGATCGTGCGGGCGTATTATGCCGACCCCGCTCTCAGCTACCTGGCGACGCAAGGTGTGCGGGCCTATCGCGAGTGGCCGCAGCACTATCCCGGCGCATGCGGCTACCAGCGCACGGGGTTCCTGACCGGTATTGCCGGGCACGCGCAAGCGACCACCCAGGCCAATGTCGCGCGTCTGCGGGCAGCGGGCGCGCCGCTTGAATGGCTCTGCCCCGAGCAGATACGGGAACGGGTGCCGGACCTGTACACCGATGGCCTGGCGGGCGCGGTCTACGAACCGGACGCCGGTTATTGCGACCCGCGTCTTACCGCGCGCAGCTTTGCCGCCGGTGCGAGCGCCCTGGGCGCGGTGATCGAAGAGGGCCGGGCGGCGCGGCGGATTGTGCGCCAGGCCGGCCGCGTCATCGGCGTGCAGACCGACTGCGGGTTTATCGCCAGCAGCCATGTGATCAACGCCGCCGGGCCATGGGCCGCCGCACTGGCCGCCGAGTGCGGCGCGCCGCTGCCGATCCACGCCACACGGCAATGCGTGGGCATTCTCGAGGTCTGCGGCGCGGATAAGCCGATGCCGGGCTACTGCGACCGCGACGTCGGCTTCTACCTGCGCCCGGATCGCCCCGGCAGCTACGTGATCGGCGCGCTGGGCGGCGCCGAAGGGGCGCCCATCGACCCGGATGCCTTCGACGGCACCTTCAGCGACACTCAGGTGTTGGCCTACCGTGACCGCGCCGCGCAACGCGTGCAACGTCTACTGGGCGCACAGCCGATCGGGCGCCGCGTGTCGTTCTTCGACGACACGCCGGACGGTAATCCGCTGCTCGGTCCGGACCCGCGCGTGCCGGGGTTGATGGTCGCGGCAGGGTTGAGCGGGCATGGTTTCAAGTTCGCGCCGTTGTTCGGACAGGCGATCGCGCAGTGGGTATTGACGGGGGAGATGTCGGCGGCGATGGCGCCGTTTGCGCTGCAGCGGTTTATAGGCTGACGGGACGTGCTCAGGCTGTTGGTGGAGCAACAGCAGTTCAATAAACTGTACGATCGCGCAGGCTTAGGTTCTGCGTAAGGTGCTGAATTTAAAGGCTTATGGGTTTGGCATGAATTGTGTTGTCAGTCGATAGGCACTGACCCGACAACGGGAGGGATAACCCCCACTTTTCAAAAGAAACCACACCCATGCACAACACCTTGCAACGCACGTTTATTGCCGGCCTGCTGGCAATCGGCACCTTGGGCGGGCTGCTGCCGGCCGCGGCCCAGGCGGCCAATGATCAACAGTTCATCCCGCTGGCGACCTACCGGGTCGGCGCCTACGCCTCCAGCGGCATCCCGTGGTGGGCGGGGGAGATCGACTACTTCCGCTATATCAATGAGGTCGAAGGCGGCGTGAACGGGGTCAAACTGGTCTGGCAAGAGTGCGAGACCGAGTGGAAGACCGACCGTATCATCGAATGCTACGAACGCTACAAGGCCGGCCTCGACGGCGCGCCGACCGGCTTCTTCTTCACCCACAGCACGCCGGCGTCCTATGCGCTGATGGACCGCGCCGCCGTCGACCATATCCCGCTGATCGACGGTGCCGGCGGGCGTACCGAATCGACCGATGGCCGCGTGTTCCCTTACGCCTTCCCGCTGTTGCTCAACTACTACGGCCAGGCGTCGGTGGGGATCAACTACATCGCCCAGCGCGAAGGCGGCCTGGACAAACTCAAGGGCAAGAAGATCGTCACGGTCTACCACGACTCCGCCTATGGCCGCGAAACCCAGGCGGCGATGCAATTGCTCGCGCAAAAGTACGGTTTCGAGAATATCCAGATCCCGGTGGCGGACCCCGGCAACGAGCAGTCGACCCAATGGCGGCAGGTCCGTCAGATCAACCCGGACTGGGTGTTCCTGCGCACCTGGGGCGTGTCCACCCCGGTCGGCATCAAGACCGCCGTGCGTTTTGGCATCCCGGTGGACCGCCTGATCGGAGACGTGTGGGCCGGCTCCGAAGCCGATGTGATCCCCGCGGGCACCGCCGCCAAAGGCTACCAGGCGCTGGCGCCGTTCCCCGGTGGCGACAGCTTCGAGATCCACCGCAAACTCAAGCAGTTCATCCTGGACCCGGGCAAGAGCAACCTCAAAGACCCGAGTTACTTCGGCAAGGTCTACTACAACATCGGCCTGATCAACGCGGCCATTGCAGTCGAAGCCTTGCGCACCGGCCAGGCTAAGTTCGGCAATCGTGGGCTGAACGGTGAGGAAACGCGCTGGGCGTTCGAGCATTTGGACATCGACGCCGCTCGCATCAAGGCGTTGGGTCTCGAAGGCTTGCTCGCGCCGTTGAAACTGTCCTGCGCCGACCACGAAGGCGGCGGTTCAGCCCGGGTGCAGCAGTGGGACGGGCAAAAATGGGCGCTGGTGACCGACTGGGTCCAGGCCGACCGCGCCACCTTGCGCCCGTTGATCGAGGCCAAGTCTGCCGCGTATGCCCAGGAGAAGGGCATCGCGGCGCGCGACTGCGCGGCCGAGTAAGCCTCAACGCAAAACACCCCGGAAAGCCGGGGTGTTTCGCAACGGGTTAACCTATTGAGGCTTTACCAGAGCGCCAAGGTGTAATCGATGTTCACCCGCAGTTCGTTGTCATCGCGAAACGAAGCGGTAGGGGCGAAGTCATTGCGGTACCAGGCATGGCGCAAGCGGAACGCGACGTTCTTGAAGGTGCCGCTCTGCACCACATAAGACAGCTCTATGTCTTTTTCGCTCTCGCTGCGATCACTGCCGCCCAATGCACTCGGTAGTTCGATATGGCTGGCGTCCAGATACCGCAGCATGCCCTTGAGCCCGGGAACCGCCAGGGCGGCGAAGTCATAGTCGTAGCGGACCTGCCAGGTGCGTTCCTTGGGGTTGAGGAACTCGCTGCTCAAGGCGCCTTCACTGACCACCATCGGTTCTGAACCGGCGATGTAGGGCATTGCCGTGTCACCGCTCAGTTGCATGTAACCGAGCCCGAGGCTGTGGGCGCCCAGGCTGTAGGTGCTCATCACGCCGAAGGTGCGGTTGTCGACCTTGCCCGCTTTGGCGGGGCCGTCCTCGCCGCTGATGTGGTAGCGCACATCGGTTTTCACCCGCCCCGGGCCCAGTGGGCGATTGTCGATAAACCCGACGAAGTCCTGGCGATAAATGTCCGCAAGTTCCGCATGGTAGTACTTGAGTGTGAGAGCGTCGGACCATTTGTAGTCGCCGCCGGCAAAGCTGAAGCTGTCCGATTCGGCCGCACCGTTGAAGCGCCGGTTGGGCGAGGCCAGGGTGATCTTCTGGTAGTTGGTCGAATCGCGCTGGTTCATGCGGTCGAGCCAGCCGGCATTGAGCGTCAGGTTGTCGATGTCCTGGGACTTGAGCTGGGCGCCGCGAAAGGTCTGTGGCAGCAGGCGCGTCGGGCTGGCAAACAGGATGGGCAGGTTCGGCGCGAGCGTGCCGCCCTGCAGTTCGGTTTTCGATACTTTGACCTTGCCGGTCAGCCCCAGTTCTGAATAGCTGTCGTTCGGCTGGCGAGTGACCGGGTTGTACGACAGCAGGCCGGTGCCGGTGCGATCGGGGCTGGAGTCGAGTTTCAAGCCGAGCAGGCCTTGGGCATCCAGGCCAAACCCCACGGTGCCAGGGGTATAACCGGAAGTGAAGCGCAGGATGAAGCCCTGCGCCCATTCACGGGTGGCCGATTGCGCCGAGTCGCCTTTGTAGTCGCGGTCGAAGTAGTAGTTGCGTGAGGTCAGCGTGGCCTTGCTGTCTTCGATAAAACCCTGGGCCAGCAGCGCGGGGCTGATGCTGCACAGCGTACCGAGGGCGAGGGTGGTGTGAACCCGTTTCAGAGTACTCATGGACGTTGCCTTTTTATTATTGTTGTCGGGGTTATTCAGGGGCATGCAAGAGGACCCACTGCTGATCCTGCACCGTCACCAGTGCGCGAGCGCGCTGGTCGTGGCCGAAGTGGTCGGTGGCGCTCAGGTTGTACACGCCGTGGGTGCCGACCACGTTGCGGGTCTGCTCAAGCTGGTCGCGCAGTTGCTCGCGAAACGCTGGCGTGCCCGGTGTGCTGCCTTTGAGCGCGGCCGGCACGGCAGCCTCCACCAGGCGCATGGCGTCGTACAGGTAGGCGCCGAATGGCGACAGGCTGTTGGCGCCGTACTGGGCCTGGTAATCCTGCGCGTATTGGCTGGCGATGGCTTTGGACGGGTGGCTGGCGGGCAGTTTGTCCCATACCACCACGGGCCCCACGGGCAGGATCGCGCCGTTCAAGGCTTTGTCGCCGATGCGCAGGAACGCGCTGTTGGCCGCACCATGGGTGTGGTAAATGGTGCCCTTGTAACCCAGGCGCCGCAGTTCGGTGTGGGGCAGGGCCGCGGGTGTGCCGGTGGCGCCGATCAATACCGCATCGGGCTTGCTGCTCATGACCTTCAGGGCCTGGCCGCTGACCGACGAGTCGGTGCGGTTGAAGCGCTCGTCTCGCACCAATTGGATGCCTGCCGCCGGCGCCATCTCGCTCAGCACTTTGTGCCAGTCTTCGCCCCACACATCGTTGTAGCCGATATACGCCAGGGTTTTTACGCCGGCTTTTTGCATGTGCTCGATCAGCGCCTCAGCCATCAAGGTGTTGGTCTGGGCGACGGTGAAAATCCAGGTCTGTTCGCCACTTGCCGGGGCGAATGGGGCCAGGGCGATCTGCGCGGTCTTGCTCTCCTTGGCGATTTGCGCCACGGCCGCCGAGGTGGGCACGGTGGTGGAGCCGATCAACAGGTCGACACGGTTTTCGCTCACCAGTTTGCGCGCGTTCTTGGCGGCGGCCGTGCTGTCGCTGCCGTCGTCCAGTACCACGTATTTCACCGCCTGGCCGGCAATTTCCTTGGGCAACAGGGCCACGGTATTGCGCTCGGGAATACCCAGCGAGGCACCGGGGCCGGTAGTGGAGAGAATCACGCCGACGGTCATGTCCGCCTGTGCGGCGGCAGACAGTGAGGCCAGCAACAGCAAGGGAAAAATCGATCTCATACACGCTCCTGATATTTTTTTTATGGTGTGGCAAAGGCTGTGGCAGGGCGCTACGTGCCGGTAGCGCTGGTGACCTCCATGGCGGCTCGGGTGGGTGGGCGGCCCAGGTAGATTTCGGCCACCTGGGGGTTGTTGGCCAAGGCTTGGGCGCTGCCTTCAAGCACGATTTCCCCGACTTCGAGCACGTAGCCGTAGTCGGAAATCTTCAGCGCGGCGCGGGCGTTTTGCTCGACCAGCAGGATCGACACGCCGCTCTGGCGCAGGGTCTCGAAGATCGTGAAGATTTCGCCGATCACCCGCGGGGCCAGGCCTAGGCTGGGTTCGTCGAGCATCAGCAAGCGCGGCTTGGCCATCAGCGCGCGGCCGATGGCAAGCATCTGGCGCTCGCCGCCCGACAGGGTGCAGGCCGGCTGACTGCGCCGTTCGTACATGCGCGGGAACAGGCCGAAAACTTCGTCGAGGGTCTTCTGGTGGTCGCGAAAGCCACGCCGATGACGGCTGAAGGCACCCAGGCGCAGGTTGTCCTCGACGCTCATCAGGCCGAACAGTTCGCGGCTTTCCGGCACCAGCGCCATGCCCTTGTCGATGCGCTGGGCGACGTCGTGGTGCGCCAGCAGCGGCTGGCCGGCGTAACTCACCTGGCCCTGTGCTGGCAGCAGGCCGATCAGCGCCGCCATCAAGGTGGTCTTGCCGGCGCCGTTGGGGCCGATCAGGCTGACGATCTGGCCTTCCTCCAGGCTCAGGTTGAGTTGGCGTACCGCTTCGACCTTGCCGTGGCTGATCGTCAGGTTGCGTACATCCAGCAGGCGACTCATTCGACACCTCCAAGGTAGGCGGCAAGCACCGCAGGGTTTTGCTGTATCTGCAGCGGCGTGCCACCGGCCAGGCGCTGGCCGAATTCCATCACCACGATCTGGTCGGCCAGGCCCATGACGAACTCCATGTCGTGCTCCACCAGCAGCACGCCGAGGCCTTCGCTGCGCAGTTGTTCGAGCAGGTGGGCGAGTGCCTGCTTTTCGCCATGGCGCAGTCCGGCGGCGGGTTCGTCGAGCAACAGCAACAGGGGATCGCTGCACAGCGCCCGGGCAATTTCGACGATGCGCTGCTGGCCCAACGGCAGGCTGCCGGCGGGGGTGTGCAGGGCGGCGCCCAGGCCCACGCGCTCGATCTGGCGCCGGGCTTCGGCCAGCAGGGCGGCTTCTTCTTCGCGCTCCAGATGCAGCATCGAGCGCAGCAGCCCGGCTTTGCCCCGGGCATGGGCGCCGAGGGCGACGTTTTCCAGGACGCTCATGTCCGGCAACAAGCGCACGTGCTGGAAGGTGCGGCTGACGCCCAGTCGGGCGATGGCACGCGGCGACAGGCCGTCGATGCGCTGGCCGAGAAAAACGATCTGGCCGGCATTGGGCGCCAGCACCCCGGACAACAGATTGAACAGGGTCGACTTGCCGGCGCCGTTGGGACCGATCAGCGCGGTGATTTCGGCGCCATTGACGGTCAAGCCCATGTCCTTGTTGGCCACCAGTCCGCCAAACTGCTTGAGCAGACCTTCTGCGACCATCAACGGCTGCCCGTTGGCGGGCATCGTCCGGCGGGGCAGCGCATGGGCCGGGTGCTCGGGCAGCGGACGGGGTTGTGCCCTCGGGAACAGGCCGCTCAGCAATGGCAACAGGCCGCCACGGGCGTATTGCAGGACCAGGATCACCAGCACGCCGAAGAAAATCATCTCGACGTTGTCGGCGTGCCCGAACAGCTGTGGCAGTACGTCTTGCAGCACCTGTTTGATCAGGGTCAGCAGGGCTGCGCCGAGCAGTGCGCCCCAGAGGCTGGCAACGCCGCCGAGCACGATCATGAACAGATACTCGATACCCATCACCACCGAGAACGGCGTGGGATTGACTACCCGTTGCAGGTGCGCGTACAGCCAGCCCGACAACGCCGCGAGCAGGGCCGCGATGATGAACACCTGCAAGCGACTGCGCGCCGTGTCGATGCCCATCGCCTCAGCCATGCCGGCGGAATCCTTGAGGGTGCGGATGGCGCGGCCCTGGCGGCTGTGCAGCAGGTTGTCGAGCAGCCACAGGCTGATCGCCAACAGCAGTCCAATCAGCAGGCTGAAGTCGGCCGGGTCGCGGACCTGCCAGCCGAACAGGCTGATATTCGGCAGGTTTTGCAGGCCGCCGAAGCCGCCCAGCCCGGGCAGGTTGCCGAACAGATAGAACAGCGCCAGACCCCAGGCCAGGGTGCCGATGGGCAGGTAGTGGCCGGCCAGGCGCAGGGTCAACAGGCCCAGGCTGGTGGCAACCACAAGGGTAATCGCCAGGCCCGCAAGCAAACCGAGCCAGGGCGACAGGCCATATTGGGTGGTCAGCACCGCACTGGCGTAGGCGCCGATACCGACGAACGCGGCCTGGCCGAACGAGGTCATGCCGCCGATGCCGGTCAGCAGCACCAGGCCCAGGGCGACCAGGCTATACAGGCCGATGTAATTCAGCAGCGTGACATGGAAGGTCGGCAGCAGCACTGGTGCCAGGCCCGCCAGAAGCAGCAGGGCGAACAGGGGGATCAGTCGACGGATCATCAGTGTTGCTCCTCAAGGTGAGGGTGCTTCAACGAGAGCCACAGCAGTACCGGGATCACCAGGGTGAACACGATCACCTCCTTGTAGGCCGAGGCGCCGAAGTTGGCGAAGCTCTCCAGGACACCGACGAAAAACGCACTGGCCGCGGCAATCGGGTAACTGGCCAGGCCGCCGAAGATCGCAGCGACAAACCCCTTGAGGCTGATCAGAAAGCCCGAGTCGTAGTACAGGGTGGTCAGCGGGCCGATCAGCACGCCGGAAATGGCGCCGATCAACGCCGCCAGGCCGAACGCCGCCTTGCCGGCCAGCTGTGTGGGGATGCCCACCAGTTGCGCGCCCTTGCGATTCAGTGCCGTGGCGCGCAGGGCCTTGCCATACAGGCTGTGGCCGAAGAACGCGTAGAGCAGGCCGATCAGCAGCAGGGCGCTGGCGATCACCAACAGGCTTTGCAGGCCCACCGGCAGCTCACCGAGCATGAACACCGCTTCGGCCAGGGCATCGGTGCGAACCCCTTCTGCGCCGAACATCAGCAAGCTGATACCCACCAGCGTGATGTGTACGGCCACCGATACGATCAGCAGCAACAGCACCGAGGTCTCGGCCACCCGTTGATACACCAGGCGATACAGCAGCGGCCCCAGCGGCGTGACCAGCGCCAGGGTCAGCAGGATCTGCAACACGGCCGGCAAACCGGCCAGCTCGAAGGTGTCCAGCACCACCCACAGCACCGTCGGCAAGCCCAGGTAGCGTGCCAGCAGGCCGGGCACCCGGCGCGATTGACCACGGCGCAACGCGGCGATGCTGTCCAGTGTGCAGGCGGCCAGCGAGCAGCCGAGCAGCAGCCACAGGGTGCCGGGCATCAGCCCCAGTTGCAGGGTGGCCAGGGTCAGGGCGCTGTAGGTGACGAAGTCGCCCTGACACACCAGGATGGTGCGCGTCACCGAGAACACCAGCACCAGGGCCAGCGCCACCAAGGCATAAATCGCGCCCGTGGTCAGGCCGTCCTGGGCGAGAAACGCCAGTATCGAGATATCCATGAGCGGCCCTCAGCGAGCGGTAGGAAAGGGAGGCGAAGGTGTGCGCCAGCGGGCGTCGGTCAATGCCGTGCCGGGGTGCTGTCGTCGGGAGGGCGAGGTGTCAAGCACGCAGGGAGTGGCCGTGTGCAGGGGTGCATGCAAGTGCATAGTGAGGTACCCGTTTTCTATTCTTATTGTCGTGTGGATAAGCCTGAGGGAGCGCCATACACAGCTTTAAAATACACATGTGAATGTGTATGTATAGACTACGCGGGAGGGTGGGCGCTTTGTCAATAGGCGCCGCTGTAACGGTTTGTTTAAAGGCGGGTTTCTAATCTATGTTGTTGTTTTTAGATAAAAAAATAAAATAATCTTTTTCATCTGAAAAGCTCGGCACCCAGTTCGCGTGCTGCTTTGTGATCTTGAAAGATACATTCATGTATTTTTATGAATGCCGACGCAGGTCGGCATCCGGGCTCAGGCGGGGAGGGTGCAGGATTCGGGGATCAGGATGCCGGCCATGCGCTGGCTGCGTTCCAGGCGTTGTTGCGGGGTGTCTTCGCTGTGCAGCAATGACAGGCTGATCTGGTAGGCATAGATCAGGTAGGCGCGGTCCTGGGCATCGCCACTGGGCACGCCGGCCTGGATCAGCAGGCCTTCGATGTAGCTCAGGCGGTGGCTGTCGACTTCGTCGATGGCCTGGCGCGCCTGCTTGTCGCGGCGGGCCCAGCCGCGAATGCCCAGCTCGATCGAGGCGGCGTCCTTGGCGGTCTGCCCGTGGGAGGGCAGTTCGAGCAGGCGATGCAGTTGTTGCAGCGGCGAGCTGTGGGCATTGCGCAGGTGCAGAATCACATCTTCGGTGGCGCGTGCGCGCCAGTTGCCGAGGATGCCTTCGAGCAGTTCCCCGCGACTTTTGAAGTGGTAGTAGAAGCTGCCACGGGTGATCTTCAATTCCTTGGCCAGGGTATCGACCCGCACAGCGTCGACGCCGCTGGTAACCAGGACTTCCTGTGCCGCATGAATCCAATCTTCCCGCGTGAGGTTGGTGCGTGATGACATTGTCTAGGGGCCTTGTCCAACAAGCTGGATAAGCGCCAGGGCACAGCAGCGTTCGACGCCCGCCTTGGCAGCGAGCCGTCATTCTAACGCCCGGCGCAACGACGAAGCTATTGCCAGCGCACCGACTGTGGCCCGCGCATGGGGGCTGCGTGTGCTCGGATTCTAGAGTACATGTGTGTAGGTTGGCTTTTGGATTATTTGCACAAAGCCACGTTTTTTTAATTGACGCAGGTCAAATCGGTAAATAGCATACAGATACACATCTGTATGTTAAGAATAAGAACCGGAGGCCGACATGAGCGCAAATCCCAAGACTCTGCTTGCAGCAGGGCACCAGACTCACTACCACGAAGCCGGTCAGGGCGAGGCCTTGTTCCTGTTGCATGGTTCGGGCCCCGGTGTATCGGGCTGGGCCAACTGGGCCAATACCGTGCCGGTGTTCGCTGATCGCTGGCGCGTGGTCGTGCCGGACATCGCCGGCTTCGGCTTCACCGAGTTCAAGGACGACGCCAAGTACGACATCAAGCTGTGGGTCAACCATCTGCTCGGCATCATGGATGCCCTGGACATCGAAAAAGCCTCGTTCGTCGGCAATTCGTTTGGCGGCGCGCTGGCCATCGGCCTGGCGGTGTTCGCACCGGAGCGCGTCAACAAGCTAGTGTTGCTCGGCACCCCGGCCGGTGAGTTCGTGCAGACCCCAGGCCTGCGCGGGGCCTGGGAATACGAGCCATCGCTGGACAACATGCGCGAGCTGATGAAGCTGTTCCCCTATGACGTGTCGCTGATTACCGAGGCGATGGTGCAGGCACGTTACGAAGCCAGTGCGCGCCCTGGTGCCCAGCAGGCGCTACGCAAACTGATCCCGCAGCCGGCCGCCGACGGCCCGACCCTGGTCAAGGGCTTTCCTGCGGCCGCGTTGGCCAAGATCGTCGCGCCGACGCTGGTGGTACACGGCCGTGAAGACCGCGTGGTGCCGCCCGAGTGCGGGCTGCTGATCGCCAACAGCATTCCCGATGCCGACCTGCACCTGTTCGGGCGCTGTGGGCACTGGGTGCAGAGCGAGCAGCCGCGCCGCTTTGCCGCGCTGGTCCGCGATTTCCTCAGCGAGTAGGCCGGTATGAGCAGAAACGTTATGGAGCGTGCGCTCTGGCAGCTGTGCGTCGAGCGTGTCGCCAAAGAGCGCTTTCGGCAGGACGCGGTCGGGTTCCTCGGGCGTTTTGCCCTGGAGGAGGCCGAGGTCCGCATGATCGTCGAGTTCGATGTTGCCGGGCTGCAGGCGGCCGGGGTCAACCCGATGCTGACCATGGGCTTCTGGCAGGAGCTTGCCCCTGACCGCAACATGAGCCTCTACAAACAGCGCCTGGGCGCTACCGACGAACACAGCGCGGGATTTTCCGCCGCGCTCAAGGGGTGAACCGATGGGCAAGATAGTAGGCGGCTTCTGGATGCCGCATGACCCGGTAATGTTCGTGGCACCCGACGCGCCGCCGTTGGCGCAACGTGAGGCGGTATGGGCTGCATACGAAGCCTGCGCCGAACGCCTGGCGGCCTTGCAGCCGACCTCGGTGATCATCGTCGGTTGCGACCATTACATTCTGTTCGGCACCCATTGCCTGCCGCGCTATGTGATCGGCACCGGCGATGTGGATGGCCCCATCGATCGCCTGCCGGGCCTGGAACGTGGCGCGGTGCGCAACCATCAAGCGTTGGCCACGCACATTGTCGAGCACGGCGATGGGCAGGGCGTGGACTGGACCGTGGCGCGCAGTTTTACCGTCGACCATTCCTTTTCCATTCCGCACCAACTGGTGGTCAAGCCGGCCGAGGCCTTGCTCGGGCGTGAGTTGCCGAGCATCCCGGTGTACCTGGCGTGCGGCGTTGACCCGTACATCTCGCTCCAGCGGTCGGCCGACCTCGGCCGGCAGCTGCGGGCGGCCGTCGAAGCGTTCGATGCCGACGAGCGTGTGGTGATTATCGGCAGTGGCGGGATCAGTCACTGGGTCGGCACCGCCGAGATGGGCCGGGTGGCTGAAGACTTCGATCGCGAGATTCTCGCCCTCGGCGTCAATGGCGACCTGCAAGCGCTGTGCGCCTACAGCGACGAAGAGATCCTGCGTCGGGCCGGCAACGGCGCGATGGAAATCCGTAACTTCGCCTGCGCCCTGGCCGCCATCGAGCGCCCGCAGGGCGAAGTGATTGCCTATGAAGCCGTACCCGCCTGGGTCACCGGGCTGGGCTTTGTGCAACTGAGTGTGAGGGCCGAGCATGAGCCGTGTATTACTTTGCCAACGTGATGAGCTGGCGCCAGGGGAGCTGAAGAAGGTTGCCCACCGCGAGGGCGACGCCATCTGCGTCTACAACCTGGGGGGCACGTTCTACGCCACCACCGACATGTGTACCCACGCCACCGCTTCGCTGGCCGAGGGCGACCTGGAAGACGACCTGATTACCTGCCCGGTCCACTGGGGCCAGTTCCATGTACCCAGCGGCAAGGCGGTGACGTTTCCCTGCGAGCGCCACTTGCGCACCTACAAGGTCATCGTCACCGACCGCGAGGTGTTCGCCGACATCGCCCTGGAGGCTGACGAGGCGCTGGCCGCCGCCAACAGCCCGGTGTGACCGGGCCGCTGTCCAACCGTATTCCTGTGAGTCTGAACCATGGATAACAACAAACACATACCGCTCAGAACCATTGAAAGCACACCCGCCCTGGGCAACCTCGACCGTATCTGCGACATGGAGGAAGGGCGCCTGTCCGGCAAGGTCTTCTGGGACCCGGCGATCTACGAGCAGGAGCTGGAGAAAATCTTCGCGCGCTGCTGGCTGTTCGTCGCGCACGAGTCCCAGCTGCCCAAGTCCGGCGACTACCTGACCACCTCGATGGGTGAAGACGAAGTGCTGGTGGTGCGCCAGAAGGACGCCTCGATCAAGGTCTTCCTCAATGCCTGCCCGCACCGTGGCAACAAGGTGTGCTTTGCCGAGGCCGGCAACGCCCGCGGCTTTATCTGCAACTACCATGGCTGGTCGTTCGGTGCCGATGGCGGCCGGCTGATGGGCATGCACGAATCCAAATGCTACGAAGAAAGCCAGTTCGACAAGTCCAGGCACGGCCTGCGCGAGGCGCGTGTCGCCAGCTATAAAGGCCTGGTTTTCGCCACGTTTGCCAGCGATGCGCCGACCCTGGAGGAATACCTCGGGCCGATGACCTGGTACATGGACGTGATGCTCGACATGGATGAAGGCGGCAGCGAGTTTCTCGGTGGTTGCATCCGCTCCACCATTGAGTGCAACTGGAAGATCGCCGCCGAGAACTTCGTCGGTGACATCCTGCACGGCGGCTGGACCCACGATTCGGCGGCCAAGGCCATGCTCGGCGGGCCGGTGGCGAATGTCGGCGAGTTGCCCGAGTCGTACTCGGTGAACTGGAATGGCCACGGCTATGAGTTCGCCACCGACGTGGTCGGCAACGCCGCGACCCTGGGCGAGAAAGACATCAACAAATACCTGCACGTGCTGCGTCCCAAGGTGGCGGACCGCCTCGGCGAATTCCGCTCGCGGCTGATCGGGGCGATTTCCTCGTTCACCGTGTTCCCCAACTTTTCCTTTCTGCCGGGGCAAAACACCGTTCGCATCTGGCAGCCGCGCGGCCCGCACAAGATCGAGCTGTTCACCTGGGTGATCGTCAACAAAAACGCCCCGCAGGAGATCAAGGACAAGTGGCGGCGCGGCGCGATGATGACGTTCTCGCCCACCGGGGTGTTCGAGATGGACGACGGCGAGAACTGGGAGTACTGCACCAAGAGCAGCCGTGGCGTGGTCACGCGTTATCAGGACCTGTACGTCGGCCTGGGCATGCATACCCGTCTCGAAAACAGCGAGTTGCCCGGCAATGTGTTCAAGGGCCAGCTCAACGAATGTAATGCGCGGGCGTTCTATCAGCGCTGGAAGGACCTGCTGCAGGCTCCGACCTGGGCCGATGTTCCGGACCGCAACGGCACGCTGCGCTGAGGGGGGCCAGATGACACACGAACAACAGGACAGCCTCGTTTCAGTCGAGGAAACCCGCCGCGTCGAACAGTTCCTGCTGCGCGAAGCGCGCCTGCTCGACGGCGAATGCTGGGACGCGTGGCTGCACGGTCTCAGTGAAGCCATCCACTACTGGATGCCGGGCATCGAGAACCGGCGCCGCGAGGACAAATCCGGGCCCTATCGCCTGGAACACATGGCCTTCTTCGATGACGGCATGCGCGAACTCAAGCGCCGCGTGGCACGCTTCAAGCAGCCGTCGGCCTGGGCCGAGAACCCGCCGACGCGCAACGTTCACCTGATCAGCAATATCGAAGTGTATGCCGGCCCGGCGCCGGGCGAATACCTGGCCTACTCGTGCTTTATCAACGTGCGCAGCCGCGGCCTGGACGAGCATCACCAGATCGCCGGCCGGCGCGAGGATGTACTGCGCCTGGAGGCCGACGGCCTCAAGTTGCTCAAGCGCAAGATCCTGATCCCTAACGCGATGTTGCTGTGCAAGAACATCAACACCTTCCTCTGAGGGCTGGCATATGGCTTGGTTAAAAGGGCAGGTGGCATTGGTCACCGGCGGTACCGGCGGGATTGGCAGCGCCATCGTCCGTCGTTACGTGGCCGAGGGCGCGCGCGTCGCGGTCATGGGCCGCGATGCGGCGCAACTGGCCGCGTTGGCTGACACGCTTGGCGACGCGGTCATCACGATTGAGGGGGATGTGTCGCGGTATCAGGACAATCAGCGTGCGGTGGCGGCGACCCTTGAGGCGTTTGGCAGGCTTGACACCTTCGTTGGCAACGCTGCCGTGTTCGATTATTTCACGCGCCTGGACCGTATTGCCCCGGAAGAGTTCGAGGGCGCCTTCCAGAAACTCTTCGCCACCAACGTGCAGGGTTATCTGCTGGGCGCGCAAGCCTCGATCGAGGCACTGCGCGAAACCCGGGGCAGCATGATCTTTACCCTCTCCAACAGTGCCTTTTATGCCGGCGGCGGTGGCATTCTCTACGTCACCGCCAAGCATGCGTTGGTGGGCATGATTCGCCAGCTGGCTTATGAGCTGGCGCCGGAGATCCGCGTCAACGGCGTGGCTCCGGGGGCGACCAACACGCCGATGAAAAGCCTGGAAGGCTTGAACAGCCGCAGTGTGCCGCTGAACCAGATCCCGGGCTTCGAAGCCGGTGCGGCGCAGGCGGTGCCGTTGCAACGGATTGCCGAGCCCGAAGACCACACCGGGCACTACGTGCTGTTGGCCTCGCGGGAAAATTCCGGCCTGACTACGGCGAACATCATCCACAGCGATGGCGGCTGGGAGATCCGCAGTGCCGGTGCAGCCAAGCCGCGCAAGGCCTGAGCCAGGCCGACGCCTTGATAACTAGAATAAGAGAGATGCGTGATGACAAGAACAAGCCTGAGTGCACCGCAACAGCAACTCCTGAACCTGTTTGCCGGGCTCAACCTCCCGGTCCTCGCGGCGCCGATGTTCCTGGTGTCGGGGCCGGGCCTGGTGGCCGCCTGCTGCCAGGCCGGCATCGTCGGCAGCCTTCCGGCGCCCAATGCGCGAACGGTCGAACAATTGCAGGAATGGCTGGAGCAGATCAGCCGCGAGCGTGAGCTGGCGCAGCAACGCGGCGAGCAGTGGGCGCCATGGATGCTCAACATGATCGTACACAGCACCTACGACCGCTTCGACGCCGAGCTCGAGTTGGTGCGCCGTTATCAGCCGCCTATCGTGTCCACAGCCCTGGGTAGCCCCAAGCGTGTCCTTGAAACCGTACACGCTTATGGCGGCGTGGTGATCGCCGACGTGATCAGCCCGGCACTGGCGCGCAAGGCGGTGGCCGCTGGCGTCGATGGCCTGGTCCTGGTGTGCAACGGGGCGGGCGGGCATACCGGCAGCTACAACCCGTTCGCCTTCGTCGCCGAAGTGCGCCAGTTCTGGGACGGCCCTCTGGGCTTGGCCGGGGCGATTTCCAACGGCCGCGACATCCATGCGGCGCAGGTATTGGGCTGCGATTTCTCGCTGGTCGGAACCCGCCTGATTGCCGCCCATGAAAGCCTGGTGGAAGCCGCCTACCGCGACATGCTGGTGGCCTGCTCGCTGGATGACGTGACCACCACCAAGGCGGTCAGCGGCGTGCTTGCCAACTGGATGCGGCCGTCGCTGGAAAAGGCCGGTATCGACCCCAGCGCCGAAAACCGCGCCAGCATCGACTTTTCCGGTGATATCTCCACTGCCAACAAAGCCTGGAAACACGTGTGGTCGGCCGGCCAGGGCGTAGGCCAGATCACCGGCACCTACAGCGTGGCGCAACTGGTGGACGAGTTGCACCAGGGTTATCGCGAAAGCCGCGCACGTCAGTTGTGAGCCATCCAGAACCGTTCAGGAGCAACCCCATGCACCACGAAAACCTTCAGGCCGCCGCCGCTGCGCTGGCCCTGGCGCGGTCGAGCCGCAGCCCTTGCCCACGCATTTCCGAGCGTTTCGACATCCAGTCGTTGCACGACGCCTACGCCGTGCAAGAGATCAACACCCAGGCCGCCCTGGCTGCCGGTCGGCGCCTGAGCGGGCGCAAGATTGGCCTGACGTCCCTGGCGGTACAGCAGCAGTTGGGCGTCGATCAGCCCGATTTCGGCATGCTGTTTGCCGACATGGAATACCGCGATGGCGAGACCATCGACTGCACCCGGTTGATCCAGCCCAAGGTCGAGGGCGAAATCGCCTTCGTCCTGGGGCGCGATCTCCCTCACCCCGATACGACCCTGGGCGAATTGCTGCGCGCCGTCGACCATGTGCTGCCGGCCCTGGAAATCGTCGACTCGGCGATCGAGGACTGGAAGATCACCCTGGTCGATACCGTGGCCGACAACGCCTCATCGGGCCTCTACGTGCTGGGCAAGACCCCCGTCAGCCTGCGCGGCCTGGACCTGGCGCTCGAAGGCATGCTGCTGGAGAAGAACGCGGCCCAGGCAGCCATCGGCGTGGGGGCCGCGTGCATGGGCAACCCGCTGGACGCTGCGCTGTGGCTGGCGCGCACCATGGCCCTGACCGGGCGCCCGTTGCAGGCGGGCGACGTGCTGTTGTCGGGCGCGCTCGGGCCTATGGTGCCGGTGGTGGCGGGCGACAGCCTGCGCTTGCGCCTCACCCGCCTGGGTGAAGTGAGCTGTCGTTTCGGCTGAGGCCGGCAGGCAACAACCCTGCTACCGGGCTGACGACCCGGTGGCGATTACAACAATAAAACGAGTGAGCAGCGGGCTGATGGCCTGCCGTATTCACGAGGGCGTGCAATGTACGATTTTTTCAATGATCCGACCCAATTGGCCCCTGCCAAGGTGCTGTATGAGGCACGAGCCGACGGCAGCTTCGTGCTGAGTTCCCCCGAACCCCTGCAGCCCTATGCGCGCTGTATCGGGCAGTGGCTCGAACACTGGGCCGTGCAGACACCGCAGCGTGCCTACCTGGCCGAGCGGCGCGGGGCCGGCTGGTTCAGCCTGAACTATGCCCAGGTGCGCCAGCGCGTGGGGGCATTGGCCCAGGGCTTGCTCGAGCTGGATCTGCCGGCGGGGCGCCCGCTGCTGATGCTCTCGGAAAACGATCTGGACCAGGCGCTGTTGACCTTGGCGGCGCTGCACGTGGGCATCCCGGTGTCGACGATTTCCGTGGCGTACTCGCGCAACACCGGCAGCGGGTGCAGCAAACTCAAGGCGATTGTCGAAGTGCTCAAGCCGGCGCTGATTTTCGTCAACGACGGCGATGCCTATTGCCGTGCCATCGAGTTGGTCAACCCGGATTGCCCGGTGGTGGCGGCGCGCAACGCCCAGGAAATTCGCGGGGCGCTGGCCTTGCCGCTGTTGTACAAGGCCGAAAGCCCAGCGGTGATGCAAGCGTTTGCACGGCTCGACGGCGACACCCCGGCGCGCTACCTGATGACCTCCGGTTCGACCGGTGCGCCCAAGGCGGTGGTCAATACCCACGGCATGCTCTGTGCCAACCAGCAGGCGATTGCCCAGTGCTGGCGCTTTCTTGAGCACGAAGAACTGGTGGTGCTCGACTGGTTGCCCTGGAGCCATGTGTTCGGCGCCAACCACAACTTCAACCTGGTACTGCGCAACGGCGGCACCTTGTACATCGATGACGGCCTGCCGTTACCGGGGCAAATCGACCGCACCGTGGAAAACCTCAAGTCGGTGCGACCCACCCTGTACTTCAACGTGCCGCGCGGCTACGAGGTCTTGCTGCCGTACCTCGAGCGCGACGAGGTACTGGCGCGCGCCTTGTTCGGGCGCCTGCGCATGCTGTTCTACGCCGCTGCCGCGCTGCCCCAGAGCAGTTGGGGCCGGCTGGCGGCGTGTGCCACCAAGGTCCGCGACACCCCGCTGTTCTTTGCCACCGAGTGGGGCTCGACCGAGACGTCGCCGGTGGTCACCAACGTGCATTTCGCCGCCGACAAGGCCGGCATCATCGGCCTGCCGGTGCCGGGCACGCAGCTCAAGTTCGTGCCCTGCGGCGACAAGCTAGAGATGCGCGTGCGCGGGCCGTCGGTGTTCCCGCGCTACCTGAAGGACCCGGTCAGCAGCCTGGCCGCGTTCGATGAGGAGGGCTTCTACCGCATTGGCGACGCGGGGCGCTTGGTCGACCCGCAGCGGCCGGAGTTGGGGGTGCAGTTCGACGGTCGGGTGACTGAAGACTTCAAACTCAGCAGCGGCACCTGGGTATCGGTGGGCACCCTGCGTCCACGCCTGGTCAGTGCCTTGGCGCCTTACGTCAGCGATTGCGTGATCTGTGGGCATGATCGCGACGTGATCGGTGCGCTGATCTACCCGAGCCCGGCCCTGCGCGATCTGCTCGGTGCCGCCGGACAACAGATGAACGGCGCACAACTGGCGATGCAGTCCGAGGTGCGCCTGGCCTTGTGTTCGGGGCTGCTGGCGCTGGCCAAGGAATTTCCGGCGTCGTCCCAGCATGCCATGCGCCTGGTGATTCTCGACTCGCCGCCCAGCCTCAACGACGGCGAAATCACCGACAAAGGCTACATCAACCAGCGCATGGCGCTGAGCCTGCGCGCCGAGGCCGTGACGCGGCTGTACGCCGACAGCCTCGAGCCCAGCGTGATCCTCCTCGCTGAAGTCTACGGAGAAGCCGTATGAACCCTGCAAAACTCAAAGTCGCCATCATCGGTTCCGGCAACATCGGCACCGACCTGATGATCAAGATCCTGCGCAACGCCAAACACCTGGAAATGGCGGTCATGGTCGGCATCGACCCGGCCTCCGA
>NZ_JAFCXJ010000018.1:0-90113 GCF_049898265.1 Pseudomonas sp. PSPC2-3 | reverse complement strand
AGTAACTTGTGATGCTGATAATCTTGTTGACTATCAGTCTGACTCCACAAGCACCCACACGAATTGCTTGATTCAGTTGTTAAAGAGCGGTTGGTTAAGATCTTTCGTCTCAACCGAGGAGCGCACTCTACAGCACACTCTTCGAAGTAGCAACCCTAAAAGTTTTTAATTTTATCAACAAAATCAATTACTTAAGCCAGACTAGCAGCGAACTGCTCGTTAGCGGGAGGCAAATAATACAGGATTAAATTACGTGGTCAACCCCCGCCTGAAAATTCTTTTCCCTACTCAGGCTCAGGAGTCTGAGTAGGGCAAGTAGCTGTCCAGCGGCGCGGCCCCAAGCCTAGCCTGGCTGATCGACCGCCATGCGGCCCGCGCCCGACGCTGCTGCGCCGTAGAGTTCATGCGCCTTGTACCAGAGGTCATAAAGGTCGTCTGCCATGCGCTCTGCCGCTTGCGCTCGCGTCCCCGATGCAAGCAGTGTCATCAGGTGCTCGTCGCTGGGGTGTTTCATATTGAGTTCGGTGGTGAAGCGCCAGAGCAAGCCATTTTCGCTGACGCCATCGTTCTCCAACAACAGCGTCAACATTTCCAGTTGCCCGAAATCGCGAGGATGGGATTCGGCATCGCAGCAATAGCCACAATAGAAGCGATGATTGAGCTCGATGTAGACCGAGCCCGCCATAAAGCCCAGCTCGTAGTGAAGGCCGTAATAACGGTTATCCCTGGCCGCGCTGTAGTAACGGTCGATAACCGCCGCAGTGGGCGCTTCAGAGGGCTTGGGCAGCGTGGGGTATTTATCTTCGACGCACTTGGCAACGGCTTGCCAGAGTTCCAGTTGCAGGTCTTTGAGCGTCTCGGTGAAGGCTCTCTGCAGGTCCTTGACCACGAGCAGGTTGTTGTCCTGGCGTAACGTCTGCTTGAGCGCGTCCATGTAGGCGTGTCCTTGGTTCTGGAAAGTCAGTTTTGCGATGAGGTCGATGTACTGCAGCAGGCTTTCTCGCACGCCCGCTTCGCGGATCACCCAAGGTTGGCATTGCGCAAGCCAAGGCAGGATGTCGGAGGCGTAGCTGATGCGTTGGTAGTCGATGCCCAGGCAACTGCGCGTGTCGGCATCGCGCCCGTCCAGGGTGAGGTACAACGGCGGGAACGTCTGGTAGCCCTCGCCCTGGAGCGCTTCCAGGTAACGGTGCAACTGGGCGTCCTGGTCCTCGGCGTTGAGCTTGTTCTCAATGATGATCGCCTGGCGCTTGCCGTTGCGGATCAGGATGTCGACATTGCGGTACTCGACATCCACCGTGACAGCGCGACAATCGAAGCCTTCTATATTCAACGCCGCGAGCCACAGCTCCAGCAGTTTCCCGCCCGCGGCGTGGGCGCCCTTGGGGTTGAGCAAAAAAGCCAGGTAGCGAGAGTGCAGGCGGACCTCGTCCGAAGCACTGCGCAACAGCGTGAACAGGTTGAAGGGTTCAGGGCGATGAAGCGTGGCCCTGAGTGAGGCGGCGCGAGTGATCAATAGGTGCAAGGCTCATCTCCTTGTGCTTGCGATGCCTGAGAATGAGGCATTGTGCCACTATTTTATGACACCGCACCGTCAAAATCGGGCCCATTGTTTTTAGCTGATATCATTCGAGAATTGACCAGGTGGGTGAGACCAACATGAACCGTCGTAAAAAGATCAATCAGCTATTAAAGGCCAACGCGAAAAAGGCCAGTGCCAAATTGGCGCCGAAAACCAAGGACAAGTACATCAGCAAGGCTGACCGATTGAAACTCGAAGTAGAGTCCAGTCAGGACACAAACTAGACCGGCTTACACCCGGCGGCCTATTCAGCTCAGGCGGAAACGTGCGGTGTTGTCACTCAGCGCACGACTGCCCTTGCTCAACGTATCCGCTGCCTGATTCACCGCCCGCGCGCCATCGAGCAAGCGCCCTGCCGCCTGATCCACTTGCTGGATATTGCCGCTCACCTCGTCCGCCGTCGTCGCTTGTTCTTCCACCGCCGCCGCGATATGCGCCAGAGTGTCGGTGACGTTCTGCACGGCTCCGGCGATCTCGCCCAGCCGCGCGCCCAGCCCGGTAACGGATTCGGCGTCGGTCAGCGCCTGGGCACAGGCGACGCTCATCAGTGTGACGGCCTGACTGACCGTGGCGCGCAGGCTGTCGACGGTGCCGGCGATTTGCGCGGTGGAGGCCTGGGTGCGTTGCGACAGGCTGCGCACTTCATCGGCGACCACGGCAAACCCCCTGCCCTGTTCGCCGGCCCGCGCGGCTTCGATGGCGGCGTTGAGTGCCAACAGGTTGGTTTGCTCGGCGATGCCTCGAATGGTGTCGACCACCGACTGAATCTGCTGGCCCTGTTGACTCACTTGCTCCAGGGCGTTGGCGGTGTCGGTCAGGCGCTGGTTGAGTTGCTGGATGCTCGCCGTAGTACGCTGGCTGTCGCGGCTGCTGTCTTCAGCGATGCGGCGGGTGTGTTGGGCACTGCCGGAGGCTTGCTCACAACTTTTGGCGACGCCCATGGAGGTGGCGGCCAATTGCGTCGCCGCCGCAGCGATCTGGCTGATCTGGTGTTGCTGGTCTTCGACGTCGCTGAGGGTACTGCCCGACTGCGAATTGAGCGTAAGCACCGCCGACCCGAGTTGCTGAGTCTCGTGATTGACCCCCAGCAGGCTGGTACGCAGTTGCACCACCGCCACGTTGAGCGCCGCGCTGATCGCCGCCAGCTCATCGCGACCGTCCACCGCCACTTCCACACACAGGTTGCCGTCGCGCAACGACTCAGCCAGCGTGGTGATACCGCTGGCACTGCGGCGGATCGACGCTTGCAGGCACATGAACAGGTACAGCGCCGCCAGGGCCAGCAGGCTGAAAATGGCCGCTACGGGGATGAATTGCTGCAAGGAGCGGTCGTGGTAATGGGTCAGGCGCGCATCCAGCGAGCCGAGCGATTGCTTGCGCAACGCGCCCAGGCTGCCGAGCATGGTGTCGACACTGCGCTCGAAACTGGCAGGGTCAAGCTTGATGGTGCCGCCAAACACGCCGTCGTCGAGCACTTTGAGCTCGCTGTCCAGTTGTTGCAGGCTGTTGTCGTACTGCGCGGTCCAGGGTTCCAGGCCGGCGTATGGCTTGGCCTTGAGCGATGCCGCAGCCTTGATCAACTGGTCCCGCGCATCGCCGATACGGCCGCGCAGGTCGCGCATCTGCAAGCGGCTTTGCAAGGTGAACTGGCCCGAGGCGATGGACGACTGACCAATACTGGCCATGCGCCCGATACGCTCGATCAGGTCCGGCGTGTGCTGGCTGGAAATCTGCATCAGCAGGTAAGTCTCCAGCCAGGGGTCGAGGATCAGGCCGGCGTCGAGGGTGATCTGTTCACGCAGGGTTTGCATGGCGCTCAGCGCCGAGGTGAAGCGGTCGTAGCCGTCTGGCCACCAGCCGACGGTGCGCAGGGATTGCACATCCATCCCCTTGACCGCTGCCTGCAACGCATCGAAGCGGGCCAGGGTATCGCCGCTCGCGCCCTGTTTCTTGAGCGCGTCGCCCAGGGCTTGCAGGCTTTGCAGGATGAGCGGGTTGTTCGCATCCACCTGGTCCATCGCCGCCTTGGCTGCGGGAGTCGGTTCACGCAGCAGGTCCAGCGCTTTCCAGCGCGACGCCAGGTTGCGTTGGGCCGTTAATTGGCCATCTAGCGCGTCCAGGGTCAGCAGTTGAGAAACGCCGGACTTTTCGCTGGAAATCACCGCGAGTTTGTCGCGATAGTCCAGCCCGATCATCCAGAGGCTCCCGGCCAAGGGCAGAATGAACAGAATGAACAGAATCTGGAATTTGCGTGCGAAGCCGAAACGTCCGAGCAGGCGGATACCGGGTGACAAAAGACTGTGCATGGCCGACTACTCCCTAAAACCACCCACACGCGGCAACGATGGGTGACGCCTTGAAATGACTAACAGCAAAGTGCCATGTCATTGATTGGGAAGGCTCAAGCAAGATACGGGCCGCAGAGAGCGGCCCCCTGAACAGGCGGTGCGACACCCGAAAAATCGTGTGCCGTGCGCGAAGATGGGGCGAAAGCACTCAGCGTCGGGAACGACCGCGTAGCGAGTGGGTTCGATCAACCCGCTGCGCTCACGCCAGCAACGCGGTGATCCACTGCACTTGCCGGGCGACCTCTTGCACCTTGGCCGGCGGTAACGCCTGGCGGGCCTGTTCGAAACCGGCCAGGGTTTTCTGCTTTTGCCGCAGCAGGCGTTGCCACTTGGCCAGGAAATCCGGGCTGCGGGCCTGCAGGTGCAGCGGGCCGAAGTACAACTCCTCGGCACTGTACACCCGCGGTTCGGCGCGCTCGGCGACGATGATCTCGTAGTAGAAGCGGTTTTCCCGCAACAACTCTTCGACAAGGATGCGGTAACCGTTGTCCATCAGCCATTGGCGCAACGGTTGTTCACCGCCGTTGGGTTGCAGGATCAGGCGCTCCTGGCCGGTGAGGCAGGCCTTGCCGCTGTCGAGGATGTCGCGGATGGTCTCGCCGCCCATGCCGCAGACGCTGATCGCACTGATCGCGTCGCCGGGTTCGATGGCTGCCAGGCCATCGGCCAGGCGCACGCTGACATGTCGCTCCAGGCCATTTTCACGCACGGTGCGTTCGGCGGCCTGGAATGGCGTCGCGGCCACCTCCCCCGCCACCGCCGCCGCGATCAGGCCGCGGCGCAGCAACGCCACCGGCAGGTAGCCATGGTCGGAGCCGATATCCGCCAACCGCGCCCCGGCCGGCACATGCGCCGCCACGCGTTCCAGGCGCATGGACAATGTGTGTTCGTTCAACTGGGGTCCCTTCTTCACCACGAGTGTCAGTGCGAGGGCTATTGACGCACAAACTCCACCACCCGCTCCAGCATTCGATCACAGGCATCCAGTTGTTGCAGGCTGATGAATTCATCCGCCTTGTGCCCCTGCTCCATGCTGCCCGGCCCGCACACCACGGTGGGAATCCCTGCCTGATCGAACAACCCGCCTTCGCTGCCGAAGGCGACGGTACCGAAGTCCCGCGAACCGCAAAACTGCGCGACCCACTCAGCGGCCTGGCTTTGCGACGAAGTCGCCAACCCCGGATAGCTGGACAACTCACTGAAACCGATCGCGCACTGCGCACTCACCGCCTGCATCGCCGGCAGCAGGGTGTGCTCGGCATACAACCGTAACTGGTGCGCCACCTGCCACGGGTCCTGGGCCGGCAGCGAGCGCACTTCGAAATCGAAGCTGCACTGCTGCGGCACGATATTCAGCGCCTTGCCGCCGCTCATCACCCCGGTTTGCACTGTGGAAAACGGCGGATCGAACGCCGCGTTCAGGTGTTGCGGCGCCTTGAGTTCTTCACCGAGCCGCACCAGCTCCCGGATCAAGCAGGCCGCGTATTCGATGGCGTTGACTCCCGACGGCGCATAGGCCGAATGACACGCCGCGCCATGCACATCGCAACGCATGGCCAATTTGCCTTTGTGCCCCAGCACCGGCTTGAGCTCGGTGGGCTCGCCGATCACGCACAACAGCGGCTTGACCGGCTGCGCGCGAAACCGTTCGATCAATGAACGCACGCCCAGGCAACCCACCTCCTCGTCATAGGACAGCGCGATATGCACCGGCATGCGCAACGACGCCCGCACCAGCGCCGGCACACAGGCCAACACACAGGCGATATAGCCCTTCATGTCGGCGGTGCCACGCCCGTACAACTTGCCGTCTTGTTCGGTGAGGTCGAACGGCGCCACGCTCCAGCGCTGGCCGTCCACCGGCACCCCATCGGTATGCCCGGACAACACGATGCCGGGCACATCCGCCGGGCCGATGGTCGCCAGCAGGTTGGCCTTGTTCTTGTGTTCGTTGAACACCAGTTCACAGGCGACGCCGTGGCCCTGCAAATAAGTACGCACGAAGTCGATCAACGCGAGGTTGGATTCGCGGCTGGTGGTGTCAAAGCGCACCAGTTGCGCCAGCAGGTCACGGCTGTGGCTCATCGGTCATCTCCCGGCACCGCATAGCCCGGCGCGATGTGCGGGTGGAGGGCGCGGTCGAGGTAGTCTTGCAGTTGCCCGCGATAGGCCTGCCACAACTGATCGAGGGCGCCGATCGGCTCGGCATCGGCCCAGTCCACGCGCAGATTGACGATGGGCCAGAGCAGATCGTCGACCACCATCAGGGCCGCCGAATGCACCGGCCCCGCTTCGCCGCCGAGGGCCTGGCCTGCGTGCATCGCGGCGAGCAGCCGGTCAGCCAGATGCCCCGAGGCGTTTTCGAACGCGCCGACCATCGCGGCGATCACACCGGGATTAGCCAGCATGTTCCCGGCCGCAACACATTGCTCGCCGCTCTGCGCGGCATGCAGGCCGAGAGTCTGCGCGCCGCTGAAGTGCGCGGTGCGGCCCAGCCGATCGATCACCGTCACCTGCCGATAGTCGCGGTGGTCCTGCCCGGCGAACACTGCCGCCACGGCTTCACTCGGCGTCATGCCCTGCTCCAGCAGGTCGAGAATCTGCGGACCCAGGCTCGGCAAAGTGATGTTCTGCGACGCCACCGCGCCCACACCGGGGCGCAGCCACGGGCAACGCGCGCCCACGGCGATGCTCGACGAACTGATGGCGATCCCCAACTGGCCCGTCTCGGCACAGCGGGCAACAACGGAAAAGGTCATAGCGCTTCCTCAGTCGAGCACCGACGCATCGGCATCGATCATCATTTGCTTCATTTCTTCAAAATGCTGGCGCGAGAAATCGGTAATGCCTTCCCAGCCCCGCGCGGTTTTTTCCGCCACTTCATCGGACAACACCCGCAACGGCTGCCCGGTGGACCACGCCGTGACGAGGATCTGGCAGGCGCGCTCCAGGGTCCAGATATCGTCGAACGCTTCACCGATGGACGAAGCGGTCACCATCACGCCGTGGTTGCCCATCAATAGGCGGCTCTTGCCGTCGAGCAGGCCGACCAGGCGCGCGCCTTCGGCTTCGGTATCGGCCATGCCGCCGTAGAGCTCGTCCACCGCCACGCGGTTGAAATAGCGCGCGGTGTTCTGGTCGATCGCCGGGATGTGCGGCTTGGCCAGGCACGCCACCGCCGTGGTGTAGACCGGGTGCAGGTGCAGCACGGCGCGGGTGTGCGGCAGCAGTCGGTGGATCTGCCCGTGGATCGACCAGGCGGTGGCGTCCACGTTCGGGTGGTCGGCACAGCTGGGGTCATCGGCGTTCAATAGCAGCAGGTCGCTGGCGCGAATGCGCGAGAAGTGCTTCCACCTCGGGTTGAGCAAAAACTGTTTGCCATCGGCCGACACGGCAGCGCTGAAGTGGTTGGCCACCGCTTCGTGCATACCCAGGTGGGCGACGATGCGAAAGGTCGCTGCCAGGTCAATGCGCGTCTGTTCTTCGAGGGATAACGCCATGGATCGGTCTCCGCAGGGCGCGACCGCAAGACGGCGGCCGCGCAATAGGCTTACTTGGGCATCAGCGCCGCAAGGTCGGCATCGGTGGGGGCCTCGAAGTTGTACTTCTTGAGCAAGGCCGCGTATTCCGGCGTGGCGCGGTACTTCTCCAGGCCGTCGAGCAAGGCTTTTTTCACCGTGTCATTGCCCTTCTTCACGCCGAAGCCGTTCAGCACCGGGTAGATCAAGGCGTCGGAGGAAATCACCACGCGGCTGCCCAGCTTGTCGATCACGCCACGGGCCACGGCCGCGTCGGTGATCTGCGCTTCGACCGCATGGGCCAGCAACGCCTGGGTGGTTTGCGGGTCGGTGCTGTACTCGCTGATCTGGATCGGCTTCAAGCCCTTGGCCACGCAGTACTCGGCCGACAGTTTGTTCATCTGCGCGAGCCAGGACGTAGCGCCCATGGAACCGATCTTGTGGCCGCAGAATTCTTCCGGGGTCTTGGGTTGGAAAGCACTATCCTTGAGGGTCAGGATCGACTCACCGCTTTTCAGGTAGGGGATCATGTCGATGACCTTGACCCGCTCGGCGGTGATGTACATCGACGAGTTGGTCACATCGAAACGCCCGGCCTGCAGGCCGGTGATCAGGTTGGGGAAACGCGTGTCGAGGGTCTCGACCTTGCGCCCCATGACCTTGCCCAGGCCGTCCATGAACTCGATATCGAAGCCCGCTGGCTTGTTGTTATCCATGTACTCATAGGGGAAGAACGTCACATCGGAACCGGCGATGATCTTGCCGTCCTGCTGGAACGCCGAAGCCGCCAACGAGGTCATCGCAACCGCTGCGCCCAGCAGGCACACGGCAAGGGGACGAACACTTTTACGAAACGCTGTCATGGTCAATACCTGCAAGGGGGTTGGGAGGTTAGGCAGTGGCAGAATCTTGTCCGGCCTGTTGCACGAAGAAAGACGCGCCACGGGGTTTCTGCGGCAAGCGCAGTTGGTTGTCCGTGGAACGTATCAAGCCACTTTCTTCACCGGCCACCAGCAGGCCGGCATGTGCGCTGGGCAGAGGGTTTTCGCCGAATGGCAGCGCGTCTTCAGCGGCGTAGACGCTGATGAACAGGGTGCGCGGCAGTTCGGTCTCGTTAGGGCTGGAGGCATGCAAAAGCCGGGTGTGCATGAAGCACACGGAACCGGCCGGGCCGTAGCAGGCGACCGGTTGCCGACAGTGTTGCGCGACCACGGCGTCGTCCACCGCGCCGGTGAAACGCTGGTTCTGCCAGTGCGACCACAGCGGGCCTTTATGGCTGCCGGGGATCACATTCAGCGGGCCGTTTTGCGGGGTCACTTCGCTGACCATCAGCAAGGCGGTGATGATGTCGTCGTTGCTGTGGGGCGTGAATAAAAAGTCCTGGTGCCACTTCACCTGGGTCGCGGTGCGGGGCAGCTTCGAGTTGATCTTGCTGTGGTGAAAGCGCGTGCCACTGGCGCCGATCAACTGCGCGGAAATCGCCGCCATGCGTGAATGCAACGCCACGCGCTCATACACCGGGGAAATCTCGGTGGGCGAACTGACCCGCCGCAGCGACGGGTGATCGGCGCGATGGTCGCCCTCCAGATCGAAGCGTGCGCGGCCATCCACGGTGGTGCCCCAGCCCTGGTCATGGCGGCGACTTTCCTCTACCCATTGGTCGAAGTCGTGCTGCAACGCGGCCACTTCGTCCATCGACAACACGCCTTCCACCACCAGGTAGCCGTCGCGCTGGAACTGCTCGATTTGATGTTGCTCGATCATTTTGTTTTTCCTGAACGTTAGAGGGTCACGCCAGCGAGACGTCCTTGAGGAACGCCTCCACGCGTGGGTTCTGGCCGCTGCGCAATACCGCAGGCGTGTCGTCGCAGACCACACGCCCCTTCTCCATGAACACGATCCGATCGGAGACCTTGAACGCGAAATTCATCTCGTGGGTGACGATCACCATGGTGATGCCCTCCTCGGCCAAGGCTTCGATGACTTGCAGCACTTCGTTGACTTTCTCCGGGTCAAGCGCCGAGGTGGGCTCGTCGAACAGCATGATCTGCGGGCGCATCATCAACGCGCGGGCGATCGCCACGCGTTGCTGCTGGCCGCCGGAGAGTTGGTGCGGGTACTTCCAGGCGTGGTCGAGCATGCCAACCTTGTGCAGCAGCGCGTAGGCCTGTTGCTTGAGCGCGTCGGTACGCCCCAGGCCGTGGTATTTCGGCGCCATCAGCAGGTTGTCGAGCACGCTCAAGTGCGGGAACAGGTTGAAGCTCTGGAACACCATGCCGATGTTCAGGCGATGCTCGGCGTGTTCGACGTACTGCGGTTTCTGCGCGCCGGTTTTGTTCAGGTGGATGAACGGCTGGCCGTTGATCTTGATCTCGCCGTTGTCCAGTTGCTCCAGGCCGTTGAGCAGGCGAATCAAGGTGGTTTTGCCCGACCCCGACGGCCCGATCACCGACACCACTTCACCGGGCTGGACCTGCAGGTTGACCGAGCCCAGCACCTCGATGTCGTTGTAGGCCTTGTGCAGCCGCGTGGCTTGCAGCGCCGGGGCCCCGGTGGTTGCCGGGCGTTGCAGCGCAACCCGTTGTTGCGTGGCCAGCGCCAGCACCGCCGCATCGGGAACCCGCGACACATTGCGTTGGTTGACGTCGAGAAAGCGCTCCAGGCGTTTGAGCAGGAAGTCGAACACGGTGACGATAAACACGTAGAAAAACGCCACCGCCGCCATGGTTTCGATCACCAGGAAGTTCTGCGAATACAGGCGCTGGCCGACCATCAGGATTTCCGTCAGCGAGATCACCGACACCAGCGAGGTGAGCTTGACGATGGAGATGTATTCGTTGGCCAGGGACGGCAGCGCCACCCGCACAGCCTGGGGGATCACCACGCGCCATTGGGTGCCGAAAAACTTCAAGCCCAACGCCCGCGCTGCCTCGCCCTGGCCTTTGGGGATCGAGAGCAGACCGCCGCGATGGATCTCGGCCACATACGCCGTTTCGCAGATCACCAGGGCCAACAGGCCGGACCAGAACGGGTCGGCCAGAATCGCCGACGTGCCGGGCAGCGCTTGCGGCAGGTTGTAGATAAAGATCAACAGCACCAACAACGGCAGGCTGCGGAACAGCCAGATATAGCCACGCGCAGGAACGCTGAGCAGCCCATGTCTGGATTGCTTGGCCAGCGCCAGCAGAAAGCCCAGACCGATACTCAAGACCCAGGTCAGGGTGCTGAGCTTGATCACCGTCCACGTTGCGCGCCAGAACTCGGCGTCACCCAGCAGACCCAACATATAATTCCAGTCGAATGTCATCGTCGCGCTGCCCTGCCCCAAAAAAGAAGTTGATCTGCGTCAATGAATTCAGAGTCGTGGGGACGGGCCCTTGGGGTCAATTCGTAAAACCCGGTCCACTGGGTAGGCAGAACCTACGCAGCCCGCCGCCACCCTCGAAACCACCAAAAATCAATGTGGGAGGGGGCTTGCCCCCGATAGCGGCGCATCAGCAACACATCAGCAAGCTGACCCACTGCAATCGGGGGCAAGCCCCCTCCCACATTGGATAGGCTGTAGGCCCTGACCGAAAGGGTGCGCGCCTGAACTCACCGCGCCGAACACGCCACCTTTTGGTGCAAATTCAGCTCACACTGCTGAGCGAGCGCACCGCATGCGGGTCAAAAAAGCTCGGCGGGGCCATGCCGGGGATGTACTGGTCGGACACAAACATGCGGCAGCGCTCGGCAAACGCCGACACCACACGCGACAGCTGGGTGTTGCTCGCCGTGGCGTAGCCCAGCTTCATCGGCCGGTGCGCGCCCGCCAGGCGCAGGCGGATCACGCGTTTGCCGTCCTGGGACAGGTTCGATTTGGGCCGCGCATTCGCGAAGGAATAACCGATCCCGTTGCCGACCATGGCGCGCACCGTTTCGAGGTTGGTGGAGCGCATGATGATGTTCGGCGTGGTGCCTGCCTGCATAAACAGGCTGAGGAAATAGTCGCGGCTCCAGGGCGTGTCGAGCAGCACCACCGGGTACGCCTCCAGGTCCTGCATGCTGACCGCCGACAAACTCGCCAGCGGGTGGTACTCGCCGACCATCACATACGGCGGCAGGTGCGCCAGGGGTTGGAAATCGATGTCGGGGCTGGTCACCAGGTCGTAGGTCAGGGCGATGTCCAGCTCGCCGCTGCGCAGTTTTTCCAGCAGTTCCTCGTGGTTGCCTTCGGCCTGGGTCAGGCGCACGCCGGGAAACGCACGACCGAAACCAAACACCAGCTCGGGGGTGATCATCGGCGCCAGCGACTCCAGGCAACCCACGCGCAGCGGCCCGCGCACGGTGTTCAACGACTCCGAGGCGATGGTGTAGAGGTTGCTCACCTGCTCCAGGATCTGCTTGGCTTCTTGCATCACCAGGCGCCCCACGGCCGTCAGCGAAATGCCCTGGGCGTGATGCCGGATAAACAGCTGGATGCCCAGCTCGGCCTCCATGTGAGTGATCGCCGCCGAGATCGACGGCGACGAAACATGGATGCGTTCAGCCGCGGCACTGATGCTGCCGGCCTCGCCCGACGCGACGAAATATTCCAGTTGGCGCTGAGTGATACGACTGAGCATCAGGCCTGTACCTCGGTAATGACTGTATGCCCAGCGCGTTGCAGGGTTCATGCCGGGATAGGCGCGGGCCCTGCGCAGGGCGATGACCTGCACGGGCTTCGGTTTTTCCTAAGCACTACCCCGCACAAATGCTGGTTTCGTCTGGCGACCGGCGATGTGAAGCTGATTGCATCCCGCTGCCGACGAGTCGCTCGCCATGCCCACCCATACCCGTATCCGCATGTTCAATACCAAACAGACCTATCCCAACCAGGCGCTGGACAACGACCTGTGCCAGGCCGTGCGCGCTGGTAACACCATCTATGTGCGCGGCCAGATCGGCACCGATTTCGACGGCAACCTGGTCGGCCTCGGCGACCCGCGTGCCCAGGCCGAACAGGCCATGAAAAACGTCAAGCAACTGCTTGAGGAGGCGGGTTCCGACCTGTCCCATATCGTCAAGACCACCACCTATCTGATCGACCCGCGCTACCGCGAGCCGGTGTACCAGGAGGTCGGCAAATGGCTCAAGGGCGTGTTCCCGATTTCCACCGGGCTGGTGATTTCCGGCCTCGGTCAACCGGAGTGGTTGATGGAGATCGATGTGATCGCCGTGGTGCCGGACGACTGGAGCGTATGAAGGCGGCCGACGCCCACCTCGTGCTGCACCTCGCCGAATAAGCCGGAGAACCTCATGCCCCACACCGTGTACTTCCTCAATGGCCCCAACGCCAACCTCTATGGGCTGGGCAAGGACGGCACCTACGGCAGTGCCAGCTTCGCCAGCATCGAAGCGCGTTGCCAGGGCCACGCCGCGGAGTTGGGCCTGACCCTGGACTTTCGCCAGAGCAACCATGAAGGCGTGCTGGTGGACTGGATTCAAGAGGCCCGCCTGAACGCCGACGCCATCGTGATCAACGCCGCCGGGCTGAGCTACAGCTCGGTGCCGATCCTCGATGCGCTGCTGGCGTTCGACGGCCCGATCATCGAAGCGCACATGAGCAATATCTGGAAGCGCGAAAGCTTCCGGCATCACTCCTACGTGTCCAAAGCCGCCACCGGCGTGGTCGCCGGGTTGGGCGCGCTGGGTTACCAACTGGCACTCACGGCGGTGGCCGAACTGCTCGCAGAGCCGCCGCAGTGAACGGTATCACCCACGCGTCCACATTGGCGGTCCACCGCGACCGCGCCCGTTCTTTTCAGACAGACTTCTTACTATTCAGGCCCTTCCTATGTCAGTAGAAACCATCAACACCCTGGTAGTCGGCGCTGGCCAGGCCGGCGTCGCCATGAGCGAACACCTGTCCCTGATGGGCGTGCCGCATATCGTGCTGGAGCGCAGCCGCATCGCCGAGCGCTGGCGTTCGGAGCGCTGGGACTCGCTGGTCGCCAACGGCCCGGCCTGGCACGACCGCTTCCCCGGCCTGAAATTCGACGGCATCTCCCCCGAAGCCTTCCCGCCCAAGGAGCGCATGGCCGACTACTTCCAAGCCTATGTCGAAATGCTCAACGCCCCGGTGCGTACCGGCGTCGAAGTGCAGCAAGTGGAGCGCCATGTCGGGCGCCCCGGCTTCAAGGTAACCACCTCGGCGGGCGTGATCGAGGCCGCTAACGTGGTGGCCGCCACCGGCCCGTTCCAACGCCCCTCGATCCCGGACATCGTCCCCGCCACCGCGCCGCTGCATCAGTTGCATTCCTGCGCCTACAAGAACCCCGGCCAACTGCCCGAAGGCGCCGTGCTGGTGGTCGGCGCCGGGGCCTCCGGCACGCAAATCGCCGAAGAACTGCAAAAGGCCGGCAAAACCGTGTACCTCTCGGTCGGCGAACACTACCGCCCTCCCCGCGCCTACCGCGGCCGCGACTACTGCTGGTGGCTCGGCGCCCTGGGCCTGTGGGACGAAGTCAAAATCCAGCCGAAGAAAAAACACGTGGCCTTTGCCGTCAGCGGCTACGAAGGCGGCAAGACCGTCGACTTCCGCCGCCTCGCGCATCAAGGGATCAACCTGGTGGGCGTCACCGAACAGTGGAACGCAGGCGTCATGACCTTCGCCCCAGGCCTGGCCGCCAACGTGGCGCAGGGCGATCGGGCGTACTTCGACGTACTGCGCGACGCCGATGCGTACATCGAGGCAAACGGCTTGCCGTTCCCCGAAGAACCGCAAGCCTGGGAACTGCTGCCCGACCCGCAATGCCTGCTGAACCCGACCCTCAGCCTGGACCTGGCCGAAGCCGGCGTGACCACGATTCTATGGGCCACCGGCTTCAAGTTCGACTTCAGTTGGTTGAAGGTGGATGCGTTCGACGAGAACGGCGAACCGTTCCACAAACGCGGGATTTCGGCGCAGAGCGGGATCTATTTCCTGGGCCTGCCAAACCTGGTGAACCGGGCGTCGTCGTTTATCTATGGGGTTTGGCATGATGCGAAGTACGTGGCGGATCACATCGTGTTGCAGAACGAGTACATGGCGTATGGCAAGGCTTAGCGCCTTGTTCCCAGCGACATTTCAACGCTCGAACCGTTACAATCGCCGCTTTGGACATTCGCCAAGGAGGCAACCATGAGCGTTCGTGGTCAAGATCGACAGATCGACAATATTGAATTCAATGTCAGCGACATTGCCCGCAGCAAAGCCTTCTACGGCAACGCCTTCGGCTGGACGTTCGTCGACTACGGTCCGACCTATACCGAATTCAGCGATGGCCGGCTGACCGGTGGTTTCACCACCGGGGAGCCGGTTCGACCGGGCGGCCCTTTAATCATCTTGTATTCGGACAATCTGGCAGACGCGCAACAGCGGCTCAAGGCTCTGGGCGCAGTGATCTCCCGCGAAATTTTTGCGTTCCCCGGTGGAAGCAGGTTCCACTTCATTGATCCCGACGGCTATGAACTGGCCGTGTGGACCGCGCAACCGTAGATCCAGTTGGAATACCAGCGGCTTCGACACTTTATGTTTGCCGACCTTGAGTTCAATGGCGCCCGCGACCAAAAGACAATTGCGCGCGCAAAGTATATTGGCCTCAATCAATGGGAAATCTGGCTGGAAGGTGTCAAGACCGGTGAAGTTGTCAGTCAACGCCCACACTGATCCGCGATAAAGGGGGCACACTTATTCGCCAGTTAAATGGCGGCAATAAATTGTCCTGTTCACTTTGTCGCACCCCCTCTGTTACGGCTCCAGCCCCCGCCATATCGGCCGATAACTTGATTAACCGCAAGCCCAACGCATGCGCCCCTCACTGGATTGAGCCCGCCGCCATGAACCCACTCAACCTTCTAAAAAAAGCCCGGGCCGATCGACAAGGCACCGCCACCCTCACCTGCACCGCCAATGAACTGGAGTCCTCATTGGCCAACCTGCGCATCGCGCCCGTGCTGATCACCGGTTTCATCTCTCCGCACCTGGACATCGACCAGATTGCCGCCAAGCTCAAGCGTCGCTTTCCCCACACCAGCATCAGCCTGTGTACCACCGCTGGCGAGTTGTGCAACGCGGCGAATTCGCTGTATTGCACCACCGGCGAGCGCTGGGACCGGATTGTCCTGCAGTTGTTCGACGACAGTCTGATCGCCTCGGCCGAGGTGGTGATGGTGCCGCTGGAGTGTGAGGACATCCGCAGCGGCGGCAAGCGCATGGGGATGAAGGAGCGGATTGCCAAGCTGACGAGCAATATCAAGCGGGTACAGGCACACACGCCGATCGACCATCGCGACACCCTGGCCTACGTGGTGTTCGATGGGCTGTCCGCGTCGGAGTCGTTTTTCATGGAGGCGCTGTATGAGTCGGGGCGCTTCCCCTGCCTGTTTGTCGGCGGTTCGGCCGGGGGTAAGTTGGATTTCCAGAAAACCCTGATCCATGACGGCCAGCGCAGTTATCAGAACCACGCACAGATCGTGTTCCTGAAAACCGCCGCGAATGTGCGTTTTGGCGTATTTAAAAGCCAGAATTTCAAACCGGCTGACTTGACCTTCAGCGTGCTGACCGCCTCCGAAGAGGACCGCACGATTGACCAGGTGATCGACAGCGCGGGCAATATCAAGAGCATGGTGCAGGCGCTGTGTGACGCGTTCAGTTGCGCGCCCCAGGCGCTGGAAGCGAAGTTGGCGGATTTCTCGTTTGCCATCCGCGTGGGCAATGAATTGTTCGTGCGCTCCATCGCACGGATCGACTATGAACAGCAGATCGTCCAGCTGTATTGCGACGTGGCCCCCGGCGAGGAGCTGGTGATGGTGCGGCGCACGCCGTTGCGTGAGGCCACCCGCACCGACTACGCGCAGTTCCTGCGCGGCAAGGGCGGCCAGCCGGTGGCGGGCATTCTCAATGACTGCATTTTGCGCAGGCTGAACAACCCCAGCGAATTGGGCAGCATGGCCGGGACGTTTGGCGATGTGCCGCTGGCGGGGCTGTCGACCTTCGGTGAAATCCTTGGCCTGAACCTGAACCAGACCCTGACCGCGATTTTCTTCTTTCGAGTGGCCAAGGGCGCCAGCTACAGCGACGAATACCTGGACAACTTCATTGCGCACTACGGCGAGTTCAAAGCCTTCTTCCTACGCCGCCAGGTAAATAAGCTGGCCGGATTGAACCATGTGGTGGTCAAGCAGATTGCCGCGTTCAAAAACAATGACTTCAGCGGCGCCCTGAATACCCGCGGGCTGGACAGCAATATCCTGCCGGTGTTCGAGGGCCTGGCAGACCTCGGCCAAGTGCTGGCCCAGGCCGAACGTCAACAGGCGGAAATCGCCTCGCAGATCAAGCATTACTCCGGCGAATTGCACGCCTCGATGGACGAACTGGTGGGCACCATCGACCAGCAGAACAGTGTGTCTGCAAAGGCCGGGGCGACGGTCGAGGGCTTGTCCAGCCAGGCGGATGATGCCGTGGTCGGCGCGCGGACCCTGGCCGGTTCGAGTTTGCGTATCCAGTCGATTGTGCAGGTGATTCAGCAAATCGCCGGCCAGACCAACCTGCTGGCGCTCAACGCCGCCATCGAAGCCGCGCGCGCAGGCGACCTGGGCCGCGGTTTTGCGGTAGTGGCGGATGAGGTGCGCAAGCTGGCGGAAATCACCCGCAAGAATGCGGCGGAAATCGGTGTGGATATCGACCTGCTGTCCGGCGAAATCCAGCGTGTTGCCCAGCAGATTGAAGACCAGTCCAGCGGCGTCGGCGCCTTGCGCGAAATGCTCGATGCACTGGAGGCGTCAAGCCGCGCCACCGAGGGGACCGCGCAACGGACCAAGACGATTGCGGATACGCTGACAGGGCTTACGCATGCGTAGGCCCCCACGGGATCGATGTCGGATGTTCGAGTAGCGGGAACAGCGTGTTCAGCCAGAGGGCGCGCGTGTTGGGCTGCTCGCGAGTATCTGGCTGGGCCGCCTTTCAGGCTATGATGCGGCGCTCACATCAAGGACGATAGAAACCGTGAAAACCGCCCTCACCGCTCTGCTCCTGATCTGCCTGACCACGCCCGCGCTCGCGGTCGACAACGCCATCGGCTTCCAAACCGCTACGCTGGCCGATGCTCACCATGAGCGTCCGCTGGAGATGGTCGTCTGGTACCCCGCCGCCACCACCGCAACCGCCGAACCGATCGCCGACAGCGTGGCTTTTATCGGCGCCCTCGCGGTGCCCAACGCGCCGCCGGCGAGCGGCGAGCATCCGCTGGTTGTGCTCTCCCACGGTTACGGCGGTAATTGGGGCAATCAGGCGTGGCTGGCCAGTGCATTGGCGCACCGGGGTTACATCGTCGCAGCGGTCAATCACCCGGGCACCACCACCAGGGATCGCAGCCCGCAAGCCGCCGCGCAGTTATGGCAACGGCCCAACGACGTGAGCCGGGCCATCGATGCGGTGCTGGCGCAGCCGAAGCAATTTGGCGCGGTCGCCAAAAACCGGATCGCTGCGGCAGGTCATTCCCTCGGTGGCTGGACCGTGATGGAAATCGCCGGGGCGCGGTTCGACCCCGACCTTTTCGCCCAGGACTGCGACGCACACCCGAAGTTGGGCGGTTGCATCGTCTACCACCAGATCAACCCCGCCAACACGCCAGCCGCAAAGGCCCAACTGGCCGCGGACCTGCGCGACAAGCGCGTCAGCGCCGTGGTGTCATTGGACCTGGGCCTGTCACGCGGTATGACCGACGCCAGTCTGGCCGCATTGTCAGTGCCGACGCTGGTGATCGCGGGAGCGGTGCCCTCGGAGGATATGCCCGCCGAGTTGGAGTCCGCCGACTTGGCCAGGCGCCTGCCAACAGCCTCGACGCGCTACGTAGCGATCAGCGACGCCACCCACTTCAGCTTTATGTCGATCTGCAAGCCCGGCGCGGTGGCGTTGATTGAGGAAGATTCGCCAGGCGATGGCGTGATCTGCCGGGACCGCGACGGCGCGCGGCCACGGCAGGTGATCCAGCAGCAGGTCGTCGCGCTGATCACACAGTTTCTGCAGCCGACACCCCACAATTAAAACAAAGGGCGGCTCAAGACAAAGCGTATCGGGGCAGCACGTGTGCGGGCATTCTCAGCACCCGCTCAACGCCACCTGCGGCCGCTCGCCGGCAAAGAAGAACGGGCGCAACCGCACGCCGACGCTGTTGCCGATGAACGCCGCCACCAGCCACACCCAGCCATGCAGGCTGCCGGAGGCGATGCCGCTGAAGTACGCGCCGATGTTGCAACCGTAGGCCAGGCGCGAGCCGTAACCGAGCAGCAGGCCACCGATCACCGCCGCCATCAGCGAGCGCGCAGGAATGTTCAGGTTGGGGGCGAAACGCCCGGCCAGGCCGGCGGCCAGGAGCGCACCGAGGACGATGCCAATGTCCATCACGCTGGTGATGTCTTCCCACACCGGCGCGGCCAGGGCCTTGGCGTTGCCCAGCATTTGCCAGAACGCCCAACTGCCCACCTCCACACCCAGGCCACTCGCCACCTTGGCGCCCCACAGCGCGAACGCCGAGGTGATGCCCCACGGTCGCCCGGCCAGGGCCAGGGTTGCGTAATTGAGCAGGGCCAGGCCAATCGCGCCCCACACCAAGGGCCAGGGGCCACGCAGGAAGCGGCGCAAGCCTTGATGCTCGCTGGTCACGCCGGCTTCCAGTTGACCATGACGGGCCTTTTCCAGGCGCACGCTGACGGCTGCGATAAGGCCGAACACCGCCAGGTTCAGAAGCAGCGCCGGCATGACGCCGACACTTTTGACGATCGACGTCGCCGGGAACGCCGGCAGTGCAAACCACCAGCCCACATGGTGCGTGGCGATCAACGAACCACAGATAAAGAAGAACAGCGTCACCAACATGCGCGCATTACCGCCGCCCACGGTGAACAGGGTGCCCGACGCACAGCCGCCGCCCAGCTGCATGCCGATGCCGAAAATAAATGCGCCGAACACCACCGATACCCCGGCCGGCGCTACCAGCCCGACCACCGGCTGGCCGAACAACGTGCCCGCCCCCAGCGCCGGGAAGAACAGCAATACCGCTATCGCCAGCATCACCATTTGCGCACGCAAACCGGCGCCGCGCCGGTCATTGATAAACACGCGCCAGGCCGAGGTGAAACCGAAGGCGGCGTGGTACAGGGTCAAGCCCAGCGCCGCGCCGACGACCAGCAACAGCACCTGGCGCATGCCGACAAGGTTGTGCAGGAACACGGCGCCCAGCACCAGGAGCACAAAGGCCACCAGGGGCGCGACAGGCTTGCGCGCAGAGGTTGTGGAAAGAGAGGTGCTCATGAGGTATCTCAATTCATTTGAAGGGGGTTGATGACCAGACCGTCGAGTATAAACCGAGAGGGTCTGTCTCTCGGCGGAAGATTGCATAGGGGGGCGGGGTATGCCATGCTCCGCGCCTCATAGGTAGGGGGGGTATATTTTGAGCCATATAGCGGCCAATAAAGACAGTCTGATCAAGCGCGTCAAGCGCATTGCCGGTCAGATTCAAGCGGTGGAAAGAGCGTTGGAATCGGACAGCGATTGCGCCAAGACCCTGCACCTGGTCGCCGCCACACGCGGCGCCATCAACGGCTTGATGGAAGAAATCATCGAAGAACATGCCCGGGCGCATGTGGCGGACCCATCCCTCAGCGAGGAAGAACGCAACCAGGGCGTCGAAGAGTTGCTTGAAGCCATTCGGCGGTACTCCAAATGAGCCTTGATCATACCCACGAGCATGTCTTCCTCGGCTCGGCCCACGAAGAAAACGCCAAGCGCACCTTATGGGTGGTGATGTTGACGGTGGTGATGATGGTCGCGGAAATCGCCGCCGGCGCCCTCACCGGTTCGATGGCCCTGCTGGCCGACGGTTTTCATATGGCCACCCACGCGGGTGCGTTGGGCATCGCCGCCGCGGCCTACGCCTATGCCCGACGCCATGCGTCGAGCCCGCGTTTCAGCTTCGGCACCGGCAAGGTCGGTGATCTGGGCGGCTTTGCCTCGGCGCTGATCCTGGCGCTGGTGTCCCTGGGCATTGGCATCGAGTCGGTCATGCGCCTGTTGCAACCGACCGACGTGCAGTTCGGCACCGCGACGTTGATTGCCGTGGTGGGGCTGGTGGTCAATATCGTCAGTGCGCTGTTGCTCGGCCACGGTCATAGCCACGGGCATGACCACGAACACGAACATGCCCACGGCCACCATGGCCACGATAACAACCTGAGATCCGCCTATGTGCATGTGCTCGCCGATGCACTGACCTCGGTGCTGGCAATCGCTGCGCTGCTGGCGGGGCGGTACCTGGGTTGGGTCTGGCTCGACCCGTTGATGGGTATCGTCGGCGCCATCGTGATCGCACGCTGGGCCTGGAGCTTGATGGGCGTGACTGCCGGCGTACTACTCGATCAGACCCATGAGCATGTTGCTGCGGAGATCCGGGAGCTGGTGGAACAACCGGGCGACGCGACGATTACCGACTTGCACGTCTGGCAGGTAGGGCCCGGTGTGCATGCGGCAATCGTGAGCGTTGTCGGCCGCTCCACAGCGGATGCCGACAGCATTCGCGAGCGCCTCAAACCGGTGCATGAAGTGAGTCACCTCACCGTCGAGTTTCGCACGCTCGATGTGGCGTAGCGCGACGCTGGGTGACTCCCCCTCTTACGTGCGCCCTACTGACCCGGAGACCGGAAGATTACCGAGCAACTTCAGCCCGGTACTCTTCACGAACGCGTCATAGTCCATTGGCCGCTGGATGCGCGTCTGCGCGTTGGGCAGCACGTAAGCCCAGGCGCGTTTCGACGAAGCGTCGTACACCAGCTTGAACAGGCGCGTCGGCACCCAGACCTGGTTGTCGCCGATGGTGCCGTAGCCGGGGTCAAACAACGGGCCGGTGAACACAAACACATCACCGCCAGCGCGCTTGGCGAACTTGCGCACATCCGCCTCGACCTTGCTCCAGATCTTACGGTTGTTGGTAGGGTCTTGCGGCACCATGTTCGACAGTGCAAACGACTGCGCCATGGCATGGGCGTTCGGTGCGTCGGCGGCCGGCGACTGGTGGCCACGGTCGACGGCCGGATGCTGGCTGTGGTAGTCACTCAACTCTGCACGGCCATCCTTGGGGATGCGCGGGTCGGGGTAAAACAGGTTGGTGCGCTCCTCGCCTTTGGCATCCTGCAATTGCTCGGCGTTCAGGCGCTCGACCACCACCAGCGGCGTCTTGCTGGTCTGCGAATAGAGCACCGCAAAATTGTCCGAACACAGGGCCAGGGGCCGCATGCTGGCGGGCACGGTGGCAGTGTTGATGGGTTTGGCGGCGGGGAAAAGATCGGCACAGCCATCAAAGGAGGCACGTTGTTCGGTGGCCGTGTAGAGGTCAGGCAGACTGCGGGCATGGGCCGCGGTCGAGAGTAAAACAAGGGCCGACAGCCCGACTGCAATGTTGCGTAGGTACATGTTCTAGATCTTTTGGCTGAGGATAAACCGACAACCATCAACGATGGTGCGGGGGCTGTTGACCGTGAAAAACCAGGTTAGTGCCGCAGGGCCGCGCCTGCTCTAGCCCCGGCATTACAGCAGAAAATTCCCACACCCCGCAGCGCTACGTCCGACCTCCGGGTTTGGTCAGTTGTAGGTCATGGTAAACGTCGCGGTGCTGTTGGCCTGGCCGGCGGTAACGTTGGCATCGGTCTGGTAGTAACGTGCCACCAACGGGATTGCATAGGGGCCGTCGCTGACCGTAGTGCCCGCGGCAATCGGCGTTCTAAGCGTGACGGGGGCATTGTTGTAGTAGAGCCTTACGCCAACTCCGGTTGCGGCGGTAGGAGACGCATTCAGTGCCAGCACTCCAGCAATCCCGGAGCTGTGGGCGTTGCCATCCAGGGCAACTTTGACCCGTGTATTGGCATCGCAGTCGAGCGGGATGGAAAAGTTGATTTCATCTCCCGCGCTTCCCGGGCCGGTGAACTGGCTTCGCGGCACATTGCCCATGGGCACAGGGATGGACGTATTGGAGACCGAACAAGCGACGGGAATGATGGTATTGCTGCCGGACAGGCTGGCGTAAGCAGCATAAAAATAATTAACGATACTGCCTGAGGCGAGTCTTCCATTCGTCAGAACACCGGCCCCAACTGCCCCCGAAGTGGTTTTTACCAACTGCACGGTAATTCCGGGTTCAGGCAGCGCAACAGTGCTGGGCCCGTTAAAGTTGACATCGTAAGGCATAGCGCCGCCGAAGAATAATACACGAATCCCCACACCCGCTATATTGGTGTTGTATACATTATTCCCATATGCACTGATGACTCTGAACTGTTCCATTGCAAAGCGATGCACATAATTCACACTGCAGCCGTAAAAATACCGGCCACCATTGTAGGCGCCGGTATTGGCGGTTGCCAAAACCGTGCCGATGGGAGTATCACGCTGGACAATCAACGTTCCAAAATTTACCGTTCGCGTCAACGCCGACGACACGCCATTGTAAAAACGGCACGATGCCAATGCGTTATTCGATAACACCGTTAAAACCCATGCCGCACTGCCAAAACAGAAAAACCTAATCAGCGTCCGTTGTACACCCAGCATAAAAAGCCCTCCATTAATTGCATGACACCGATAACGTCCTGATGATTGAAAACGGCTGCGACCCTTCAATGGATATCGGTAAAACAAAAGCTGCCGTGCATTGTTGGTCCGCTTGCTCACCCCACTGAACCTTCACTTCACCCTGTTCCGGCATGCCGCTTAGATAAACCTCCCCTTCCAGGCCGACAATGCCGCTGCTGGCAAACGTCGTCGACTCTTGCACCAGCGTTGCGCTGGCGCCGAACGTGACGGGTTTTCCCTGATATGTGAGGGCCATCAGTACCCGGCTGCCGACGCGGGTCTGGAAATCCGCGAGCACCAAGGCGCCACGGGTCGGGATGACCGATTGGGTATTGGCCTCGATGTCGATGTCATCGGCCAGTGTTTCGGTGCTCAACGCAATGCGGTTGCGACGATAGGTGCTGACATGAGGAACCAGCGCATAACCGCGCCAATCGGTATTGACCCCGATGTTGTTTTGCACTTTGACCCCGGCAGCGCCAGGCGCGCGCACCAGCGCCATGGTTTCGCCCTGGGGTTGGGAGAAAGTAATGCCGAACGGGTGCGCAACGACGCCCCCCTGTGCGCCATAGTTGAGTTGTCGGGAGTGTCGCTCGTAGTTGTAACCGAGCTTGGTTTCCGCGTAAGAGCCTTTATACGTCGCGTGAGCATTGCCGCTGTTGCCTTGCCCTGGGCTGGCATAACCCTGGCTGACGCTGTAGATCAGATTATCGTCCGGCAGCGTCGCGCCACTGAGCCCCAGTTCGTGGGCGGTCTTTCCCTGTGCATCGGTATTCAGGTTGTAATTCACCCAGCTATTACGCAGAGCACTCCCCAGCGGCAACTGGATATTGAATGCCAGTTGCTGGTCATTGCGCTTGCGCCCGTTATACGCGGGGGTCTGCGTGTAGGCATAACTCAAACCGTAGGTCACGCCGCCCCGGCTCAGGTTATAACCGGCACTCAGGCTCCGTTCGTAACCGGTTTGTCGCCAGAAGTCCTGCTGATAACCATTGATATAAAAGTTGCCGTATTCGCCCAGGGACTGATTGATATTGAGTTGCGCACGGCTGCGCCGGTTATACAGGCGTCGCCAGTCATTGAAGTTGCCGGGGTCGATCTCATTGGCTTCCTGGAAATCGTAATAACCGCTGGTGGAATAACGGTAACCGGCCAGGGTGAACGTGGTGTTGGTGGCCGCGATATCCTTCGCATATTGAAAGCGTACCGACTGGCCATCGTGCCGGGAACCCTGGCGCAACTCGGTGCGGGCCTGGCTCACATCCATGGAAAGCGAGCCCCATTCGCCAAACCCGTGGCCGACACCCAAGGACGTCGCCGAATACTTCGCCGAGGCAAGGACACCCGCGTACACGGTGGTGTCGCCGGGCAACCCGTAAATCAGCGTACCCTGGGCAAATGCGGGGGTGCTGCTCTTGCTCGCCGTCGAACGGTATTCGCCCGCGACCAGCGAATACTTAAAGCGCCCTTCCCGGACCATCACCGGCACCGCCGAAAAAGGCTGAATCGAGCTGCGCACGCTGCCATCAGCCTCGGTGATGGTGACTTCCATATCGCCGCTGGAAGACGTGGGGTACAAATCCGTGATTTCGAATGCGCCAGCGGGCACATAAGTCTGATAGATGATGTAACCGTTCTGGCGCACCGTCACCTGGGCGTTGCTGCGAGCGATGCCTCTCACCACCGGGGCGAACCCACGCAGGCTGTCGGGGTACATGTTGTCGTCCGAGGCCAATTGAATGCCCTGATACTGCACGCTGTTGAACAACTCCCCCGGCGTGAAGCTGTCCCCCACGACCAACTGGCTCTTCAACGAATGCACATCACGCTGAAGGTACGTATTGAGGCTGGCCCATTGGGCTCGGCTGTCACCTTGGGTGTAAGTCGAGTAGTTACGTAGCCGCCAGGCGCCCAGGTTCAACCCGCTGCGCAGGTTCAGGTAGTAATTGTCATCGCTGCCGGAACGCCCTTCGCGCCGGGTGTTCGCACCGCTGAAACTGTAATTGAGCAGCGCGGCCGGCAGGCCTTGGTCCCACTGTTCAGGATCAATCTGCCCGCGTGCTTCACGGGTGAGCGCCGCTTGGGGAATGCTGATGTCCAGACGGCGCTGATGAAAGTTGAACACGCTGCCCGCATCTGGAATGTATGCCTGCAGGTTGCTGATGGGGGTTTCCTGGGGCAGTTCGCGCAACGCAGGAAACGCCTGCAACTTGACGCCCATCTCCTGTAATTGTCGTGGGGTAAGTTCAGGTTGCAACAGACCGTCCAGCGCAACGAAGTTAATATCGCGACTGGCTATTCGTCGGTCGTTCAAGTAGAGGTCCACTGAATAACTTCCAGGCAACTGCCCGCCCTGATTGGAGAATGCGTCGAGGTCGACCCACGTTTGTTCTGCATTGTCGATCTCCAAGGCACTGGCATTGAAATACTCGCGCGCCAGCGCATTGGACGCACACAGCGTAATGCCTATCATGCATTTGAGTGCATGCGCGGCCAGCACCTTTAGTTTCAGGCGTAGCATTCCATTATTTATAGCGTTCATATAAGAAGCCCCGCAATCCGGGCAACACAGTGCCCGCCACCCCAACACCAAAGGGCGGTTGATCCAACGCATTAACGAAACAGGTAGCCGTTAAAACTAACAGCCCTTATGAATTAGAGTGGCGCACTGGCCTGCGGCGTAATACCGCCATAATCATTGATGGCTTGCCAACTGACGGCTCCACTTGCACCTTCCGGCATCGGCCAGGCCAATGTACTTTTGGGAGCAACCATACCGGCATCGTTAATAACCTGGTCACCCACGCTCACGCGAAAAAAAGATACGTGATACGCCGTAGGGTTGTTGACCTGCAACGCTTTACCTACCCGCGTAAAGACCAGTGCCTTATAAGCATTCAGCGACTCTCCTGGCATTCCCGGTGGGCGATAGAAGAGTTTTATCCGACTCTTCACAGAAATCAGCAGTTGGTTTTCTTCGGTTTTTTCCGAGGCGGGAATCGACTTGATATTCACCCAGAACACCGACTCTCTGTCCTGAGGAAAATCCCCTCCAGTGCGAATGATGCGCAGCACATTCTCCTGCTCGGCATCCAGCCGAAACAGCGGCGGCGTCATGATAAACGGCGCCTTGCCAGGTGCAGTCTGCGCCCCGTCATCGACCCATGACTGAATCAGATACGGCTTGGTCTTCTCGGTGTTTTTCACCGAAATCGAGGCTTCTTTCCTTGAGCCGTCGTACACCACCCGCGTGCCCCCCACCACCACACCCGCAATAGCCGTATGCACCGTACCGACCAGCAGGCCGGCGGTTAACATGTATTTCAGCCACCCCATCGACGTATCTCCTACCGACGCTTTGCTCAAGCCTGCACGTGAGCAAACCCACTTGTTGAGAAGGCCGAGCAGCGTGCCCGGCCTGTCTTAGTGATCAGTTATAAATAACTGTGAAATCACTGACGGCGTTGCCGGAACCGGCCACCACTGGAGCGGTTGCCACATATTTGGCGAAGAAGTTGAAGGTGGTGTCGGCTACCGGAGAAAGAGGCTTGCTGACGGACGGGGAGCCCACGGGAATCAACGTAGCGGCATCCCCCTCATACACACCGATCGCCACACCCTCGGCGGTTCCAGCCCCACTCGTCAGGGCAATCAAACTGCTGTTATTCCCGTCGGTCGGGCCATCAAACTTTACGACCGCGCTGGTGGCCGTGGCCGGGCAGTTAGTCAGGACGATATCGAACCGGGTCGGGGCCGCGGTATCGCCGACATTGGCCAATGCCGTTGAACTGACCGTCCCCATTGTCACCGTCTGATTGGCAGTACCGGGTGTAACAGTACACGCGGCATCGGTGATCGTACCGGTGAAGTTAATAGTGCCGTCCGCCGCATGGCTGAGCGCCGAAAATGCAGAGCACGCCAACAATGTGCATACGATTAATTTTTTATTCACACGACTATTCCTTATCACGTCAAGTTATGCAGGCATTCAACTAACTACTGGGGAGCAAGTCTCAATGCCAACCTTTTTCTAGAGCAAACAACTCCACAGGCGGATGACTGTCAGCCAGCTCGTCTTTGCTTTTCAGATTTGCCCTCTTGTTGTGAGAGAGCGGCGTCGATGATCAAGGCTTTTTAAAGAAATACCTACGTCGAAAAATCGGCGTGTGCTGTGGGGCTTTTCTCTGTTTTCCAATTATTTGAATTGCAGCACGCTCGACGATGTGATCCGCAGGGCAAAAACCAGCCAAACAGGCTGTTCACTTGGGTTATGGATTACTGCCCTCTTCCGACAGAACACTCCTCTATCAGGACGGTAAAAATTACCGTTTGATTGATATGACCCCATTGGCGATTCTGAACATCGGTCTAAACTGCAAAACCCAGTCATGCTCCGCAAGGGAGTCAGCGTGCCATGCAGCCCACCCTCAAATTGCTCGATCAACCCACCCGATATATGTTCTTCACCGGCAAGGGCGGTGTCGGCAAAACGTCGGTCTCAACCGCGGTATCACTCGCCCTGGCCGAGGCCGGCAAGAAGGTACTGCTGGTCAGCACGGACGCCGCCTCGAACCTTGACGAGATGCTCGGCGTCGAGCTGAGCAATCAGCCTGTCGCGGTGCCGCACGTGCCTGGAATGTTCGTGCTCAATATCGACCCAGGGACCGCAGCAATTGACTATCGGGCCCGGGTGATCGAGCAAATGGGCGACCAGGCCCGCGATGAAGACATCGCCTTGGTGCGTGAGCAACTCTCCGGGGCATGCACGACCGAAATCGCAACCTTCGATGAGTTCTCCCACCTGCTGTCGCAGGGCAGCGCGGCGTATGACCACATCGTGTTCGATACCGCGCCCACGGGGCACACGCTCAGATTGTTGAGCCTGCCAAAAGCGTGGAGCGGCTTTCTAAAAGGCAACGATCGTGGCGCATCATGCCTGGGGCCACACTCGGGCTTGAAAATGCAGGAGCAGTTGTTCAATCAGGCATTGGTGGCGCTCAATGATCCAGCCCTGACCACCGTTGTTCTGGTGACGCGCCCTGATAAAGGCGCCCTCAGCGAGGCTGCACGCTCCAGCGACGAACTCCGTGAACTGGGCTTGAACCACCAGCGCCTGGTGGTCAATGCTGTATTCAAACGCAGCGACTTGAATGACCCGATCGCCGCCGCGATCGAAGCTATGGGCCAACAGGCGCTCGACGAGATGCCCGCGTCACTGCGCCAGCTTTCAGCCGACTACATCCCACTCAAGGCCGTGGATTCGGTTGGCTTGCCCGCGCTTCGCGCACTGCTGACACCCGAGCTTGCTGTCCCAGCCAGCATTGCAAACCCAGTACCGTCGCGCCTGGAATATCACGCACTCGCGGAATTGATCGCCGAGTTAGCCCACGACCAGCGCGGCCTGATCATGGTCATGGGCAAAGGCGGTGTGGGCAAAACCACCATTGCCGCCGCCATCGCCCTGGGACTGGTACAGCATGGCAAGTCCGTACACCTGAGTACGACAGATCCTGCGGCGCATCTGGCGGTAACCCTCAATGCCGATGTGCAGGGACTCAGCGTCGGCCGCATCGACCCTAAGGTCGAGACCCAAAAGTACGTGGACAAGATCGTCGCCTCCCGCGCGCCAAGCCTGACGGAAGACGAAACCGCCTTGCTCATCGAGGATCTGCAATCCCCATGTACCGAAGAGGTCGCGGTGTTCCACGCATTCTCCCGTGTGGTTGCGCAAGCCAGAAGTGCATTCGTGGTACTCGACACGGCCCCCACAGGTCACTCCCTGCTCCTGATGGACGCCACAGGCGCCTATCACCGCCAGATGGTTCGCGAATTCAAAGGCAAAGCCTCGGACCACATCGTCACGCCGTTGATGCGCCTGCAAGATGCGGACTACACCAAGATCATCCTCGTCACGCTGCCCGAAGCCACCCCGGTGTCGCAGGCGGCAGCGCTGCAGGATGACTTGCGCAGGGCCGACATCGAACCGTTTGCCTGGGTGGTCAATAAGTCGTTGCTGGCCACCGATACGACAGACCCGCTGCTACGAGCGCGCCTGGATAGCGAGCGCAAACAAATGGCGAGAGTGGCCGAAGAAACCAACCATGCTGTCATCGTAGTGCCGTGGACAGTGGAGCCGCCGGTTGGCGTCGCCGGGTTGAAGCGCTTGCTGGATTGAAGTGTCGCTCGGCTTGCTCACACCGTGCGCCTGGATGACTGGAACGACACCAGCAAAAAAGCCTGCATGGCTGCAGGCTTTTCTCTATCTGGCACGACCTGGCTGCGCTCAGCCAAGCGTACTGTCGATCAGAGCCGTGACTGCCTGTCAGTCTTCAGACCCTGCTCTCAGCACCGAGACAAAGCGTTCCAATGAAGGATCTTGCTCAGCGTGCCGCTTAATCCGGCCGATGAACATCCACTCATATTCCGCCCAAAAAACCCGAGCAGTCTTGGGGGCTTTGCAGTCGAATACAACTTGATGGATCCCTGTTTCTCGCTGCCGAACGACGACACATTGCTCAAGGCCAACCAACAGTCGTTGCCCTGGCTCCAGGGGCGGAGCATTCAGCGCAAGGCGTTTCTCAATTGCTGTTTTGCGCATGATGACTGTCGTCCTTAAAATTCAGAAACCTTATGCATTGAATCAAAAGCAAAGCCAGCCGCATGGCGGTGTGCCTTGAACGCCAGGGCATCGGGCGGACCCGCGTGGCTCAGGCGCTTCGACAGCTCTGCACACGACTATCCTCCACTGGATCATATGTGCATAATATTATCATGCAGTGATAATAGAAAGGCAATCGACGTCGCCCTGGCCTCAGGCCCGGACGAGGTCTTTTGATTGATTGCCAGGAGGCAGAGACATGCATGAAAGCAGCACTACGTGAGCGCTTGGAGACCCGTATGAAACGTGAAGACGTAAAAACCAAATACGCTGAAGGCATTCAGTTTGATACCCATTTGATTGCCAACCCGGCCAACACCCAGGAGTGGATCGTCTTCTTTAAAAAGGATGCCGGAAGAAGCTTCTTCCTAGTCAATGACAACGAAGAAATCGAACCTTTTCGGTACCTTGATGATTTGATTCATGAGCTGCGCGAAATCGGTATCAAGGTAGCTGAAATTCATTTCTGAATTGTTTCCTTGGCACCTCGCGCATCTACAAGTGCGATCGCAGCAAATAATGATGTTGGATTAACGTCTATTAACGCCAACGTTACGGCAACAAAAGACTGCTGGAGGACTCGAGTATCGGAAGGTTTTCCAGCCAGCGGCCCTACGGGCAGGTCCGCGTGGAGCACACGTAGAAAGTCGCCAGCTCGCAGTGAGCTGGCGCGCGTTTCCTGACGCTCTACTCAGGCACGCAAGTAGGCCACCAAGGCATCGGCGAAGGACTCAGTGGTACCGGCCCCGCCCATATCGGGTGTCACTTGGTCACGGGAGTTTTCCAGAACAACGCGGATAGCGGTACGAATGCGCGTGCCCTTGTCCACCATGCCCAGGTAATCAAGCATGTCTGCGGCGGCCAATAACAATGCACACGGGTTCGCGATGTTCTTGCCGGCGATGTCCGGTGCCGAACCGTGGACCGCTTCGAAGATGGCTGCATCGGCACCGATGTTGGACCCCGGCGCCAAGCCCAACCCACCGACCAGGCCTGCGCACAGGTCTGAAAGGATGTCGCCAAACAGGTTGGTGGTGACGATGACATCGAATTGATGGGGATTCATCACCAACTGCATACAGGCATTGTCGACGATCATCTCGTGGAATTCGATTTCCGGATAATCCTCGGCAACCTCACGCGCCACGTCAAGGAACAGCCCGGAGCACGACTTGATGATGTTGGCCTTGTGTACCGCGGTCACTTTTTTGCGGCCTTTGCTACGAGCCAGCTCGAACGCGTAGCGCACGATGCGTTCGGAGGCTGTGCGTGTTACGCGAATGCTTGCCAGAGCGACTTCGCCGTCTTCCGAAATACTTTGCCCTTCTGGCAGGTACGCCCCTTCGGTATTTTCACGCACCGTGATGATATCGATACCCTCGAAGCGCGAACGAGTGCCGGGGAAACTGATCGCCGGTCGGACGTTGGCGTAGAGATCGAAGTGGCGGCGAAGGTGGACGTTGATCGAGGAGAAGCCGCGGCCAATCGGCGTGGTCAGAGGGCCTTTGAGTGCGACGCCGTGTTTGGCGATCGTATCGATGGACGCGGGCGGCATCAGCTGCCCATGCTGCTGCAAGGCCTCCAAGCCGGCCTCAACGAAGTCGTACTGAAGATTGCAGTCAAGGGCATCGAGTACGCGTAGCGTCGCTTGCATGATCTCAGGGCCGATGCCGTCACCCTTGATGATTGCGATGGTTTTGCTCATGGTCTCTTCCTTAACAGCGCTGTGTCAGCCTGCTGTATTGATGGGGTCACTGAGACTGGTGTCACGAGTCTGCTGATAGGCATTGACTGTCTGACGGCTTTCACCGCGGCAGAGTGCTATGTTTCATCCTCCGCGCCGTGACCGCGCAGGTCATTGCGGATCAATTGACGAGCGACCTGAACGGGTGTCAGCTCTCGCTATGGATGCGGCGGTTACAGGTGAGCGCCCGGATCAAGCGTGCAGTCATTTGCTCCATCGATGACGCGCATAACATTAACATACAATGCTAATTCCACGTGGTAGAAAGCAGCGTTTTCCGGATGATACCAAGGTCTTAGAACGCCTGTGCGTGACAGGGTGAGATCGCTTTTAGGCAGGCATAAAAGGAAGACGGGTTGTGGCTCGGATCATTCAAGAACGGATGATCTTGCAAATGGCGGGCTGTCGATGTTCAGGAGCTGCGGCGGCCGGATATCCGCCGAGTGCGACAGCTGCCAACCGTGCAAAAGGTCGTGCAACTGCCGCACATCAGCCTGATTGACCTCCGCTTACAGCGGGTAGTGCGCCGGGTAATGCAGCTTCGCAACACCGGTGTCGATAGCGGCCTTGGCCACTGCGCCGGCGATTGCACCGAGCAGGCGAGCATCGAGCGCTTTGGGGAGAATGTAATCGCGCCCAAACTCAAGCTTGTCGACGTTGAACGCTCGCAGCACTTCCACAGGGGTTGGCTCTTTGGCCAATTGGCGCAGTGCTTCCACTGCCGCAATTTTCATCGCTTCGTTGATCCGGGTTGCCCGAACATCCAGGGTGCCGCGGAAGATGAATGGAAAGCCCAGAACGTTATTGACCTGGTTCGGGTAGTCGGAGCGACCGGTCGCCATGATCAAGTCATCACGCGTGGCCATGGCCAACTCGTAGCTGATTTCAGGATCGGGGTTCGAGCAGGCAAACACGATCGGCTTGGGAGCCATCGCCGCCAGCGCTTCAGCCGGAAGCAGATTGGCGCCAGACAACCCCACGAACACATCGGCACCGTTCATGGCTTCCATCAACGTGCGCGGGCCACCGTCGTTAACGAATTGTGCTTTGTATTGGTTGAGGTCTTTGCGCTCCGAGTGGATGACACCGGTACGATCGACCATGTACAGATTGCTTTTTTGCGCGCCAAGGCTGAGCAGCAGGCGCATGCACGCCGTGGCTGCGGCACCGGCGCCAAGGCAGACGATTCTCGCGTTCTCCAGCGTTTTGCCCTGAATCTCCAGCGCATTGAGCATGCCGGCCGCGGTGACGATGGCGGTGCCGTGCTGGTCGTCATGGAAGACCGGGATGTTGCACTGTTCGATCAGCGCGTCCTCGATTTCAAAGCACTCGGGGGCTTTGATGTCTTCCAGATTGATCCCACCAAAGGTGTCGGCGATACGCACGACGGTGTCGATAAAAGCCTGGGAACTCTCGGCATTGACTTCGATATCGATCGAGTCGATACCGGCAAAACGCTTGAACAGCAACGCTTTGCCTTCCATGACCGGCTTACTGGCCAAGGGGCCCAGATCGCCGAGGCCCAAAATGGCCGTACCGTTTGTGATCACGGCCACCAGATTGCCTTTTCCGGTAAAGCGATAGACGTTCTCCGGGTCCTTCGCGATTTCGCGAACGGGCTCGGCTACGCCAGGGCTGTACGCCAGTGCGAGTTGGGCGGCGGTATCGGCAGGCTTGGTCAGCGCAATGCCGATTTTTCCTGGGGTCGGGAATTCATGGTAATCCAGTGCAGCCTTCTTGAAGTCGGTAGTCATGCGAGCCCCTAATTAGACGTTGATTACAATATTATGTTAACACTATTATAATACAAGGCAACTAGGTCCTGAGCCACAGACCAGGATCGAGTTGCCGGCTTGAATGCTGCTGACGAAGGGGTTTGTCAGCCAGCAGACCAACGCTATTGGCCCTAAGACTTCAGGGCGGGCCTGTATTTTTTGGCCAATAGAGCCCTCCTATGCTTGAACCCGTTTAGGCCACCTTGCGTGGCCTTTTTTTTTGCGCGCTCGAAAGCCCGGCGCGCCATGCACCAAGCACGACACACTAGGACTCGGGGTTTGCTTATCGCGTCTTGGAGCCGCCCTACGCACTTCGACAATCGCGTAAGTGCCTGACCCGGTTGCATACGGGCGTCGACGCGGCTCATGGGGCCGGATCAGCGTTGATCCGTGTCAGGCGATCGCGGAAAAGGATGGGGGGGGCGTCGATTCTTTCTTTAACAGAACTCAATCTTTACTGACCTGCTCAACCTTTCTGAGGGTGGCTGTCAGAAATGCACTTCGGCAGATTTGATACCCAGCTCGCGAAGCTCATGGATCAGATCATCGAGGCGTCCAAATGACTCCACTTCCTCGTTGTCATTGACCAGAAAATAGCTTCTCCCGGCATCCTTTTTGAAAAGAATGATCCACTCGTGCGTGTTGGCCGGGTTGGCTATCACATGCGTGTCGAAGTGCATGCCTTCCCCGTGTTTGGTTTTGACATCTTCGCGTTTCATGCGCGGTCTCCGAGCATAGGGCTCAGCTCTCTGAGCACTGAATCTAGAGCGTCGCCGGTGTTGTACCGAGGCTAGGCCAATTGCTTTGCTATTATCATAACGTGTGAATAGTATGCACATGCCACCAGAACGAGGCTAGTCATGATTGCGATACGAGAAGCTTGGAAAGCGGGCTTGTTAGGGCGCGAGCATTGGCTTGGAAATATCGTCTCAGGGATCATCGTCGGCGTCGTGGCGCTGCCCTTGGCCATGGCATTTGCCATCGCCTCCGGCGTCAAGCCGGAACAGGGGATCTACACGGCCATTGTGGGTGGTTTGCTGGTTTCGCTGTTCGGCGGAAGCCGGCTGCAGATTGCGGGCCCCACAGGCGCATTCATCGTCATTCTGGCCAGCGTGACAGCCAAGTACGGCGTTGATGGCTTGCAGGTCGCGACAATGATGGCCGGGGCAATTTTGTTGCTGCTCGGCATCACCAAACTTGGCGCACTCATCAAGTTCATCCCTGACCCGGTGATTGTGGGATTCACCGCCGGCATCGGGGTGATCATTTGGGTCGGGCAATGGAAAGACTTTCTGGGCTTGCCGAAAATCAGTGGCGAGCACTTCCACCAGCGGCTGTGGCACCTCATCCAGGCATTCCCCAACCTTCATGTACCCACGACACTGTTGGCCCTGCTGAGCCTGGCACTGGTGATCCTCGCGCCTAAACTGCCGGGTTTAAAGCGTGTTCCCGGCCCGCTGATCGCGATGGTCGTGGTGACGGCGTTGCATGCCTATTTTCAGTTCGACGGCGTGGCCACGATCGGCAGTGCATTTGGGGGCATTCCTCAAGGCCTTCCCCAAATCGGCCTTCCAGCAATAACGCTGCCCCAGGTCATTGAGTTGATTGGCCCTGCGTTTGCAATCGCGATGCTTGGGGCTATCGAGTCACTGTTGTCGGCGATTGTCGCCGACGGGATGGCCGGCACCAAACATGACTCCAATCAGGAGTTGATCGGACAAGGCATTGCCAACCTGGTCACCCCTCTGTTCGGTGGCTTCGCTGCGACAGGGGCGATCGCTCGAACGGCCACCAACATCCGCAATGGCGGCAATAGCCCAATCGCGGGCATTGCCCACTCCCTCACGTTGATTTTGCTGATCTTCTTTCTGGCGCCGCTGGCTTCGGATATCCCGCTTTGCGCATTGGCGGCGATCTTGTTCGTGGTCGCTTACAACATGAGCGAACTGAAGCACTTCAAACGCATGGTCAAACGCGCGCCCAAAGCCGACGTTGCCATCCTGCTAATCACCTTCGGCCTGACCGTATTCAGTGACCTGACGATCGCCGTGAACATTGGGGTGATTCTTGCCATGCTGCAATTCATGCGTCGCATGGCGTCCTCTGTCGAGGTACAGCTAATGGTCGAAGATGAGCTGGAGGCAGAGTTGCGTACAAATGGACATGCACATCTTCCTCCCGGTGTTTTGGTCTACACCATCGAGGGGCCTCTGTTCTTTGGCGCCGCAGAAACCTTTGAACGTGTTTTGGCGCAAACGCACACCGATCCCAGAACGTTGATTATTCGCCTGAAGCGCGTGCCGTTTATGGACATCACGGGGTTGCAAACGCTGCTCGAAGTCATTGAGCAACTGCACAAGCGCGGCATTGTCGTAAAGCTGTGTGAAGCCAATGAGAAAGTGCTTGGCAAGCTCGACCGGGCCGGGATTCTTCAGGTGCTCGGTTCACAGCATTATCATGCCGACTTCAATGGCGCACTGGTCAGTCATACCCAGATCAACGAGAGTCAGGGCGAGACGTAGGAGACAGTGAATGACGCGCGATGAGCAGGCACTTGTCGTGCCCGCCCATACAGGGATGAATTACTTGGCATTGGCCGCAATTTTGCTTTTGGTCGCGTAGGACACGCCATGCGTCTCGAGGTAGTCCCGAATCAGCTGACGAACGACCTGAGAAGGTGTCAGGTCCTGAGACGCGCAAAGCTCCTCAAGGGCTTTTTTCTTGACGGGATCAATGAGCACAGTCAGTCGTGCAGTCTTGTTTTCCATGGAATTGCCTGTCGCCTAAATCGATCAATGATAATCAAATTATAATAGCAGGGCATTCATTTGTCACCGCTTAGGTTCGCCGCTGCACTGTTCGATCCGAAAGCCCGAGCACCTTCGAAAACACATGGTGGTCACGTAGCGGGGGCGATTACCAACTCCGACGGAAATCCTTTCTCCATCATCGAATGAAGCTCAAATGCGCTGGTGATCTTGAGTTTCGTGCCTTCACCAAACAGCAGCGGTAAAGGCCTGGCCGGATCGTATGCTGTTGCTTGTAGGGTTTTGCTCGCCGGAATCATGCCCTCCCTCCTCCGCCATATGGCTAAAAAAAACGCCAACAGCAAAGAAAGCCATCCGACGATGGGCAGCCAGATCACACGAACCCTAAAAAACCGCGAGGCCGAATGGGTGACAGGCTGCGCAAGGTTTTGGGCGAGTCGCATCATGAAAGGACTAGGCTGACATCCGGCTTGCCAACTCTCGCGGCAGAGAAGGTGAGCCGAGGAACGTCGCACGAGCGGCGCTCAATCTTGAGAGCGCAAAAGACCTCAAGACAATCGCCTTCATGCCTCCCACCGCCCTCCCCACAACAATCAATAAAACAACCGCGGCTCCGGCGCAGCCAGCAGGCTGACCAACTTGGTCAACGCAAACCCCAACTCCGCACGGCTAGGGCCCATCAGGGCGATGCGTACCCCACGGGTGCTGGCGCTGCGCTGGGCCAGGAACTGGCTGCCACTGACCACGATCACGCCGTTGGCGCGCGCGAGGTTGGCGAACTCGTCGCTGGTCCAGGGCTCGGGCAATTCGAGCCATACATGGAAGCTGTTGGGTTGGGTGCGAATGTCGTACGAGCCCAGTAGCTGCCGCGCCAGGCGCTGGCGCTCCGCAGCTTCCTCCTGTTGCACCCGCACCAATTGCGCCCCACGGCCACTGGTGATCAGGTTGCTGGCCAATTGAGCCATCAACGGCGACGGCATCCACACACTGCTGCGCACCATGGACGACAGCCGCGATAGGGTTTGCGGCGGCGCGTACAGGTAACCGATGCGCAGGGCCGGTAACAAGCTCTTGGACAGGCTGGTCAGGTATACCGAGCGCTCCGGGGCATAGGCCGACAACGGCTTGTGCGCGGGGCGTGTCTCAAGAAAGCCGTAGATATCATCATCGATGATGTACAGGTCAAACTCGCGGGCGATCTCGGCGATTTCCAGGCGACGCGATTCGGGCATGATCGAGTTGGTGGGGTTCTGGTGCGTGGCCACCGTCACCAGCAGCGTGGGCCGGTGCTCGATGCACGCGGCCCGCAGCGCCGCCGGTACCAGGCCGTACTCATCGACCTGCACCCCGTGCAGGCGACGGCCTAGGCTGTGGGCCAGGGAGATGATCCCCGGATAGCAATATTCCTCACACAGAATCATATCGCCGACGCTGGACAGGCCGCCGATGGCCACCAGCAAGCCGTGTTGGGCACCAGCCGTCAACACGATCTGTTGGGCATTGGCGTCCGGCAGGCAGCGCTGCACCCACAACGCGCCGGCCTCCTTATGCACGGAATGGCCGCCGTCGGTGACGTAATCCAGGATCGATCCCAACTCCGGCGCCTGCGCCAACTCCTCGATTGCTCCTCGCAGCCAGTCGCTCATGCCGGCGTCGCAGGGCTTGATGATCGACAGGTCTATCTGCCCGGTATCTACCTTGGAGGCAACGCCGAGTCTGGCCACCGGCGCCAAGACAGCGCGGGTCGGCAGCACGAATGTGCCTCGTCCCACTTCCCCGATCACCAGGCCGCGCTTGGCCGCCTCGTCGTAGGAGCGGCCGATGGTGCCCGGCGTCACTTTCAACGCCTCAGCCAGCTCCTTGAGGGTGGGCAGGCGCTCGCCCGCGGCCAAGTGCCCGGAAGCGATGTCACGCGCCAGTGCGTCGGCGATCATCAAGTAAACCGGCTGGCCATGGCCGCTGTATTCAGGAACCCACATAGGAACGACACCAGAAACAACTGAAGCGCGAAATCCTACCATGAAATTTTTCATAAGCGTAATCGCACAACAATCGACTCAATATTAGTCGATTCAAAACATTACACCGACCAAATACATGTCATTGATTTTCTACCGAAACACAAGACTTCAGCCGTCACCGCAAGGCAACGCGACCGAATTTTGCACGGAGCATCTGCGCCATAACGGAGGGAAAGTGCAGTCCGGCAGCAGCTGCTGCAGATTTTATTGCCAATTAAAATCAATAAAATCATCAGGTTATGATCAGTCAAGCGAAACAATGTCAATTTAGGTATCAAAAACATATTGAGTCGATTTATTTCAAGGAATTAGAATGATTGCATCGATTCAATATTTTTTACCCATCCACATCAAAATATGGAACTTCACCTGAAATGGAAAGCGCAAACCTCAAGACCGCAGCCGACGCTGCCACAGCCGCGCCGACCACCTTTACGAAGTCCTTTCCTGATCGCCACATTGACTAAACAGGTACCACCATGGAATTACTCGGATCGTTCTGGGCCCAGCACTGGATACTGGCCATCATGCTGCTGGGCACAATCGCTTTTGTCGCCGGCTTCGTAGACAGCATTGCCGGGGGGGGCGGGCTGTTCCTAGTGCCTGGTTTCCTGCTGGTGGGGCTGCCGCCGCAGGTAGCGCTGGGCCAGGAAAAGCTGGTCAGCACCCTAGGCACTCTGGCCGCCATCCGCAACTTCTTCGCCAACAGCAAGATGGTGTGGAAAGTGGCGCTGGTGGGCGTGCCGTTCGCGCTGCTGGGCGCTTACATGGGCGCCCACCTGATCGTGTCGATTTCCCCGGAAACCGTGGGCAAGATCATCCTGGCGCTTATCACTCTTGGCATCTTGATCTTTCTCACGCCCAAGGATCGGCCGGTACAAGAGCACACACTCAGCAACCGCATGCTCTTCACCGTAGTGCCCCTGACCTGCTTGGTCATCGGTTTCTACGACGGCTTTTTCGGGCCGGGCACTGGCAGCATGTTCATCATCGCCTTCCACTACCTGCTGAAGATGGACCTGGTGTCCAGCTCGGCCAACTCGAAAAGCTTCAACTTCGCCTCCAACATTGGCGCGCTGGTCGCCTTCATTGTGGCCGGCAAGGTGGTGTACCTGCTGGCCCTGCCACTAGTGGCCTGCAACATCCTGGGCAACCACATAGGCAGCGCCCTGGCCATCCGTAAAGGCAACGATGTTGTGCGCAAGGTGCTGGTGCTTTCGATGCTTTGCCTGTTCGCCAGCCTTGGCGTGAAGTACCTGGCTTGATTCAACCCTCAAGGAGAACCTGATGAAAACTGCATTTGTGACCGGCGCTTCGGCTGGCTTCGGCAAGGCCATCTGCCGCGCATTGATCGCTGACAATTACCGCGTGATCGGCGGCGCCCGCCGCGCAGATAAATTGGCGGAACTGAAGCGCGAACTGGGCGAGCACTTCATTGCCCTGCCCCTGGACGTGACAGACGCCGCCTCGCTGGACGCGGCTTGCGAATCGATTCGCGACTCGTCGCTGCACATCGACCTGCTGGTGAACAACGCCGGCCTGGCACTGGGTATCGACCGCGCCCAGAGCGCCGATGCCAAGAACTGGGAACGCATGATCGCCACGAACGTCACCGGCCTGGCCATGGTCACCCACAAGCTGCTGCCGGCCATGGTGGAAGCTAACAACGGGCTGATCATCAACATCGGCTCCATTGCCGGCACGTATCCCTACCCGGGCGGCAACGTATATGGCGCCAGCAAGGCCTTCGTTAAACAGTTCAGCCTGAACCTGCGCGCAGACCTCGCAGGCACCAGGGTACGGGTCAGCAACATCGAGCCGGGGCTGTGCTCGGGCACGGAATTTTCACTGGTACGCCTGGCCGGTGACCAGGACGCGGTGAACGCGCTGTACCGCGACGTGGAGGCAATCCGCCCTGAGGATCTGGCCAACACAGTAGTGTGGATCGCAGGCCAGCCGCCGCACGTGAACATCAACTCGGTGGAAATCATGCCGGTAGCCCAGAGTTACGCCGCGCTGAACATCGCCCGCAACCTGTAGCCCGGGCATGCAGGTGGCTGGCACCAGGGCAGGGATTTATGCCGGGCCAAGCGCTCCAAGCGTTGCTATAACGCGCCACTACCCATGAAGGAGTCTTATGGATACCGCGCGACACCGCAATACCCTGCTCGCTTTCCGATAGTCGCCCGTGAATGCAGCTTTACCTAGGCCGTGGCCAGGTGAAACGACTGCAGTGACTTTCATGGGGCTTACCTCTGAATCGAAGGATCAGAGACGCATTCATGCTGTTCACGCTGTGCGCTTTGATCGCCCTGGCGAAATCCAAGGCAAAAAAGCCTGCATCGCTGCAGGCTTTTCTCTATCTGGCTCCACGACCTGGACTCGAACAGAAAAATAAACATTTGTTCTACAATGAAATTATTCTGTTTTTTAGTCTATACATCCCTACGATCATCCTGATCCAGCCCGTATTTTATTGGAGTTCTTTCGATATCCCTGGATCAGGAAAAAACATTCGAGTTTCCGCTCTTTTTGAGACAACGCGAGCATCTGAGTCATCTCGCTGCCAACCGCCGCCCAATGCTTTGAACGTGGCCACTGCAGCGCGAGCCGATTCAGTTTGTGCCTGGGCTCTGCCATCAGATGCAGCTAGGAGATGTTCATCGGCATCCAGCACTTCGATCAAGCTGACCACGCCTTTTTCATAGGCGGCAAACGATGTCGCTCTGGCTTTCGCATACGCCGACTCGCCCTGGGCGAGCTGGGTCGATTGTTGCTCGCGGTTGATCCGTGCCGAAACAGCGCTTTCCACATCTTCGCAGGCCCGCAGAACGGACTGGCGGTAAGCGGCCAAGGCTTCGGCTTCCTGGCCCTTTGCCAAATCAATCTGGGCGTTGATGCGGCCAAAATCGAACAGCCGCCAGCGTAATCCCAGTGCCGCCGAAGCCTGACTGGCGCCGTTGCTGAACAGGTTCGCGCTGGATACCGATGTAGCACTGCCGAGCAGCGCTGCCACAGACAGTTTGGGGTAGTACTCGGACATGGCTTCGCCGATACGCGCGCTGGATGCCGCAAGACGGCGCTCCGCGACGATCAAGTCTGGACGCCGACGCAGCAGGTCGGCAGGAGCGCCCATGTCCGAGAGGCCTGGCACCTCAGGGATGGGCGCCAGCTTAGTCAACTGCGCGCTGTAAGTGCCGGGCGCCTTGCCCAACATGACATCCAGCGCATTCATTGCCGTGTCAATGCCTGCTTGCAGTACCGGCACGGTGGCCTGCGCTTGGCTCAGCGCGCCTTGGGCCTGGTTCAACTGCAGTTCAGCCGCCAGGCCTTTTGCGTAAAGATGTTCGATGGTGGTGAGCAGTTGTTGTCGTGTGTCGACTTGCCGCCGGGCAATTTCCAGGCGTGCTTGCAGGCCACGGATGCTGATGTAAAGGTCGGCTGTTTGCGCGACCACTGCCAGGCGTGTGGCAATCGCTCCGGCTTGCGAGGCCTGATAATCGGCGAAGGCCGCTTCTTTACCTCGGCGCAGCCCGCCAAACACATCCAGCTCCCAGGCGGCATTCAAGTTCGCCTCATAGGCACTGCCGTAGCGATTATAGGAAGGGGCTGAATTCAGCACTTGGCCCAACGGCGTCTCCAATGACTGACGGGCTCGGGCCGCTTGACCGTTGACGGTAGCCGACGGCAGGAGGGCTGCGTTAGCTGCGCCCAAACCGGCGCGAGCCTGCTCGATCCTTGCGCTTGCCTGGGCTAAATCGAGGTTCTGTTCAAGTGCTCGATTTATCAGTTGACTGAGTATCGGGTCATTAAATGCATTCCACCAAGCAGCGAGATCGGCATTTGCCGCATCCACTTGTCGTGCCTTGGACGTTTGCGCCGAGAAATGCTCGGGCAATTCCACACTGGGTTTTGAGTAGTCGGGGCCCACTGCGCAACCTGCAACCATACCCAAACACAGTAAGACGGCGAAACGAAGAGGAGGATGCATGGGGTACCTGCGAAAGGGTCGATTTGTGACGATATTACAATTTGGTCACAAGTTGTCAACCACCGTTGGGATGAGTAAGCTGCTCGCATGAATCAGCCATCAGTTTCTTCGCCCAGCGCCCGTGGCCCAGCCGATCACGACATTCGAGACCAGATTGTTGCGGCGGCCAACGAACATTTCAGTCAATACGGTTATGGCAAAACAACGGTTTCTGACCTAGCCAAGGCCATCGGCTTTTCCAAGGCTTACATCTACAAATTCTTTGAATCCAAGCAGGCGATTGGTGAAGCAATCTGTACAAATTGCCTGACTGAAATCGTTACGGCAGTGGAGCAAGCCATCAATGTAGACGGCATCTCGCCGACCGAACGTTTTCGGCGCCTGGTCAAAACCTTAATCGCTACAGGTGTGAGCCTGTTCTTTAACGACCGTAAACTCTACGATATCGCAGCGTTCTCCGCGTCGGAGCGATGGCCCAGCTCACAAGTCTATGACGCTCGGATCAAGAGCTTCGTGTTGCAAATCGTGCGTGAGGGGCGAGAGCTCGGCGAGTTTGAACGCAAGACTCCGCTGGACGAGACGGTAGAGGCGATTCATCTCGCTCTGCGGCCCTTCATCAATCCTCTGCTACTGCAGTACAACCTCGATTTTGTTGAAGAAGCCCCTTCTCTCATCTCCAATCTGGTTCTGCGCAGCCTGATGCCTTAAACCTCTGCTGACGGATGCGCTGCGCATCCGTATCAGCGTGTGCGCCTGAAAAAACTAGCTATCGAGCCTCTTTGCTTTGCTCTGATCAAGTGGGCGACGTTCATTCATCTCGGCAGTGACTATTGACAGAAATGGTCACTTGAATAAGCATGGTGCATCCGCTACCGAGAGGTCTTTATGATCCAGCGCCACCGCATGTCACTCATTTTCATTGTCTTGTTGCCGTTTGCCCTAGCGGCCTGCAACGAGGCCACTCCCGCCGATCCTCGCCTTCAAGTGCCGTTGGTACGCATCGGCGTGGTTCAACCCTCCGCGCCTGCAGCACGGGTATTCACCGGTATCGTCGCGGCTCGAGTTCAGAGCGATCTCGGTTTTCGGGTGCCAGGGAAAGTCTTGGAGCGCTTGGTGGACTCTGGGCAGAGTGTCAAACGTGGGCAGCCACTCATGCGTATCGATGCCAACGACCTGACGCTGACCGCGAGGGCGCAGCAGGAAGCGGTGCTGGCCGCTATGGCTCGAGCCCGGCAGGCCTCCGATGATGAGCTTCGCTACCGTGATTTGGTGTCCGTCGGTGCGGTATCTGCCTCAGCTTACGCAGGGATCAAAGCGGCTGCCGACTCGGCGAAAGCTCAGCTAAACGCTGCCCAGGCTCAGGCTGATGTGGCGAAAAACGCGACCGGTTATTCGACGTTGGTGGCGGATGCTGACGGGGTGGTAGTGGATACCTTGGCGGAGCCGGGACAGGTAGTTGGCGCAGGACAGAGGGTGATACGCGTTGCCCATTCAGGGCAGCGCGAGGCCGTGATCCAGTTACCCGAGACGCTACGTCCTGCGCTGGGCTCAGCGGCGACGGTTGAGCTCTACGGGCAGAACCAGCGTGCAGGCAGCGCCCGTTTACGTCAGCTGTCCGACTCTGCGGACCAACAGACCCGAACGTATGAAGCGCGTTATGTGCTGGAGGGGGCGCTCTCCAACGCCACCCTGGGTTCGACTATCTCAGTGTCTATCGCTGACACGGATGTTGCTGATGCCAAGGAATTACAGGTGCCCATAGGGGCCCTCTACGACGCGGGTAAAGGCCCGGGTGTCTGGGTGGTTGAGGGAGAACCGGAGCATGTGGTGTGGCGCCCGATCAAGGTTCGCAGCTTGAATAACGAGGCCAGTGTGCGCGTGACGGGTGATCTCCAGGTGGGTGATCGTGTCGTCGCATTGGGTGCACACCTATTGAATGAGGGAGAGAAAGTCAGGACTGAACTTGCCGGTGCCACGCAAAAAACGGTGGTTGAGGTGAGTCGATGAGCGGCTTCAATCTTTCGGCGCTGGCAGTACGCGAGCGCTCAATCACCCTGTTTTTGATCCTGCTGATTTCTGTGGGTGGGTTGTACGCCTTCTTCAAACTGGGGCGTGCGGAAGACCCGGCATTCACCATTAAACAAATGACGGTGGTCACAGCCTGGCCTGGAGCGACGGCCCAGGAGATGCAGGACCAGGTGGTAGAAAAGCTGGAAAAACGCATGCAGGAACTGCGTTGGTACGATAGGACCGAGACCTTTACCCGGCCCGGCTTGGCATTCACCACGGTTTATCTGCTCGATAGCACGCCACCCTCAGCCGTCCAGGAGGAGTTTTACCAGGCGCGCAAGAAAGTCCTGGATGAGCAGAAGGGGTTGCCGTCTGGGGTGATCGGCCCGATGGTCAATGATGAGTATTCCGATGTCACCTTCGCGCTCTATGCGCTCAAGGCCAAGGGCGAGCCGCAACGTCTGTTGGTGCGCGAAGCCGAGAGCTTGCGCCAGCGTTTGCTGCATGTAGCGGGTGTGAAGAAGGTCAACATCATCGGTGAACAGGCCGAGCGCGTTTTTGTCGAGCTGTCCTACGAGCGCCTGGCGACGCTGGGCATTTCTGCACGAGACATCTTCAGTGCGTTGAACACGCAAAACATGATAACGCCGGCCGGTTCGGTAGAAGCGAAGGGGCCCCAGGTTTTCATCCGCCTGGATGGCGCGTTTGATGACCTGCAGAAGATCCGCAATACCCCGCTGACAGTGCAGGGCAGAACCCTCAAGTTGTCCGACGTGGCTGAGGTCAAGCGCGGTTATGAGGACCCCGCGACATTCCTGGTACGCAACAACGGCGAGCCAGCACTGTTGCTCGGCGTGGTCATGCGCGATGGCTGGAACGGTCTGGATTTGGGGAAGTCGCTGGACGCTGAGGCAACAGCGATCAATGAGCAGATGCCTTTGGGCATGAGCCTGACCAAGGTCACGGATCAGGCGGTGAATATTGACGCATCCGTCAACGAGTTCATGGTGAAGTTTTTTGCTGCCTTGGGCGTGGTGCTGCTGGTGTGTTTTCTCAGCATGGGCTGGCGTGTCGGCGTTGTGGTTGCCGCAGCGGTGCCGCTGACCCTGGCGGCCGTGTTCATTGTCATGGCGGCCACGGGCAAAGACTTCGATCGAATTACCCTGGGCTCGTTGATTCTGGCGCTGGGACTGCTGGTGGACGATGCCATCATTGCCATTGAAATGATGGTGGTGAAGATGGAGGAAGGCTACGACCGAATCAAGGCCTCCGCTTATGCCTGGAGCCACACGGCCGCGCCGATGTTGTCGGGGACGTTGGTGACGGCGATCGGCTTTATGCCCAACGGTTTTGCCAAGTCGACCGCTGGTGAGTACACCGCGAACATGTTCTGGATCGTTGGCATTGCGCTGATCACTTCCTGGGTGGTGGCCGTGGTGTTTACCCCTTACCTGGGCGTCAAACTGCTGCCGCAGATCAAGGTGCCTGAAGGTGGGCATACGGCGATTTACGGTACACCGAACTACCAGCGTTTCAGGCGCCTGCTGGGCAGTGTGATCCGCCGCAATGGCCTGGTGGCGACATCCGTCGTGGGCTTGTTTGTTGTTGCGATTATGGGCATGGGCGTGGTCAAGAAGCAGTTCTTTCCAACATCCGACCGACCTGAGGTGCTGGTTGAGGTGCAGATGCCTTACGGCACCTCTATCGAACAGACTGATATGGCGGCGGCCAAGGTCGAGGCGTGGTTGACTCAGCAGCCGGAAGCCAAGATTGTCACCGCTTACATTGGCCAGGGCGCGCCACGCTTCTATTTGGCGATGGCCCCTGAGCTACCCGATCCATCCTTCGCAAAAATCGTCGTCCTGACGGCGAATCAGCAAGAGCGTGAGGCGCTCAAGATTCGGCTCAGGCAAGCCACGACCGATGGTTTGGCGCCCGAAGCCCGCGTGCGGGTGACGCAGTTGGTATTTGGTCCTTACTCACCGTATCCGGTGGCCTTTCGGGTGATGGGCGCCGACCCCGCAGTGTTGCGGGATATCGCCGCGCAGGTGCGTGAGGTCATGACCGCCAGCCCCATGATGAGGACCGTCAACACCGACTTGGGCGAGCGCGTGCCGGCACTTCATCTCACGCTGGATCAGGATCGCCTGCAAGCATTCGGCTTGACCTCGACCGATGTCGCGCAACAGCTGCAATTTCTGCTCACGGGGGTGCCTGTCACCGAGGTGCGTGAGGACATTCGTTCGGTTCAGGTGGTCGCTCGCTCCGCTGGTGAGACGCGTCTTGATCCATCGAAAATTGCCGCCTTCACGCTGACCGGCGCCCAAGGCCAGCGCGTGTCGCTGTCCCAGGTAGGGACGGTGGATGTGCACATGGAGGAACCCATTCTGCGGCGGCGTGATCGGACGCCGACCATCACCGTGCGCGGTGACGTGGCTGAAGGTCTTCAGCCTCCCGATGTCTCCAACGCCTTGATAACGCAGCTGCAGCCCATCATCGAAAAACTGCCGGCGGGCTACCGCATTGAGTTTGCCGGCTCGATCGAAGAGTCGGGTAAAGCGAACAAGGCATTGCTGCCGTTGTTCCCGATCATGATTGCGCTGATGTTGCTGACCATCATCATTCAGGTGCGCTCGATGTCGGCAATGATGATGGTGTTCGCCACCGCGCCTTTGGGCCTGATTGGTGTGGTGCCAATTCTGCTGCTGTTCCAGCAGCCGTTCGGGATCAACGCCTTGGTGGGATTGATTGCCTTGTCAGGGATTCTGATGCGCAACACGCTGATCCTCATTGGCCAGATCCACTCTAATAAGCAAGCCGGTCTGTCGCCTTATGACGCAGTGGTCGAAGCCACTGTGCAGCGTGCACGGCCAGTGATTCTCACGGCGTTGGCGGCGATGCTGGCGTTCATTCCGCTGACCCATTCGGTGTTCTGGGGAACGCTGGCGTACACCCTGATTGGCGGTACGTTTGCCGGCACAGTACTGACCTTGGTGTTCCTGCCAGCGATGTACACCCTCTGGTTCAAGATCAAGCCCGAGCCCGCGCATGAGCTTGCAGCGAACACTCATGTTGCTTGATACCTGCGGGCCTGGGCTGCGGCACCATCATCTGCATCGCTGTGACCGTGCGAGCCGCCGGACGCTAATCAAACTTTGGGAGAACCACCACGGTGTGGCGTAGCCTTAAAGGTTCTGGCTACCGGGGTTGCTGTCAACGACAGCGCTCTGCCCGACCTTTTCTACGCCTGGGGGAGAATTCGGCTCAAGGCTCGAATTGTTGGGCGCTCTGCGGCTGCGGATGAAATTATCCACCGATGGAAATCAGAAGCGCAGCTCGCTGGAGCGTACAAACACGTGCAGCGACAGCAAGACCGTCAGCCGAGTAAGCGCGCGGCCTTTATAGGTGTCGATCCGTTCCTGCAATTCAGGCAAGCGCGATAAGGGTTCTACCCTTGAAATGGCTGGCACCCACCGGGGTCCGACAGAACGCCAAAACGAAAAAACCCGCCAGAAGGCGGGTTTTTCGGGGTGCTCAGAGATTTTAAAAGCTTTCTCTGAAACCTTGTCTGGCTCCACGACCTGGACTCGAACCAGGGACCCAATGATTAACAGTCATTTGCTCTACCAACTGAGCTATCGCGGAATTCACCGTATGTTACTGATTAAAAAGGACAAGTCAAGCACTACCTGGCATTGCCGAACGCAATCGGATAACCCGTTCGGCTTTTACCCTACGTGGGTCATTTCCTTGGCCAGGTCCAGCCAGGCGCGCGCTGCGGGTGGCAGGTGGGCGCTGGCGCGCCAGGCCAGGGCGATGTGCCAGTCGGTGTGGGGTTCGTCCAAGGGGATCAGGGCGATGCCGGCGTGCTGGTGCTTGTGCGCGAGCATGCGTGGCAGGAAGGCGACGCCCAGCCCTGCCGCCACCAAGTCGACGATGAAGTCGATCTGCCCACTACGGGCGGTGACGCGGGGCGTCACGCCCTTGCGTTCGCAGGCAGCGAGGATTAATGCGTTCAGGGCAAAACCGGCTTCGAACAGAATGAACGGTGAATCCGCGAGGTCGGTGAAGTCGATGCGCTTGCGCCGCGCGAGCGCATGGCTCATGGGCAGCACGGCCATCAGCGGCTCATTGCGCACGGGCTGGTAGTCGAAGCCATCGTCTACCGGCAGCAACAGGGCCGCCAGGTCGACCTCCCCGGCTTCCAGGCATTCGTGCAGTTTTTTGCTGCCGTGCTCGGTAAGTTCGATATCGATGTCCGGGTAGCGGTTGCGGTAGGTGGCGAACATAGACGCGAACAACACGCCGCATCCCACCGGCGGCAGGCCGATGCGCAGCACGCCGCGCTTGAGGTCGCGCAGGTCGTTGATCTCGGCGACCAGATCGCTGCGCTCGGCGAGCAGCACCAGGGCGCGGCGGTAGGCAATTTCGCCTGCGGCGGTAAGTTCGTTCTTATGCCCAAGACGATTAAGCAGCGGCGCGCCCAGTTCTTCTTCCAGGGTCTTGACGGCCTTGCTCACCGTCGACTGGGTCAGCGACACCACCTGCGCCGCCTGGGAAAACCCGCCTTGGCGCACCACCTCAACGAAGACACGCAGTGTTCTCAGGTTCATCGGTATTCCTTTTGCGACTGGGCACTAGCGATAAAAGTTGTTTTTATCATGCCAGAAGTTTGCTTACCGTAACCCCCCTTTGCCCTGTGGAGTCACTGCTCATGATCATTTCGTCGGCATCCGATTACCGTGCCGCCGCCAAGCGCAAGCTGCCGCGCTTCCTGTTCGACTACATCGACGGTGGCGCCTACGCCGAACACACGATGCGTGCCAACAGTTCGGACCTGGCCGAGATCAGCCTGCGCCAACGCATTCTGCGCAACGTGGATAGCCTGAGCTTGAAGACCACGCTGTTCGGTCAGGAACATGCCATGCCGATCATCCTCAGCCCCGTTGGCTTGACCGGTATGTACGCGCGGCGCGGCGAGGTGCAGGCGGCCAAGGCGGCGGCCAACAAGGGGATTCCCTTCTGTCTGTCGACGGTGTCGGTGTGTTCGATCGAGGAAGTGGCGTCGCAAAGCGCGCAGTCGATCTGGTTCCAGCTCTATGTGCTCAAGGACCGCGGCTTTATGCGTAACGCGCTGGAACGGGCGCAGGCCGCCGGGGTGACGACGCTGGTGTTCACCGTCGATATGCCGACGCCGGGCGCGCGTTACCGTGATGCACACTCGGGCATGTCCGGGCCGTATGCCTCGGCGCGCCGGATGCTGCAGGCCGTCACCAAGCCACAATGGGCCTGGGATGTCGGCGTGCTGGGCCGCCCACACGACCTGGGCAATATCTCCAAGTACCTGGGCAAGCCCACCACCCTCGAAGATTACGTCGGTTGGCTGGCCAACAACTTCGACCCGTCGATCAGTTGGAAAGACTTGGAGTGGATACGCGAGTTCTGGAAAGGCCCGATGATCATCAAGGGCATCCTCGACCCGCAGGACGCCAAGGACGCAGTGAGCTTCGGCGCCGATGGCATCGTGGTCTCCAACCATGGCGGCCGCCAGTTGGACGGCGTGCTCTCCACCGCCAAGGCACTGCCGCCCATTGCCCAGGCAGTCGGCGATGACCTGACGGTGCTGGTGGACTCCGGCATCCGCTCCGGGCTCGACGTGGTACGCATGCTCGCCCTGGGCGCCAAGGCATGCCTGTTGGGACGTTCGACCGCCTATGCGTTGGCCGCCGATGGCCAGCACGGGGTGGAAAACCTGTTGGATATCTTCGCCAAGGAAATGCGTGTGGCCATGACGCTGACCGGCGTGACGTCGATCGAGCAGATCGACGCCACCACGCTGGTTCAGTACGGCGGGTAAAACCGCCGTCACCTGCCAAATAACTGACATCCTTTCGCCATGGCTGTTTTTGACCCCATAAACAGCCTTTGATTTATAAGGATTTTATTCAAAATAAAACAAAGTGGCATGAATCTCGCTCTAGCCCTTTCAAGCAGGTTAAGCGATGACAAGACGTGTGGCAGTGCCCAAGGGTTATAACCCCTGGCAAAGCGGTTTAAACTGTTTCCAATGTTTTACGGAACTGAAGGAACAGTAAGACGCTTGGCACTCGCCACTCTCATCGAGCCTGTAAGACAGCTAAGTGCTTAGAGGCCGACTGCTTATGAAAAACCCGCCCCAGCTCCACGCAATTGACTTCGACAGTGCCAAATTGCAACGCCTGGGCTTTAGTCAGTCATCCCCTCTCTCGCACCGCCCCACCACGGTTGCTCAACTGCGCCAACAACTGGGCCTGCAACTGCAGACCAGCCTGGAACCGCAATGCATCCTCGGTCTGTTCTTTCGCGAGATCCAGCGCCTGGTGCCCCTGGACGCTCTGCACTACAGCCATCAGGCCAGTGACCTGCGCCTGGAATTCGGCCATCGCGGCCATCATTCGGTGAGCTACGCCTTGAGCCATGAAGGCGAACATCTGGGCGAGCTGGTATTCCGTCGCAACCAACGTTTGATGGAAGAAGAACTGAGTCAACTCGAATCACTGCTGGCCACCCTGCTCTACCCGATGCGTAACGCCCTGCTCTATCGCGCCGCGACCCGCAGCGCCCTGCGTGACCCGTTGACCGAAACCGGCAACCGCATCGCCATGGACCAGACCCTGCAGCGGGAAATCGACATGGCGCGGCGACACTCGACCCCGTTGTCCCTGCTGATGCTCGACATCGATCACTTCAAACGCATCAACGACACTCACGGCCACGCGGCCGGCGACAAGGTACTGCGCGCCGTGGCTGCGTCGATCAAGGGCCAGTTGCGCAATGTGGACATGGTGTTCCGCTTTGGCGGGGAAGAATTCCTGATCCTGCTCTCCAACACCGGCCGGGATGCGGCGGCGGTCGTCGGCGAGCGCCTGCGCCAGGCGACACAGGCCCAGGAATATTGGGCGGATGACATACGCATCGATCTGACGGTGAGCCTGGGCTGCTCAACGTTGTTGCCTGCCGAGTCTGCCGAAAGCCTGTTGCGTCGGGCCGACAGCGCCTTGTATGTGGCCAAGCGCGAAGGTCGCAACCGCTTGGCAATGGCGGGGTAAACCCCCGCCACGCGTTTCACATCACGCTTCGCTGGCGACGCGCACCAGGCGCTCGCGAACAGGCGCGGCCGCCGGTTTGTCTTTCTCCAGGCGCATGCAGTTTTCCAGGAACAGGTACATGTAGTTGTAGCTCTTGCACACGGCCTGGCGCAGCTCTGCCTGCAGTTGTCGGCTGGGGTTCGTACCGGCCAGGGTGCAGACGATTTCCAGCGCTTCCCAAGGGTGGGCATCGTCGTACTGGGCATGCATCTTCAGCCACTTCATCGCGCGCTTGCGGTCTTCCTCGGGGAAGGCTGCCGCATAAACGCCGGTGGAGCACACCAACGCGGACCACTCCCCCGTCGCGCCCTCGATGGCGTAGTTGGTGGCGGCGATCGCAACGATCAACGAATCGGCCGAACTGGTGTGCCAGCACCAATGGCTCAGTGCATGCAATTCCGGGGGTACGTTCTGTGCTTGCAGGTCTTCGAGGCTGACGCCGTGGGCGCGGGCCCAATGCAGCCAGTAATCGGCGTGGTTCAATTCCACCCGAATATTGCGCATCAGCCAACGCCGCGCCATATCCTCGCCAGGATGACGGGCAAACTTGGTCTTGGTGAGGTTCTGTGCCATATACAAGGCAAACTGTTCGACCACCGGCCAGCCACCGATCAGGTATTGGCGCATGGTCTTGGCGCTCAGCGTGTTATCACGCATGCGCTGATACAGTTCGTGTTCGACAACTCGGCGCTTGCTCTCGCTACAGTCCTGGATCAATTGCTGAGCCCAGGTGGGGTAACTCGAGGCTTCCATAAGCGGGCCGGTTCGGTTGAAGGTGTCGATCACTGTAAGGCTCCTTTTTAAGTGTGATTGTACAGACCAGCAAATGTTTCAGCGGAATGTGCCGGGCGCCTTGAATAACAGAGGCTGCGGCCGCACAGGTCGACACTGCAAACTATCAAAGGTAAACAATTGCGGGCGTTCAATCACATAGCCCTGAGCGTAATCCACACCAATCTCAAGCAATGCCTGTTCGATGTGCGGCGTTTCAACAAACTCAGCAATTGTGCGCTTACCCATGACGTGGCCGATGTGGTTGATCACTTCGACCATGGCGCGGTTAATCGGGTCGTCCAGCATATCCTTTACGAAACTTCCATCGATCTTCAGGAAGTCTACAGGTAAATGTTTCAGATAAGCGAATGAGGACATTCCGGCGCAGAAGTCATCCAGTGAGAAATGGCAACCTAAGGCTTTGAGTTCATTAATAAAGCGAATCGCACTGCCCAAATTGGCAATAGCGCAGGTCTCAGTTATTTCAAAACAAATCATTTCTGGCGGAACACTGTAAGCCGCGAACTTCTCGCGTAAAAAACCGAGAAAAGCGTCATCACCAATCGTTATGCCTGACAGATTAATCGCACACATTGCCATGGGCCGGCCCGGACGCTCATGCATGCAACGGGCAATCAGGTTGAACACGTTGTCCACCACCCAGCGATCCAGGGAACTCATCAACCCGTAACGTTCGGCGGCCGGAATGAAACTGTCGGGCAGAATGATGCGGCCGGCCTCGTCATGCAGGCGCAGGAGGATTTCAATGTGCCCATTGTCGGCGTCGGTGGGCCCCAGGGGCGCGATTTCCTGGGAGTACAGGCAAAAGCGGTTTTCTTCCAGGGCCATGTGCAGGCGCTGCACCCAGGCCATCTCGCCAAAGCGCAAGGACAGCTCGGAGTCGTCCGCGTGGTAGACCTGCACGCGGTTGCGGCCCTTTTCCTTGGCCATATAGCAGGCCATGTCGGCGGCGCGCAGCGACGTTTCCAGGGTGGTCGGCACCTGGGAGATATGCACCAGGCCAATGCTGACGGTGGTCATGAACGGCCGGCCCTTCCACACGAAATGCAGGTTCTGCACCGTGTGGCGCAGGCTTTCGGCGATTTTTTCCGCCACCGACGCCGGGCAGTTCTCCAACAGGATGCCGAACTCGTCGCCCCCCAGTCGCGCCAGGGTGTCACCTTCACGCAGATCCGATTGCAGCAGTGCGCAGATATGCCGCAACAGCTCGTCGCCTGCCGCATGGCCGCAGGTGTCGTTGACCAGCTTGAACTGGTCCAGGTCGAGGAACATCAAGGCATGCCGCCCGCTGTGCTCACGCGCGACCTGTTGCAGCACCTGTTCCAGGCGGAACTCGAACTCGCGACGGTTGGCCAGGCCGGTCAACGCGTCATGGGTCGCTTGCCACGACAGGTTGGCGATGTACTGACGTTCCTGGGTCATGTCGTGCAGCACCAGCACCGCGCCGCTGACTTTGCCGGCGCTGCGGATCGGCGCGCCCACCAGGGTCACCGAAACGGTGCTGCCGTCCAGGCGCTGGATGGTTTTGGAGTGTTCGCTGCCGCCGCTCAAGCGGCCCTTGGTGATGTGCTCGATCAGCGCAAAACCATCGGGCTGAGCATTTTCATCCAGCAGGTTGAACAGTGCCGCCAGGGGCAGGCCCTGGGCATGGGCCGACGTCCAGCGCGTCAGGGCCTCGGCGGCCGGGTTCATGTAGGCAATGGCGCCATCGACATCGGTGGTGATCACCCCATCGCCGATCGACTCCAGGGTGATCTGTGCCCGCTCCTTCTCCACTTGCAGGGCATCGGCGAACGCGTGCCGCTGCGCCAACAACTTGTGGGTACGCAGCAGCGCCAGGGCGATCAGGCACAAGGCCGTGGCCAGGTTGGTGATCAGCAACAGCCGCAGGACGACGCGCGAGCCTTCACCCAAGGCATCGCTGAACGCCTTGGCCGCCGGCGTCACGCCGTCGTTGATGGCAAAGATATGCGCCTTCCATTGCCGCACATCGTCGTCATGGACCTGACCCGCGGTGATCGCCCGGTGCATCGACCGGGCCAAATCATCCAGCTGGACCAGGTAGCCATCGCCCACGGTCCACAGTTCGATGGCTTTTTCCAGGTAGCTGAAATGGCGAAAGTTGAGGTACAGCCAGATCACGCTGGAGACGTCGTCCGGGTGGTTGCCACCCTTGATGATCCCCTCGCGCGCCGCCTTGAGGTCGGGGGCAGGACGGTCCAGGGCGACACGCAGTTCATGCCCGCCCTGGGGCACGGCAATGGCTTGCTGGTATTTGAGGTAGGTGGCTTCGTCGCGATTATCGGCGTACAGCGTCAGATAGTAGATGGCGTCTTTCTGGCCCTTGGACCACAGGCTTTCGCCGCCCACATAGACGCGCACCGCTGAAAGCACATACAGACTGACACAGCCTAATAATGCCTGGAACAATACGACGGCAATAAAGGGCCAGACAATGCCCAACAACCTTGGCGTTCCGAGAGTCCGCTTCTGCTTCATGAAGTCCCTTGCACATGCACAGCTGAATACGCACGCGAACATCCGCTCCTAATAGCACAGCGTAGGCTAAATCAACGCACTTGTTGCAAGTGCCCGTAAAGTTTGGCGTACAAGCCACCCTCCGCGATCAGTTGCTGATGGTCGCCGTCCTCGGCGATATGCCCACCGTCGAACACCAGCACCCGATCAGCTTGTTTCACCGCCGAAAGCCGATGGGCAATAATCAGTGTAGTCCGCCCACTGAGAAACCGCGCCAACGCCTGGTGCAGGTTGTACTCGGTGGCGGCGTCCAGGGCCGAGGTTGCCTCATCCAGGATCACTACCTTCGGCTCGGCCAAGACCATGCGCGCAATCGCCAGGCGTTGGCGCTGGCCGCCGGAAAAGCGCACGCCAGAGCGTCCCACCACACTGTCCAGGCCCAGGGGCAACGCCTTGACGGTCGCCTCCAACTGGGCGATTTCCAGGGCCTGCCAACACGCCTGGTCACTGCGGTTGCGGCCCATGGTCAGGTTGGCACGCACGGTATCGTTGAACAGCGCGGGGTGTTGCAGCACCACCGCGACGTGCTCGCGGATAGTCTCCAGGCCGATTTCCTGCTGGGTTGCACCACCGAAACGAATACTGCCGGCCTGCGGTGTGTACAGCCCCAGCAGCAGTTGCACCAGGGTACTTTTACCGCCGCCGCTGGCGCCGACAATCGCGACCTTCTCACCGGGTTCGATGCTGAGGTTCAACTGGTCGAGCACCCGCTCTTCGCCATAGCCGAACGTCAGGCCACGCACGTCGATGCCGACCGTTTCGCGCCCAGTGAACGGGTCTGCGCCGCCGACATATTGCGGCTCATCGGCACGGGCGAGCAGCTCGTTGATCCGCGTCAGCGCCCCGCCCGCCGCGTAGTAGGCATATTGCAGGTTCAACAACTGCTCCACCGGGCCGATCATGAACCACAGGTAGCTGAACACGGCGAGCATCTGGCCGATGGACAGGTCGGAAAACAGCACGGTGAGCATGGCCGCCGCGCGAAAAATATCGATGCCGAACTGGAACAGCAAACCGCTGGCGCGGCTGGAGGCGTCGGTTTTCCATTGGGAGTGGATCGCATAGTCACGCACTTCCTGGGCGCGCTGGCCGAGGCGCCCGAGGAAAAAGCCCTGGCGATTGCCGGCACGCACTTCCTGAATGGCGTCGAGGGTTTCGGTCAACGCCTGGGTGAAGCGCGAGGTGCTGTCGTTTTCCAGTTTTTTCAGGTGTTTGACGCGCTTGCCCAACTGCACCGTGGCATAGATCACCAGCGGGTTGAACAGCAGGATCAGCAACGCCAGTTGCCAGTGCATCCACACCAGAATCGCCGAGGTGCCGACCAGGGTCAGCATGGCCACCAGGAAACGGCTGAGGGTTTCGCCGACGAATTTGTCCAGCGTGTCCAGGTCGGTGACCAGGTGCGTGGTGACGGTGCCGCTGCCGAGGCTTTCGTACTCGCCGAGGGAAATACGCTTGAGCCGCTCGATCAGGCGCACGCGGATGCGGTAGACGATGTCCTTGGCCAGCCGCGCAAACAAGCGCGCCTGCACCACGTTGAACACCAGCGCACCACAGCGCAGGGCCAGCGTCACCAGCAGCATCAGGCCGATATAACCGGCGGCTTTCTGCCAGCCCAGGGGCAGCGCGTGGTTCATTACCTTGAGCGCGGCATCGCCATGGCCCAGCAGTACTTCGTCGACCAGCAAGGGCAACAACAGGGGGATGGGCACGCTGCACAGGGTCGCCAGTACGGCGACACCATTGGCGATCCACAGGGATTTCTTGTGACGCAAAGCCAGGCGGCGGATTTCCGCCCAGGTCAGTCGATCGACGCGGTGGGAGGGCTCTGTGTCAGGCTGATCAGGCACAGGCGGCTCGCTCCAGCCAGCGGCCGAGCAGCGGCGACAGCTCGGACAGCGGCTGGTAGCCATTGGTCAGCAAGGCCAACTGGCCATTGCGCTCGGCCAGCAACGTCGGAAAACCGGCGATCCCCAAATCCTGCACCCAGGTGAAATCGGCGGCGGTGGCGGCGTGCTGCTCAGCGCGGTCAAACGCCCCGGCGAACTCGATACGCGGTATGCCGGCTTTTTCCGCCAGCTCCACCAGAATACTGGCGAGGGTCACGTCGCGCCCCTCGACATAAAACGCATGCTGGATCAGCCTCAGCAGCTTCCACGCGCAATCCGGCGCCAGGCTGCGCGCGGTGACGATGGCGCGGCACGCCGGCTCAGTGTCGTAGACAAAACCGTCGGGCAGCGCGCCTTCATGCTTGAACGTCTGCCCGGTGGCGTCGGTGACCGCCTGCCAGTGTTCCAGGATATAGCGCCGGGTCGACGGGTCCAGCGCCGCGCCGCTGCCGGTGCGCAAGCCGCCCACCACCAGGTGCAACTCCACGCCGGCCGCCTGGGCCTGCTCGACCAACGCCTCGGCTACCGGAGCAAAGCCCCAGCACCAGGAACACATCGGGTCCATTATGTAGAGCAGGCGCGCGGACATGGTTCAGGCCTCGGAAGGGGTTTGCTTGTAGTTGTAGCCAATCGGGTGCGGCATATTGCGAGCCTTGGCCAATTCAATCTGCTTTTGCCGGTCGATCGCGCTGCGACGGGTTTTCTCCGGCAGCTTATCCCAGCAATGCGGGCAACTGATGCCCGCCACGTAGTGCTCGGATGCGCGGTCTTCCACACTAACCGGTGTGCGACAGGCATGACATTGATCGTAGTCGCCTTCGCTCAAGTCGTGGCGCACAGTGACGCGGTTGTCGAACACAAAGCAGTCGCCCTGCCATTTGGTCTCGGCCTGCGGCACCTCTTCGAGGTACTTCAGGATGCCGCCCTTGAGGTGGTAAACCTCATCGAAGCCTTCGCTGAGCATATAGCTGGAGGCCTTCTCGCAGCGAATGCCGCCGGTGCAGAACATGGCGACTTTCTTGTGCTTGGCCGGGTCGAAGTTGGCTTTGATATAGTCGGGAAATTCGCGAAAACTGGTGGTTTTCGGGTCGATCGCGCCTTCAAAGGTGCCGATGGACACTTCATAGTCGTTACGCGTATCGATCAACAGCACTTGCGGGTCGCTGATCAGCGCGTTCCAGTCCTGCGGCTCGACATAGGTACCGACTTTTTTGTTCGGGTCGACGCCTTCGACGCCCAGGGTCACGATCTCTTTCTTGAGCTTGACCTTGGTGCGATAGAACGGCTGCTCGTCGCAGTACGACTCTTTGTGGTCGATATCGACCATGCGCGGGTCGTTCTTCAGCCAGGCCATCAAGCCATCAATGCCTTCGCGGCTGCCGGAAACGGTGCCGTTGATGCCTTCTTCGGCGATCAGCAAGGTGCCTTTGATGCCGTTGTCGACCATCGCCTGCAGCAAGGGCTCGCGCAGGGCGACGTAATCTTCGAGGGTGACGAACTTATACAGTGCCGCCACGACAATCGGTTGAGTCATGGGTGTTCTCTCCAGGTGGCTACCCTCGTAAGGGGTGAACCGGATGCAAAAAAAACGCGCCGGCTAAGCGGCGCGTTGCGGATTCTATCAGGGATGAACCGTTAACTGTAGGAGCGAGCTTGCTCGCGAAGGTCGTGAACGATGACACGGATAACCTGACGCCCAGCGGCGCTCTGAGTTTTTTCGCGAGCAAGCTCGCTCCTACAGTAGATTCAACATCAACCCGTCAATGGCCGCCCGCGCAGGTCGGCGAGGCCGGGGCTGCGTCGGTTTTCGCCCATTCCTCAGGCGTATAGGTATGCAGCGCCAGCGCATGAAACTCGCTCATCAGGTCACCCAGGGTGGCGTAGACCTTCTGGTGGCGCTTGACGCGGTTAAGCCCTTCGAACTGCTGGCTGACCAGCACGGCCTTGAAGTGGGTCTGCAACCCACGGCTGTGCATGTGGCTTTCGTCCAGCACGCTCAGGTGGTCCGGGCCCAGGGCGGCAAGCGCCGTTTCGATACGCTGTTGCATGGTCATTCCTGCTTACTTCTTCTTGGCCGGTGCGGCGGCTTTAGGTGTCAGCTCGTTGGTCATGTCTTCCAACAGCTTGTTCACCACCGGCACGGCGCTTTCCAGCTTGGCCTGGGTCATCTGGGCCGATTGCTGGGTCAGTTGCGGCATTTTTTCCAGGACTTTCTTGCCCAGCGGCGACTGGTAGAAGGCAACCAGATCCTTGAGTTCGGATTCGCTGAAGTTGCTGGTGTAGAGCTTGACCATGTCCGGTTTCAGTTTTGGCCAGCCGATGGCCTGGTCCAGAGCGGCGTTGGCCTTGGCCTGGTAGCTGTCCAGTACGGACTGTTTGGCGGCAGGCGCTTTGGTCTGTTCGAAACGCTGGGCGAACATTTGCTGCACTTGCATGTACACCGGGGTCCCCAGCTTGTCAGCGTGGGCCAGGGTAAGGAAGGCTTCGGCACTGGCGTTGTGGCTGGCGGTATCGGCAAAAACCTGGCCGCTGGCGCAAACCAGAGCAACCGCGGTACAGATGGCACGAAGACGAGTCATCGAGTTTCCTTTTCTAGCAGGCGAGGTAAGACCCCAAGGGCGCCCATTCTGCGCCTAAAAAACGCCATGGCTCAACCCCACCCCTTGTCAGGCATGGATTTGCGGTGGATGAATCCGATGAAAAGGCTTTTATGGAACCCCCAGGGCCGATCACGGCCTAAACTGCGCAAACGAACCTGAAGGAGTGTGCCCGATGAGCCGTATCGAAACCGACAGCCTGGGAGAAGTCCAAGTCCCGGATGACGCTTACTGGGGCGCGCAGACCCAACGCTCGCTGGTGAACTTCGCCATCGGTGAGCAGCGCATGCCCCTGGCGGTCTTGCACGCCCTGGCCCTGATCAAGAAAGCCGCCGCCCGGGTCAACAGCCGCAACGGCGACCTGCCCGCCGACATCGCACGCCTGATCGAACAGGCCGCCGACGAAGTGCTCGACGGCCAGCATGACGACCAGTTCCCGCTGGTGGTGTGGCAGACCGGCAGCGGCACCCAGAGCAACATGAACGCCAATGAAGTGATCGCCGGGCGTGCCAACGAGCTGTCGGGCAAGACGCGCGGCGGCAAGAGCCCGGTGCATCCGAACGACCATGTGAACCGCTCCCAGAGTTCCAACGACTGCTTCCCCACCGCGATGAACATCGCGGCGGTGCAGGCGGTCAACCAGCGACTGCTGCCGGCGATCACACACCTGTCCGGCGGGCTGGCGGAATTGTCGGCGCGGCATATGAAGCTGGTGAAGACCGGTCGCACCCACATGATGGATGCCACACCGATCACCTTTGGCCAGGAACTCTCGGCGTTCATCGCCCAGCTCGATTACGCCGAACGCGCGATCCGCAGCGCCCTGCCCCAGGTGTGCGAGCTGGCCCAGGGCGGCACCGCGGTCGGCACCGGGCTCAATTCGCCCCACGGCTTTGGCGAGGCGATTGCCGCCGAGCTGGCAGCCTTGTCGGGTTTGCCGTTCGTGACCGCACCCAACAAATTCGCTGCCCTCTCCGGCCACGAACCGCTGGTAACCCTGCACGGCGCCCTGAAAACCCTGGCCGTGGCCCTGATGAAAATCGCCAACGACCTGCGCCTGCTCGGCTCCGGCCCGCGCGCCGGGCTGGCGGAAGTCAAACTGCCGGCCAACGAACCGGGCAGCTCGATCATGCCCGGCAAGGTCAACCCGACCCAGTGCGAAGCGCTGTCGATGCTCGCCTGCCAGGTCCTGGGCAACGACGTGACCATCGGCATTGCCGCCAGCCAGGGGCATTTGCAGTTGAACGTGTACAAACCGGTGATCATCCACAACCTGCTGGAATCGATCCGCTTGCTGGCCGACGGCTGCAACAACTTCCAGGAACACTGCATCACCGGCCTCGAGCCCGACGCCGACCAAATGGCCGCGCACCTGGAACGCGGGCTGATGCTGGTGACCGCGCTCAACCCACACATCGGCTATGACAAATCGGCGCAGATCGCCAAAAAGGCTTACGCCGAAGGCCTGACCCTGAGGGAAGCCGCACTGGCCCTGGGCTACCTCACCGACGAACAGTTCGACCAATGGGTACGCCCGGAAAACATGCTGGAGGCCGGACAATAAGCGCATAGCGCGTGCTTTTGCTTTGCTTTTGATCTTGATCTGCTTTTGATCTTGATCTTAGGCGCCCCGTAAAACCACGCTGGCCGAACGCAGGTTTGAATCCGTGGGTAACCCGGCAGGACGCCGGGTTAGCCGTCCTGGGCCATGGATGGCCCATGACGGCGGCCCACGGATTCAAGCCTGCGTTCGGGCACACCGAGCCTAAGCGAGGTGCCGAGTGGTGGGGCAAGAGCCCTTTTGGTTACTTTTGGGGCTCTTTTCCAAAAGTGACCCGCTGTAAGAGCGGAACCTATAGCAGCCGTTACCAAAGAAACGGATATGTACTCAACCCAAAAAAATGGTCGGCCCAGAGGCCGCCATCGGGGGCAAGCCCCCTCCCACATTTGGAACGAGGTGAACCTGTTGGATATGTATCGGCTGTCAGGTCGCCATCGCAAGCAACCCCCCTCCCACACTTAGGCCCGCGTACACCCGATAAAAACACCTGGGTCGATCAAGACACCAACCGCGCCCGCCGCGCCTTGAGCCCCGCAAACAACGACGGCGCCAACGCCACGGTCGCCGACCCCAACACCACCACCAACGCCCCCACATACCCCAGCGCATTGATCTCTTCAGCCTGCACAAAATCCGGCCACCACCACGCCGCCAGGGCCACCGCCACAAACGTCACCAACGGCGTCAGCGCCAGGGTCGCACTCACCCGCGAGGCTTCCCAATGGGCCAGGGCCTCGGCAAATGCGCCGTAGGCCACCAGCGTGTTCATGCAGCACGCCAGCAGCAGCCAGCCTTGCAGCGGACTCAGTTGCAGGGCCTCCAGCGGATGCGCCCAAGGCGTGAGCAACACCGCGCACGACAGGTAGATCACCATCATCACCTGCAGCGAATTCCACACCGTCAGCAATTGCTTCTGGCCCAAGGCGTAGAACACCCAGATAGTAGTGGCGAGCAGGACCGTCAGTACCCCGGCGGTGTAGGTGCCCAGGGACGTCAGCAACTCCACCAGACGCTGGTTGAAGAACAGGCCAAAGCCGATGACCAGCACCACCAGGCCCAACACCTGGCCCAGGCTGAAGCGCTCTTTAAACACAAACACGCTGGCGACCATCAGGAAGATCGGCCCCATCTGCACCACCAGTTGCGCCGTGCCGGGGCTGAGCATGTTCAGACCCACCAGGTACAGCACGTAGTTGCCCACCAGCCCGCACACGGCCATCGCCACCAGCCAACCGCGACGCGGCCCGAGCACGCGCAGGCTGGGCAAGCGCTTGACGGCGGCGAGGTAGACGAACAGGCAACTGCCGGCGACCGTCAGGCGAAACCAGGTGACGGTGATCGGGTCCATCACCTGCAACACTTGTTTGAGTTTGACCGGGAGAATGCCCCAGAGCAGCGCGGCCAGCAGGGTCAAGCAAAAGCCATAGACCCAGCGGCCGGAAGAGATGTGCATGAGTGCCCCAGAAGCCAGAGGAAGTGGAACCGGCATTCTAGGGGCAAGTAGACGGATTGGGATACGGCACTGTGCAAGTGCGGGAGCCGGCCTGCCCCCACAGTGGGCTCAGCGCACAGCTTCGAACAGCCCGGTCGCCCCCATGCCGCCGCCCACGCACATAGTGACGATGCCGTAACGCAGATTACGCCGCTGCAACTCACGCACCAGGTGCCCGACTTGCCGCGAGCCGGTCATGCCGAACGGGTGGCCGATGGAGATCGAGCCGCCGTTGACGTTGTATTTGGCATTGTCGATTTCCAGGCGGTCGCGCGCATACAGGCACTGGGAGGCGAACGCCTCGTTGAGTTCCCACAGGTCGATATCCGCCACCTGCAAGCCCTTGGCCTTGAGCAACTTGGGCACCGAGAACACCGGGCCGATGCCCATCTCATCGGGCTCGCAGCCAGCCACGGCAAAGCCACGGAAAAACGCCTTGGGCTTGAGCCCCAGGGCCAGGGCTTTTTCCAGGCTCATCACCAGGGTCATCGAGGCGCCGTCGGACAATTGCGAAGAGTTGCCCGCGGTCACCGAGCCGTCTTCGGCAAACACCGGCTTCAAGCCCTGGAGACTGGCCAGGGTGGTGTCGGGGCGGTTGCAGTCGTCGCGCTCGACCACACCGTCGAGCACCTGCACGGCGCCGCTGTTCTTGTCCTCGACAGCGTACTTGACAGCCATCGGCACGATTTCATCGTTGAACAAGCCATCGGCCTGGGCCTGGGCGGTGCGCTGCTGGCTTTGCAGGGCATACCGGTCCTGGTCCTCGCGGCTGACGTGATAGCGGCGCGCAACGATTTCGGCGGTCTGGCCCATGGGAAAATAGAGGCCCGGCACCTGCGCTTTGAGCAACGGGTTGATCAGGTTGTCGGTGTTGACGCTTTTCATGGTCAGGCTGATGGACTCGACGCCGCCGGCGACAATGATATCGCTGCAGCCCGAGGCGATCTGGTTGGCTGCGATGGCAATCGCCTGCAAGCCCGAGGAACAGAAACGGTTGAGAGTCATCCCCGCCGTGCCGGTGCCCAGTTGCGACAGCACCGCGACGTTGCGCCCGATGTTGTAGCCCTGGGCGCCCTCGTTGGAGCCCGCGCCGACGATGCAATCTTCCACCGTGGCCGGGTCGATACCGTTGCGTGTCAGCAGCGCGTTGACGCAATGGGCCGCCATATCATCCGGTCGGGTCTGGTTGAACTTGCCGCGAAAGGACTTGGCCAGGCCGGTTCGCACGCTGTCGACGATCACTACTTCACGCATGGGGCTACCTCGATCTTGTCGTTGTTGGGAGAGCGCTCGAGAATAAATCCAGGCCCGCCCAACCGCGATGATCATTCACCCCGCCTATAGGCCTACTTCTTCTTGCCTTTCTGGTCGTGCTTGTCGGACTGGGCGAACGCCTCCTCCAACGCCAGGTTGATAGTGCGCAACACCTTGACCCGCGCCCAGCGCTTGTCATTGGCTTCGACCAGGGTCCACGGCGAGACCTCGGTGCTGGTGCGGTCGACCATATCGCCCACGGCGGCACGGTATTCGTCCCACTTCTCGCGGTTGCGCCAGTCGTCGTCGGTGATCTTGAAGCGTTTGAACGGGATCGCTTCGCGGGCCTGGAAGCGCTCCAGTTGGGTCTGCTTGTCGATGGCCAGCCAGAACTTGACCACGATCACTCCGGCATCGCGCAGTTGCTCTTCGAAATCATTGATCTCGCCATAGGCGCGCATCGAGTCCATCGGGGTGCAGAAGCCTTCGATGCGCTCCACCAGCACGCGGCCGTACCAGGAGCGGTCAAACACGGTGAACATGCCCCGTGCCGGAATCTGCCGCCAGAAACGCCACAGGTAAGGCTGGGCGCGCTCGTCTTCGGTGGGCGCGGCGATCGGCACGATGCGGTACTGGCGAGGGTCGAGGGCCGCGGCGACCCGGCGGATCGCGCCCCCTTTGCCGGCCGCATCGTTGCCTTCGAATACCGTGATCAACGCGTGCTTGCGCATGCGCTTATCCCGCATCAGGCCGGAAAGACGCGCCTGCTCGGTGATCAACTGCTCTTCGTAGTCTTCTTTTTCCAGGCTCAGGGTCATGTCGAGACTGTTGAGCAGGCTCACTTGGTCCACGGCCGCCGGCAACGGCGCCGGGTTCATCCCGCTGACTTTGCCCTTGGGTTGCCTCAGGGCGTTTTGCAGGCCCTCGAGCAGAATCTTGCCGACGGTGAGGCTGCGGTAATTGCTGTCGACCCCTTCGATCACATGCCAGGGCGCGTAGTCGCGGCTGGTGCGACGCAGCACACGTTCGCCGAAGTGGACGAACTTGTCGTAGGTCTTGGACTGCTGCCAGTCCAGCGGGCTGATCCGCCAACTGTGCAGCGGGTCGTCGGCCAGGGCCTTGAGCCGCGCCTTCATCTGTTTCTTGGACAGGTGAAACCAGAACTTGAAGATCACCGCGCCTTCGTCGCAGAACATCTTCTCCAGGCGTTCGGCGCCGGCGATGCCCTGGTCGAGCCGGGCGTCCTTGATTTCGCCCTGCACCCGGCTTTGCAGCATCTGGCTGTACCAGTTGCCGAAGAACACCCCCATGCGGCCTTTTGCGGGCAACTGCCGCCAGTAACGCCAGGCGGGCGGATGGGCCAGTTCTTCGTCGGTCTGCTGGTCGAAGGTACGCACTTCGATCAGACGCGGGTCCATCCATTCGTTGAGCAGTTTGACCGTCTCGCCCTTGCCGGCACCTTCGACGCCGTTGATCAGGATGATCACCGGGAAACGCTTCTGCTGTTGCAGCTCGAACTGCACTTCCAGCAAGGCTTCGCGCAGGGCCGGTACTTCGGTGTCGTAAGTGTCTTTGTCGATGGCATGACCGATTTCAGCGGATTCGAACATGAGCAGCTCCGTTTCAAGATCGCTCAAGACTAGCGGATTGAGCAGCAACACGCGGGAGGAAATTCCACGTGCGCTTGCCGTGGGTCAATTCATTGCCGGTTGATCGGCTAGAATGGCCACCTTGCCTTTGCCGAGTCGCCCATGAACCCTGTAACCCACGCCCAGCTCGACTGGGATGACCAAGGTCGCCCGCATTCGCGGGTCTTCGACGATGTGTACTTTTCCGACCAGTCGGGCCTTGAAGAAACGCGCTATGTGTTCCTCGAACAGAACCGTTTGCAGGCACGGTTTGCCGCCTTGCCGGCGGGCGGACGCCTGGTGATCGGCGAAACCGGGTTCGGCACCGGGCTGAATTTTCTCTGCGCCTGGCAGTTGTTCGAACAACACGCGGTGGCCGGCGCGCGCCTGCATTTTGTCAGCGTGGAAAAATACCCGCTGAGCCACGCCGACCTGCAACGCGCCCTACTCCTCTGGCCGGAACTGCAGCCGTTCGCCGCGCAATTGCTGGCGCAGTACATCGCCATCCACCCAGGCTTCCAGCGCCTGGTGCTGGATAACGGCCGTGTGACCTTGACCCTGCTGATCGGCGATGCGCTGGAGCAGTTGCCACAGTTGGATGCGCAAATCGACGCGTGGTTTCTCGACGGTTTCGCCCCGGCGAAGAACCCCGACATGTGGACCGCCGAGCTGTTTGCCGAACTGGCGCGCCTGGCGGCCCCGGGGTCGACCATCAGCACCTTCACCAGCACCGGCTGGGTACGACGCCTGATCAATGCCGCCGGGTTCAAGATGAAGCGCACGCCGGGCATCGGGCATAAATGGGAAATCCTGCGCGGTGAATTCCTCGGCTGGCCGGCCGAGACGCCGTTGCCTGCCGCAGGTAAACCGTGGTTCGCCCGCCCGGCGCCGCTGCACGGCGAACGCAGCGCCCTGGTGATCGGCGGCGGCCTGGCCGGCTGCACCACGGCGGCCAGCCTCGCCGCGCGCGGCTGGAACGTCAGCCTGCTGGAACGCCATGCCCGCCTGGCCGAGGAAGCCTCGGGCAACCCGCAAGGGGTGCTGTACCTCAAGTTGTCGGCCCATGGCACGGCCCTTTCGCAATTGATTTTGAGCGGGTTCGGCCACACCCGGCGCCTGCTCGAACACCTGCACCGGGGCGTCGACTGGGACGGTTGCGGCGTGCTGCAACTGGCGTTCAACGCCAAGGAAGCCGAGCGCCAGGCACAGCTGGCCGCGGCGTTTGCGCCCGGCCTGCTGCAGCCGTTGGACCAGGCCCAGGCTCAAGCGCGCGCCGGGGTGGCGCTGGAACACGGCGGGCTGTTTTTCCCCGAAGGGGGCTGGGTACACCCGCCGGCCTTATGCGAATGGCAAGCCCGGCACCCGTTGATCAACGTGCTGACGCATCACGAGGCCCTTGAGTTGCAACGGGTCGACGGGCAATGGCAAGCCCTGGCCGGCGACACCCTGCTGGCCAGCGCCACGGTGGTGGTGCTGGCCGGCGCGGCCGAGATCAAGCGGTTCCCGTTCAGCGCCGAGCTGCCCCTCAAGCGCATTCGCGGGCAAATCACCCGCCTGGCGCAAACCCCAGACAGCCAGGCGCTGGCCACCGTGGTCTGTGCCGAGGGCTACGTGGCTCCGGCGCGCCTCGGCGAGCACACCCTGGGCGCCAGCTTCGACTTCAAGAGTGACGACCTGACGCCGACAGTCGCCGAGCATGTCGGCAACCTGGAGATGCTGCAGGAAATCTCCGTCGACCTGGCCCACCGCTTGCACGCCGACACACTGGCCGCCGATCAGCTCGAAGGCCGCGCCGGGTTCCGCTGCACCAGCCCGGACTACCTGCCGATTATCGGGCCGCTGGCCGATCGCGCCCTCTTCGACCAGGCCTACGCCGCGCTGCGCAAGGACGCCCGTCAGCCCCCCGAGGCCGAGTGCCCGTGGCTCGACGGTGTGTACATCAACAGCGGCCACGGCTCACGCGGCCTGGTGACCGCGCCGCTGTGCGCCGAACTGCTGGCGGCCTGGCTGGACGATGAACCCCTGCCGCTGCCCAGAAGCGTGGCCGACGCCTGCCACCCCAATCGATTCGCCGTGCGCGCGTTGATTCGCGGCACCGGCGGGTCATAACAACGGCGCGGTCAAGCGCCCGAGCGACACACTGTTGGCCCTCTTCAAACAGCCGGTCCACAACGGCAAACCGCGCAAAACTTGTATATTTGCCAAGCCTATTTACCACCCGCAAATCCGCCGCCACACGCTGCGCAGGCTCACGCCCGAACAGTCAAGGCGGTTTGCCTTATAACAGATTGATCTAAAACTCCACTGATAGCCGTGTGTCAGTTTCTGGGTACGCGCCTTTTGGGCGTATTGAGTATTGACCCCTCCCCAACGGAAAAACCGGTAAGGAATTTATGTGCGGATTAGCTGGAGAACTACGTTTCGATGCCCAACCTGCCGACCTGGCTGCGATTGAGCGCATCACCCATCACTTGGCCCCACGCGGCCCCGACGCCTGGGGCTTCCACGCCCAGGGGCCGATTGCCCTGGGCCATCGACGCCTGAAAATCATGGACCTGTCGGACGGCTCTGCCCAACCGATGGTCGATGCGCAGCTGGGGTTGTCCCTGGCCTTCAACGGCGCGATCTATAACTTCCCGGAACTGCGCCAGGAGCTCGAAGCCCTGGGTTACGCCTTCTATTCCGGCGGCGACACCGAAGTGCTGCTCAAGGGCTATCACGCCTGGGGCGAAGCCCTGCTGCCCAAGCTCAACGGCATGTTTGCGTTTGCGATCTGGGAGCGCGATGCCCAGCGGCTGTTCATCGCCCGTGACCGTCTCGGCGTGAAACCTTTGTACCTGTCGCGCACCGGCCAGCGCCTGCGCTTTGCCTCGACATTGCCGGCCCTGCTCAAGGGCGGCGATATCAACCCGGTGCTCGATCCGGTGGCGCTCAACCATTACCTGAACTTCCACGCCGTGGTGCCCGCGCCGCGCACGCTGCTGGCCGGCATCGAGAAACTGCCGCCGGCCAGTTGGATGCGTATCGACGCCCACGGCAACACCGAGCAGAAAACCTGGTGGACCCTGCCTTACGGCCCGCGTGAGGATGAGCAGCACCTGACCCTCGAAGACTGGACCGACCGCGTACTCGACAGCACCCGCGCAGCCGTGGCGATCCGCCAACGCGCCGCGGTGGATGTCGGCGTGCTGCTGTCCGGCGGCGTCGATTCGAGCCTGCTCGTCGGCTTGCTGCGCGAGGTCGGCGTGCAGGACCTGTCGACCTTCTCCATCGGCTTTGAAGACGCCGGCGGCGAACGCGGCGACGAGTTTCAGTACTCGGACCTGATCGCCAAGCACTACGGCACCCGGCACCACCAACTGCGCATCGCCGAGGGCGAGATCATCGAGCAATTGCCAGCGGCGTTCCGCGCCATGAGCGAGCCGATGGTCAGCCACGATTGCATCGCCTTTTACCTGCTCTCGCGGGAAGTGGCCAAGCACTGCAAAGTGGTGCAGAGCGGCCAGGGCGCCGACGAGTTGTTCGCCGGTTACCACTGGTACCCGCAAGTGGACGGCGCCAGCGACCCGTATGCGGCGTACCGCGAGGCGTTTTTCGATCGCAGCCATGACGACTACGCGGCCACCGTCGCGCCGAAATGGCTGACCGCCAATGACGCCGCCGGCGACTTCGTGCGCGAGCATTTCGCAATGCCGGGCGCCGATGCCGCCGTGGACAAGGCGCTGCGCCTGGACAGCACGGTGATGCTGGTCGACGACCCGGTCAAGCGCGTCGACAACATGACCATGGCCTGGGGCCTGGAAGCGCGCACACCGTTTCTCGACTACCGCCTGGTGGAACTGTCGGCCCGCGTACCGGGCAAATTCAAATTGCCCGATGGCGGCAAGCAGGTCCTCAAAGAGGCGGCGCGTCGGGTCATCCCGAGTGAAGTCATCGACCGCAAGAAAGGTTACTTCCCGGTGCCCGGCCTCAAGCATTTGCAGGGCGATACCCTGAACTGGGTCCGCGAGTTGCTGCTGGACCCGAGCCAGGACCGCGGCCTGTTCAATCCGGCCATGCTCGACCGCTTGCTCACCGACCCACACGGTCAACTCACCCCGCTGCGCGGCTCCAAGCTGTGGCAACTGGCGGCGCTGAACCTGTGGCTCAGCGAACAAGGAATCTGATCGATGAAACCTCTCGCAGCGGCTTACAGCCAACGCTTGCTCAAAGGCCAGGCGCCGACCTACGAGCGCCTGCAAGCGCGCCTGGCCGAAGACGGCAGCCCACTGGCCGCCGAGCCGATCGCGGTGCATTGCGGCTGGGGCCGGTTGTTGATCGGCCACACGTTTCCCGACCCGGCCAGCCTGGCCGAGGAACTGCTCAACGAGCAGGCCGGCGAGCGCGACATCGCACTGTACGTGGCGGCGCCCCAGCAGATCCTCGGGATCGATCCGCAGCAACTGTTCCTCGACCCGTCCGACACCTTGCGCCTGTGGTTCTCTGACTATCGTCCGTCGACCCGCGTGTTTCGTGGCTTCCGTATTCGACGCGTCCAGACCGCGGCCGATTGGCAGGCGGTCAACCAGCTCTACCAGGGACGCGGCATGCTGCCGGTCGACGCCGAGCGCCTGACGCCCCGCCACGCGGGCGGCCCGGTGTATTGGCTGGCCGAGGACGAAGACAGCGGCGCGGTGATCGGCAGCGTGATGGGCCTCAACCATCAGAAAGCCTTCCACGACCCGGAACACGGTTGCAGCCTGTGGTGCCTGGCGGTCGACCCGCACTGCACGCGCCCCGGCGTCGGCGAAGTGCTGGTGCGCCACCTGGTGGAACACTTCATGAGCCGTGGCCTGAGCTACCTGGACCTGTCGGTGCTGCACGACAACCGCCAGGCCAAGAGCCTCTACGCCAAGCTCGGCTTTCGCGCCCTGGCCACCTTTGCGATCAAGCGCAAGAACGGCATCAACCAGCCGCTGTTCCTCGGCCCGGGCCCGCAGGCGGGGTTCAACCCTTACGCGCGGATCATCGTCGAAGAAGCCCATCGCCGTGGCATCGACGTGCAGGTAGACGACGCCGATGCCGGCCTGTTCACCCTCAGCCATGGCGGGCGCCGCGTGCGCTGCCGTGAATCGTTGAGCGACCTGACCAGCGCCATCAGCATGACCCTGTGCCAGGACAAAAGCCTGACCCACAAGGTGCTCAAGGGCGCCGGGTTGAAACTACCGGCGCAACAGCGGGCGGGCAGCGCCGACGACAACCTGGAGTTCCTCGACCAACACCAGCGCATCGTGGTCAAACCGCTGGATGGTGAACAGGGCCAGGGCGTGGCGGTGGACCTGCAGACCATCGAAGAGGTGCAACAGGCGATTGAAGCAGCGCGTCAGTTCGACAGCCGGGTCTTGCTCGAAAGCTTCCACGAAGGCCTGGACCTGCGCATCCTGGTGATCGGCTTCGAGGTGGTCGCCGCGGCGATCCGCCGCCCGGCCGAAGTGGTCGGCGACGGCCAGCATTCCATCCGCGCCCTGATCGAGGCGCAAAGCCGCCGACGCCAGGCCGCCACCGACGGCGAAAGCAAAATCCCGCTGGACGCCGAAACCGAACGCACCCTGCACGCGGCCGGTCATGACTACTCCAGCATCCTGCCCCGTGGCGTGCAATTGGCCGTGCGCCGCACCGCCAACCTGCACACCGGCGGCTGCCTGGAAGACGTCACCGGGATCCTCCATCCGACGCTGGTCGACGCCGCCGTGCGCGCCGCGCGTGCCCTCGACATCCCGATGGTCGGCCTCGACCTGATGGTGTCGGCCGCCGATCAACCGGAGTACGTGTTTATCGAAGCCAACGAACGGGCCGGGCTGGCCAATCATGAACCGCAGCCAACGGCAGAACGGTTTGTCGATTTGTTGTTTCCGCACAGTCAGCCCAGCGCCTGAACGAAGTGTTGCCTGGGCCGGCGCCGCTCCACCCTCATCGAAACCATCGATGCCCTCAACCCATCAGGAGTTTCCATGACCCGAACCATTCCCGAACCGGACCTCAACTACCTGCAAAAAGTGCTGCTGGAAATGCTCGCCATTCCCAGCCCGACCGGGTTTACCGACACCATCGTGCGCTACGTCGCCGAACGCCTCGAAGAACTGGGCATCCCCTTTGAAATGACGCGCCGCGGCACCATCCGCGCCACCCTCAAGGGCCAGAAAAACAGCCCCGACCGCGCAGTGTCGGCGCACCTGGACACCATCGGCGCCGCCGTGCGCGCGATCAAGGACAACGGCCGCCTGACCCTCGCTCCGGTGGGCTGCTGGTCGAGCCGCTTCGCCGAGGGCAGCCGCGTCAGCCTGTTCACCGACAACGGCGTGATCCGTGGCAGCGTGTTGCCGCTGATGGCCTCCGGGCATGCGTTCAACACCGCCGTGGATGAAATGCCGGTGAGTTGGGACCATGTCGAACTGCGCCTGGACGCGTACTGCGCCACCCGCGCCGATTGCGATTCCCTGGGGATCGGCATCGGTGACTATGTGGCGTTCGACCCGCTGCCCGAGTTCACCGAGAGCGGGCATATCAGCGCGCGTCACCTCGACGACAAAGCCGGTGTCGCCGCGCTGCTCGCCGCCCTCAAGGCGATCATCGACAGCGGCGAACCCTTGCTGATCGACTGTCACCCGCTGTTCACCATCACCGAGGAAACCGGCAGTGGCGCGGCCGCCGCCCTGCCCTGGGACGTCAGCGAGTTCGTCGGCATCGACATCGCCCCGGTCGCCCCCGGCCAGCACTCCAGCGAACACGCGGTCAGTGTGGCGATGCAGGATTCCGGCGGGCCGTATGACTATCACCTGTCACGCCACCTGCTGCGCCTGGCGGCGGATAATGACCTGCCGGTGCGCCGCGATCTGTTTCGTTATTACTTCAGCGACGCACACTCGGCGGTCACCGCCGGCCACGACATCCGCACCGCCCTGCTGGCGTTCGGGTGCGATGCGACCCACGGCTACGAGCGCACCCACATCGACAGCCTCGCGGCCCTCAGCCGGTTGTTGAGCGCTTACATTCTCAGCCCGCCGGTGTTCGCCAGCGACGCACAACCAGCGCAAGGGTCACTGGATCGGTTCAGTCATCAGATCGAACACGAGACCCAAATGGAGAGCGATACCCGCGTGCCGTCGGTGGACAGCCTGGTCGGCCAGAAGTCCTGACACTGGCAACAACGGTCCCGGCGCAGTAGCATCGCCGGGACTTAACCCCAGAGGCTTGTATGCTGATTCCCTACGACGCACTTGAAGTCGACACCCTGACCCGCCTCATCGAAGACTTCGTGACCCGCGACGGCACCGACAATGGCGACGACACGCCCCTGGAAACCCGCGTACTGCGCGTGCGCCAGGCACTGACCAAGGGCCAGGCATTGATCGTCTTCGACCCCGACAGCGAGCAATGCCAGTTGATGCTCAAGCACGACGTGCCCAAGCACCTGTTCGACTGAAGGTGCAGTTCAGGGATTGGGCAGCGGATGGCTGGCGGTGTCCTGGCGTTCGACGATCTTCTGGTACACCTCGGCGCGGTGGACCGACACCTCGGCCGGGGCTTGAACCCCGAACTTCACCTGGGAACCGTTGAGTTCGAGGATGTGCAAGGCGATGTCATCGCCGATGGAAATGATTTCGCCTACGGTGCGGCTTAAGACCAGCATGGCGGTTGTCCTTTTCGAGTGACAGGACCCCGACCTTGCGCGCTTGGGTGATGCTCAGCAACGGCTTGCGGTCAAATCAGGCACCACCTACAACGGTAGGTAACTTGCCTGACAGACCACATGATTTTTTTGCGCCGAGCCCCGCTCCGAGATTTACGACCGTGCCCCGCTCAGCCTTTAATCGCCTGGGCCTTGGCGCGCATTTTGTCGGCCATCACGGTCATCTCGTCATACAGCAACTGCGGGTTTTTCTGCTTCAATGCCCAAGCCATCCGCCCTTGTTCGTGGGGCAGGATCATGAACTCGCCCTCGGCCACCCGCTGATAGATGTAATCGGCGATATCCGCCGCCGAGATCGGCGAGCTTTCCAGCAGCTTGCCCACCTGCGCCTTCATCGCCGGGGTCGGCCCACGGAACGAGTCCAACAGGTTGGTCTGGAAGAACGACGGGCACACCACGTGAACCCCGATTTCCTGTTGTTTGAGTTCCACCAGCAGGCTCTCCGACAACGCCACCACGCCCGCCTTGGCCACGTTGTAGTTGCTCATGGCCGGCCCTTGCATCAGCGCCGCCATCGAGGCGATGTTGATGATGCGGCCCTTGCTCTTTTCCAGCAGCGGCAGAAAGGCCTTGCAGCCCTTGACCACGCCCATCAGGTTGATTGCGATCTGCCAGTCCCAGTCTTCCAGCGACAGTTCGGCGAAGAACCCGCCGGAGGCCACGCCGGCATTGTTGACGATCACATCGATCCCGCCCAGCTTGACCTCGCAGGCCTGGGCAAAGGCGGTGAGCTGGCTGTAGTCGCGCACGTCGCAGCGTTGGACAAACCCATCGCCACCCGCCTCGCGCACCAACCTGAGAGTCTCTTGCAAGCCTGGCTCGCTGACATCCGACAAGGCCAACTGCCAACCCTCGCGGGCCCAGCGCAGCGCGATTTCGCGACCCAGGCCGGACCCGGCACCGGTGATCATCATGCGATTTTGCATAGGAAAATAGCCTTGTGGTTCACAGAAGAAGTGATCGGCAGTGTAGCGAAGGTTTTTCCTACACCCACGCACCATCCAATTGATGAATGCCCCGAGCAAACCACGGGCCGGGTCGGATACCACGGCACGCCCTAAGTTCAATTTTTTTCAACTAAGCGCAGGCATTCAGCGACGCATTAAAAGAAATAAGCAGGTCTTCGAAATGCTTTAAAAAAACACGGAATTTTCTGCGAAGCGGCACAGTCGGAGTTATTAAGGCGTCCGCGATTAAACCCACGGGCCTAACTTTAAACAACCGGTCCTTGCAGAAGGCCTATAAGGAAATACAATTATGAGCCTCATTTTAATCATCATCCTGATTCTCCTGCTGGTCGGCGGTTTGCCAGTGTTTCCACACTCCCGTAGCTGGGGTTATGGTCCATCGGGTATTCTCGGCGTAGTCCTGGTGGTGCTGCTGGTGCTGTTGTTACTCGGCAAGATATAAACGCCGGACAAAAAAAGAGGCCTTCATGAAGGCCTCTTTTTTATTGCCGGTCAATCAGTCCGGCTTGCCATCGACAACACCGGCGGTGTTATCCAGCAAACTTTTGGTCGCGGTCTGCAGGAACGATTCGAGCTTCTGTTTCAGCCCTGCCTCGTCCGGCGATTCCGCGATCACTTTACCGGTCGGCTCGGCGCCCAGTTCGTATTCCCACAGCTTCGGTGGCATTTCCTTAGGCAATACCAGCACGCGGTCGCCGGTGACCAGCGCCACGGTCTGATCGCTGCCCGAAGGCTTGATCACGCCGAAACCCTTGTCGCCTTCCGGCAGGTTGAGCAGGTCACGCCCCCAGCACTGGTGCAGAGTATCGCCACCCAGACGGCCCATGATGGTCGGCACGATGTCGATCTGGGTGCCCACGGTGTGATCACGCACGCCGAACTTCTCTTGCATGCCCGGAGCAATCATCAGCATCGGCACGTTGAAGCGGCCCAGGTCCATCTCGGTGATCTGCTGCTCGTTGCCGAAACCGTGGTCGCCCACGATCACAAACAGGGTTTCCTTGAAGTACGGCTCCTTGCGGGCCTTTTCAAAGAACTGGCCGAGGGCCCAGTCGGAGTAGCGCATCGCCGTCAAATGCTCGTTGAGGCTGCCACGGTCGGTGACTTTCTCCACCGGCAACGGGGTCGGCAAGGCATACGGCGTGTGGTTGGACAGGGTTTGCAGCAGGGCGTAGAACGGCTTGCCGCCTTCACGCGCTTTCAGTTCTTCCAGGCCACGGTTGAACATGTCCTGGTCGGACACGCCCCAGGTCGGGTCGGAGAACACTGGGTCGACAAAGTCGTTGCGGCCGATGAAGTTGGTCATGCCCTGGTTGCTGAAGAAACCCGACTGGTTGTCCCAGGCGAAGTCGCCGTTGTAGACATACACGTCGTCAAACTTGCGCGCACTGAGCAACTGCGGCAGGCCCGACAGCTTGTGGCTGCCTTCCGGGGTCTGCATCAGGTATTCGAAACCCGGCAAGTTCGGGAAGCACGCCATGGTGGCAAACATACCCTGGTGGGTGTGGGTGCCGTTGGAGAAGAAGCGGTCGAACAGCAGGCCTTCCTTGGACAGTTTGTCGAAGTACGGCGTGATATTGCCCGGACGCCCCAGGGCGCCCACCGAGTGACCGGCGAAGCTCTCCATCAGGATCACCACGACGTTCTTGATCGGCAGGGTTTTCTCGGCCGGTGGCGTGAAATCACGGCGCACGGCGGCGGTGTCGGTATCCACCAGCTTCTCTTGCGGCAACACCAGCATGTCGCGCACGGTCTGGGTGGCCAGTGGTTGTTCGAGGGTGGCCTTCCAGATGTTGGTGCGTTCTTCGGAGAAGCGCGACTTGGCCGCGGCGATCAACGACAACGTGCCATTGAGGCCCAATTGGTTGGCGAAGTTCGAGTCGGTGGTGTAGACGTCACCCCAACGCAGCGGCGGGCCCTGGCGCAGGGTGCCGCGAGCGGCGACCACGGCGACCAGCAGGCACACCACAAACACCGCGATGCGCGAATACCACGGCGCCACCTGGCGGGTGCCGATGCTGCCGCCGCTGAACGGGCCGCGTGGACGCGTCGCCCGGTCGGCGCCCTTGAAGGCCACGCTCAGAATCAGCGTGCCGACGGCCCAGGCCAGCAGATAGCGCACCACCGGGAAACCGTACCAGAGCATGCTCATCACGGTTTTCGGGTCTTCCTTCACGTACTGGAAGACCAGGCCGTTGAGGCGCTGGTGGAATTCGCGGTAGAAGTCCATCTCCATCAGGCCCAGGAACAGCGCGATGCTGGAGGCAAGGGTCAGCCAGAAACGGAAGAACCCCCGCGCGGCCATGGCCCGCACGCTGAACAGTGACAGCAGCAAGGGGATCGTCAGGTACACCACCAGGCGAATGTCCAGGCGCAGGCCGTTGGCGAACGCTTCCAGGAAGGTCGAGGCCGGTGTGTCGAGGATCATCTCGCGGTTGTAGGCCAGCAGCGCCAGGCGCAGCAGGGAGAACATCACCATCATGACCAGTGCACAAAGCAGCGTGTATGCCAGATGGGATTTGACGGTCGGTTGCAGCAGGCGATTAGAAGCTCGCTGCTGATTCAGGGCGTCCGGGTTTGCCATGTCGTTTCAGGACCCATTGGAGGTTTAAGTTGCGAAAAAGAGTGCAGTGGCGTCCGGCCCTCGCCCAGGCTGGCTGGGGTAGGCGGTAAACGCGATGGCGCAAATGGTGCCCGATCACTGCCGGCAACGCCATTAATTACTGAACACGTGCCGCAATCCTGCAACTGGCGGTGCTTGAGATAGAGCCGTTGCAGGGAGATAAAGCCGGCGAATTGTCTTGGATGAGATGTGAAAATTTCGTACAGCGAATATTTCGACACACAATATCAAGGCATTTGCTGAAACCATTGTGGGAGGGGGCTTGCCCCCGATAGCGGTGGTTCAGTCACTGTCGTAACGACTGATACACCGCTATCGGGGGCAAGCCCCCTCCCACATTTTCCGTGCCCGCTTCAGCTTGAGTGAAGCTGGCGCTCAGAACCGCACGTTGCCCCGCGGCCCGGCAATCGCCCAGATGATCAGGCCCAGGACCGGCAGCAGCAGGATCAACAGAATCCACAACACCTTGGCACCGGTGCTCGCGCCGCTTTTGAACACATTGATGATCGCCCAGATATCCAGCGCGAGGATGATCAGCCCGACCAGACCGTTGAAAGTGGAACCCATGGTGTCGCTCCTAAGTGAGGGCATGCCCTTGTAGGATAGCCAGCCCTGGCCGGGGTTCCGTTTTATTTCAGACGTGGACCGCAACCCGCAGGGCTTCCAGGGACGGTTCGCCGTGGATGCCGACTTCGGCGCACAGTTCCAGCACGCGCGGCAGGTCGTTGCCGTACACCAGCACGGCCTGGATCTCGTCATCCAGCGGCTGGCTGAAGTTCAGCAACACATAACCACCGTCTTGCGGGCTGAGCGCACTCATCTGGATCTGGATGCGATTGAGCGCGGTGAGGGCTTCGGTCTTGGCCAGTTGCTTGGGCTTGAGGTTGAACGCCACGCCGGGGCCGAACGAGGCAACGATCTGCGCAAACAAGTCGCCATAGGTGTCGGCCTGGAACAGCACCGTGTCCGGCAGGCTGCCGACCACCACCCACTCGCCCAGCGGAATCGGGAAAGTATCGTCGTAGTTGATGTCCGGGTTCGCCGCCAGAAAGGCCACCGGGTCGGCGTAGGCCTGCGCCGCTTCCTCGGCGATGCGCGCCACCTCGTCGTCGCCCATGACGCCGGCGCTGATTTTACGGATGAGTTCGACGAGGGCGTTTTTCATGAAGGGGTCCTGTGGCGGGCGGGTTTTCGAGGGCGCGTAGCCTACACCAGTTTCTGCAACTGCGCCGCCGTATCCACCGCGCCCATGGTCTGTGCCGCGGCCAATGCCGTGGCGCCCTGGGCGTCGGCAGTCTTGGGGTTGGCGCCCTGGCTGAGCAGGTAGTCGACCATTTCGACGCGGTTGAACATCGCGGCCATCATCAATGCCGTGCGGCCGTCGGACGACGACGCATCAACCGGCGCGCCGCCTTCGATCAGCGCCTTGACCACGGGCAAGTTGCCCTTGAACGCCGCGCCGGCGATCGGCAGTTGATGCTTGTCGTTGGCGATCTGTGGGTCGGCCTTGAACTCCAGCAGCACTTTGACCGCGTCGGCGTGGCCGTGATAGGCGGCCAGCATCAGCAAGGTGTCGCCATTGTGGTTACGCAGGTTGGCTGGCAAGCCCTTGGCCAGCAGCGCGGCAAGCAAGGCGGCATCGCCTCTGCGCGCGACGTCGAAGACCTGCTCGGCAAATTCGGCGGCTTCGTCTTCGGTCATTTGTTTGGCATGGTCTGACATGTGGGGGCTCCTTGTCTGGTGCGGCTTCGGGTACTGAAGAGTAGGCGCCCAGTGTCGCGAGGGAGTTCCCCACTGTCATGGTTTTTTTGTCAACAGCCACCATAGGCAGAATCAATAGCGGAACTGTCCGCCCTGGATCTGCGCCAACAATTGCCCGGTGACCGGCACATAGCAATCCGAACCGGGCAGCCAGGCGTAGACCGGGTCGTTGCCGGCCTTGGCCGGGTCGAACGCTTCTTCCTTGAGCCGTACTTTCTGGTATTTGAACGTGCCCGTTGTCTCCATCTTCATCTTGATCCGCAGGAACAGCGGCACCGCATAGTGCGGCAACTGGCCATGAGCGAACTGCAGCAACTCGCGCATATCCAGGGCGGCCAGGGATTCGCTGGGGGTGATGGCGACCATGCCGGCGCGGCCATTGGTGTTTTCGATCTCGACACCGTAGGCCACCACCTCGGCGATCTGCGGGTGTTGCAACAGGATGTTCTCGACCTCGGTGGTGGAAACGTTTTCGCCTTTCCAGCGATAGGTGTCGCCCAGGCGATCGACAAATTGCGCATGGCCGAAACCGATGCTGCGCAGCAGATCGCCGGTATTGAAGTAGCGGTCGCCCTTTTCGAACACGTCGGTCAGCACCACCTTGCGGTTCTTTTCCGGGTCGGTGTAACCGTCGAACGGGGCCTTTTCATCGATCCTCGCCAGCAACAGGCCCTGCCCGCCCGTTTGCACCTTGCGCATGAAACCATCGGCGCCACGCAGCGGCTCACCGCTGTCGTGGGCGTAGTCCACCAGCGCCCAGCGCTGCAGGCAGAAGCCGATGGTGTTGTCGAAATTCAACACATTGGTGAAGCCGATATTGCCGTCACTCGCGGCATACAGCTCACAGATATGCTCGACGCCAAAGCGTTGCTTGAACTGCGCCCATACACCGGGCCGCAGGCCATTGCCGACCATCTTGATCACCCGGTTGTCACGGTCCTGGGCGCTGGCCGGCTGGTCGAGCAGGTAACGGCACAGCTCACCGACATAACCCAGGGTGGTCGCGTTGAACTTGCGCACATCGCCCCAGAACTGGCTGGCGCTGAATTTGCGGCGAATCGCGAACCCCGACGCGCCGACGATCGCCGAGCCCCAGCACACGCAAAGGCCGGTGGCGTGGTACAGCGGCAAGGTGCAATACATGACGTCGGCGGGGCCCATGTCGAGGGCGATGCTGGCGAAGCTGACCGCGGTTTTGGTCCAGCGGCCATGTTTCATGATGCCGGCCTTGGGCAAACCCGTGGTGCCGGAGGTATAGATATAGAAGCACGGGTCGTTGAAAAAGATCTGCCGGGAACTGGCCGGGTTGTCCAGCGCGCACTCGGCGCTGGCCGCCATCAGGTCGATATAGCCGGCAGGCACCGCGCTGCCGGGTTGATCCGCGACAAACCAGGTGCGATCGGCCGCGATCGCCACTTGATCGCGCACCGCTGTGTAGGCCTCCACCAACTCCGCCCCCACCACAATCGCCACCGGGTTGACCAGATTCAGGCTGTGTACCAGCGCCGCCTGGGTTTGCGAGGTATTGAGCATGGCGCAGATGCCGCCCAGCTTGGCCACGGCCAGCACGTTGAGCAGCAATTCGGGGCGATTTTCAATAAACAGCGCCACCACATCGCCTTTGCGGATGCCCTGGCTCTGCAGGTGGTGGGCGATGCGGTTCGCACGCTGGTTGGCATCGCGGTAACTGAGCACGCTGTCGCCGTACAACAACGCCGCGCCGTCAGGGTTGCGCAGGGTGGCTTGCTCGAAATGCCAGCCCAGGCCACAGGGCTGCGCGGGGTCGGTGACATTCGCGGCACGCATGCCGCGGACCACCCGTGGCAAGGCGCGGACGATGGCGGGCACCTTACGCAGCAGCATGCTCCAGGTAATCATGTCGTTTTGCGGATGGCGCATGGAGGAACGTCCTTTTTCTTATTCTTCGTCGGGGCCAGAAACTCCGGCATTTTTTGCAGGCAGGAAGCCAAATGCTCAGGGGAAAATACGCCAGCCGTTCTTCGACTGTACACGCGGGATTTGAAATGTTTTGTATCCCGAAGCCGCAACCGCCCCACAGGGAATTTTGCGACACATCGGCAGTCCCTATCAGTGACGAGGCGCCCGCCCGGCCGGATCGAGTAGCGCAAAATGCAGGATGCATGATGGCCATTCATGCAATTTGCACGAAATCAAAAATCCTGACTTTTTACAAGTTATTGATTTTTAAAGACTTTATATAAAAACGCGAGATGGCACAATCACTGCACCTATCACTCCATGCTTGCCAACTTGAGCCAACGGAGCTGATAGACATGAGCCTGATCCAAGATAAATTCGCCTCAGTATTCTCCCAATACGACGTCACCACTCAGCCACGCCCGGACGGCGGTATCCTGCTGACCCTGCGCAACAGCGAAGGCAAGCAGGTCAAGCGCTCGATCTCCTACCAGCAACTGCACACAGCCGATCAACTTACCTGGGTGATCAGTGCCATTCGCCGCGACCTGGCCGAACAAGCCAGCGAACTGCCGCAGATTTCCATGCTGCAGAGCCAGAACCGCTTTGCCCTGCCGACTTACCATTCGGCCTAAGACACACAAAAAAGGGCCGCGACGCCATCCAGCGTCGCGGCCCTTTTTCATGGGTTCAGGACAGGCCCAATCGGGCGGCTTCATTCATCGCTTGTACACGATTGTTGACTTGCAACTTGCCATAGATGTTACGCAGGTGGAATTTCACTGCGGCTTGGGACGTTTCACGAATCCGGCTGATTTCCCAGATGGTCTTGCCTTCGGAGGCCCAGCGCAAGATCTCCAATTCGGTCGGAGTCAGGGGCTTGCCGGACAAGGCCAAGCGTTTTCTGACATCGGTGGGCACGCTCAACGGCGCACCTGACGCCTCTGGATCACTCATCGCTTTCTCTCCTTATTGTTGGCTGATGCTTATCGCCTTTCGGATTCCTCCTATTGACAGGCGATACAAACATTAAGACCGGAGAGAGTTACATAATGGAGCGCGTCAAAGCGTAAGGCCGGCGATAAACAGCCAGGCCTTACAGATAAATAAGCTTCTTCCCACAACAACTTCCAACTCGTCGGGGTTGAAGATTCAAGTCGATTAAGCCTAGTCATCCAACCCAGGGAAACCAGCGGCGATATCGTCCCCGCTGAATTCAGGCACCCCGCCGCCTGCCGCATGGGACAGGCGCAGCGTCACGAAATGTGGGTGCTCGCCCATATCAAACCAATGGGGCATGCCGGCCGGGATCAGCAGCAGGTCATTTTTCTCACAGCGCACGCCGTACACATAGTCACCAATGTGCAAGGCAAACAGGCCTTGGCCGGCGATGAAAAAGCGCGCTTCATCTTCGCTGTAACGCCGTTCGGCAAGGAACTGATCGCGCAATGCCGCCTTCTGCGCAGGGTCGCCGGGAGCATGCAGCACCTCGACGCAGGCGTAGCCGAGGGCGTCGATCCGTGGCTGATACGCCGCGATCATGGTGGCGTCGTCCGCGCCTTTTTCAATAACGGCGGGCTGCCAGCGCTCGAATCGCACGCCATGCTCGGCCAGGGTCGACGCGATATCGTCGAAGTGGGTCAGGACTTTGTTCGGTGTATCCGGTGTGGCGACGTGGTAAACGGCTACATAACTCATAGGACGGTTCCTTGGTTCTGCTCGTGCAATCGAAAGCCGATGATAAGGGCGGCGGCCAGGGCCGCGACGCTGGCGATACTGAAGGTCAGGGCCGGCCCCAACAGGTTCCAGCTGTAACCGGCGTACAGCGCGCCAAGCGCGCCGCCGGTGCCGGCCAAGGCCGCGTATAACGCCTGGCCCTGACCTTGCTGGCGCGCACCGAAGCTGCGCTGCACAAAGGCAATCGCCGCCGCATGAAAACTGCCGAAGGTAGCCGCGTGCATCACCTGCGCCAGCAGCAGCACCCAGAAAAATTCCGCGAACGCGCCCAGCAACAACCAGCGCAGCGCCGCCAACAGGAAACTCGCCAGCAGCACCCGGCGCACCGAGAAACGCGTGAGGATGCGGCTCATGCCCAGGAACATCAACACTTCCGCCACCACCCCGAGGGCCCACAGCATGCCGATCACGCCACGGCTGTAGCCCAAGTGTTCCAGGTGCAGGGTGAGAAAGGTGTAATACGGGCCATGGCTCATTTGCATCAACGCCACGCAGGCGTAAAACGCCAGGACGCCGGGGCTGCGCAACTGCTTGAGGAAGCCCTCGCCGGCCAGGCGGGGGCCGTGGTTCGCCGGCTGCGCATTCGGCACCCACAGGCTGGCACCGATGATCCCGGCCATGATCACCACGACCACCACCGGGTAGATATCCAGGCTCAGCCAGTCGAACAGGCGGCCCATGATCACCACCGTGAGGATGAAGCCGATGGAGCCCCACAGGCGGATCTGGCTATAGCGCGAGGTCTGCTTATGCAGATGGGCCAGGGTGATCACTTCAAACTGCGGCAGCACCGCATGCCAGAAAAACGCATGCAGGGCCATGACCAGGGCCAGCCAGGCATAGGTCTTGCTGACGAAAATCAACGCAAAACTCACCAGCGTACACAGTGCGCCCACACGCACGATGGCCAGGCGCCGGCCGGTATAGTCGCCCAGCCAGCCCCACAGATTGGGAGCCACGCAGCGCATCAGCATGGGGATGGCCACCAGCTCGCCGATACGCGCGCTGGAGAACCCCAGGTGATCGAAGTACAGCGCCAGGAACGGCGCCGTGGCCCCCAGCAGGGCGAAGTAGAAGAGGTAGAAGCTGGAGAGTCGCCAGTACGGAAGTGCTGGAGTCATGCAAGGGGCCGCTTTGCGGCAAGGCGCGAGCAAGCTCGCGCGCCACACACCGTCACAGCTGGCCCAGTACCGGAGTACTCACGCGCACATCGGCGTTTTGCCCACGGTTGCGCAGCAGGTGGTCCATCAACACGATCGCCATCATCGCTTCGGCGATCGGCGTGGCGCGGATGCCGACGCACGGGTCGTGACGGCCCTTGGTGATCACGTCCACCGGGTTGCCGTGTACATCGATCGAACGGCCCGGGGTGGTGATGCTCGACGTGGCCTTGAGCGCCAGGTGCGCAACGATCGGCTGGCCGGAGGAAATACCGCCGAGGATGCCGCCTGCATTGTTGCTGAGGAAACCCTGCGGGGTCAGTTCGTCGCGGTGCTCGGTGCCGCGCTGGGACACGCAGGCGAACCCGGCGCCGATTTCCACGCCTTTGACGGCGTTGATGCTCATCAGCGCGTGGGCCAGCTCAGCGTCCAGACGGTCGAAGATCGGCTCGCCAAGACCCGGTTTCACGCCCTCGGCGACCACGGTGATTTTCGCCCCGACCGAATCCTGGTCGCGGCGCAACTGGTCCATATAGGCTTCCAGCTCCGGCACTTTGTCCGGGTCCGGGCTGAAAAAGGCGTTGTCGTCGACGCTGTCCCAAGTCTTGAACGGGATTTCGATCGGGCCCAGCTGGCTCATGTAGCCACGGACGACGATGCCCTGGGTCGCCAGGTATTTCTTGGCGATGGCACCGGCAGCCACGCGCATCGCGGTTTCGCGGGCCGAGCTGCGGCCGCCGCCACGGTAGTCGCGCTCGCCGTATTTGTGGTGGTAGGTGTAGTCGGCGTGGGCCGGGCGGAACAGGTCCTTGATCGCCGAGTAGTCCTTGGACTTCTGGTCGGTGTTGCGGATCAACAGGCCGATGGCGCAGCCGGTGGTGCGGCCTTCGAACACACCGGAGAGGATCTCGACTTCATCGGGTTCCTGGCGCTGGGTGGTGTGGCGGCTGGTGCCGGGCTTGCGGCGGTCGAGGTCACGTTGCAGGTCTTCCAGGGACAGCTCGAGGCCGGGCGGGCAGCCGTCGACAATGGCGACCAACGCCGGGCCATGGCTTTCGCCCGCGGTGGTGACAGTGAACAGCTTGCCGAAGGTATTGCCGGACATGCAGGGCGCTCCGTGAAATCAGTTGTAATCACTCAGCGGTGATAACCAAGCGCACCAGTATACGCGGGCCAACCGACTAGTTCATCCTCGAAACCTTACCGGTAGACGTTGGTCGAACCGGCACCTCCTGAATAATGGCCCGATGATGCTTCGAGTTTTGCTGTTTACCCTCACCCTGTTCACCGCCGTAGCCCATGCCGCGTCCCCCGTGGTGTTGCAACGGCCCATCAGCCTCGACACCGGCAGCGGCGAGCTGTTCGGCTCGCTGCTGCTGCCGCAGTCCGACAAACCGGTGCCGGTGGTGCTGATCATTGCCGGCTCCGGCCCGACCGACCGCAACGGCAACAGTGCCGACGGCGCGCGCAACGACAGTCTCAAGCGCCTGGCGTGGGTGCTGGCCCGGCATAACATCGCCAGCGTGCGCTACGACAAGCGCGGCGTGGCGGCCAGCCTGGCCGCCACGCCCGACGAACGCGACCTGACCCTCGACGCCTACGTGGCCGACGCCGTGGCCTGGGGCAAGCTGCTCAAAACCGACAAGCGCATGGGCCCGCTGATCGTCCTGGGCCATAGCGAAGGCGCGCTGGTGGCCGCCCTGGCGGCACCGCAACTCGACCCGGCCGGGGTGATTTCCCTGTCGGGCAGCGCCCGCCCGGTCGACCAGGTGATCCGCCAGCAACTGGCCGGTCACCTGCCCCCGGCCCTGCAGTTGCGCAGCAATGAAATCCTCGATCACCTCAAGGCCGGCCAAGTGGATACCGATGTGCCTGGCCCGCTTGAAGGGATTTTCCGACCCAGTGTGCAACCGTATCTGATCAGCCTGTTTCGCGCCGACCCGTCGGCCGCCTTTGCCAGACTGCGCATGCCCGCGCTGATCATCCAGGGCACCAACGATATCCAGGTGGGTGTGGGTGATGCGCGGCAATTGAAGGACGCCAAGCCCGATGCCGAGCTGACGGTGATCGAAGGCATGAACCATGTGATGCGTATCGTGCCCAAGGAGGTGAAGCAACAGTTGGCGTCCTACAACGACCCGCGATTGCCCCTCGCCGCCGAGCTGGAAACCCGCCTGGTTGGCTTTATCGACGGACTTCAGCCCCGTTAACCGACTAATTGCCTCCAGTACTGGGAAAAACGGCCGATAAGCCGAAAGTCGACAGCAAAAAGCCTGTCGACTGGCTGGGCTAGGACAGGATCGCGCCGCATGACTAACACCGAAGCAACACCAGAACCTACCGCCGACACCCCGGCGGAACACACCGAGGTCGTCGACGCGGCGCCCCTGCCGTGGGCGGACGTACAGGCCGAACATTTCAAAATGCTGCGCCTGGCGCCCCTGCCCACCGACCGCTCCACCGGGGTACGCCCCTTGCGGTTTGTGCAATTTGGCTATGTCGAACGCCACGACCACCATCACAGCCTGTTGCGCATGGTCATCCAGTTGCCGGGCCAACGGGTGCGCCGCGAGCAGAATCACCTGGATATCTGGGTCGATCACGCTAAACACCGTGTGCATTTCGGCCCGGGCAACAGCCTGGAAATCGAACCGGCCAACCGTGGCATCGGCCGTTTCCTGGTGGCTCAGGGCGCCGCGTGGGCGAAGAAGAAGTGGTCGCACTACCGCGTCGACGGGGTGGACCTGGCCAACAAGGACGCCCTCAACGAAGCCACACGCCTGCGCCGCGATCACTTCCTGCGTATCCAGGGCTTTGATGTGGCCTACGCCGACGTGCAGCATCTGAAGGGCAACGTGCAGCCCGGCAAGGTCAGCGACGTGCTCGATAGCTGGAACACCGAGAAAGTGCAGTTCGTGGAAATCCTCGAAGCCGCGCAAATGCTGCAACAGGCCGAGCAGAACCTTACGGAGCAGGAAGTGAAGCTGCGCAAGGAAGAGGAAAAGGTCACCAAGTTCAAGCGTGAGGACAGCGGGCTACGCTTCACCATCACCTGTCTGGTGGCGTTTACCGTGTTTCAGGCGGGGTTGTTGATCTGGATTGCCACCCATCGGTGATGTGGGAGCGGGCTTGCTCCCGATAGCGGTGCATCAGTCAATGCATTCAGTGACTGACACGCCCTCATCGGGGGCAAGCCCCCTCCCACACGTCAGAGCGGTCGATTAAACCCGGGCGGCGAATACCGCCTGATGGTTGCGGCACTGCTCGGCCGTGAGCATGAACACACCGTGCCCGCCGCGCTGGAACTCCAGCCAGGCGAAGTCGACTTCCGGGTACAGCGCCTCGACATGCACCTGGCTGTTACCCACTTCGACGATCAACAAGCCCTTCTCGGTCAGGTGGTCCGCCGCTTCGGCGAGCATCCGCCGGACCAGGTTCAAGCCATCGTCGCCGCAGGCCAGGCCCAGTTCCGGTTCGTGCTGGTACTCGTCCGGCATGTCGGCGAAGTCTTCGGCGTCCACATACGGCGGGTTCGACACGATCAAGTCGAAGCGCTGACCCGGCAGCCCGTCAAAACCGTCGCCCTGTACGGTATACACACGCTCGTCGACGCCATGGCGCTCGATGTTCTGATTGGCCACTTCCAACGCTTCGAACGACACGTCACCCAACACCACTTCGGCGTCCTGGAACTCGTAGGCACAGGCGATGCCGATGCAACCGGAGCCGGTACACAGGTCGAGAATGCGTGCCGGCGGCTGGGCCAGCCAGGGTTCGAAGCGGCTTTCGATGAGTTCGCTGATCGGTGAACGCGGGATCAGCACGCGCTCGTCGACGATAAACGACATGCCACAGAACCAGGCTTCGCCAATCAAGTAGGCTGTCGGCACCCGCTCATGAATGCGACGGTGCAGCAGCCGTTGCAAGTGGGAAACTTCCTCTTCTTCCAGGTTGCAATCCAGGTAGCTGTCGGCAATTTCCCAGGGCAGATGCAAGGCGCCGAGCACCAATTGCCGGGCGTCGTCCCAGGCGTTGTCGGTACCGTGCCCGAAAAACAGCTCTTCCCCATGGAAACGGCTGACAGCCCAACGGATATGGTCGCGCAAGGTGCGCAGGCGGGAAGTGATCACGGGGGCAGACTCCTGGAAAAAACGACTGGCGATTCTAACAGCCTTCGTCTGTAGCGACGACGTGCGAAAAGCCTCAACCGTATGTCGGATTTCATCCAATTTGCCATCATTGCGTCAAACAACCGCACCGCTTGACACGGCTGCACGCCAGCAACGGCGTAGCTTACGATGGAAGCGATTCACAGAACCGCTCAGCCAGTGGACAATGGCGCAAAAGCCCCCCTCACAGGAGCCCCCAGAATGTCCGTTCCAAAGACGATGTTTCAAATCAGCGGTCGAGGTTATGCAGCGGCCAATCTCAGCCATGCGACCCTCGTGATCATCGACGCCCAGAAGGAATACCTCAGCGGTCCACTCGCCCTCGCGGGCATGGATGCGGCGGTGGGCAATATCAAGCAACTGGTCGCTGCGGCGCGCAACGCCGGTCGCCCGATCGTGCATGTGCGCCACCTGGGCACCGTCGGCGGCCTGTTTGACCCACAAGGCGAGCGCGGCGAATTCATTCCCGGCCTGGAGCCAATGGGCAACGAAACCATCATCGGTAAACTGCTGCCCAGCGCGTTCCACGGCACCGGCCTGGAAAAACACCTGCAGGACCTCGGCTCCCTGGACCTGATCGTCTGCGGCTTCATGAGCCACTCCAGCGTCAGCACCACCGTGCGCGCCGCCAAGAACCTGGGCTTTCGCTGCACCCTGGTGGAAGACGCCTGCGCCACCCGCGACCTGCCTTACAAGGGCGGTGTCCTGAGTGCCGAGCACGTGCAACAAACCGAAATGGCCATCATGGCCGACAACTTCGCCACCCTCGCCTTGACCAAAGACCTGATCTGATTGCCCCGAAATGAGCGGTGCGGCCGATTCGAGGCCCCGCTCATCCGCAAATGCCTGTCATTTGCTGCAATTACCTCTGGCGCCGGAACAACCTGTGTATCTTCCGGTCGAAGGGCCGATACCCTGGAGGAAAGGTCGGAATGAAGATATCCGATGGTTTTGATGCTCGTCGCTTGCGCCCCAAGGGCCCGAGCAACTGGCGTCTGCGCCTGGTAGCCGGCATTGCCGCGCTGCTGGCGATCATAGGTGTGCTGCTGGCGGTCGCCGGTGGCGCGGGTTTGTCGGGGCATTCCCCGGCGCTGGGCGAACTGAATGCCAGCCCCGGCGGCTCGGCGATGCTGTTGGTGGGCGGCCTGCTGGTGCTGTGGTTCGGCGTGTGGTTATGGCGCCGCAGCCGGCGGCGGATGCGCCAGCCGTTGTCGCTGAACATCGCCTCGCACCTGATGAAAAAGCACGACTGATGGCGCTTGGATAGCGTTTCCTGCGCCCCGGCCGCCGCGATTTAGGTAAACTGCCCGCCCCTCGCGGAGGCTGACATGCAAGACGACGATTTTTCCCTGTTCAAAAACGAGCTGCGCGGCGTCAAGCCGATCAAGCACGACCGCGCCGACACCGGCAAACCCAAGAGTGACCGAGCGCAGATCGCCAAGCTGCGCCAGGCCGCGACCGTACGCACTGACGCCACCACCGTGGACGGTCTGTCGGACCAGTTCGTGATTGACGTCGGCCCCGAAGACGAGCTGATGTGGGCCCGCGACGGCGTGCAGGAAAGCCAGATACGCAAGCTCAAGACCGGCCAGATCCCCTTCGAAGGCAGCCTCGACCTGCACGGCATGAGCGTGGAAAAAGCCCGGGAAACCCTCTGGGCCTTCCTCGCCGAAGCCACCCGGTTCGAAATCCGCTGCGTGCGCGTCACCCACGGCAAGGCCGTGCGCCTGGACGGCAAGCGGCCGATGATCAAGAGCCACGTCAACACCTGGCTGCGCCAGCATGCCCAAGTACTCGGCTTTACCTCCTGCCAGCCCCGCCACGGTGGCGCCGGCGCGGTGTATGTGATGCTCAAGCGCACCATGCTGGAAGGGCGCGACGAGTAACCCGTGCCATCGTCAGGCTTGCAGCGATGGGTCGGCCACCGTACCCTTGCGCTTTGCGAAAATCCCACAGGTAGTTTCATGTCCCTGGAACAGAATTACACCGCGATTCTAAAGGGGTAAGGCAAAGTAATAATAGTCAATGAATCCGGGCACTTGCTTACTTTGGCGTACCCGGTTTTGACCTGCTTTACACGGTCATTGGTACAAAAAGTGGTACGAGATCTATCCCCTCCCACGGCGTCCTGCCGACCAGTTTCTCAAACCAAATAATTTGCCTGCTACCCTGTTCACTCCACGGAGGAACATCAATGCCGAACTCAGACCTGCTCCCTTCCCTGCTCGAAAAACTCTACGAAAACCAACTCGCCCTCGAAGCCTCCATAATGGAGATCTCGAACTGGGTCGAGCAGCGTGGCTCCGCCGATGTGGCCGAGAACGTGCGCGGCGCTCTGCACACAATCGACGAGAACGAAGAGTTCATCAAGCTGACCCTGGCCGTCCTCATGACTCCTGACTGATCAGACGGTCAGCGAGCTATCGCCCTGACATAAGCCTGGCACGCCCGCAGCGCAATCAGTCCTTGGTCCCCGTCACCGGTGATGGCGAGAATTCGTTGAGCATGCGCTGAGTCAAGTTTGGCTCGCGCGGCTCCATGAACCACGCCGACGGTGCCGGGGGTGGCAGGCACGCTACAGCCACTGACTGAATCCGCGGCGTCGAGAAGGACTGACAGCCGGACATCAGAAGTGGCAAGGCGATCGCGCAGAACAGCCTGGTTGCGTTGGGCATCGGATAATTCCCTGGTGTGTTGTTGGTCCTGGCCGGCGAGCTGCTGCTCCAGGGCCAGGCGTTTGTCCTGCTCGGCGCGTGCTTGGGCGGCGGCGGCATTGGTAATCGCCGCCAGGTCATCCTTGTGCAGGCCGGCCTGCTCGGCGAGCTTCTTGCCCATCCGCCAGTCCTGCACCTGCCAGGTGCCGGCGGCGCTGACGGTCATCGCCAGCAGGATCGCGGCCAGGATCTGCCCGGGTGTCACGACATCACCCCACCTGCCAGCCGGTACTGCTTCAGCAGATCCTCCAGGCGGTGTTCGCGCTGCCCGTATCCGGCGCCGGGCAGGCTGGCCCAGATGTTCCGGCACTTCGCGATAGCCGTTTCGATCCGCCCGGCCACCACGTCGGGCAAAGCCCTGCACTCGCGGATGTGCTGCAGCGCCAGAAGGTCTTG
>NZ_JAFCXJ010000017.1:0-91308 GCF_049898265.1 Pseudomonas sp. PSPC2-3 | reverse complement strand
TCGCGCAGGATGTACTGGAACTGCTCGGCCACGCCGGTCATTTTGTTGCGGCGGCCCATGGAGAGGATCTGGGTGAAGCCGCAATAGAAGAAGATGCCTTCCAGTACGCAGTAGTAGGCCACCAGGTTGCGCAGCAGTTCTTTGTCGGTGTCGACGGTGCCGGTTTCAAATTTCGGGTCGGAGATGGAGCGCGTGTATTTCAGGCCCCAGGCGGCTTTTTTCGCGACCGATGGGATCTCGTGGTACATGTTGAAGATCTCGCCTTCATCCATGGCCAGCGATTCGATGCAGTACTGGTAGGCGTGGGTGTGGATCGCCTCTTCGAAGGCCTGGCGCAGGATGTACTGGCGGCACTCCGGGTTGGTGATCAGGCGGTACACGGCCAGGACCAGGTTGTTGGCGACCAGCGAGTCGGCGGTGGAGAAGAAGCCAAGGTTGCGCATGACGATGCGGCGTTCGTCGTCGGTCAGGCCTTCGGGGTTTTTCCACAGCGCGATGTCGGCGGTCATGTTGACCTCTTGCGGCATCCAGTGGTTGGCGCAGCCGTCGAGGTATTTCTGCCAGGCCCAGTCGTACTTGAAGGGCACGAGTTGGTTGAGGTCGGCGCGGCAGTTGATCATGCGCTTTTCGTCGACAGCGACGCGGGCGGAGGCGCCTTCGAGCTCGGCGAGGCCTTCGGCGATGTCGAGTTTGTCGAGGGCAGCCTTGGCGCGGATGATCGCGGCGGAGTCGTTGGCGGTGACGGCGCGGGCTTCGATGGCGGCAGCGGCGCCGGCACCGTCGAGGCGGTCCATGTTGGCTTCGGTGGCGTGGCCGGCGTTGGCGCCTTTGACGGCGACTTCGCCGTCTTCTTCTTTGTCGAATTCGTCCCAGCTCAGCATGACGTGTCGTCTCCTGCGTGAGGGCTCGAAGGTGCCCGTGTGAAACCGGATGGTTGGGGGTTCACACGGCCCTCGGGCCGCGGTGGATCTTAAGGAATCGTTTGTTGCAACAGCTAGCGCAGGCATTAAACGCAATGGGGTGAACGGGTGCTCTGCGTGAGGCTTGAGGGGCGGAGCGATAGATGCATGCTCCTGCGGAGGCCTCAGGTCGGCTCTTCATCCCAGTGTAAAGGGATATTGCAGGCCCGATTTACCCGCGCATTATAGGGAAAAAAACGGCTTTGTGTTGCGGCAGATGCGCTCGGATTGCTGACAAAACGCCTGGTATTCGAGCCAGAGCGAGGGTTTACAGGGGGTTGGTGCCGGAGGATTTTTTTGACGGACGGTGGGCTATTTATTGCGGGGGCTGGCGAGGTTTTTTGAGCGGGGGAGTGGGAGGCGGGTTTTTGGCCGCAAGAACAATTTCTTGCGGCGAATAAGATCACGGTCAATGTGAACTAACGAAGTTGTTATCCGTTAGAGCAACCGTTACCCATCACATGGTAGTTAAGAATGTGGCGCTGACCTTTGGAGTCTTCATATTCCATTTTTACCGGTACGACTTCGCATACATCTGGAATGGTGCTCATGGAGACTACTTTGGCGACGTCCAGGTGAGTGCTGTAGGTGTAGTCTTCAACAATCGGGGCGTTCTGGCCGGCTACGTCAGTCGGGGCTTCCTCGGCCAGGGCGGCGGTGGCGCACAAGCTGCTGAGGGCCATAACTAATAAAGCTTTCATTTCTCTTTTTACCTTCTTCAGTGCGAAAGGGGGCACGGGGCCCTTTGGAGGCCTCGTGTGTAACTTAGGGGTGTTTACTTCCGATTAACGTGCCTTCGTGGGGGCTGTTACGTTGTTAATCTGGTTGCCTTGTTGGCGAAGTCGATTTTAGGCCTGCGGGTTATATTCATATACCCGTGCTTTTGATAAACACTATTGGTGGTTTTTGTAACAATCCCCCGGCGCAGTTTTTTTTACGTGTCCGCCAAGCGCCGCAGGCTACGGGCCAGAGGGGGGAAGGAGATAGCAGGGCAATTTGTAGGGTCTTGTTACTACCATCGTCGAATGGTTCTATAGGCTGACCCCGGCTACAACTGGGGTCATACAAAAACAACTATTTCACCGAGGTAAGAAAGATGAGTGCGGCTTCCCTGTACCCCGTTCGCCCCGAAACAGTAGCCAACACGCTGACTGACGAGGCGACCTACAAGGCCATGTACCAGCAGTCGGTGGTCAACCCCGATGGTTTCTGGCGTGAGCAAGCCAAGCGTCTTGACTGGATCAAGCCTTTCACCACGGTGAAGCAGACCTCATTCGACGATCACCATGTCGACATCAAGTGGTTTGCCGATGGCACCTTGAACGTTTCCTACAACTGCCTGGACCGTCACCTCGCCGAGCGCGGCGACCAGGCGGCGATCATCTGGGAGGGCGATGACCCTGCCGACAGCCGCACCATCACCTACCGCGAGTTGCACGAACAAGTCTGCAAGTTTGCCAACGCCCTGCGTGGCCAGGACATACACCGCGGCGACGTGGTGACTATTTATATGCCGATGATCCCCGAAGCTGCGGTCGCCATGCTGGCCTGTGCCCGCATCGGTGCGATCCACTCGGTGGTGTTTGGCGGTTTCTCGCCGGAGGCCTTGGCCGGTCGCATCATCGACTGTAAGTCGAAAGTGGTGATCACCGCCGACGAAGGTGTGCGCGCCGGTAAGAAGATTCCGTTGAAGGCCAACGTCGACGACGCTCTGACCAACCCGGAAACCAACAGCGTCCAGAAAGTCATCGTTTGCAAGCGCACCAGTGGCAGCATCAAGTGGAACCAGCATCGCGACATCTGGTACGAAGACCTGATGAAAGTGGCGGGCACCGTGTGCGCGCCGAAAGAGATGGGCGCCGAAGAAGCGCTGTTCATCCTTTATACCTCCGGCTCCACCGGCAAGCCTAAAGGCGTGCAGCACACCACTGGCGGCTACTTGTTGTATGCGGCCCTGACCCATGAGCGCGTATTCGACTACCGTCCGGGCGAAATCTTCTGGTGTACCGCTGACGTCGGCTGGATCACCGGCCACACCTATATCGTCTACGGGCCACTGGCCAATGGCGCGACCACGCTGATGTTCGAAGGCGTGCCTAACTACCCGGACATCACTCGGGTGGGCAAGATCGTCGACAAGCACAAGGTCAATGTTCTCTACACCGCGCCGACGGCGATCCGCGCGATGATGGCTTCCGGCACCGCCGCCTGCGAAGGCGTTGATGGCAGCAGCTTGCGCCTACTGGGTTCGGTGGGTGAGCCGATCAACCCGGAAGCGTGGGACTGGTACTACAAGAACGTCGGCCAATCCCGTTGCCCGATCGTCGATACCTGGTGGCAGACCGAGACCGGCGCCACCCTGATGAGCCCGCTGCCGGGCGCCCATGCGCTCAAGCCGGGTTCGGCGGCACGGCCGTTCTTCGGCGTGGTGCCGGCCTTGGTGGATAACCTGGGCAACATCATCGAAGGCCCTGCCGAAGGCAACCTGGTGATCCTCGATTCGTGGCCAGGCCAGGCCCGTACCCTGTACGGCGACCATGACCGTTTCGTCGATACCTACTTCAAGACCTTCCGTGGCATGTACTTCACCGGTGACGGCGCCCGTCGCGATGAAGATGGCTACTGGTGGATCACCGGCCGTGTGGATGACGTGTTGAACGTGTCCGGCCACCGTATGGGGACCGCCGAGATCGAAAGCGCCATGGTCGCCCACCCGAAAGTCGCCGAAGCGGCGGTGGTGGGTGTGCCGCACGACATCAAGGGCCAGGGCATCTATGTGTATGTCACCCTGAAAAATGGTGAAGAGCCGACCGAAGCGCTGCGCCTGGAACTGAAGAACTGGGTGCGCAAGGAAATCGGGCCGATCGCTTCGCCGGACGTGATCCAGTGGGCACCGGGCTTGCCGAAGACGCGGTCGGGCAAAATCATGCGACGTATCCTGCGCAAGATTGCCACGGCTGAGTACGATGGCTTGGGCGATATCTCCACCCTGGCCGACCCAAGTGTGGTGGCGCATTTGATTGAGACCCACAAGACCATGAACGTCGCGTAAGACGGGTAGGTGGGACAGAGCCCCATTCGGCGTGAGCCGGGTGGGGCTTTTTTGTGGTCTCTCAAAACCACTGAAGATCCCATGTTTGTGGTCTCTCGAAGCCACTGAAGATCCCATGTGGGAGGGGGCTTGCCCCCGATGGCGGTGGATCAGTCACTGATCAGTTGGCTGAAGACCGCTATCGGGGGCAAGTCGAATCGTCGCACCGCCCCTCCCACATGGACCTGCATAATCCCAGGCCAATAAATATCGACTTCTTCGTCAGGACGTTTCTGAATGTTACCGAGCGGCGCAAATGTGTAACCCTTCGCCCGAACATGAGGCAAAGTGCTACGGGTTTGCACCGAAAAGCCGCGTTTTAGACAGCTCCCAGTATTAGATTAAACGCCAGACTTGCCGTGCTAGAAGGGTTTGCGAATAATAGGCCCGCTATTTGCAGTATCAACAGGTTTAATATCTTTTGTCTCTGCATAAAAAACAGGGGCTGTCAATGTGCTGGAACCGCTTTCTCGGTGCTTCTGTAAATTGTTGTCGCATTGAGGAAATATCGGCTTCCGGCCTGTCGTTAGAATGCCGATCACTCGCTCGTCGTCGCCGCTGTTGAATCGGCGTAGGACGCAGCACCGCTATTCGGTTTCACTCAGTCGCATCGTGGGCCATGGCTCATACTGCTGTTTTGCCCTATACCGATGGAGTCCCAAGATGAAGAAACTCGTGCTGTTGGGCGCCCTGGCGCTGTCCGTGCTGTCCATGCAGGCTTTCGCTGAAGGCAAGCCTCTGAAAATTGGTATCGAAGCGGCGTACCCTCCGTTTGCCTCGAAGGCGCCGGATGGCAACATCGTCGGTTTTGACTACGACATCGGCAACGCTCTGTGCGAAGAGATGAAGGTCAAGTGTACTTGGGTCGAGCAAGAGTTCGACGGCCTGATCCCCGCGCTGAAAGTGCGCAAGATCGACGCGATCCTGTCGTCCATGTCCATCACCGACGACCGCAAGAAGTCCGTGGACTTCACCAACCGCTACTACCTGACCCCGGCGCGCCTGGTGTTGAAGGAAGGCACGACCGTCAGCGACAGCCTGGATGAGTTGAAAGGCAAGAAGATCGGCGTGCAGCGCGGTTCGATCCACGACCGTTTCGCCAAGGAAGTACTGGCGCCTAAAGGTGCCACGGTTGTTCCTTACAGCTCGCAGAACGAAATCTACCTGGACGTGGAAGCCGGTCGCCTCGACGGCACCGTGGCTGACGCCACCCTGTTGCAGGAAGGTTTCCTCGATACGGCTGCGGGTAAAGGCTACGCGTTCACCGGCCCAGCCTTTACCGATAGCAAATACTTCGGCGATGGCATCGGTATCGCGGTACGTAAAGGCGACAAGGAAAACCTGGACCGCATCAACGCTGCGATCACTGCGATTCGTGCCAACGGCAAGTACAAGGCTATCCAGGACAAGTACTTCAACTTCGATATTTACGGCCCAGACGCCAAGTAAATCGTCGCAGCGGTCTGTCCAGAATGGCGCAAGCAACAGAATTCCTGCGGTTTGCGCCATTTTTTCATCCCCCTTTTCGAGGACCTGAATCATGTTGAAAGGCTACGGGGCCGTCATCCTCGATGGCGCATGGTTGACGCTTCAGCTCGCCTTGTCGTCCATGGCCTTGGCCATCGTTCTGGGTCTGATCGGGGTCGCGTTACGCCTGTCGCCGGTGCGCTGGTTGGCCTGGCTGGGTGACTTGTACTCCACGGTGATCCGTGGGATTCCCGACCTGGTGCTGATCCTGCTGATTTTCTACGGCGGTCAGGACCTGCTCAACCGCGTCGCGCCGATGCTTGGCTATGACGACTATATCGACTTGAACCCCTTGGCCGCCGGTATCGGCACCCTGGGTTTCATCTTTGGCGCCTACCTGTCGGAAACCTTCCGCGGCGCCTTCATGGCCATCCCCAAGGGCCAGGCCGAAGCCGGCCTGGCGTATGGCATGAGCCCTTTCCAGGTGTTTTTCCGGGTGATGGTGCCGCAGATGATCCGGCTGGCGATCCCCGGGTTTACCAACAACTGGCTGGTCCTGACCAAGGCCACCGCGCTGATTTCGGTGGTGGGCCTGCAAGACATGATGTTCAAGGCCAAGCAGGCGGCGGATGCCACCCGCGAGCCTTTTACCTTCTTCCTCGCAGTGGCGGCGATGTACCTGGTGATCACCAGCGTATCGTTGCTGGCCTTGCGTCATCTTGAGAAGCGCTACTCGGTAGGCGTAAGGGCGGCTGATCTATGATCTTCGACTACAACGTCATCTGGGACGCCATGCCGCTGTACCTCGGCGGCTTGCTGACCACCCTGAAACTGCTCGCCATCTCGCTGTTCTTCGGCCTGCTCGCCGCCTTGCCCCTGGGCTTGATGCGGGTGTCCAAGCAGCCGATCGTCAACGGCGCGGCCTGGCTCTACACCTATGTGATCCGCGGCACACCGATGCTGGTGCAGCTGTTCTTGATCTACTACGGCCTGGCCCAGTTCCAGGCGGTGCGCGAGAGCTTCCTGTGGCCGCTGTTGTCCAGCGCCACGTTCTGCGCGTGCCTGGCCTTTGCGATCAACACCAGTGCCTACACCGCCGAAATCATCGCCGGGAGCCTCAAGGCCACCCCCAACGGCGAGATCGAAGCGGCCAAGGCCATGGGCATGTCGCGCTACAAACTGTACCGCCGCATCCTGCTGCCATCGGCCCTGCGCCGGGCGCTGCCGCAGTACAGCAACGAAGTGATCATGATGCTGCAGACCACCAGCCTGGCATCCATCGTCACCCTGATCGACATCACCGGTGCCGCGCGCACGGTGAACGCACAGTTCTACCTGCCGTTCGAAGCCTATATCACCGCCGGCGCGTTCTACCTGTGCCTGACCTTCATCCTGGTGCGCCTGTTCAAGTTGGCCGAGCGCCGCTGGCTGAGCTACCTGGCTCCACGGAAGCACTGATATGGAACGTATCGATCACCTGTTGCCCTGGGGCCACCTGGGTTGCGAGCGCCAACTGAGCGTGTTCCGTTTCGGCAGCGGCGAGCGCAAGGCCTACATCCAGGCCAGCCTGCACGCCGATGAACTGCCGGGGATGCGTGCCGCGTGGGAGCTGAAAAAGCGCCTGACCGAACTGGAACAGCAAGGCGCGCTCAACGGCGTGATCGAGTTGGTGCCGGTGGCCAACCCGATGGGCCTGGGCCAGCTGTTGCAAGGCAGCCATCAAGGGCGTTTCGAGATTGGCAGCGGCAAGAATTTCAACCGCGATTTCGTCGAGTTGAGCGAACCGCTGATCGCACAACTGCACGGCAAGCTCGGCGATGATCCCCATGCCAACGTGCGCGTGATCCGCCAGGCGATGCGCGATACGCTCGACGCGCTGCCCGCGCCGGCCAGCCAGTTGCAAGGCATGCAGCGGGTGCTGCTGAGCCACGCCTGCACCGCGGACATCGTCCTCGACCTGCATTGCGACGCCGAAGCCGCGCTGCACATGTACGCGCTGCCCCAGCATTGGCCGCAGTGGCGGTCGCTGTCGGCGCATTTGAATGTGAAAGTCGGGCTGCTGGCGGAAGACTCCGGCGGCAGCTCGTTCGATGAAGCCTGCTCGCTGCCCTGGCTGCGTGTGTCGCGGGCGTTCCCCGAGGCGCAGATTCCGCTGGCGTGCCTGGCGACCACCCTGGAACTGGGCGGCCAGGCCGATACCGGCCGCGACGAAGCGATCTTCCACGCCGAAGGCATCCTCGCGTTCCTCGCCGAGCAGGGCCTGATTAAAGGTGAGTGGCCGGCGCCACGTCACGAACCCTGCGAAGGCGTGCCCTTCGAAGGCACCGAATTGCTGTTTGCACCCCACGCTGGCGTGATCAGTTACCTGCGTAAAGCCGGTGACTGGGTGGACGCCGGCGAGCCGGTTTTTGAAGTGATCGACCCTCTGGAAGACCGCGTGAGCATCATCTGCGCCGGCACTTCGGGGGTGCTGTTTGCCGTTGAACGGCTACGTTATGCCCAAGCGGGTTTCTGGCTGGCCAAGGTGGCGGGGCGCGAAGCGCTGCGTCACGGGCGCTTGCTCAACGACTGACCACCTGTTTTTGTGAGAACCGACCGCATGTACAAGCTTGAAGTCCAAGACCTGCATAAACGCTATGGCAGTCATGAAGTGCTCAAAGGCGTGTCCCTGGCCGCCGCGGCCGGTGATGTGATCAGCATCATCGGTTCCAGCGGTTCGGGCAAAAGTACCTTTTTGCGCTGCGTCAACCTGCTGGAGCAGCCCCACGCCGGCAAGATCCTGCTCAATAACGAAGAGCTGAAACTGGTGGCCGGCAAAGACGGCGCCCTGCGGGCCGCCGACCCGAAACAGCTGCAACGCATGCGTTCGCGCCTGTCCATGGTGTTCCAGCATTTCAACCTGTGGTCGCACATGACCGCGCTGGAAAACGTGATGGAAGCCCCGGTGCATGTGCTGGGCATGTCGAAAAAGGACGCGCGGGAAAAGGCCGAGCACTACCTGGCCAAAGTCGGCGTGGGCCATCGTAAGGATGCGTTCCCCGGCCATATGTCCGGTGGCGAGCAACAGCGCGTGGCGATTGCCCGTGCGCTGGCGATGGAGCCGGAGGTGATGCTGTTCGACGAACCCACCTCGGCGCTGGACCCGGAGTTGGTCGGCGAAGTGTTGAAAGTCATGCAGGACCTGGCCCAGGAAGGCCGCACCATGGTGGTGGTGACCCACGAAATGGGCTTTGCCCGTGAAGTGTCCAACCAGTTGGTATTCCTGCACAAAGGCATCGTCGAAGAACGCGGCAACCCGCGCGAAGTGCTGGTCAATCCCCAGTCTGAGCGGCTTCAGCAGTTCCTCTCCGGCAGCTTGAAGTAGCCACTCCTTTTATGTGGGAGGGGGCTTGCCCCCGATAGCAGTCTGTCAGTTGATACATCTGGTGACTGATACACCGCTATCGGGGGCAAGTCGAATCGTCGCACCGCCCCTCCCACATTGGATGTTCATCGTTTTTGAGATTTGTGTTCGTTTACGGGCTAGCATTGGCCCACGGCTTCTTTCACTGTTTTTGCTTCGGATAGCCCTCCATGACTGCCCATCGAATTGGTTTCCTGATTTGGCCCAGCACAAAAGCACTGACGCTTGCGCTGGCTGAGGAGGCCTTGCGCGTTGCTCAGCGGGTGCATCCGGAGGTGGTCTATGAACTGTCGTTTCTGCAGGCCGAACCGCAGACCGATGGCGCCTGGCAACTGCCCGGCGGGCCGTGGGCCGGCAAGCTCGAAGGCTTCCAGAAACTGTTCCTGCTGGCCGACGAACCGCCCACCGCGATCGCTTCGCAGCTCAGCACCGCGCTCAAGCAACTGGTGCGCGCCGGGTGTGTGATCGGCGGCTTGTCGGCCGGTGTCTACCCGCTGGCTCATCTCGGTCTGCTCGACGGCTACCGCGCCGCCGTGCATTGGCGCTGGCAGGACGATTTCGCCGAGCGCTTCCCCAAGGTCATCGCCACCAGCCATCTGTTCGACTGGGACCGCGATCGCCTGACCGCCTGTGGCGGCATGTCGGTACTCGACCTGTTGCTGGCGGTGCTGGCCCGTGATCACGGCGCCGAGCTGGCCGGTGCGGTGTCCGAGGAACTGGTGGTGGAGCGCATCCGCGAAGGCGGCGAGCGCCAGCGCATCCCTCTGCAAAACCGCCTGGGCTCGAGCCATCCGAAGCTGACCCAGGCGGTGCTGTTGATGGAGGCCAACATCGAAGAACCGCTGACCACCGACGAAATCGCCCAGCATGTCTGCGTGTCGCGACGACAACTGGAACGCATCTTCAAGCAATACCTCAATCGCGTCCCCAGCCAGTATTACCTGGAACTGCGCCTGAACAAGGCCCGCCAGATGCTGATGCAAACCAGCAAGTCGATCATCCAGATCGGCCTGTCCTGCGGCTTCTCCTCGGGGCCGCACTTCTCCAGCGCCTACCGCAATTTCTTCGGCGCCACCCCCCGCGAAGACCGCAACCAGCGACGCAGCAGCAGCCCGTTCGAGTTGTCGTCGGTGCCGTCCGAACGCGGTTGATCTCACCCGCGCGATCCCTGCGGTAGATAGATAGCCGGCCGCCGGCCAAGTTACGCCTATCCTGCTCGACCACCTGCCGCTGTGCCCCGGTAGCGTTTAAACTGCGCCATTGCGATGCTATTTGTCGCATTGGCGTAAACCCGCCAAAATCGCGGGTTGGCGCTATAAGAAGTTGTCGCTTGGCGGCAAGGCCGCGCTGAAAACTGTCCTTACAATCCCTGCATCGCCCGCCAGTTCCAGGCAGGCGTTCCTCTTCAGGAGACTCCGATGTCCGTTGAGCAAGCCCCGGTGCAACGTGCCGATTTCGACCAGGTCATGGTGCCCAATTACGCACCTGCCGCATTCATCCCCGTGCGCGGCGCAGGTTCGCGCGTGTGGGACCAGGCGGGTCGCGAGCTGATCGACTTTGCCGGCGGCATCGCGGTCAATGTTTTGGGCCATGCCCACCCGGCGCTGGTCGGTGCGTTGACCGAACAGGCCCACAAGCTGTGGCACGTCTCCAACGTCTTCACCAATGAGCCGGCCCTGCGCCTGGCCCACAAGTTGATCGACGCCACTTTTGCCGAGCGTGTGTTCTTCTGCAACTCCGGCGCCGAAGCCAACGAGGCTGCGTTCAAGCTGGCCCGTCGCGTGGCGTTCGACCGCTTCGGCAGCGAGAAATACGAGATCATCGCCGCCCTCAACAGCTTCCACGGCCGCACCCTGTTCACCGTCAACGTCGGTGGCCAGTCGAAGTACTCCGACGGCTTCGGGCCGAAGATCACCGGTATCACCCATGTGCCGTTCAATGACCTGGCCGCGCTGAAAGCTGCCGTGTCGGACAAGACCTGCGCCGTGGTGCTGGAACCGGTGCAAGGCGAGGGCGGCGTACTGCCGGCCGAGCTGGCCTACCTGCAAGGCGCCCGCGAACTGTGCGACGCCCACGACGCGCTGCTGGTGTTCGACGAAGTGCAGACCGGCATGGGCCGCAGCGGCCATCTGTTCGCCTACCAGCACTACGGTGTGGTGCCGGACATTCTCACCAGCGCCAAGAGCCTGGGCGGCGGTTTCCCGATTGCCGCGATGCTCACCACGGAAGCCTTGGCCAAGCACTTGGTGGTCGGCACCCACGGCACCACCTACGGCGGCAACCCGCTGGCGTGTGCGGTGGCGGGGGCGGTGATCGATGTGATCAACACGCCTGAAGTGCTGGCCGGCGTCAACGCCAAGCACGACCTGTTCAAGGCCCGCCTGGAACAGATCGGCAAACAATACGGGATCTTCAGCGAAGTGCGCGGCCTCGGCCTGCTGCTCGGTTGCGTGTTGAGCGACGCCTGGAAAGGCAAGGCCAAGGACGTGTTCAACGCGGCCGAGAAAGAAAACCTGATGATCCTGCAAGCCGGCCCCGACGTGGTGCGTTTCGCGCCGAGCCTGGTGGTGGAGGATGCGGACATCAATGAAGGCCTGGACCGTTTTGAGCGTGCTGTTAAAACACTGACCCAAGCCTGATACACATTTATCTGTCGGACTGGGTCGAATGTGGGAGGGGGCTTGCCCCCGATAGCGGTGTATCAGTCACCAGATGTATCAACTGACAGACTGCTATCGGGGGCAAGTCGAATCGTCGCACCGCCCCTCCCACATTGGATATGTGTTGTTCCTGACCTGTCCGGTACTTTTTCCTATGAGTTTTTCGAGTTAAGGAGTGACACCATGCTGGTGATGCGCCCCGCGCAAATGGCTGATCTGGGCGAGGTGCAGCGTCTGGCTGCGGACAGCCCGATTGGTGTCACCTCCTTGCCGGACGATGTGGAGCGCCTGAGCGACAAGATCGCCGCCAGCGAAGCGTCCTTCGCTGCCGAGGTCAGTTTCAACGGTGAAGAAAGCTATTTCTTCGTGCTCGAAGACACCGAGACCGGCAAGCTCGTCGGCTGTTCGGCCATCGTCGCCTCGGCCGGCTACTCGGAACCGTTCTACAGCTTCCGTAACGAGACCTTCGTCCACGCCTCCCGCGAGCTGAAGATCCACAACAAGATCCACGTGCTTTCCCAGTGCCACGACCTCACCGGCAACAGCCTGCTCACCAGCTTCTACGTGGTGCCGGAGCTGGTCGGTTCGCCGTGGTCGGAACTCAATTCCCGCGGCCGCCTGTTGTTCGTCGCCAGCCATCCCGAGCGCTTCGCCGACTCGGTGGTGACCGAGATTGTCGGCTACAGCGACGAGAACGGTGATTCGCCGTTCTGGGACGCCATCGGGCGCAACTTCTTCGACCTCAACTACGCCGCCGCCGAGCGCCTGTGCGGGCTGAAAAGCCGCACGTTCCTCGCCGAGCTGATGCCGCACTACCCGATCTACGTGCCGCTGCTGCCGGACGAAGCTCAGGAAGCCATGGGCCAGGTGCATCCGCGTGCGCAGATCACCTTCGACATCCTCATGCGCGAAGGCTTCGAGACCGATCACTACATCGACATCTTCGACGGCGGCCCGACGCTGCACGCGCGGGTCTCGGGCATTCGCTCGATCGCCCAGAGCCGCGTGGTGCCGGTGAAGATCGGCGAGAGGGTCAAGGGTGTCGGCCGCCAGTACCTGGTGAGCAACGCGCAGTTGCAGGATTACCGCGCGGTGCTGCTGGAGCTGGACTACGCGCCCGGCAAACCGGTGACCCTGGACCTGGAAGCGGCCGAAGCCCTGGGCGTCGGCGAAGGCGCCAGCGTGCGTTTGGTTGCGGTTTAACGCAGAGTTTTGCGGGTGGCCTGAACGGGCGGCCCGCCTGAGGAGATAGCATGATCGTTCGTCCCGTACGCAGCAGCGATTTACCGGCCCTGATTGATCTGGCGCGCAGCACCGGCACCGGCCTGACCACCTTGCCGGCCAACGAAGAGCGCCTGACCCACCGGGTCGGCTGGGCCGAAAAAACCTTCCGCGGCGAAGCCGGGCGCGGGGATGCCGACTACCTGTTCGTGCTGGAAAACGACGAAGGCCGCGTGGTGGGGATTTCCGCCATCGCCGGCGCCGTCGGCCTGCGCGAGCCCTGGTACAACTTCCGGGTCGGCCTGACCGTCAGCGCCTCCCAGGAGCTGAATATCTACCGTGAGATCCCGACGCTGTTCCTGGCCAACGACCTCACCGGCAACTCCGAACTGTGTTCGTTGTTCCTGCACGCCGATTACCGCAACGGCCTCAACGGCCGCATGCTGGCCAAGGCGCGCCTGCTGTTTATCGCGGAGTTCCCGCAGTTGTTCGGCAACAAGATCATCGCCGAGATGCGCGGCGTGTCCAATGAAGCCGGGCGTTCGCCGTTCTGGGAAAGCCTGGGCCGACACTTCTTCAAGATGGAATTCAGCCAGGCCGACTACCTCACCGGCGTGGGCAACAAAGCCTTTATCGCCGAGTTGATGCCGAAATTTCCGCTGTACAGCTGCTTCCTGTCGGAGGATGCGCGCAACGTGATCGGCAAGGTCCACCCGGACACCGAGCCGGCGCTGAGCATGCTCAAGAGCGAAGGGTTCAGCTACCAGGGCTATGTCGACATTTTCGACGCCGGCCCGGCGGTGGAATGTGAGACCAGCAAGATCCGTGCGGTGCGCGACAGCCAGTCGCTGGTGTTGGCCATCGGCACGCCAGGCGACGACGCCACGCCGTTCCTGATCCATAACCGCAAGCGCGAAGAGTGCCGCATCACCGCCGCACCGGCCCGCCTGGCGGCAGGCACGCTGGTGGTCGATCCGTTGACCGCCAAGCGCCTGCAGCTGGTGGTGGGCGATCAAGTGCGTGCCGTACCGTTGTCTGCTGCTCGGGAGTCGAAATAATGAATTCGCTGTATATCGCAGGTAGCTGGCTGGCTGGCCAGGGTGAGTTGTTCGAATCGCGCAACCCGGTGACCCAGCACGTGCTGTGGGCCGGCAATGGCGCCAGCGCCGAACAGGTCGAATCCGCCGTGCAGGCGGCGCGCCAGGCGTTTCCGGCGTGGGCCCGGCGCTCGTTGGAAGAGCGCATCGGCGTGCTCGAAGCCTTCGCCAATACCTTGAAAAGCCGCGCCGATGAAATCGCCCGCTGCATCGGTGAAGAAACCGGCAAGCCCCTGTGGGAATCGGCCACCGAAGTCACCAGCATGGCCAACAAGATCGCGATCTCGGTGCAAAGCTACCGCGAGCGTACCGGCGAGAAGAGCGGCCCGCTGGGCGACGCCACCGCCGTGCTGCGCCACAAGCCTCACGGCGTGGTGGCGGTGTTTGGTCCTTACAACTTCCCCGGCCACCTGCCCAATGGGCATATCGTCCCGGCGTTGCTGGCGGGCAATACCGTGCTGTTCAAACCCAGCGAGTTGACCCCGAAAGTCGCCGAGCTGACCGTGCAATGCTGGATCGAAGCCGGCCTGCCGGCGGGCGTGTTGAACCTGCTGCAAGGCGCGCGGGAAACCGGGATCGCCCTGGCGGCCAACCCGGGTATCGACGGGTTGTTCTTCACCGGCTCCAGCCGCACCGGCAACCACCTGCACCAGCAGTTCTCCGGGCGCCCGGACAAGATCCTGGCCCTGGAAATGGGCGGTAACAACCCGCTGGTGGTGGATCAAGTGGCCGACGTGGATGCGGCGGTCTACACCATCATCCAATCGGCGTTTATCTCGGCCGGCCAGCGTTGCACCTGTGCCCGTCGCTTGCTGGTGCCCGAAGGCGCCTGGGGCGATGCGCTGCTGGCGCGGCTGGTGGCGGTCAGCGCGACGATTGCGGTCGGTGCATTCGACCAGCAACCGGCGCCGTTCATGGGCTCGGTGATTTCCCTGGCGGCGGCGAAAGCCTTGATGGACGCTCAGGAACTGCTGTTGGCCAACGGCGCCGTGGCGCTGCTGGAAATGACCCAGCCGCAGGCTCAGGCCGCGTTGTTGACCCCGGGCATCATTGACGTGACCGAAGTGAGCGAGCGCGCCGATGAAGAGCTGTTCGGCCCGCTGTTGCAGGTGATCCGCTACGCTGATTTCGCCGCGGCGATTGCCGAGGCCAACAACACCCAATACGGCCTGGCCGCCGGTTTGTTGTCGGACTCCGAAGCGCGCTACCAGCAATTCTGGCTGGAAAGCCGCGCCGGGATCGTCAACTGGAACAAACAACTGACCGGCGCCGCCAGTACCGCGCCGTTCGGTGGTGTCGGGGCTTCGGGCAACCATCGCGCCAGCGCCTATTACGCAGCGGATTATTGCGCGTACCCGGTGGCGTCCCTGGAAACCCCAAGCCTGGTGCTGCCAGCCACACTCACGCCCGGCATTACACTGATCTAAAGGTGGGAGGGGGCAAGCCCCCTCCCACACTTGACCCGGGGTGTGTTGAAGATTGCCTATAAAAACAGATGTTCGTGGAGCCTCGCCGATGAAATCCTATGAAGTCAATTTTGACGGTCTAGTGGGGCCGACCCATAACTACGGCGGTTTGTCCTACGGCAACGTCGCGTCCCAGAGCAACAGCCAGCAAGCTTCCAACCCCAAGGAAGCGGCGTTGCAGGGCCTGCAGAAAATGAAAGCGCTGATGGACATGGGTTTTGTGCAAGGCGTGCTGGCGCCGCAGGAACGCCCGGACGTGGCTGCCTTGCGCAACCTCGGCTTCAGCGGCAGCGATGCCCAGGTCATCCAGCACGCGGCCAAGCACGCCATGCCATTGCTGGTCGCCAGCTGCTCGGCGTCGAGCATGTGGGTGGCCAACGCCGCCACCGTCAGCCCGAGCGCCGACACGGCGGATGGCCGCGTGCATTTCACCGCCGCCAACCTCAACTGCAAATACCACCGCAGCATCGAACACCCGACCACCAGCCGCGTATTGGGGGCGATGTTTACCGATGCGAAACACTTCGCCCACCACGCCGCGTTGCCGGCGGTGGCGCAGTTCGGCGACGAAGGCGCGGCCAACCACACACGTTTCTGCCGTGACTATGGCGAGGCCGGCGTGGAGTTTTTCGTGTTCGGCCGCAGCGCGTTCGACACCCGTTACCCGGCGCCGCAGAAGTACCCGGCGCGCCAGACCCTCGAAGCCTCCCAGGCCGTCGCCCGCCTGCACGGCCTGAAAGACGCTGGCGTGGTCTTCGCCCAGCAGAACCCGGCGGTGATCGATGCCGGCGTGTTCCATAACGACGTGATCGCGGTGGGCAATGGCGAAATGCTGTTCTATCACGAGGACGCGTTCCTCAACACCGAGACGATGCTTGCCGAGTTGCAGGCCAAGTTGGGCAAGCTGGGCGGCAACTTCCAGTCGGTGTGCGTGCCGCGTGCCCAGGTCAGCGTCGAAGACGCGGTGCGTTCCTACCTGTTCAACAGCCAATTGCTGACCCGCGCCGACGGCTCGATGCTATTGATCGTGCCGGAAGAGTGCCGCGCCAACGCACGTGTCTGGCAGTATCTGCAAGGTCTGACCGCTGCCGGTGGTTTGATCCGCGAGGTCAAGGTCTTCGACCTCAAGCAAAGCATGCAGAACGGCGGCGGCCCGGCGTGCCTGCGTTTGCGCGTGGCGTTGAACGAAACCGAGCTGGCGGCGGTGAACCCAGGGGTTATCATGACCGCGCCGCTGTATGAAACGCTGACCCAGTGGGTCGACAAGCACTACCGCGACAGCCTGCGCGAAAGCGACCTGGCTGACCCGCAATTGCTGCTTGAATGCCGGACGGCATTGGATGAACTGACGCAAATCCTTAAACTGGGCGCGGTATATCCTTTCCAGATCAATTAACGCCACACGGCCGAGAGCTATTTATGAGCACCGATACCCTGCAACTGATCCTTGAAGACACCGACGGCACCCAGCTGCAAACCTCCTGCACCCGCGTTGCCGTGATCTGGCAGGGCAAGGAAGTCTGGATTCAGCACGACGGCCGTGGCCAACTGCTGATCGGTGTGGACGTGGAAGAAGGCGACGCCGAGTACGCCAACCTGCTGATGCGCCCACTGGCCACCAACCTGATGAGCCTGCAACTGGAAATGGAACCGGCCGACGTTGAGGGTGATGACGACGATCACGTCCACGGCCCAGGCTGCAACCACTAAGGAAGCTGCTTATGCTCGCCCTCGGCAAACTCCTTGAACTGACTCTCGCCGGTCGTGAACCGGCGCAAAAAATTCAACTGACTGTCGACGGCGTGCAGATGCGCTGGCTCAGCGAAGGCGCGCTCGAAGTGCGCCCGCCGCAAGCGCGGGACAACGGCAGCGACGTGCTGCTGTCGTCCGGCATCCACGGCAACGAGACCGCGCCGATCGAACTGCTCGACCGCCTGTTGCATGGCATCGCCCGCGGGCAGATCAAACCCCGCACCCGTATTCTGTTCCTGTTCGGCAACCCCGAGGCTATGCGCCGCGGTGAGCGTTACCTCGAACTGGACGTCAACCGGCTGTTCAACGGCCGTCACGAAAAAAATATCGGCCCTGAAGCCATGCGCGCCGCCGAGCTGGAACAATTGGCCCGCAGCTTCTTCAGCCTGCCTGGCCGCTCGCGCTTGCATTACGACCTGCACACCGCCATTCGTGGTTCGAAGGTCGAGCAGTTCGCCCTCTACCCGTGGAAGGACGGGCGCCAGCATTCGCGCCACGAACTGGCCCGCTTGCGCGCCGCCGGTATGCAGGCGGTGCTGCTGCAGAACAAAGCTTCGATCACCTTCTCCGCCTTTACCTATGAACAACTGGGCGCCGAGGCCTTTACCCTGGAATTGGGCAAGGCGCGGCCATTCGGGCAGAACCAGGATGTGGACGTGTCGCGCCTGGAAACCCGGCTGACGCAGATCATCGAAGGCACCGAGCCGGACACCGGCAGCCTGGATGGCCTGCAGCTGTTTGCCGTGTCCCGCGAAGTCATCAAGCACAGCGATGCATTCCTGTTGCACCTGCCGGCGGACGTGGAAAACTTTTCGCCGTTGGCCCAGGGCTATCTGCTCGCCGAAGACGTCGCCAAGACCCGCTGGGTGATCGAGGAGGAGGACGCACGCATCATCTTCCCGAACCCGAAGGTGAAGAATGGCTTGCGCGCAGGGATATTGATCGTGCCGACCACGGACGCCGGGCTGGCATAGATCTCAGCCTTAACCGGATCCAAATGTGGGAGGGGGCTTGCCCCCGATTGCGGTGTAACTGTCAGAAAATTTTTAACTGACAGACCGCCATCGGGGGCAAGCCCCCTCCCACATTTTGTTTTGCGGTGTTGCTTAAACTGCTACGGCACGCGGCTCGCTGCGGCGGATCGCACGTACCTTGTGCAAGGTGTCGGCACAGGTACGCGCCGCTTCCTGGCCTTTGTGTACGAAGTGATCATGGAAGAAGGCGTGGTGCTCGCTGCCAGCGTGGAAGTGGTGCGGGGTCAGAGACACCGAGAACACCGGCACTTCGGTTTCCAGCTGAACCTGCATCAGGCCGCTGACCACCGATTGGGCGACGAATTCGTGGCGGTAGATGCCGCCGTCCACCACCAGGGCCGCGGCGACGATGCCGGCGTAACGGCCGGTCTTGGCCAGCAGCTTGGCGTGCAGGGGCATTTCAAAGGCGCCGCCGACTTCGAAGAAATCGATGTCCGATTCCTGGTAACCCAGGGCGATCATTTCGCTGAGAAAGCCTTTGCGCGATTGGTCGACAATATCCTTGTGCCAGCAGGCCTGGATAAACGCGACGCGCTCGCCGTGATGGTTTTTGCTTTTGCTGTCGATTGCGGTGGGTTGCATGTTCTGACTCCTGTTTAAGAAAAAAACAGGGCGTTATGAATCGAATGGGATTTAAGGGTACGAACAGCTGGGTCATGCAGGCATGAACTCAGCGCGCGGCCCTTTTGCGCCAATCCCGTTCTCTCTTCATCCGGACTATGACCGTCGGCCCCGGGATCACACCGGGTCTGCTGACCTTGTCGCCGTCCTGCCGGAGCAGTTCGAGGCGCCAAGCGCTCGCGGGCTATGCACATTGCGCGCAATTACCGCCGGTGGGGAATTGCACCCCGCCCTGAGAACGTTGCCGCCAGAACCCTGGCGGCGGAGAGTTTTTAACATGGTTTTTCAGAAACTGCACGATTGCCGTATCGATAGCCTATATCGGTTTGTTTGATTGATATTCGATTGACGCAGCATAGGGCTTGATATTCCGTGGCTTTACCCGCAGTAATCGTCAGTACGAAAGAACGCCCAACCCATCAGAGGCCAGTTTGATGACCGTGATAGACCTGCGCAGCGACACCGTGACCCAACCCACCCCCGGCATGCTCGATGCGATGGCCAGCGCCGTCAGCGGCGATGACGTGTATGGCGAAGACCCTAGCGTCAATCGCCTGGAGGCCGAACTGGCCAAGCGCCTGGGGTTCGCTGCGGCGTTGTTCGTGCCCACCGGCACCATGAGCAACCTGCTGGCGTTGATGGCCCACTGTGAGCGCGGCGAGGAATACATCGTCGGTCAGCAGGCCCACACCTATAAGTACGAAGGCGGCGGCGCGGCGGTGCTGGGTTCGATCCAGCCGCAACCACTGGAAGTGCAGGCGGACGGTTCCCTGCACCTGGATCAGGTGCTGGAAGCGATCAAGCCCGATGATTTCCACTTCGCCCGTACCCGCCTGTTGGCGCTGGAGAACACCATGCAGGGCAAGGTGCTCCCGCTGGAGTACCTGGCCAGGGCACGTGCGTTTACCCGTGAACATGGCCTGGCCCTGCACCTGGACGGCGCGCGGCTCTACAACGCGGCGGTCAGGCTCGAGGTGGACGCGCGGGAGATCACCCAGCATTTCGATTCGGTGTCGGTGTGCCTGTCCAAGGGCCTGGGCGCGCCGATTGGCTCGGTGTTGTGCGGCTCCACGGCGCTGATCGCCAAGGCGCGGCGTTTGCGCAAGATGGTCGGCGGCGGCATGCGCCAGGCCGGTTCCCTGGCGGCGGCGGGGCTGTATGCCCTTGACCATCAGGTGCAGCGCCTGGCCGACGACCACGCCAACGCCCAGTGGCTGGGGGATGAACTGCGCAAGGCCGGGTATGCGGTGGAGCCGGTGCAGACCAACATGGTCTACGTGCAGCTCGGCGACCGGGCGCAGGCCCTGAAGACGTTTGCCGCCGAGCGCGGCATCAAGTTGAGCGCCGCACCGCGCCTGCGCATGGTCACGCACCTGGACGTGAGCCGTGCGCAGATCGAGCAAGTGGTGCAGGCATTCGTCGAGTTTTCTCGGAAATGACCGTGCAGACTGTCTAATTGACTGTTTCTATCACATAAACACGCTGTACCACCGGCAAAGGGCCGATATAATGCGGCCCTTTGCCGTCGCTCCGTCTGATGATGTTGCGCACTGGCCTTTGGCCTCAGACTCCGTGGAAGAACCTAATGAAAAGCGCAGAAATCCGTGAAGCCTTCCTTCGCTTCTTCGAAGAGCAAGGCCACACCCGTGTCGCCTCCAGCTCCTTGATCCCAGGCAATGACCCCACCCTGCTGTTCACCAACGCGGGGATGAACCAGTTCAAGGACTGCTTCCTGGGCCAGGAAAAGCGCGCCTATACCCGCGCGGTCAGCAGCCAGAAATGCGTGCGCGCCGGTGGCAAGCACAACGACCTGGAAAACGTCGGCTACACCGCCCGTCACCACACGTTTTTCGAAATGCTCGGCAACTTCAGCTTTGGCGACTATTTCAAGAAGGACGCGATCAACTTCGCCTGGACCTTCCTCACTGGCGTGCTGAAACTGCCGAAGGAAAAGCTCTGGGTCACCGTCTACGCCAGCGATGACGAAGCCTACGACATCTGGACCCAGCAAGTCGGCGTGCCGCCTGAGCGCATGGTGCGTATCGGCGACAACAAGGGCGCGCCTTACGCCTCCGACAACTTCTGGACCATGGGCGACACCGGCCCGTGCGGCCCATGCACCGAGATTTTCTACGATCACGGCGCCGATATCTGGGGCGGCCCACCGGGTTCGCCGGAAGAAGACGGCGACCGTTACATCGAGATCTGGAACAACGTGTTCATGCAGTTCAACCGCACCGCCGATGGCGTGTTGCACCCGCTGCCGGCACCGTCGGTGGATACCGGCATGGGCCTGGAGCGGATCAGTGCGGTGATGCAGCACGTTCACTCCAACTACGAGATCGACCTGTTCCAGAGCCTGCTGGCCGCTGCGGCCAAGGCCATCGGTTGTGCCAATGAAGACCAGGCATCGCTCAAAGTGGTGGCTGACCACATCCGTTCCTGCGGTTTCCTGATTGCCGACGGCGTGCTGCCGTCCAATGAAGGCCGCGGCTACGTGCTGCGCCGTATCATCCGTCGCGCCTGCCGCCACGGTAACAAGCTGGGCGCCAACGGCAGCTTCTTCTACCAGATCGTCGCGGCGCTGGTCGCCGAGATGGGCGCAGCCTTCCCGGAACTCACCCAGAACCAGGCGCACATCGAGCGCGTGCTCAAGGCCGAAGAAGAGCAGTTCGCCAAGACCCTGGAACAGGGCCTGAAAATCCTCGAGCAAGACCTCGCCGGCCTGCAGGGCAGCGTGGTGCCGGGCGATGTGGTGTTCAAACTCTACGACACCTACGGTTTCCCGATGGACCTGACCGGCGACATCGCCCGCGAGCGCAACCTGACCCTCGACGAGGAAGGTTTCGAACGCGAGATGGAAGCCCAGCGCGTGCGCGCCCGTTCCGCCAGTTCCTTCGGCATGGACTACAACAGCCTGGTCAAGGTTGACGTGGCCACCGAGTTCACCGGCTATACGGCCACCCACGGTTCGGCCAAAGTGATCGCGCTGTATAAAGACGGCCAGTCGGTCGACGTCCTGAATGAAGGCGATGACGGCGTGGTGGTCCTGGACCGGACGCCGTTCTATGCCGAATCCGGTGGCCAGATCGGCGACTGCGGTTTCCTCAAGGCGTCTTCCGGTCGTTTCGATGTGCGTGATACCACCAAGACCGGCGGCGCATTCCTGCACCACGGCGTATTGGCGTCGGGCAGCCTGATCGTCGGTTCGCCGGTGGACGCCCAGGTGGACGCCGACGTGCGCCACGCCACTGCGCTGAACCACTCGGCCACCCACTTGCTGCACGCGGCACTGCGCCAGGTGTTGGGCGAGCACGTCCAGCAGAAGGGTTCGTTGGTCGACAGCCAGCGCCTGCGTTTCGACTTCAGCCACTTCGAAGCGATCAAGCCTGCGCAGATCAAGGCCCTGGAAGACATCGTCAACGCCCAGGTGCGCAAGAACACCGCGGTGGAAACCGAGGAAACCGACATCGAGACCGCCAAGGCCAAGGGCGCGATGGCGCTGTTCGGCGAGAAATACGGCGACAACGTGCGCGTCCTGAGCATGGGCGGCAACTTCTCGGTTGAACTGTGCGGTGGGATCCACGCCAACCGTACCGGCGACATCGGCCTGCTGAAAATCATCAGCGAAGGCGGTGTGGCGTCCGGTGTGCGTCGTATTGAAGCGGTAACCGGTGCTGCGGCCCTGGCCTACCTCAATGCGGGTGAAGAACAACTCAAGGAAGCGGCCAGCCTGGTCAAGGGCAGCCGTGACAATCTGATCGACAAACTGTCCGCCGTGCTGGAGCGCAACCGTGCGCTGGAGAAACAGCTGGAACAGTTGCAGGCCAAGGCGGCCAGCGCGGCAGGCGACGATCTGTCGGCTTCCGCCCAGGACGTCAAGGGCGTGAACGTCCTGGCGGCGCGCCTGGACGGCCAGGACGGCAAGGCGTTGTTGGCCTTGGTCGATCAGTTGAAGAACAAGCTCGGCCGCGCAGTGATCCTGCTCGGCAGTGTCCATGAGGATAAGGTCGTTCTGGTTGCCGGTGTAACCAAAGACCTGACTGGCCAACTCAAAGCCGGTGATTTGATGAAACAAGCCGCTGCGGCAGTGGGCGGGAAGGGCGGTGGTCGTCCGGACATGGCACAAGGCGGTGGTGTAGACGCCGGTGCCCTGGACGCGGCCCTGGCCCTGACCGTGCCGTTTGTCGAGGCTGGCATTTAAGGCGCTGTGAATGAGCCCGTGGTCTAGTCGCGGGCTCGCTCGGTTGCTGGAAGATTGGTTTATTGGGCGCCCCTTTACGGGCTGAGGCGGCTTAGAAATGGCTTTGATCGTACAGAAATTTGGAGGCACCTCGGTCGGCTCTGTCGAAAGAATCGAGCAGGTCGCCGACAAGGTTAAGAAATTCCGCGATGCCGGCGACGACCTCGTCGTGGTGCTGTCGGCCATGAGCGGCGAAACCAATCGCCTGATCGAACTGGCCAAGGCTATCAGCGGCGATCAACAACCGCTGCCGCGTGAGCTGGATGTGATCGTGTCCACCGGCGAGCAGGTGACCATTGGCCTGCTGGCCATGGCGCTGAACAAGCGCGGTGTGCCGGCCGTGTCCTACACTGGCAGTCAGGTGCGTATCCTCACCGACAGCGCGCACACCAAGGCGCGCATCCTGCAGATCGATGATCAGAAGATTCGCGCTGATCTGAAGGCCGGTCGTGTGGTAGTTGTCGCCGGTTTCCAGGGCGTCGATGAGCACGGCAATATCACCACCCTCGGGCGTGGCGGTTCGGACACCACCGGTGTGGCCCTGGCGGCCGCGCTCAAGGCTGACGAATGCCAGATCTACACCGATGTGGATGGCGTCTACACCACCGATCCGCGCGTGGTGTCCGTGGCCCAGCGCCTGGACAAGATCACCTTCGAAGAGATGCTGGAAATGGCCAGCCTCGGTTCCAAGGTGTTGCAGATCCGCGCGGTGGAATTCGCCGGCAAGTACAACGTTCCGCTGCGCGTATTGCACAGCTTCAAAGAGGGTCCGGGCACCCTCATTACTATTGATGAAGAGGAATCCATGGAACAGCCGATCATTTCCGGCATCGCTTTCAACCGCGATGAAGCCAAGCTGACGATCCGTGGCGTGCCAGACACCCCGGGCGTGGCATTCAAGATCCTCGGCCCGATCAGTGGCGCGAACATTGAAGTCGACATGATCGTGCAGAACGTTTCGCACGATAACACCACTGATTTCACCTTCACCGTTCACCGCAACGAGTACGAAGCGGCCGAGCGTATCCTGCAGAACACTGCGAGCGGGATTGGCGCGCGTGAAGTGGTCGGCGATACCAAGATCGCCAAGGTATCGATCGTAGGTGTGGGCATGCGTTCCCATGCCGGCGTTGCCAGCCGCATGTTCGAGGCCCTGGCCAAGGAAAGCATCAACATCCAGATGATCTCCACCTCGGAAATCAAAGTCTCGGTGGTGATCGAAGAGAAGTACCTGGAACTGGCTGTACGCGCACTGCATACCGCTTTTGAGCTGGACGCTCCGGCCCGACAGGGCGAGTGATGCAAGGCCAGGAAGGCGCGGTTTACCGCGCCTTTCATTTTTTTGTAGGGCGCATGTTGTTTTGCGTGGGCTCGACAATACTTAGCTGGTAGGGCTATGGCCGCTGAGCCGTAGGTCGAAGGCCTTTTTTTGCAGACTGTTGTTCCTGAACTGAAGTGCGTGAGGTGAAAGGTATGTTGATTCTGACTCGTCGTTGCGCAGAAAGCCTGATTATTGGTGATGGAGAAATCACCGTGACCGTGCTCGGCGTCAAAGGCAATCAAGTGCGTATTGGGGTAAATGCTCCGAAAGAGGTAGCGGTCCACCGCGAGGAAATCTATCTGCGGATCAAGAAAGAGAAGGACGAAGAACCAAGCCTTTAATTTTTATCGTTTTTTATGTTTGCAAACGGGGATGAACGTGGTTAATATACGCCCCGTGTTGCGGAGAGCTGGCCGAGTGGCCGAAGGCGCTCCCCTGCTAAGGGAGTACACCTCAAAAGGGTGTCGGGGGTTCGAATCCCCCGTTCTCCGCCATTATTTGCTTAGTACGTTGCAATCTGGATTTATCGATAAGTTGTTGAAATTAATCGAAAAAATCGCTTTACATAGAGATTGAACGGCCTATAATGCGCGGCAACAAATGCACTCGTAGCTCAGCTGGATAGAGTACTCGGCTACGAACCGAGCGGTCACAGGTTCGAATCCTGTCGAGTGCACCATTTAAGAGTCAGTTGCAGCAATGCAGGTGATTCGGTTACAACCAGTTGTGATCTGGTCTAAAAACACAATCTGCACTCGTAGCTCAGCTGGATAGAGTACTCGGCTACGAACCGAGCGGTCACAGGTTCGAATCCTGTCGAGTGCACCATACAAACAAAAAGCCCGCCTAGTGCGGGCTTTTTGCCGTCTGGGGTTTGTAGGATTAAACCTTTTCTTCTCGCGCCATGTGTTTTCCATTCGCGTGGCAGCGTCGCAATTCATAGATGCGGCCAATTCTCAGCTTTGGCTCGCAAGCGCTTGTTCTTACCAGTTTTTTGACGTTAAAAGCGGCGGGCGGTGTATCATTGCGCCCGTCAGCCCCGCCGGGGCTTGTGGAACACCTCCATGGACTTACCCAGTAGTTACTCAGTACCCCGTTTTACCAATCATGAATTGACTGATTGATCCTTCCGGCGTGCCCCGCTGCTGGGAGTGGAGTTCGCCTATGACCGAAGTAGAAGTAAAGAAAACACAAGAAAGCCTGCAGGATCGCCTGGCTCAAGTCATTGAGCTGCTGCAGCGCCAGCGCGTGGTCGAAGAGCTCACGCACCGCCAGGAAGGTCCGCACCACGACCGCGTCGAAAACCTGGTTCATCGGCAAAACCTCGTCGAGTTGCAACGCAAGCTCGATGATCTGCACTCCGCCGACGTCGCTTATATCCTTGAAGCCTTGCCGCTGGATGATCGACTGACCCTCTGGCAGTTGGTCAAGGCCGACCGCGACGGCGACATCCTGCTCGAAGTATCCGACTCCGTCCGTGAAACCCTGATCGCCGACATGGATGATCACGAGCTTCTGGCCGCGGCCCGGGAGATGGACGCCGACGAACTGGCCGACCTGGCCCCCGAGCTGCCCCGTGATGTTGTCCATGAGCTGATGGAAGCCCTCGACAGCCAGCAGCGTGAGCGCGTGCGCTCCGCGCTGTCCTATGACGAGGATCAGGTCGGTGCCCTGATGGACTTCGAGATGGTCACCATCCGCGAAGACGTCAGCCTGGAAGTGGTACTGCGTTACCTGCGCCGCCTGAAAGAGCTGCCAGGGCACACCGACAAGCTGTTCGTGGTCGACTACGAAGGCATTCTCAAGGGCGTGCTGCCGATTAAGCGCCTGCTGGTCAACGACCCTGAGAAGAAGGTTGCGGACGTGATGGCCAGCGATCCGGTGGGTTTCCATCCGGATGAAGACGCCTACGACGCCGCCCAGGCCTTCGAACGTTACGACTTGATCTCGGCCCCGGTGGTCGACAAGAACGGCAAGCTGATCGGCCGTCTGACCATCGATGAAATGGTCGACCTGATCCGTGAAGAAAGTGAAACCGAAGTCCTCAACATGGCGGGTCTGCGTGAAGAGGAAGATATTTTTGCCTCGGTCTGGCGCTCCCTGCGTAACCGCTGGGCGTGGCTGGCCGTAAACCTGATCACTGCGTTCATTGCTTCGCGGGTGATTGGGCTGTTCGAAGGTTCGATCGAAAAGCTGGTGGCACTGGCGGCGTTGATGCCAATCGTTGCCGGGATCGGCGGTAACTCCGGCAACCAGACCATTACCATGATCGTGCGCGCCATGGCGCTCGACCAGGTCAATACCGGCAACACCTCGCGCCTGATGCGCAAGGAGTTGGCGGTGGCGCTGATCAATGGCGTGGTGTGGGGCGGGGTGATCGGGATCGTGGCCTACTTGCTGTACGGCAGTTGGTCGCTGGGGGTGGTCATGACCGCCGCCATGACCCTTAACCTGCTGTTGGCGGCCTTGATGGGGGTGCTGATCCCCATGACCCTGGCACGCCTTGGGCGCGACCCAGCCATGGGCGCCAGTGTGATGATTACCGCCATGACCGACAGCGGCGGCTTCTTCATCTTCCTTGGCCTGGCGACGATCTTCCTGCTCTGACCCCTCGCGGCGGGGGCAACCCAGCCCCCGCCCAGTACTGCCTTCCCGAATTGCGCGCAAAAAAAAGCCAGCACATGGCTGGCTTCGGCTTTCAGGAACAGATCATTCGGCTTCTGCGGCCGCCTCAACGTCGTGCGCAATAAGCGAGACAAGGGCATTTTGCTGGCGGTGGGAGAGCTGACGAAAACGCTGCAGCAGTTCGCGTTCGTGCAGTGACAGCTCAGGGCTGTCCAGGCGCATGCTTAGCTCTTCGCCCAACGCACCTTCCTGAATGAGGCTCTGCTCCAGGCGCGCGATGATTTCGGAGTTCATGCTGCGGTGATGATTGCGAGCCACCTCGGCAATGCGTTCCCGCATTCCGTCTGGCAGACGTACGACGAACTTGTCAGCCGTACGGCTGGAATAAATTGCCTGTTTCAATGGGCGCATATATTTAACCGGTTAGTTCAGGGGAGCGGTTATTGGAATTGGCCGCAAGATGAGTGTTAAGACAAGGCTCACGACCAAAGTTCAACCTGAATTGCAAAGAGGCCGCATCATGCCTCAGTTTTGCCGGTTCCTTGGCGTCAATTCTGTGACAAATATTGAACTGCCTAAAGGCTTTATGCCAGTACTGATTTGCTTTTTTGCGGACTGGTTGGAAAACTTTTTTGCGAGCGATCGTCACAATTCATCGTCCCGCAAGCCGTTGCTGCCAAGGGGTTTGGGGCGCATATCGTATCGTGATATGGCCTTTTGCCCTTGTTTTTAAGACTAGTGGCAATTTGCCGATTTGCTAGTGCGAGGCGACATAAGGTAGGTGTGCCAGCGAGCGAAAATCAGCGCAGCACGGGGTCGAATCTGATTCGGCGGCCGACGATCAGCGTCAACAGCAGGAAGCTGCCGAACACGACGCTGGTGATGAGGGCGGCGGTGCGAGCGTCCTGGGACGAGGTAGACATGCCCAGCACGGCAGTCACGACGGTCAGGCACAAAAACAGCCAGGCGGCTTTGGACATGGAAGGCTTCCTCAGAAAACCCAGTGTTCAGTTGCGGGCGCGGCCTGAGTGCTTTGGGCCAGGCGCACGGGCGATTGCGGGTTGGCCGTCATCACCGCCAATTGCGGACGTTGTTGCAGATGATGCGGCACGGGCTGGCGGATCTGCGCGGTGTCATCGCTACCGTTCGACTGAAAATGAAACATCACCAGTGCGGCCAGGGCGATGGTATTGAGAGCCAACAGAAGGGTGCTGTTCATCGTCATCTTCTCCGCAACGGGTCCAGCCGAATGGTTTTGTAGGAGATGTATTGCAGATGCCGTGCCAATGTTTTATTTCAATAAAATCAATGGTTTGAGTTTAATCTAAACAGCGCTCGGGTTGCAATTTGCAATGCTGGCATTTTGGTGTAGTGCATTTTGCACGATGGCCTCGGATGCCCGGGTTTGCTGGGCGAAACCGTGATCCGTGGCGCAAGCATTGGCTTACACTCAAAAAGCCCACGGACGACATGACAAAACCCACCTCGGCCGTTAACATGCACGCCGTCCGTCGCAGCGCCGTTGGCCCGATGGTTGTCATTTGTCCCAGTAGCTCAATTGGATAGAGCATCCCCCTCCTAAGGGGAAGGTTGGCCGTTCGAACCGGCCCTGGGACACCATACAAATAAAGCCTCTCGCGCCGATCCACTGCCAGCTCATTTTTCCCCGTGACAGCAGGATGACAGCAACAAGGCCAACAAAAAGCCCCGCCGGGTATTGCATCGGCGGGGCTTTTTTGTTTTTGAATGGGCGACTCACTTAATCAGGGTCCAAAGGTGAGCCAGGGTCACACTCGTTCGTTTGCTCGTCGAGAGATGCTCGACTGCACCCGTCTACCGCCCATCGGGGAGGTCGAGTGAAGTCATGCAGGCCAGTCTTGCTCACATCATGAACAAATAGGCCATGAGCAAAACGCCAAGAATTGCAGTGATGACATTGATGCCAGGGCCGGTATTGACGCTGTAGCCAAGGGGGATCTCAACGGGTTTGAGGGTCTTGACCACCTTTTTGTATTGCCAGGATGACCAGCAGGCAACCCAGGAGCCCAGCATCAGGAAGGCCAGCCCGATCCAGAACGAAAAATGTTTTCCGGGAGAGCCCGGAGCGTCCGGTTTCAGCATCTGGAGCAGTAGCCCGGATCGTTCAATCACAAAGCCAAATGCCATCAGCGAAAGGCTGGTTCGGTTCCATGCCAGCAACGTGCGCTCGGCGGCAAAGAACACGCGCGGATCGTTCAGGTCGGACATTGAGATTTCCTTGTTCACACAGCTTTTGAAACGACGCCGCGCAGAATAGCTTTAAACAAAACCACTCGACGTGTCCGTTGATAGATCCAGCTGTTGGGATCAACGCACATATGCCCAGCGTAGCGTCCCGTGCTTGGCGCATAGCCACAAAATCGGCTGCGCCAATGCCCTCGTGCACGTGAACGCTATGGTTTTTTTGCTCAGCAACGGTTACAGGTTTGGATGCCCAGCAACCTGTACAAAGGGCAGAAACGGAAAATACCGGTAGCCAATGGCACTAAGCCGATCCAGCCCCACCAGCCGATCACGCCCGACAGACTGAGGCCAATGAGAACCAGGCCGACGACAATGCGCAGGCTACGGTCAATGGTTCCAAGGTTCGCTTTCATGACGATCTCCCGATCAGTGGTTGCGCCGGGTCTCCAGCGCAGTAAACAACAACATGCCGGCCAGCATGGCCAACATGAACACGATTGCTTGCCAGCGTCCTGTCAGCAGAATTGCCACCGCAGGGCCTGGACAGATGCCCGCTATTCCCCAGCCGATGCCGAACAGCAGGCTGCCGCCGATCAGGCGCGGGTCCAACTCACGCTTGGTCGGCAGTTGCATTGGCTTTCCCAGCAGCGAGCGGGATTGGTGGCGCGCCCAGGTCAGCGGGCCAATGGCGACGCCAATCGCCCCGATCATGACCAGCGCGAGGGAAGGGTCCCAGGCACCGGCCAGATCCAGGAAAGCCAATACTTTGCTCGGGTTGGCCATGCCTGCCAGCAGCAGTCCCAGGCCGAACAGCAGGCCAGCAATGAATGCGGTCAGTTTGTTCATATCCAGGCTCCCAGCAGATGACGCAGGACAAATACGCTAAGGAAACCGCTGAACATAAAGCAGGCAGTGGCGATCATCGATCGCGGCGAAAGGCGCGATATGCCGCACACGCCGTGGCCGCTGGTGCAACCTGAACCGTAGCGTGTACCGATACCCACCAATACACCGGCGACGATCAGCCCGACCCCGCCGCTCTGGAATTCAATCGGCGGCAGCGCGGCGAACAAGCCCCATAGAAGCGGCGCGACGAGCAGGCCGAGGAGAAACAGCGCTTTCTCACCCGCACCTTCGCTGCCCCGTTGTAAAAGACTGCCGATCAAACCGCTGATGCCGGCGATACGTCCGTTGGCGACGACGAAAAGGCTGGCCGCCAGGCCAATCAATGCGCCGCCTGCAAGGGATGACCAGGGAGTGAAGTTGAGCCAGTCGATATTCATGAGGCTTCTCCAGCGCAAAATTGTTGATACAAGGTTTGAATGACTGCCAATGCCGCCGGGCTGCAGATGCGATAGAACACCTGCTTTCCTTCCCGGCGCGTATCCACCAGGCCTTCGCGGCGCAGCACCGCCAGTTGCTGAGAAAGCGTCGGTTGTTGTATCCCGAGCAGCGACTCCAGATCGCCAACATTGCGCTCGCCTTGGGATAGCTGGCAGAGCAGGATCAAGCGATCCGGATTGGCCAGAGCCTTGAGGAATTGGCTGGCAGCATCGGCGTTGGCGTGAAGCCGCTGGAGATCTGATTCGAGCATACGTTTGATCACTAATTGTTCAGTTGGTTAAATTATAGTATATAAAAATAATAAGTGTATACCGGCGCTGATCTGAATTCGTCACTGGCAGGAGAGGTCGATGGGTAAGTCGGGGGCTAAAGGCGGAGCTTGGGTCGGGCGCGGAGCGCCGGAGAAGGTCGGACAGTCGGCCCGCGTAGCGCTTGAGCACGTATTGATTGCGCTACAAGCTGAGATATCCGACCGCGTGTGCGATTGCGAAAGGGCACCGAATGGATGCCCCCTGTGCAAACGACGTTGTTAAAACGTCGCCTTGACCTGTAACCCCGCCGCCAGCGCGTTGTCACGCTTTTTGCCGGAGAACGCGCCGGGCTCGATGTAGTACTGCAGATCGGGGCGTAGTAGCAGCCAAGGTGTGACCTGTGCGCCGTAGTTGAGCTCAAGCATCTGCTCGCCGTTGTCGAGGTTGGCGATCATTTCGGCGTCTTCGAGGTTGGTCGCCTTGGCTTCTTGCACATCCCGTGTGCGCGAGTTGAGCACGGCGCGCCCATAGCCAAAAGAGATGGAGTCGTTCGGGCGGCTCGCGAAAGGCTTTTGTTTGACCAGGCCCACCGAGTACCAGCGGCGCATCGGCGAGGTCGCCGCGTTGCTGCTGGCCGCTTGGCCGAAGAGGCGTAGTACGCTTTGCGGGTCTTGCTCATCCCGCCAGATGGCTTGGTCAATCAACACATAGGCGCCGGTACGGTTTTCGCTCTTTTGCGTACTGCCGATCTTGGGGGCGTTGGAGGTGTCGTAGTACCAACCGACTTTGTATTGGCCGTTCAGGAAGGCGTTGTTATTGAAGATCGCCTCCAGTGGCAAAATCGCTCCCGTAGTGCCGTTGCTGGGCATGGAGAACGCTTTGGACGAGCGCGTGTTGTATTCCGGGTTGACTTGGAATACGGCGGTTTGCAGCGTCAGCGACGGGTTGACATCGTAACGCAGCTCGCCGCCCCAATGTGCTGTCGGGTAGTTGCCCCAGCCACTGCCGCTCGACATGGTCAGTGGGTGTGCACAAAAACCGGCGCTCACAAAGTTGCTCAAGATGGGCATACCACCGAAATCGGTGCCCATCACCATGAAGCCGAGTTTGGTGGAGAGGTCCGGCGAAAACAGGTTGCGTTGATAACTGAACTCGGTCAGCCGGGTGTATTCGCCGCCATAGTTTTCTTGGGACGACAGGCGGTTTCCAAGCAAATCTTCCGTGGCGCTGTGGCCGCGACGGTCGTTAACCAGCAGTTGCACGCGTCCCGCATCGGGGCTGTCGAGCAACTTACTCAGATCAAACTGGGCGCCTATGCGTATTTGTTGCGAATAGCGGGTGCCGCGCTTGATCCCGCCATGCAAGTTGGAAATCGTTTCGGAACTGTAGTCACCGGTCAGTTTGATGCCCTTGTCGGTCAACTTTTGGCGTTCACCGCCCCAGTCGCCAGTGAGTGTAGAGCGGTTCATCAGATCGTCGGCCAGTGCCGGGGATGGGGCGAAAAGGCATAGGGACAAACCGCTGCACAGGCTGCTGGTCAGCATGGCGCGGAAAGAAAAAAGCATTTGGATGTGCTCCGTTACAGAGAAAGTGGGGGAATAGCTCAACGGCCCGCGTTGTTTATCGGTTGCACCGTTCTTTTGTGACTTGGAAAAATAACCCCCGTAAACGGGGGTTATTTTCATGCAGTGGCAACTAACGCATTACGGCTTGATGTTGTCCGGCAATGCATAAGCAATGATGTAATCACCGACGTCAGGCGAATGGCTCATGCCACCGGCGGAGATGACCACGTACTGCTTCCCGGTGGTGGGCGACTGATAGATCAGTGGGGCGGCAACTGCGCCAACCGGCAGGCGGGCTTTCCAGACTTCTTTGCCGGTGGCCGAATCGAGCGCGCGCAGGTAGTAGTCCTGGGTGCCCGCAAAGAACACCAGGCCAGAGGCTGTCGACGTCGGACCGCCGAGCGTCGGCATGCCCAGCGGAATCTGCAGGTGTGTCTTGATCCCCAGCGGGCCGGTGTCCTGCACGGTGCCCATGGGAACCTGCCAGAGCAGTTTCTGCGTATTGAGATCAATCGCACTCATGCTGCCGAAGGGCGGGGAGTTGCACGGCACGCCCAGTGGCGACTGGAGGATGTCGATTTTCACGCCGCCATAGATACCCGCGACTTGCGGGCGAATGGTGCCCATGAAACCCGGCACTTCATCGGTCGACACCTTGAACTTCTTGGTTTCTTCCTTGGTCACCAATGACATCCGCAGCGGCATCCGCATGTCGTTGACGAACATCGTGCCGGTGTTCTCATCGATGGAGATGCCACCCCAGTTCATCCCGCCCAGCAAGCCAGGCCATTCGATGTACGGCTTTTCGGTTGGCGGCGTAAACGGCCCCGCGTAAACCGAATCTTTGAACATGATCCGGCAATACAGTTGGTCGAATGTCGACACGCCCCACATCGACTTTTCAGTCAGTGGGTCGGCCCCGATCACCGGCATGCCGGCCGAGTACGGTTGCGTCGGCGACAAGTGTTCGCCTTCTGCCGCAGGAGAAGTCGGAACGGCACGCTCCTGCACCTCGGTGACCGGCTGGCCAGTACGACGATCCAGCACAAAAATCTGGCCGGTCTTGGTGGTCTGGATCAAGACCGGGGTTTTCACGCCTTGGGCATTCTTGATGTCATAGAGAACCGGCTGCGATGGCAGATCGTAATCCCATACATCATGGTGAATGAGCTGGTAGACCCATTTGGCTTTGCCGGTCGAGGCATCGACTGCCACGACGGCCGAACCAAATTTTTCTTTGACGGCGTTGCGATCACCGCCCCAGTAGTCGGGCGGGCCATTGCCGGTCGGCAAGTAGACCAGGTTCAGCTCTTTATCGTAGGTCGGGATCGTCCATACGTTAGGTGTTTCCAGCGTGAACTGGTGATCGGCCGCGGTCGGGTCGGTGCCTTCGGGCGCGCCGACGTCCCATGCCCACACCAGCGCACCGCTCAGCACGTCGAAGGCGCGCACGGCGCCGGAAGGTTCGCCTGCCACAATATCGCGTACCCAACCGCCCACCACCGTGAGGTGGCCCATGACCACAGGCAGGGAGGTCGGGTGGTAGCGCTTGCTGTTCTCGGTCGGGCCCATGCCTTTCTTGAGATCGACGTAACCGTTGTCACCAAAACTCTGGCACAAGGCGCCGGTGTGCGCGTCAAGTGCAAACAGGCGGGCATCCACCGACGACACCAGAATACGCTGGCGACATTGCTGCTGATCGGTATACGAGGCCTTGACCGCCGCGCTCAGGCTGTCGTCTTTATCGATGTCGTAATAGCCCACGCCACGGCACGTCACATGCTCTTCGCTTTTGGCGTGAGGGTCGAACGTCCAGATCGCCTTGCCCGTATCGCCATCCAGCGCGGTGATCAGGTTTTCCGGGGTACACGAATACAGCACGTTGCCGATCTGCAGCGGGGTGTTTTCATCAACGCCAGCGCCGGCGCCGGTGGTCCTGCGTCCGGTTCGGTAGGTCCAGGCTACTTGCAGGTCCTTGACGTTTCCCGGCGTGATCTGCGTGTAAGGCGCAAACCGCGTCCCTGACGCATTGCGCCCGAAGAACTCCCAGTTTTCAGGTGCGCTGGCGGGGCTCGTGGCCTTGCTCGAGTCAGTCGCGGCCACAGGGTTCGAGATCCCGCCGTGCGGGTAGAACGCTGCAATGAAGGTGGCGATCAAGGCCAGGAATACGGCGAAGCCGAATCGGTTCGCCGTGCGCTGGGTGCTCAAGGCTGTTTCCGGGAATGCGGCACCGACCCACAAGCTGAGGGTCAGGATGATCGCCGGCACCACCAGGCGCGGCAGCAGTTGCCAGTAGCTGAACTGACCCACTTCGTAGAACGCCCACACACAGGTGGCGAGGAATACGACGACGGAGAGGGCGATGCCGATAGGTTTACGCAAGACAAACAGTGCCGCCAACAACAGATAGGCGAGGCCAGCCAGCAAGTAATAACTCGACCCGTCGAGTGCTACCAGCTTGAATCCGCCATAAATCAACGCCAGTGCCACGGCAAAAACAAGCAGGGAAAACAGTCCCCTTGCAATAGTGCTCATTGAGGATCTTCCAGAGTGAGATCGATGATCGTCTGTCATATTTGTATATGCTCAGTTGGGGAAATACGTAACGGCTTGCGCTATTTACCAACAACTTGGCCGAATATTGAGTTCGGCCTTTAGTTGGCCGGGTGCGGTTCTTCCATGATCCCGATAGGCTGGCTTGCCGACGGCAAGCGAGCTTTGGAAATCAGCGTAATAATTGGCCATCCCCGTATTCATGGTCTGGATGCCGACACTCTTTCGCCCCAGCCCTTCACGTTGAAAGCGCCGCTCGATAACGAACTGGATGCTTAATAGAGGCTGATTGAGTTTCGGCAGGAGGGATAACGAAAACGTTGGCGGCTGTATTACGCCCGCTTGACGATTGTCCACGTGCTCAGTCGCGAGTGAATCGTTCCGAAGGCTCTGTCGGCCTTGTTCGGGTTACATGCTTTACTCCGACTGATTCGCTGGTTAATCGCGGTGGATTAACGCGTAGACCAGTCTATAGCGCTGGTTTTTTGGATAAATCCATAAGACTGGAAAACAATGTTGATAAAACAGTAACAATTCGCGGCGATACGCATCGGCGACGCCGGCGTGCGGGTAATCATGTGCAGGCGTGGCGGTGGGCTTTTGGGGCGTGCTCGGTCTTTTCAACACTCGGTCGAACCTTGCGTGTGATCGAGGTTCACAGGTGGTGCGGCGAGTATTTCGCGCAACCTTGTACCTTGTGTGTCACCCGGTAGCGTCTGAGCTGTAGTCCATCGTTTTCACACAAAATATTCCCCGGAAACAGCGCCTGGTGCCTGTCCGGACCCGACCCCCGGGACTATCATGCCGGTAGCCCTGACCCTCACTGCAAGGAGCCGCTCGGAACGCCGATGCGCCAGATCTGGAAATCTTTTCGAGCCCTTTATTTCGCCTCCTTGATGATGCTGATCGGCTCCGGCCTGCTCAGTACGTACCTGGCCTTGCGCCTGGCGGCCGACAACGTCGACAGCCTGTGGGTCGGCGCGCTGATGGCGGCCAACTATTCCGGCCTGGTACTGGGCGGCAAGATCGGCCACCGCCTGATCGCCCGGGTCGGGCATATCCGCGCGTATGCCACCTGTGCCGGGATCGTCGGCGCGGCGGTGTTGGGCCATGGCCTGATCGACTGGCTGCCGGCCTGGATCGTCCTGCGGGTCATCGTGGGCCTGGGGATGATGTGCCAGTACATGGTCATCGAAAGCTGGCTTAACGAGCAGGCGGACGCCAAGCAGCGTGGCGTAGTGTTCAGCGGCTATATGATTGCGTCCTACCTTGGCCTGGTGCTGGGGCAGTTGATCCTGGTGATGCATCCCCAGCTCGGCCCCGAGTTGCTGATGCTGGTCGCGCTGTGCTTTGCCCTGTGCCTGGTGCCGGTGGCGATGACCCGGCGCATTCACCCGGCGCCCCTGCGTCCGGCGCCGATGGAGCCACGCTTCTTTATCCAGCGCGTGCCGCAGTCGTTGAGCACGGTGCTGGGGGCGGGGTTGATCGTCGGTTCGTTCTACGGTTTGGCGCCGCTCTATGCGTCCCAGCAGGGGCTGAGTACCGAGCAGGTCGGTCTCTTCATGGGTAGCTGCATTTTTGCCGGGTTGGTGGTGCAGTGGCCGTTGGGCTGGCTGTCGGACCGTTACGATCGCGCACTGTTGATTCGCTGCTTCGCCCTGTGCCTGGCGGTGGCGGCATTGCCGTTGGCGATCCTGAGCAAGGTGCCGCTGGAAGTGCTGTTCGTGGCCGGGTTCCTGTGTTCGCTGGTGCAGTTCTGCCTGTACCCGCTGGCCGTGGCGTTTTCCAACGACCACGTCGAAGGCGATCGTCGGGTATCGCTGACGGCCATGCTGCTGGTGACCTATGGCGTGGGCGCCAGTATCGGGCCGTTGCTGGCCGGTGTGGTGATGAAGCTGTTTGGCAGCCAGATGCTGTACGCGTTTTTCAGCCTGTGCGCGCTGATCCTGGTGTGGCGTATCCGGCCTAAAGCGGTGACCAACCTGCATCAGGTCGACGATGCACCGCTGCAGCACGTGGCAATGCCTGACAGCATGTCCAGCTCGCCGCTGGTGGCTGCCCTCGATCCGCGGGTCGATGAGCAGATGGTGCAGGAGCAGATGCAGACGGCGGTTGTCGAGCCCGAGCCTGAAACCGACGCGGAATCATCGGCGGATGAGCCGCTCTTCGAAGGGCCGCCGGAACCACCGGGCCCGGATGAGCATCCCCACGGCCTGAGCAGGGCGCGCCCCTGAATGCAAAAACGGGCAGATCCCCAAAGGGTCTGCCCGTTTTTTATCGCGATCTGAATGCTTAAAAATCGTCGTCTTTGTCGAAGCGTCGTGCTTCGCGTTGCAACTGGTACACAAAACGCTCGACCTGGCGCTGCACCAGGCCGCTCATGTTGTGGAAGCGCACGCCGGCGAAGGTGGTGTTGATCTTCTCTTCGAAGTGTAGGTAACGCAGTTCGACCGAGGTGGTCATGCTGCCAAAGGGCAGTGCGGCGATAAAACGGTCGTAGACCTGGCCCAACTGCAGGCGCTCGGAAATATCGCCTTCAAAGCGCAATTTGCAGCCGGTGGCGGAGATATCCAGCAGCTTGCCGCTGACCGGCGCCTTGAGTTTCTCGCCGCCCAACTCGATATTCACCAATTGCGCGAGTTTCAGCGCGGCGCGGAACGCATTGCGGCGCTGATGGTAGACCACTTCGTCCGGCATGTTGCCGCTGTAGATACGGTGGCCGCCTTTTTCGCTGATGCTCAGGGTGCCGTTGCTTTCCCAGGCAACGCGCACGCCGTCGTGAAAGCCTTCGATGCGGAAGGGTTCGCCATTCTCAAGGTAGCGTTCGCCATCGCGGGGGATCATTTCGTCCAGGGCCAGGGTCTTGCTGTCCCGGTCGACGTCGACCAAGTAGCTTTGAAAGCGCTGGCTGCGTTCATGGAAGGTGATGATCAGCGGGTCATGGCTTTCTTGCAGCATGCGCAAGGTGCCAGCGATTTCCAGAGGCGTGGTGAACACCTTGGGTGGCTGCGGAGCTTCTTCCGCATTAAGGGCGTTGAACACGGTTCTTCCATCTCCAGACAATATACGACTACACGCAAGAACCATCATTTTGCCAGTATGTCGCACGCCTTGGATAGGGCGCACGTTAAACCGACGTCAGGCTTGGCTGCGGGTGCTTGGCTTGACCATGCGCGAGGTAGAGCCTTGGGCGTTATACAGGGCCGGAGGTTCGCCGCCATGGAGTATGCGCAACTGATTGGCGGTCGTGGCTTGCTGAAGCTGGATCGACTGACCGTTGAGCAGGTTGGCTTCCTGACACTGGGTGAGTAATTGATTGAGTTCTTTGCTCTGGGCCAGCAACTGATCGCCGACCGAGGAATGACTGGCCAACTGAGCGAGGCCGTCTTGATCTGCCGGTAGGCCGAGGCTGACGAGAATCTGGCTACGCTTCTTGCCGTGCTGTTCCAGCAGGACAATCAGCGACTGCTTGCGCGCCAGGATTTCTTCCAGCAGCGGCATATCCCGGCCATACAGGGCCAGGGATTCTTCTTTGAGCAGCTCGAGCAATTGTTGCGTCGGCGCCAGATCATCAATGATCAGTTGAAGCAGATTTTCGTCGTGGTGCATGGCTGGCCTTGGGTTTTAAGCGTCCAAAAGCCTGGCGCAGGCCTTTGCCTAGCGCTCGGCTTCGAAGTTAAGCAGCTTGCTGGCTACACGGTTGCTGTCGACTTTATAGCTGCCATCGGCGATTGCCTGTTTCAATTCGGCCACACGGGCTTGATTGACGACGGGTTGATCGCGCAGCGAGTCAGTGACCTTCTGCAACTGTTGAGCCTCATTGCTCAGGTGTACGGATTCCCCGCTTTGGCTGGCGCCGGCCTGTTCCGCTTTGGCGGGCAGAGGCTGGGCCTTGGCGTCTACGCTGTCCTTGGTGCCGCTGGTGCGCGTAGTGCCTGGCAAAGCCGGGGCGTTATTCAAACGGCTGAAATCGATGACCATGATAAAAAAACCTCTGGGTATTTGGACGCTTGCCATGGTTTCGGCCATACCCGGACAAACTTTAGGCGCGATTGACAATAAACCTGCATGCACGAACGTCAGGCGTACAGTGTAGGAAAAGCTGGCGTCCTATTCCAGTGATCTATAAAGCCACCTCGACTTGGCCCGGCGCGGTGACCCGTGCCTTGATGACGCGGTTGGAATTGAGGTTCTTGACCCGGATCTGTTCGCTCATGCCGCCGTTGGACAGCGCTTCGCCCGGCATCTTCACATTCAGCCCGCCGCTGCTGGCGGAAATGATGACTTGGTCGCCCTTGCGAATGACTTCTGCCTGTTCAAGATGGACCAGGGTGATGACCTGGTCGGCGACCATTGGTCGGGTCAATCGTTGCCCGACAGCCTGGTCCACTGACGTCAGGTAACCCTGATTGATCAGGCTGATGTCCCGCTCGCGCAAGATGACATCCTCATAGCCGATGATTCCGCTGCGTTTGAGCGGCCGCGACACCACGACGACATCGCGGAACAGTTTGACCTGGGCGGGCACGAACACGGTCCAGGGCGAGGTCCCTTCACAGCGCACCTTGACCGTCACGCGACCAATGGGCTGGGCCGGGCTTTCCAGGCTGGCTGTCAATTCCTTGTCGCACATCGGCATGCGCAGGCGCGGATCCAATTGGTTGACCTGGATTTCATAGCGTCCTGGCGTCTGGGTGGTTGCCAGATAATCTTCTACAGTGAATTCAAGAAAGCCTTGGGTGACGCCGATAAGTAGATCAGGCAAGGTGACGTCGGCGGCGCGGGCAGTGATGCCTGCGCCCACGGCAAACAACGCCATCCAGGCGCAGAGCAATCTGCGATACCGTGAGTGGCGAGTGCGTCGGGAAACTGTCGTTTTCATATCCATAGCCAATAAAAAGCAAAGCTCGTGCCGTTTAGTGTTGGGTGCGCGTCGTACCCCCAAAGGTTTTAGCGTAGGAGTCTGGGCATGGCAGGTGTAATGGATTCAGTAAACCAGCGTACACAGCTGGTAGGGCAGAATCGCCTGGAGTTGTTGCTTTTTCGCCTGGACGGCAAGCAGCTCTATGGCATCAACGTGTTCAAAGTGCGGGAAGTGCTGCAGTGTCCCAAGCTGACGATCATGCCCAAGTCGAGCCCGGTGGTGTGTGGCGTAGCCAACATCCGTGGCGCGACCATCCCGATTCTCGACCTGGCATTGGCCACGAGTTCGGCCGGCCTGCAAGACCGCGAAAACCCGTTTGTGATCATTACCGAATACAACACCAAGACCCAGGGTTTCCTGGTGCGCTCGGTGGAACGTATCGTCAACATGAACTGGGAAGAGATCCATCCACCGCCCAAGGGCACCGGTCGCGATCACTACCTCACGGCGGTGACGCGAGTAGACAACCAGTTGGTCGAAATCATCGACGTGGAGAAAATCCTCGCCGAAGTCGCACCGACTTCCGAAGCGATTTCGGTTGGCGTCGTCGATGCCGAAACGGCGCACAAGGCGGTTTCGCTGCGGGTGCTGACGGTGGACGACTCCTCGGTGGCGCGTAAACAGGTGACCCGTTGCCTGCAAACCATCGGCGTTGAGGTGGTGGCGCTCAACGATGGCCGCCAGGCGCTGGATTACCTGCGCAAACTGGTGGATGAAGGCAAGAAGCCGGAAGAAGAATTCTTGATGATGATTTCCGACATCGAGATGCCGGAAATGGACGGCTATACCCTCACGGCTGAAATACGCAACGATCCACGCATGCAAAAATTGCATATCATCCTGCATACTTCGTTGTCGGGCGTATTCAATCAGGCGATGGTCAAGAAGGTCGGTGCTGACGACTTCCTGGCTAAGTTCCGCCCTGATGACCTGGCATCCCGGGTAGTCGACCGGATCAAGGCAGCAGATCACGGCTAGGGGAATTTCCCTGGCGGTCACACGATTTAAGAGGCGGTATCATTGTCTACGGGTAATTTGGATTTCGAACAGTTCCGGGTCTTCCTGGAAAAAGCCTGTGGCATATTGCTCGGTGAAAACAAGCAGTATCTGGTATCCAGCCGTCTCAACAAACTGATGGAACAGCAGGGCATCAAGTCCCTCGGTGAGTTGGTCCAGCGGATTCAGAGCCAGCCGCGCAGCGGGCTCAAGGAAATGGTGGTCGATGCCATGACCACCAACGAAACCCTATGGTTTCGCGATACCTACCCCTTTGAGGTACTCAAGAGCAAAGTGCTGCCCGAGGCCATCAAGGCCAGCCCGGGTCAGCGTTTGCGGATCTGGTCGGCAGCCTGTTCCTCGGGGCAGGAACCGTACTCGATTTCGATGGCGATCGACGAGTTCGAACGGACGAACATGGGCCAGTTGAAGGCCGGCGCGCAAATTGTCGCCACCGATCTGTCGGGCACCATGCTCACTAACTGCAAGACCGGCGAGTACGACAGCCTGGCCCTGGGCCGCGGTTTGTCCCCGGAACGCCTGCAGCGTTACTTCGACCCGAAAGGGGCGGGGCGTTGGGCGGTCAAGGCGCCGATCAAGAACCGGGTGGAGTTTCGCTCGTTCAACCTGCTCGACAGCTACGCCAGCCTGGGCAAGTTCGACATGGTGTTCTGCCGTAACGTGCTGATCTACTTCTCGGCCGAAGTGAAGAAAGACATCCTGCTGCGCATCCACGGCACGCTCAAGCGCGGGGGGTATCTGTTCCTCGGTGCATCCGAGGCGCTGAACGGCCTGCCGGATCATTTCCAGATGGTGCAGTGCAGTCCTGGGATCATTTACCAGGCCAAGTAAGTCGCACGCAGTCAAAGTGTGGGAGGGGGCTTGCCCCCGATAGCGGTGTGTCAGTCTCAGTATCTATGACTGAACCACCGCTATCGGGGGCAAGCCCCCTCCCACATTTGTTTTGCGGCAAGGTAAAAGCGGCAACTCCCGATTGCCGCTTTACTGGCGCCACGCGGAAGCCGTTTGCCGCTTTTCTGGCATTGCCGCCGGCAATCTCTGCGTAACCCCTTGATATATGGGCTTTAGCCAGATTGGCATGCACCTTGCTATAACCCTGTTAACGAACAGCAGGTCAGCCTAAAGGTTTCCGCCATGAGCATCAGCTTCGATAAAGCGCTCGGTATCCACGAACAAGCCCTCGGCTTTCGCGCCCAGCGTGCCGAAGTCCTGGCCAACAACATTGCCAACGCCGACACCCCGAACTACAAGGCTCGGGACCTGGACTTCTCCGCCGTGCTCGCCGCACAGCAGGACAAGACCAAGAACGGCACCTTCGCCTTGAACATGACCAACAGCCGTCATATCGAAGCGCAAGGCCTGAGCAGTGGCGACGAATCGCTGCTGTATCGCACGCCGATGCAGCCGTCGATCGACCAGAACACCGTCGACGCGCAGTTGGAGCAATCGGCCTACGCCGAGAACTCGGTGAACTTCCAGGCCAGCTTCACCCTGCTCAACAGCAAATTCAAAGGGCTGATGTCAGCCCTGCGTGGAGAGTAAGCCATGTCCTTAGCCAGTGTTTTCAATATTGCCGGTAGTGGCATGAGCGCGCAGACCACGCGCCTGAACACCGTCGCCAGTAACATCGCCAACGCCGAGACGGTGTCTTCGAGCATCGACCAGACCTACCGCGCCCGTCACCCGGTGTTCGCCACCATGTTTCAGGGCGGCCAGAGCAGCGGCGGCGATTCGCTGTTCCAGAATCAGGACGCTGCCGGGCAAGGCGTGCAGGTACTCGGCGTGGTTGAAGACCAGAGCAATCTGGAAGCGCGCTATGAGCCTAATCACCCTGCGGCGAACGAAAAAGGCTACGTGTACTACCCGAACGTCAACGTGGTCGAGGAAATGGCTGACATGATCTCTGCCAGTCGCTCGTTCCAGACCAACGCGGAAATGATGAACACCGCCAAAACCATGATGCAGAAGGTCCTGACCCTGGGTCAGTGATAAGGGGCGCCAAACAATGGCCATTGTTGATACGACGAACAACTCGGCAGTCCAGGACCTGTTCAACAGCAAGGTCAAGACTGCGACGGACAACAGCAGCCTCAGCACCGCCACCAAGACGGCAACGGGCAACCAGTCGCTGGGCAAGGATGCGTTCCTGCAACTGTTGGTGACCCAACTGAAGAACCAGAACCCGCTGTCGCCTCAGGACAACGGTGCGTTCGTGGCTCAGTTGGCGCAGTTCAGTAGCCTGGAAGGCATCAACACCCTGAACGACTCGGTAAACAGCATCTCCAGCAACTTCAGCTCGTCGCAAGCATTGCAGGCTTCGTCGCTGGTCGGTCGCTCGATCATTACCCAGACCGACAAGGCGCTGGTGGACACCAGCAAGAGCATGACCGGCTCGGTCGCAGTGACGGCGGCAACGGGCAACGTCTCGGTCAAGATCACCGACAAAGACGGTGTCGTGGTGCGTACCCTCGATATGGGCGCACAGAGCGCGGGCAGTTCCGACTTCATCTGGGATGGCAAGAACGCTGACGGTGAGGTCGCCCCGGCAGGGACTTACACCTTTACGGCCACCACCAAGAATGACGCGGGCGACGCAGTGGCTCTGGCCACTTCGCTGCCGGCGACGGTCACCAGCGTGACCCTGAGCAAGACCGGCGGCGAAATGCTGCTCAACCTTGCGGGCGGCATGGGCAGCGTCAAGCTGTCGCAAATTCAGACTATCGGTACATAGAGCCGGCTAGATACGGCAGAGGGAGAGAAACATGTCTTTTAACATCGGCCTGAGCGGCCTCTATGCGGCCAACAAACAACTGGACGTGACCGGCAACAACATCGCCAACGTCGCGACCACTGGCTTCAAATCGTCCCGTGCGGAATTCGCGGACATCTACGCGGCGTCCAAGCTGGGCACCGGCCAGAACAGCATCGGTAACGGTGTGAACCTGGCGGCCGTGTCCCAGCAATTCACCCAGGGCGACGTCAACAACAGTGGCGGCATCCTGGACATGGCGATCCAGGGCGGTGGCTTCTTCGTACAGAAGGGCAGCGACGGTTCGCTGGAATACACCCGTAGCGGTGCTTTCCGTGCAGACAAAGACGGCTACATCACCAACAACACCGGTACTTCGCGCCTGCAAGGCTACGCGGCGGATGACAACGGCAAGATCGTCAAGGGTGGCTTGGTCGACCTGCAACTCAACTTGTCGAACCTGCCGCCAAAAGCCTCCAGCACCGTCGATTCCACCAGTAACCTGAACTCCTCGGAGGCGGTGATCGACCAGGTGGCCAAGCCTTTCAACCCAACCGACACCAAGACCTTCACCACCCAGTACAGCACCACCTTGTACGACACCCAAGGCAACGCTCACCCGATGGTGCAGTACCTGGTGAAGACGGGTTCCAACCAATGGAACTCCTACACCCTGATCGATGGGCGTAACCCTGATGGTACCCCGATCAGTGGCGCAGGCGCGGTGGCACCTGTCGCGTCGACCCTGACGTTCGACACGGCCGGTAAGCTCGCTGGCGTGGTCACCCCGCCCAGCATAGTCTCCAACACCACCCTGACCATTTCCAACTGGAAACCGGGCACCGTGACCAACGGTGTATGGACTGCTAACGGCGCCGCTGCCAACACCGGCGGTATTGCGGTCAACATGGCGAATATCACCCAGTACAATTCGGCCAGCTATCGCAACCCACCGGTCACCGATGGCTATGCCACCGGCCAGATCACCGGGCTGAAAATCGACGGCAGCGGTGTACTGTTCGCCACCTTCAGCAACCAGCAGAGCAAGGCCATTGGCCAGATCTCCCTGGCCAGCTTCAACAACGAACAAGGCCTGCAACCGGCAGGCGGCACGGCCTGGAGAGAGACCTTTGCCTCGGGCCAACCGGGATACGACACCCCTCAAGCCGGCACCCTCGGTTCGATCGTGGCCAACTCCCTGGAGAACTCCAACGTCAACCTGACCAACGAGCTGGTGGACCTGATCAAGGCCCAGAGCAACTACCAGGCGAACGCCAAGACCATCTCCACCCAGAGCACCATCATGCAGACCATCATCCAGATGACCTGATGCGCTAACGCTGCACAAGAAGCCCCTCGATCGAGGGGCTTTTTTTTGCGTTTTATTTGGCATCAGGACCTTTTCCCACCCCCGATGCGGTTACGAGATGACACGCCTTTGTTGGAACGCACCACACCTGTCTTTCCACCTATCAAGCCGAGAGGCGTTGGGTTGTTTCATTACCTGGGAGAGGCGGTATGTGGAATTCATCGATATCCGGCCAAGGGGCTGGGGGGATGCGTTACGAGGGGGGGTGGGGAGGACAGTACCAGAAGGGGGTCAACCAGTCTGATGGCACCAAGGACGACAAGGGGGCCGTCAAGGACAGTATCACGAAGCTGATCAAGGAGCTTGAAGATGCCGAAAAAACCTCCAAGAACCAGACGGCCCAGGAGCTGCGGGACAAGCTGAATGAAAAGCGAAAGGAGCTCGGCGAAGAGAAGTTCAAGGAGATCCTCGAAGAGGTGAAGAAAGACGCGCCTGAGGGCTTTCAGGCGTTCATGAAGAGAGCCTTCCCGGAGGAATTTCCGGATGGCCCGGATGCGCCGCCGTCACCAGCACCGTCTCCATCCCCCTCTCCGGACGGCGGTGGGGGAGGGGGGGGCGGCGGCGGCGGCGGTGGAGGCGGCGGCGGTGGTTTCGGCCCCAGCGAGTCCATGAGCGACAAGCCGATTACCGAAGGCGCGAAGCATTTCGACTACAAGCCCGATGACAGCGAGCCGGGGAAAAAACCGGAGAATATCTGGAGCGGCTTCAGACAGGGGCCGGACGGCAATTGCGTGACGGTTTCAGCGATTAAAGCCGCCATGATGCAATTTGGCGAGAAGCCCACCGACGTCTTCAAAGAGGTCAAGGAGACGGGTAATGGCTACTCTGTGACCATGCGCGATGGTGTCAAGGTTGACCTGACCAAGGATGAAGTGCGGCTGGCTGCCACTCATGCACGTTTCCAGGGCGATGACCCGAAAATGATGACCAACGCCAATTTCATGTTTGCCGTCAGCGCAAAACGCGCGCAATTGGAAAACAACGACGGCACTGCCGGACGCAGCTTTCTGGATGGCATACGTACCCTCAATGACGGCGAGTACAGCCGGGAAGGCTTGGACCGTCTGGGCTTGCGCAAAAATTACCGGCAGGCCACGGATGCCGACTTGCGAAGCGGCAAGGTGGGGACGGTGGAGTATGGCGGTCATTCGATGGCGGTGATCGGTGGCCGGATTGAACTGTGGGGCAAGCGGGGCGGGGTGCCCCGGTCGGGGATTGCGACCATATTGTTCGACGACTGACGAGCCTTTGCCCAGGCAAAAGAAAACCCCGATAAACCCAACTGCAGCAAGGGAATATCGGGGTTTTCCAATCCCGGGCCATCAAGCCCGGAACGTGCTCAGCTTATTGGCAGGCTTCGCAATCCGGCTCGTCGATCGCGCAGGCTTTCGGCACGGGGGCCGGGCCGGCTGGTGCGGCGAGCACCGAGTCATCACCGTGGTTGCCGCTGGAAACCGCGTTCAGCTTGCCGGTGTTGATGGTCGACTTCTCGGTGCTGGTCGCGGCCAGGGCACGGAGGTAGTAAGTGGTTTTCAGGCCACGGTACCAAGCCATGCGGTAGGTCACGTCGAGCTTCTTGCCCGAAGCGCCGGCGATGTACAGGTTCAGCGACTGCGCCTGGTCGATCCACTTCTGGCGACGGCTGGCGGCGTCAACGATCCATTTGGTGTCCACTTCGAAGGCAGTCGCGTAGAGCTCTTTGAGTTCTTGCGGGATGCGCTCGATCTGCTGCACCGAACCGTCGTAGTACTTCAGGTCGTTGATCATGACCGAGTCCCACAGGCCGCGGGCTTTCAGGTCGCGAACCAGGTACGGGTTGATCACGGTGAATTCGCCCGACAGGTTCGATTTCACATACAGGTTCTGGTAGGTCGGTTCGATCGACTGCGACACGCCAGTGATGTTGGCGATGGTCGCGGTCGGTGCGATGGCCATGATGTTGGAGTTACGGATACCTTTCTGCACACGGGCACGTACCGGCGCCCAGTCCAGGGATTCGTTCAGGTCAACGTCGATGTACTTCTGGCCACGTTGCGCGATCAGGATCTGTTGCGAATCCAGCGGCAGGATGCCTTTGGACCACAGCGAGCCCTGGAACGTCTCGTAGGCGCCGCGCTCGTCGGCCAGGTCGCAGGAAGCCTGGATCGCGTAGTAGCTGACCGCTTCCATGGACTTGTCGGCGAACTCGACCGCGGCGTCCGAACCGTAAGGAATGTGCTGCAGGTACAAAGCGTCCTGGAAGCCCATGATCCCCAGGCCAACCGGACGGTGCTTGAAGTTGGAGTTCTGCGCCTGTGGCACCGAGTAGTAGTTGATGTCGATCACGTTATCGAGCATGCGAACAGCGGTGTTGACAGTGCGCTCCAGCTTGGCGGTGTCCAGCTTGCCGTTGACGATGTGGTTCGGCAGGTTGATCGAGCCCAGGTTGCAAACAGCGATCTCGTCCTTGTTGGTGTTCAAGGTGATCTCGGTGCACAGGTTCGAGCTGTGGACCACGCCTACGTGCTGCTGCGGGCTGCGCAGGTTGCACGGGTCTTTGAAGGTCAGCCATGGGTGGCCGGTTTCAAACAGCATGGACAGCATTTTACGCCACAGGTCTTTGGCCTGGATGGTCTTGAACAGCTTGACCTTGCCTGGGTACTCGGTGAGGGCTTCGTAGTACTCGTAGCGCTCTTCGAAGGCCTTGCCGGTCAGGTCGTGCAGGTCCGGCACTTCGGATGGCGAGAACAGGGTCCACTTGCCGTCGTCGAAGACACGCTTCATGAACAGGTCAGGAATCCAGTTGGCGGTGTTCATGTCGTGGGTACGACGACGGTCATCGCCGGTGTTCTTGCGCAGCTCGATGAACTCTTCAATGTCCATGTGCCAGGTTTCCAGGTAGGCACACACAGCGCCTTTGCGCTTGCCACCCTGGTTGACCGCTACGGCGGTGTCGTTGACGACTTTCAGGAACGGTACGACGCCCTGGGACTTGCCGTTGGTGCCCTTGATGTACGAACCCAGTGCGCGCACCGGCGTCCAGTCGTTGCCCAGGCCGCCGGCGAATTTGGACAACATGGCGTTGTCGTGGATCGCGTGGTAGATGCCCGACAGGTCGTCCGGCACGGTGGTCAGGTAGCAGCTCGACAGCTGTGGACGCAGGGTACCGGCGTTGAACAGGGTCGGCGTGGACGACATGTAGTCGAAGGACGACAACAGGTTGTAGAACTCGATGGCGCGGTCTTCTTTGTGCTTCTCTTCAATTGCCAGGCCCATGGCCACGCGCATGAAGAACACTTGCGGCAGTTCGAAGCGGATACCGTCCTTGTGGATGAAGTAACGGTCGTACAGGGTTTGCAGGCCCAGGTAGGTGAACTGCTGGTCGCGCTCGTGGTTGATCGCCTTGCCGAGTTTTTCCAGGTCGAAGGTGGCCAGGACCGGGTTCAGCAATTCGTATTCGATACCCTTGGCGATGTAGGCCGGCAGGGCCTTGGCGTACAGGTCGGCCATCTCGTGGTGGGTGGCGCTGTCGGCTACGCCGAGGAAGCCCAGGCCTTCGGCACGCAGGGTGTCCATCAGCAGGCGCGCGGTGACGAACGAGTAGTTCGGCTCGCGTTCAACCAGGGTACGGGCAGTCATCACCAGGGCGGTGTTGACGTCGGTCAGGGCCACGCCGTCGTACAGGTTCTTCAGGGTTTCGCGCTGGATCAGGTCGCCGTCGACTTCTTCCAGGCCTTCGCAGGCCTCGGTGATGATGGTGTTCAGGCGGCCCAGGTCCAGCGGCGCGAAGGTGCCGTCGGCCAGGGTGATGCGGATCGATGGGTGCGCGTGTACGGCGGCTTCGTCGGCCGGGGAGCGAACGGCACGTTCCTTGGCGCGCGAATCACGGTAGATCACGTAGTCGCGGGCGACTTTCTGCTCGCCGGCACGCATCAGGGCCAGTTCGACCTGGTCCTGGATTTCTTCGATGTGGATGGTGCCGCCCGAAGGCATGCGACGCTTGAAGGTCGCGGTGACTTGTTCGGTCAGGCGGGCAACGGTGTCGTGGATGCGCGACGAGGCGGCAGCGTTGCCGCCTTCAACTGCAAGAAACGCTTTGGTGATGGCGACGGTGATTTTGTCATCGGTGTAAGGAACGACAGTGCCGTTACGCTTGATCACGCGCAGTTGGCCGGGTGCAGTGGCGGACAGATCCATATTCGAATCAGCGGCCTGCGGCACGGAGCCCTGCGGGTTCTCGCGAGTTGTGTCGGTTTGCATGGGGGGTTGTCTCCACATTCTATATTTATTTGGGCACCATCACGGTGCCCACCGTTCCGTCCTGAAGCACTTACAGCAGGCCTTGGCCTGGCATAACAACTTCGGGACAGGAGGAAGGGGGGCTTATCGCGCCGCTTCCATGCCGAAGTCTTCGGTTTGGCGCTCAAAAGCGCCTCGCCGTATTCCTGGTGGGTGACAGTTGCCCGGTTCAAGCACTGCAACACCCGTACCGTTTTACGCTGTTGGAGCGCTAAAACGGTTGCCATCCGCATGAGCGGTTTGGGCTTTCAAAAAATGCTGGAGTTGGACCAAACAGGAGCAAGAAAGGGCTTGAGTTTCTTGTCTGATTTGTGTTTGGTCTTTTAGTTCAAAACCCTACATGTAGGGTTTTTTTGGCGCCGAGGTACAAGATAATGCGTTTTTGGAGGCTTAGCAATCCAGGGCCTGTGGATAACGCTGTGAGTAAAATGTGTATGAAACGTAGAATGCCCGTGTAGGCCGCAGTACTGCTGGACCGCGCCGTTTGTCACTGAATATTCCAAGAAAAAAACGGCTCTTTGGATTTTTGAGGGCGCGAACCCTATCACAAAAAAACCGCATCACCGAATGCATTTCCTGGCTTGTGTTCGAGGGTTGGGGCATGGCTACAATCGATCATTGTTATGCCCTCACAACATTACAAATAAGGTGTGGCTGGCGAAGATCAACATGTGGGAGGGAGCAAGTCCCCTCCCACATTTGATCGAGCAGACCAACCAATCCCCTAATAACAACGAGGATTACCTGTGGAGCATGAAGCCTGGCAAATCCTGATCGTCGAGGATGACGAGCGATTGGCCGAGTTGACCCGTGATTACCTGGAGAGCAACGGCCTGCGCGTGTCGGTGGAAAGCGACGGCGCCCAGGCTGCGGCGCGGATCATCGCCGAACAGCCGGACCTGGTGATTCTCGACCTGATGCTGCCCGGCGAAGATGGCCTGAGCATCTGCCGCAAGGTGCGCGAGCGCTACGACGGGGTGATCCTCATGCTCACCGCGCGTACCGACGACATGGACCAGGTATTGGGCCTGGACATGGGCGCCGACGACTACGTGTGCAAACCCGTGCGCCCACGCCTGCTGCTGGCGCGTATCCAGGCCCTGTTGCGCCGCAGCGAGCCAGCGGAACCGGCCGTCGCGCAAAACCAGCGCCGCCTGCAATTCGGCCCGCTGCTCGTGGATAACGCCCTGCGCGAAGCCTGGCTGCAGGGCGACGGCATCGAACTGACCAGCGCCGAGTTCGACCTGCTGTGGCTGCTGGTGGCGAATGCCGGGCGCATCCTGTCGCGCGAAGAAATCTTCATCGCCCTGCGCGGCATCGGCTACGACGGCCAGGACCGCTCGATCGACGTGCGTATCTCGCGCATCCGTCCGAAGATCGGCGACGATCCGATCCACCCGCGCCTGATCAAGACCGTGCGCAGCAAAGGCTATCTGTTCGTCCCCGAAGCCGCTGGCGACATACCGCTGTGAACTCGATCTTCCTGCGCATCTACGGCGGCATGTGCGCGGCGCTGATCCTGGTGGCGCTGCTGGGCGTGCTGGCGTTGCACCTGCTCAACGACGTGCGCAGCGGGCAGTACCGTGAACGTCTGGCCCACGGCACCTTTGCCTTGATGGGCGACAACCTGCAACCCATGAGCGTGATCGAGCGCCAGCGCGCGCTGGCGGTGTGGGAGCGCCTGTTGGGCATTCCCCTGATGCTGCGCACGTACACCGATGCCCAACTGGACCTCGGCCAACGCACCCGCCTGCAGCATGGCCAGGTGCTGGTGCAACAGACCGGCCCCCATGCGGCGCGGGTCCTGCGTTTGGTCAGCGAGCAGGATCAGTTGGTGCTGGAAGGTGAAGTGCAACAGATCAGCGAGCAATTGGCGCGGGCGACGATCTACCTGTTGGCCGACGAGTTGGTGCGTTTTCCGGTGGCCGAGCAACCGCAACGCCTGGCGGATATAAAGGAAGCCAAAGGGTTTGGCTTCGAGATGCACCTGATGGCCCTCGATCAGGCCGATATGGACGACGACCAGCGCCGCCGCGTGTCGGAGGGCGATACGGTGATGGCGCTGGGCAAGGGCGGCGACTCGATTCGGGTGTTTGCCGGCATGGTCGGCACGCCCTGGGTGCTTGAAATCGGCCCGTTGTATCAAATGAACCCGTACCCGGCGCAATGGTTGATCCTGATCGCATTGATCGGCCTGACCCTGATTGGCCTGATCGTCTATCTGTTGGTGCGTCAGCTCGAGCGCCGGCTCAGAGGCCTGGAGGCCGCTGCCACGCGTATTGCCAAAGGCAACCTGGAAGTGCGCGTGCCCGCGCGCGGCGCCGACTCGGTGGGGCGCCTGGCCGCCGCCTTCAATGGCATGGCCGAGCACCTGCAGCAGTTGCTCGCGATCCAGCGCGAACTGGTGCGCGCGGTGTCCCACGAGTTGCGCACCCCGGTGGCGCGCCTGCGTTTCGGCCTGGAGATGATCGGCGAGGCCGCCACCCCGCAGGCCCGGCGCAAATACCTCGAAGGTATGGACAGCGATATTCAGGACCTCGACGGCCTGGTCGACGAAATGCTCACCTACGCGCGCCTGGAGCAGGGCGCGCCGGAGCTGAATTTCCAGCGGGTCGACCTCAATGCGTTGCTCGACCAGGTGATCGGCGAATTATCGCCACTGCGCCCGCAGGTCAGCGTGAGCCGTGGTATCTGCCTGTCATCGGTGCATTGGGACGATGCCTGGGTCGATGCCGAACCGCGCTACCTGCACCGCGCCCTGCAGAACCTGGTGAGCAACGCCATGCGCCATGCCCAGGGCCGGGTGCTGATCAGTTACCAGGTCGGCCAGGTGCGCTGCCGCATCGATGTGGAAGACGATGGCCCCGGCGTACCGGAAAGCGCCTGGGAACGCATCTTCACGCCGTTCCTGCGCCTGGACGACAGCCGCACCCGCGCCTCGGGCGGGCATGGCCTGGGCTTGTCGATTGTGCGGCGGATTATTCATTGGCATGGCGGGCGGGCATTGATCAGCAAGAGCAACAACCTGGGAGGGGCGTGCTTCAGCCTGAGTTGGCCACGGGACCAGGATAAATCCTGATACTGCTATCGGGAGCAAGCCGAACCCTCGCACCGCCCCTCTTGGAATGCATTCCAGTGTGGGAGGGGGCTTGCCCCCGATGACGCTAGATCAGACGCCGATTGCTACAAGGCTCAACAACTGTTCCCCATCCACCGCAAATTGCCCAACCAACTCCTTGCCGTGGCACCACTCGCCGGACAACTCCGTCAGCAGCCGCAACCGCATCTGGCCGTGCTCGGACCATTCCACCACTTCGGCATGCTCAAAGTAGAAGCGCTTCTGCACGATCGGGTAGAGCGCCTTGAACAGGCTCTCCTTGGCCGAAAACGTCAGTGTCACCAGCTGCGCATGTTGCTCACGCGGCAACCTGGCCATGCGCTGCAACTCATCGGCGGTGAGAATTTCCCCCGCCAGGCGTTCCGCGCGCTCCAGGCTCAGGACATTTTCCAGGTCCATCCCCAGCCCGCGCCATTGCGCCTTGTGCCCGACGATTGCCGCCGCGTGCCCGCTGCTGTGGGTGATGGAGCCGCTGATGTGCGGCGGCCACACCGGCGCCCGGTCTTCGCCGATTGCCGGCACGCAGTCCAGGTTATCGAGCTGTTGCAAGGCGGCGCGGGCGCATAACCGTCCGGCGAGAAACTCCGCCTGGCGCTTGGCCACCGAACGCTGGATGCTCGCCGGCGGCGTCACCGCGCTGCGTTGGAAATCACCGGCGATCAACAGGGCCGGATCAAAGCGCGTACTGAGCAACACCGTACCCGGCAAGGGATCGGGCAGTGGCCAATGGGCGTCGAGTGGGGTGCAGCAAGCGGGTAGGGGCGTCATGGGCGGTATTTTGCCGAGTTGGCGCGCCAGTGGATAGTCCGTAGCGGTTCAGGCCAGGTTCAGAGCCTGTTCAGGGGGAGTTCAGGGGCGCTTGCGTAGTGTGGGCCTACAGCCTACGTGGAGGTAAGTACCATGACTGCAATCAAGAAGCTGATGTTGGCGTTGACCATGTTCAGTGCCACCGCCGGGGCGCAGGCCAGCGATGGCGCCTTTGCGGCATTCGGTAGCGAGAGAACCAAGAAATCCAGCACGCTGATGCAGCGTGTGAGCTTCGAGGCGGTGCGCAGCCAGGCCGCGCCTTGGGGCCAGTCGCTGGGTTCGAGCAGCCCGCAGGCGACGTATCGTGCCGGCTATGAGCATCTTGGTGGCCAATACAATGGCATTAAACTGCGCCCGCAAGACCTGCAGGGCCGCTATGATATCCCTCTGTCGGACTGTTGATTTGCTTTGGAGAGCCTTATGAAATTGCTGGTCGTGGAAGATGAGGCTCTGTTGCGTCATCACCTGTATACCCGCCTGACCGACAGCGGGCACGTGGTCGAAGCCGTGGCCAACGCGGAGGAGGCCTTGTACCAGACTGGCCAATTCAACCATGACCTGGCGATCATCGACCTCGGCCTGCCCGGCATGGGCGGTCTTGATCTGATCCGCCAACTGCGCGCCCAGGACAAGACCTTCCCGATCCTGATCCTCACCGCTCGCGGCAACTGGCAGGACAAGGTCGAAGGCCTGGCCGCTGGCGCCGACGACTACGTGGTCAAGCCGTTCCAGTTCGAAGAACTGGAAGCGCGGATGAACGCGTTGCTGCGTCGTTCCAGCGGCTTTACCCAATCGACCATCGTCGCCGGCCCCTTGCTGCTGGACCTCAACCGCAAGCAGGCCTCGTTGGACGAGCAACCCCTGGCGCTGACCGCCTACGAGTACCGGATTCTCGAGTACCTGATGCGTCACCATCAGCAGGTAGTGCCCAAGGACCGCTTGATGGAACAGCTCTACCCCGATGACGACGAGCGCGACCCGAATGTCATCGAAGTGCTGGTCGGCCGCCTGCGCCGTAAACTGGAAGGCCCGGGCGGGTTCAAGCCGATCGACACCGTGCGCGGCCTGGGCTATCTGTTCAATGAGCGCTGTCGTTGATTCGCTCGTTACGTGTGCGCTTGATGCTGGCGGCCGCCACCCTGGCCGTGCTGTTTATGCTGGGTTTGTTGCCGGCCATGCAGGGCGCGTTCAGCCTGGCCTTGCAGGACTCGATCGAGCAGCGCCTGGCGTCGGACGTCACCACCTTGATTTCGGCGGCGCGGGTTGAAAACAACCGCCTGCAAATGCCGGCGCAGTTGCCGGACGAACGCTTCAACCTCACCGATAGCCGGTTGCTCGGTTATATCTACGACCGCGAAGGCCATCTGGTGTGGCGCTCGCGGGCGACCCAGGAAGAAAACATCAACTACAGGCCGCGCTATGACGGGCGCGGGAATGAGTTTGCGCGGATTCGCGAGGGCAATGGCCAGGAATTCTTCGTGTATGACGTCGAGGTCAAGCTGCTCGGCGGCAAGAGTGCGGCGTTCAGCATCGTCGCGCTGCAACCGGTGCGCGAATACCAGTTGACCCTCGAAGGTCTGCGCGAAAACCTCTACCTGGGCTTCGGCGCGGCGTTGCTGGTGTTGCTGACGTTGCTCTGGCTGGGCCTGACCTGGGGCCTGCAAGCGTTGCGGCGCCTGAGCCAGGAGCTGGACCAGATCGAAGGCGGCACCCGCGAAAGCCTCAGCGAAGAACACCCGCGCGAACTGCTGCGTCTCACCGGGCCTCTCAACCGCTTGCTGCACAGTGAGCGCGAGCAGCGTACCCGCTACCGCGACTCCCTCGACGACTTGGCCCACAGCCTGAAAACCCCGCTGGCGGTGTTGCAGGGCGTGAGCGAAGACATGGCCCAGCGCCCCGAAGACCGCGACCAGGCCTGGGTGCTGCAATCGCAGATCGAACGCATGAGCCAGCAGATCAGCTACCAGTTGCAGCGCGCCAGCCTGCGTAAAAGCGGCCTGGTACGCCATCAGGTACGCCTGCAGCCGGTACTGCAAAGCCTGTGCGACACGCTGGACAAGGTCTACCGCGACAAGCACGTCAAAGTGAGCTTCGTATTGCCGGACGCGTGCGATGTGCCCATCGAAAAAGGCGCCTTGCTGGAACTGCTCGGCAACCTGCTGGAAAACGCCTACCGCCTGTGCCTGAGCGAAGTGCGTATCAGCCTGGTGGAAAGCCTGGATGGCATCGAACTGTGCATCGAAGATGACGGCCCCGGTGTGCCGCCCGACCAGCGCGCGCGGATTCTGCAACGGGGCGAGCGGCTGGACCGCCAGCACCCGGGGCAGGGGATCGGCCTGGCGGTGGTCAAGGACATCATTGAAAGCTACGGCGCGCGCCTGACCCTGGGCGACTCGCCTTTGGGGGGCGCGGCGTTCAAGATCCACTTTCCGGCCGTTTGACCTTCCTTGAGTGGCGCCTGCCTAACTCTCCTGTGCCCGATAAGCCCCCGGCGTCAATCCCGTCCACTTCTTGAACGCCCGATGAAACGCCGACGGCTCGGAGAACCCGAGCTGTTCGGCAATTTCCTGCAATGACAGATCCGCGCGTCCCAGGTGGTAAATGGCGATGTCCCGCCGCAGCTCATCCTTGAGCGCTTGAAAACTGCTGCCTTCTTCACGCAGATGTCGGCGCAGGGTCTGCGGGCTGATGTGCAAGTGCTGGGCAACGGCGTCCAGGTCCGGCCAGGGTGTGCGGTCACGGCTGAGCAGGCGGCGGATCTGGCTGCTCAAACTGTCGCCCTCATCGGGCCGCGACAACAAGTCGGCGGGGGAGCGCTGCAGGAAATGCTTGAGGGTGCGCTCGTCCTGCAGCAGCGGCAGGCTCAAGTAACGCGCAGGAAACACCAGGCTGCTGTTCGGTGCGTCGAACACCTGCGGGCAGGGAAACAACAGGTCGTATTCGCTGGCGTGGGCCGGCATCGGGTAGCTGAATGTGGCCTGCTGCAGGCGGATGCGCTGGCCGATCAACCAACTGCCGAGGCGATGCCAGATCAGCAGCAGGGATTCGCTGAGAAAGTGATCCGGGTCCCCGAGCTGGGAGTCGTCCAGGCTCAAGCGGGCCATTTCGCCTTCCCGTGTCAGCTGCCAACGCGGACCTTGTGGGAATAGGCTGTAAAACAACAAGCCGCGTTCGAGTGCCTTCTCCAGGGTGCGGCAATGGATCAGCGCGTGGCACATCATGGCGAACGTGCCGCGCTTGCTCGGACCTTCGGCAAAGCCCAGGTATTCGTCGTCCAGCGCGAGCCAGAGCATTTGCAACAGCCGGGTAAATTGTTCCGGGGCGATGCGGGCGCGGGGTTCGTTCAGCAGTTCCGGGGTGATGCCCACCTGCTGCAACAGGCCCGAGTAGTCGTAGCCGGCCCGGCGCGCACCGCCGAGGGCCGCTCGGGCGTAGTGACTGGCGATGGTACGTTCGCGCATGCAAGGGCCTCGTCCATGGAAGGGCGGATGGTAGCCATCACCCGCTACAGCGACAAGGCGGATATCCGCCAAATTGTAGGACGAGATACGGCGAGTTGGCGGAAACCCGCCATGCAATGGACGGCGCTCAGGCGCGCCTTGATCCCTCCAGCCCTGATGTCTAAGGGGCTTCAGGCCGTTTCAGCAAAGTGGCACGACGTTTGCGTTAAGGATTACAGCGCAGGCTTGGTCCTACAGGTCTCGCAAACAACAAATCCCTCCAGTGCAGGAGGGTTCGCAATTCAAGTGCCGTGGGCAATGGCGGATATTTGCCACACGGGACGATTGAGGAACTTTGCAATGACGACTCGTCAGCCACTGTACAAATCCCTGTATTTCCAGGTGATCGTTGCCATCGTTATCGGTATTTTGCTCGGTCACTTCTACCCGCAGACCGGTGTGGAGCTCAAGCCGCTGGGTGACGGGTTCATCAAACTGATCAAAATGGTCATCGCCCCGATCATCTTCTGCACCGTTGTCAGCGGCATCGCTGGCATGCAGAGCATGAAATCGGTCGGCAAAACCGGCGGCTACGCGCTGCTGTACTTCGAAGTCGTGTCCTCCATCGCCCTGCTGATCGGCCTGTTCGTGGTGAACATCGTGCAGCCGGGCGCTGGCATGCACATCGACGTGGCCACCCTGGACGCTTCGAAAATCGCGGCCTATGCCACGGCCGGTGCGAACCAGAGCATCGTTGGCTTCCTGCTCAACGTGATCCCGAACACCATCGTCGGCGCATTCGCCAACGGTGACATCCTGCAAGTGCTGATGTTCTCGGTGATCTTCGGTTTCGCCCTGCATCGCCTGGGTGCCTACGGCAAGCCGGTGCTGGACTTCATCGATCGCTTCGCCCACGTGATGTTCAACATCATCAACATGATCATGAAGCTCGCGCCGATCGGTGCGCTGGGTGCCATGGCGTTCACCATCGGTGCCTACGGTGTCGGCTCCCTGGTGCAATTGGGCCAGTTGATGATCTGCTTCTACATCACCTGCGTCCTGTTCGTGGTGGTGGTGCTCGGCGCCATCTGCCGCGCACACGGTTTCAGCGTGCTGAAACTGATCCGCTACATCCGTGAAGAGCTGCTGATCGTTCTGGGTACGTCCTCGTCTGAATCGGCACTGCCACGCATGCTGATCAAGATGGAGCGTCTGGGCGCGAAGAAATCCGTGGTTGGCCTGGTGATCCCGACCGGCTACTCGTTCAACCTCGACGGTACGTCGATCTACCTGACCATGGCTGCCGTGTTCATCGCCCAGGCGACTGACACCCATATGGACATCACCCACCAGATCACCCTGTTGCTGGTGCTGCTGCTGTCCTCCAAGGGCGCTGCAGGCGTGACCGGCAGTGGTTTCATTGTGCTGGCCGCAACCCTGTCGGCCGTGGGCCACCTGCCGGTTGCCGGCCTGGCGCTGATCCTCGGCATCGACCGCTTCATGTCCGAAGCCCGTGCGCTGACCAACCTGGTCGGTAACGCCGTGGCGACCCTGGTGGTAGCCAAGTGGGTCAACGAACTGGACGAAGATAAGCTGCAAGTCGAGCTGGCTTCCGGTGGTCGTGGGATCTCCGACACCCGTGAAGAAGATGACCTGGGCGTGGCCGAAGGCCCTGCGCCGGTGATCAAGTAACCCGCTGATGGCGTGAACTGACGCCCACAGCAATCCGCAAACGCCCCGACTGGTTCGGGGCGTTTGCGTTTCTGCGCGGCCAAATTCGAATTTTTTGGTTTACAGTTAGTCAATGCTCCATCAAAGGCCCGGTGAAGATCCGTCTTCGCAAGAGAGCCTCCTCAGCCTGAGCCCATCTGCGTGCACCCGAACCAGCGATACCTTTCGCAGCAGATGGCTCGCCCCTAAATGCAAAAAATAGGCGGGCGTGCCCAATGATTACCCTGAAACTCAACGGTCAAGACCATCAACTGGACGTCACCGAGGATATGCCGCTGTTGTGGGCGATTCGCGATGTGGCGGGTTACAACGGCACCAAATTCGGCTGCGGCATGGGCCTGTGCGGCGCGTGCACCATTCATATCGACGGCGCCCCGGCGCGCAGTTGCATCACCCCGATCGGCGCGGTCAAGGGCCAGGCCGTGAGCACCATCGACAACCTGCACACCGACCCCATCGGCCAGGTCGTGCAGCAAGCCTGGCTGGACAGTGCCGTGGCCCAGTGCGGTTACTGCCAGGGCGGGCAAATCATGTCGGCCACCGCGCTGCTGAAAACCAACCCCAACCCCAGCGACGAGCAGATCGAGGAGGCGATGGTCGGCAATATCTGCCGCTGCGGCACCTACAACCGCATCAAGACCGCGATCCGCCAGGCCTCGACGCACCTGCAGGGGGCCAAGGCATGAACCGCTTACCCGCTGATTTCGTCCTCGATAACCTCAGCCGCCGCGGTTTCCTCAAGGGCGTCGGCGCCACCGGCGCGCTGGTGATCGCCGCCAGTTGGGGCCTGCCCGCAGCGTTTGCCGCCGATGCCGCCAAGAAGTATGGCGGCGATGCCATGCCCCATGGGCTGATCGATGACCCCAAGGTCTACGTCAGCATTGCCACCGACGGCACCGTGACCGTGATCTGCAACCGTTCGGAAATGGGCCAGGGCGTGCGTACCAGCCTGAGCCTGGTAGTCGCCGATGAGTTGGACGCCGATTGGGCCCACGTGCGCGTCCAGCAGGCGCCGGCTGACGAAGTGCGTTACGGCAACCAGGACACCGATGGCTCGCGCAGCATGCGCCACTGGTTCGAACCGATGCGGCGTTGCGGCGCGAGTGTGCGCGCGATGCTGGAACAGGCGGCTGCCGAACAGTGGAAGGTGCCGCTGGGCGAGTGCCGTGCGCAGCTGCATAAGGTGGTTCACCAGCCCAGCGGTCGCACCTTGGGCTATGGCGAGCTGGCCGCCGCTGCCGGTGCATTGGCGGTGCCGGCGCGCGACACGCTGCGCCTCAAGCAGCCGTCGGAGTTCCGCTACATCGGCAAAGAGGGCGTCAAGGCCATCGACGGCGCCGATATCGTCAACGGTCGCGCGGTCTACGGCGCGGACGTGCATTTCGACGGCATGCTCTACGCCACCATTGCACGGCCGACGGTGTATGGCGGCAAGGTCAAATCCTTCGATGCCAGTGCGGCGTTGAAGGTGCCGGGGGTGATCAGGGTCCTCGAAATCGAAAGCCGGCCTCTGCCCTCGGAGTTCCAGCCGCTGGGCGGCGTGGCCGTGGTGGCCAGCAACACATGGGCAGCGATCAAGGGCCGCGAAGCGCTGGCGATTGTCTGGGATGACGGCGTCAACGCCGGCTACAACTCGATCGATTACCGCAAGGAACTGGAAGCGGCCGCGCGGCAACCGGGCAAAGTGGTGCGCAACACCGGCACCCTCGAGCAGGCGATGAACGAGGCCGACAGCACTTTGGACGCCGCTTATTATTTGCCGCATCTGGCCCAGTCACCGATGGAACCGATGGTTGCCGTTGCCCGTTTCGACAAGGGCCAGTGCGAAGCCTGGGCCCCCAGCCAGGCGCCCCAGGTGACCCGTGAGCGCGTCGCCGAGCGCCTGGGCCTGCCTTTCGATAACGTGACGATCAATGTCACGCTGCTGGGCGGCGGTTTCGGTCGCAAGTCCAAGCCGGACTTCGTGGTCGAGGCGGCCATCCTCGCCAAGGAATTCCCCGGCAAGGCCGTGCGCGTGCAGTGGACTCGTGAAGATGACATCCACAACTCCTACTTCCACACGGTTTCCGCCGAGTACCTCAAGGCTGGTCTGAACAAGGACGGCCTGCCTTCCGCCTGGCTGCACCGCACCGTCGCGCCGAGCATCACCGCGTTGTTTGCGCCGGGGATGAACCACGAGGCGGCGTTCGAGCTGGGCATGGGCTTTACCAACATGGCCTACGCGATTCCCAACGTGCGCCTGGAAAACCCCGAAGCCGCCGCCCACACCCGGGTTGGTTGGTACCGCTCGGTGTCGAACATCCCGCATGGCTTTGCGATTCAGAGCTTTGTCGATGAGCTGGCGCACAAGGCCGGCCAGGACCCGTTGCAGTACCAACTCAAACTGCTTGGGCCGGACCGTCAGATCGATCCGAAAACCCTGAGCGATGAGTGGAACTACGGCGAATCCCCGGAGCGCTACCCGATCGATACCGCCCGCCTGCGCGGCGTCCTCGAAACCGCCGCCAAAGCCGCCGGCTGGGGGCGCACGCTACCCAAGGGGCGAGGCCTGGGGCTGGCGGTGCATTACAGTTTCGTCACCTATGTGGCGGCGGTGATCGAGGTGGAAGTCAAAGACGACGGCACGCTGATCGTCCACAAGGCGGATATCGCTGTGGACTGCGGCCCGCAGATCAACCCGGAACGCATTCGCTCGCAATTCGAAGGCGCCTGCGTGATGGGCCTGGGCAACGCGGTATTGGGCGAGATCAGCTTCAAGGACGGCAAGGTCCAGCAGGACAACTTCCATATGTATGAAGTGGCGCGCATGTCCCTGGCGCCCAAGGTTGTCGCGGTCCACCTGGTCACGCCACAGGGCGAGGTGCCGTTGGGCGGTGTCGGTGAGCCCGGCGTGCCGCCGATTGCGCCGGCGCTGTGCAATGCGATCTTTGCCGCCACCGGCAAGCGTATTCGCAACCTGCCCGTGCGTTATCAGTTGCAAGGCTGGCAGGAGGCGAAGGCTTGATGGACAGCGTGGATCTGAATGTCCTGCGCAGCGTGCTCGAATGGCGCCGCGCCGGGCAGCGGGTGGTGTTGTACAGCGTGGTCCAGACCTGGGGCAGCGCGCCGCGTCCGCCCGGGGCCATGCTGGCCTTGCGCGGCGACGGGGTGGTGATCGGCTCGGTGTCCGGCGGTTGCATTGAAGACGACTTGATTGCGCGTTTGCAGGATGGTCGGTTGGCGGACGACGGGCCCGCGGTGCAGTTGGTGACCTACGGCGTGACACGCGATGAAGCGGCGCGTTTCGGCCTGCCGTGCGGCGGCACCCTGCGCCTGACCGAAGAGCGCGTGACGGAGTGGCAGTGGGTGGCCGAGTTGCTGGCGCGCTGTGACGCCCATGAAATCGTCGCTCGGGAGCTGGACCTGGCCACCGGCGACGTGAGCTTGAGCCCCGCGAGCAAGACCGACGTGGTGAGCTTCGACGGCGAGCGCCTGCGCGCCATCTATGGCCCGCGCTGGCGCCTGCTGTTGATCGGCGCCGGGCAGTTGTCCCGCTACGTGGCGCAGATGGCGCGGTTGCTGGATTTCGAAGTGCTGATCTGCGACCCGCGTGAAGAGTTCGCGTATGGCTGGGAAGAACCGCACGGCCGCTTTGTGCCCGGCATGCCTGATGAAGCGGTGCTGAACATCCAGACCGACGAACGCACGGCCATCGTCTGCCTGACCCACGACCCGCGCCTGGACGATATGGCGTTGCTGACGGCACTGAACTCCAATGCGTTCTATATCGGCGCGCTGGGTTCGCGGGTCAACACGCGTAAACGCCGGGAAAACCTGGCGGCGCTGGGATTGTCTGCGCAGGCGATCGCGCGGTTGCATGGGCCGATCGGTTTGCATATTGGCAGCCATACACCGGCGGAGATCGCGCTGTCGTTGCTGGCGGAAATTGTCGCGATCAAGAATGGCGTGGTGCCGCTGCAGAAAAAGCCGCTGTCGGTGCAGGTTGAATGACCGTCACGGTGATTGTGCTGGCGGCGGGGCAGGGCAGTCGTTTTCGCGCTGAAGCCGGGGCAGATCGGGATAAATTGCTGGCTGAGTGCGTCGGCCGGGACGCAGTGGTGCGGCCGGTGATCGAGCAGGTGCTGGTGAATTTGCCGGCGTGGGCGCTAAAGCGCGTGCTGGTGACGTCGCCCGAGCGGCTTGAAGTCATTCGTCTGGCGCAGGTCCATGGCTGCGAGGTAGTGCAGCTGTGCTCGGCCGGAATGGGCGACAGCATTGCGGCAGCGGTCGCGGCCAGTGCTTCCAGTGATGGCTGGCTGGTGGTGCTGGGTGATATGCCGTTCATCCTGCCGTCCAGTATTGAACGGGTGCTGGAGCACGTGGACAGCATCAACGTGCCGGTGCATGCCGGCCAGTATGGGCATCCGGTTGCGTTTGGACGAGCGTTTGGGCCAGCGTTGATGGCGTTGACGGGCGATCGCGGGGCCAAGCCGCTGTTTGCCCAGGGGCAGGTGCGCGAGATCCAGGTAAACGATCCTGGCGTACTCTGGGATGTGGATCTGCCACATCTGTTGGATTTCAAACCGCTCTGAAATGTGGGAGGGGGCAAGCCCCCTCTCACATTGAATCTTCGGTGTTTTCAGAATTTGTTGGCATAAAAAAGCCCCGCCTGAGTGATCAGGCGGGGCTTTTCAGTGGCTGATGGAATCAGACGAGGGGTTTAGGCTCGTGCTCTTCTTCCAGGGCCTTTGGGTGGTGCTCTGCCACTTCTTCAACGGAACGCGGGGTCTCGTCGACGATAGGGGCAGCGTGCTCGACCACTTCGGCGACAGCCGGTGCGGCAGCGGCAGCAGCGGCGGCCGCTTCGGCTTCCTTGCGACGACGGCGCACTTCACGTGGGTCGTTCGGCGCACGGCCGTTTTCGGTCAGGGCGCTGGCCGGTGCGGCTTCAACCACCGGGGCGGCGGCTTCGGCAACCACGGGCGCTTCAACCACGGGCGCAGGCTCGGCAACCACTACCGGAGCGGCTTCAACCACTTCGGCAACCGGGGCCGGTGCGGCTTCTACCACGGGGGCAGACACTTCAACCGGGGCGGCAGGTTCGGCAGTCCACTGGAAGGCGGTCTGTTCTTCGCGAACTTCACGCACGGCCGGGGCGGCGGCTTCGACAACCGGAGCTTCCACGACAGCTTCAACCACTGGCTGTGGCTCAACCACCGGGGCAGGCTCGGCGGCAGCCACTTCTTCTTGCGGCTGGGCTTCGCGAACCGGCGCAACTTCCACTTCCGGAGCCGCGGGGGCTTCGATCGGGGTGGTTGCTTCTACGACCGGTGCTTCAACCACTGGGGTCTCGGCGACTGGCGCTTCTACCGCAACGGTTTCTTCGACGGCGGCAGTGGCGCGTTCAGCCTGCTCGTGAGCCTGGGCTTCGGCAGGTGCGCTGATGACCGAGCTGGCAACAGCGGCGGTAACGGCCAGGCCGGCAGCCAGTTCGGTGCTGGTCGGTTCGCTGGTAGCGGCTTCTGCGTTCTCGCCGGCTTCTTCCGAACCTTCGATCACATTGCCGTTGGCGTCACGTTGACGCTCGCGACGGTTGCTGCGACGACGCTGGCCACGGGAGCGGCGGCGCGGACGATCGCCTTCGGCGTTGTCCTGGCCGTCTTCCTGCAGTTGCTCTTCGCCGGTCAGCACTTCTTCTTCGCTGGCGGCAGCCGCCTGCTCGGTACGTGGTTGACGTTCTTCACGCGGTGGGCGCGGTTGACGCTCTTCACGTGGCGCACGCTCTTCACGCGGCGGGCGAGCCGGGCGTTCTTCCTCGGTAGGGGCGGCAACAGCAGCGGCGGCAACGGCTGGCGCAGCGTCCAGCGGCTCGCGCAGTTCACGCACACGTTCTTCACGCTCGCCACGCGGCTTGCGATCTTCACGCGGTGCGCGTGGTGGACGTGGTGCGCGCTCTTCGCGCGGTGCGCGTTCTTCGCGGGCTACGACCGGGGTCTCTTCACGGGCTTCGCGAGGCGCACGCTCTTCACGGGGTGCGCGCTCTTCACGCGGGGCCCGTTCTTCGCGCGGCTTGCGCTCTTCGTCACGGCGACCGTTGCGGTTACGGCTCTGCTGGCGACCGTTGCGACGCTCTTCGTTACGCGCCGGACGCTCGGTGGCAGGTTTTTCGACCACCACCGGTGCCGCAGGCTCTTCCTTGCTGGCGAACAGGCTGACCAGCGATTTCACCAGGCCCTTGAACAGGCTTGGCTCAGGCAGGGCGGCCGGGGCTGCAACCGGGGCAGCCACTTCAACCGGAACCGGTGCGTTGGCACGCGCCGGAGCGGTCTTCACGGCGGCTTCCTGGCGAACCAGGGTGCGGGTCGCGGCGGCTGGCTGGACTTCTTCCACTTCGGCAGCGGCAGCGGCGATTTCGTAGCTGGACTGGCCGCTGTGGGCTTCCGGGCTGTCATCACGCAGGCGCTGCACTTCGAAGTGCGGCGTTTCGAGATGATCGTTCGGCAGGATGACGATACGGGCACGGGTGCGCAGTTCGATCTTGGTGATCGAGTTGCGTTTTTCGTTGAGCAGGAACGCGGCAACCGGGATCGGCACTTGTGCGCGGACTTCGGCGGTGCGGTCTTTCAGGGCTTCTTCTTCGATCAGGCGCAGGATCGCCAGGGACAGCGATTCAACGTCACGGATGATGCCAGTGCCGTTGCAACGCGGGCAGACAATGCCGCTGCTCTCGCCCAGGGACGGACGCAGGCGCTGACGGGACATTTCCAGCAGGCCGAAGCGCGAGATGCGGCCGACTTGCACGCGGGCACGGTCAGCTTCCAGGCATTCGCGGACTTTCTCTTCCACGGCGCGCTGGTTCTTGGCGGGGGTCATGTCGATGAAGTCGATCACGATCAGGCCGCCGATATCACGCAGGCGCAGCTGGCGGGCGATTTCTTCAGCCGCTTCCAGGTTGGTCTGCAGGGCGGTTTCTTCGATGTCGCTACCTTTCGTGGCGCGCGCCGAGTTGATGTCGATGGACACCAGGGCTTCGGTCGGGTCGATCACGATGGAGCCGCCGGAAGGCAGTTCGACCACGCGCTGGAAGGCGGTCTCGATCTGGCTTTCGATCTGGAAACGGTTGAACAGCGGAACGCTGTCTTCGTACAGCTTGATCTTGCTGGCGTACTGCGGCATCACCTGGCGGATGAAGGTCAGGGCTTCGTCCTGGGCTTCGACGCTGTCGATCAGCACTTCGCCGATGTCCTGGCGCAGGTAATCGCGGATGGCGCGGATGATCACGTTGCTTTCCTGGTAGATCAGGAACGGCGCGGAACGATCCAGGGACGCTTCTTTGATGGCGGTCCACAGTTGCAGCAGGTAGTCGAGGTCCCACTGCATTTCTTCGCTGCTGCGGCCCAGGCCGGCAGTGCGGACGATCAGGCCCATGTCGGCTGGAGCGACCAGGCCGTTCAGCGCTTCACGCAGTTCGTTGCGTTCTTCGCCTTCGATGCGACGGGAAATGCCGCCGGCACGCGGGTTGTTCGGCATCAGTACGAGGTAACGACCGGCCAGGCTGATGAAGGTGGTCAGGGCGGCGCCCTTGTTGCCACGTTCTTCTTTTTCGACCTGGACGATGACTTCCTGGCCTTCGCTCAGGACGTCCTTGATGTTCACGCGGCCTTCGGGGGCTTTCTTGAAGTATTCGCGGGAGATTTCTTTGAGGGGCAGGAAGCCGTGGCGCTCGGAGCCGAAATCGACAAAGGCAGCCTCAAGGCTTGGTTCGATGCGAGTAATACGGCCTTTATAGATGTTGGCCTTCTTCTGCTCGCGTGCGCCGGACTCGATGTCCAGGTCGTAAAGGCGTTGGCCATCTACCAGCGCAACACGCAACTCTTCGGGTTGAGTTGCGTTAATCAGCATTCTTTTCATGTTGTACCGTCGGTTTCCGGGCTGCCGGAAACGGCGTTCGGCACACACGACTTCTCACGGTCGGTGTCAGGTGCGTCAAGAGTGGTTGGCCACTCCAGTGTCCAGCAATAACCGGCGAATTGGGCTGGTATCGCGACGGACGCGTCCTGCTTGTTAGCGGTGGTGACAAAGGCACCACTTCAACAAAAGCTAAGGTCAGGAGGAGGAATCAACCGGCGACTGTGGACGAGATGAAGCGTCTATATATAAGCCTAGTGCTACACGGTCCGACGGTTGTGCATCTCCACCCTACACGTATCCCTGATAATTCGGGTGCTGCCGCGCGCAGAATCCGCAGCGGGTTGGCATTTACCGTGTTCTCCAATGGGGAGTCCACGCTCATGGCTAAACAAGACCAAGTGTGGGCGATTGCGCTCTCACTCGGCTCTTAACAGGCGTTGTTTCCGAAGCATTCGCCATGGTGTGTCCCAAGACTGACTGCACTTTGTGAACTGGCCGTAAATATCGGCGCAAAATGCGAGTATTCACTCTGCTTTCTGCACTCGCTTCAGGCCTCATGTCACCTGCGCTTGTTACAATCTCGGGCTTTCCAAGGTAACGAAAGCCCCGTAGGACGGCCTCGCGTCCTGATGAATTGCGAAGGTCAGGGCCGGCAATTTGCCGCAAGTCCTCTGTCCAGGCCGCTTTTGGCGGCGTTCGCGACTATAGCAGTAATGATTAAGTGCTTCAATTCCATAAAAAATTGTTATCATCGCCGACATGACGACTACCGCCCCCCAGACCCCCAGCGTCCAGCTGCTCGAGGTCTCGCCGGAATATGCCGGCCAACGCATCGACAATTTTCTCCTGGCCAGGCTCAAAGGCGTGCCCAAGACCTTGATCTACCGCATTTTGCGTAAAGGCGAAGTGCGCGTGAACAAGGGTCGCATCAAGCCCGAGTACAAGCTGCAGGCGGGCGATATCGTCCGGGTGCCTCCGGTGCGCGTGCCTGAGCGCGACGAACCTGTGCCGCTGGCCCAGGGCCTGTTGCAGCGCCTTGAAGCGTCGATTGTCTACGAAGACAGCAAGCTGATCGTGATCAACAAGCCCTGCGGCATTGCGGTTCACGGCGGCAGCGGCCTGAGTTTCGGCGTGATCGAAGCCTTTCGTCAGTTGCGTCCGGATGCCAAGGAGCTGGAGCTGGTTCATCGCCTCGACCGCGACACCTCCGGCCTGCTCATGATCGCCAAGAAGCGCAGCATGTTGCGCCACCTGCACACCGCCCTGCGCGGCGATGGCGTGGACAAGCGCTACATGGCGCTGGTGCGCGGCAACTGGGCCAGCTCGATCAAGAGCGTGCGCGCGCCGTTGCAGAAGAGCAACTTGCGCTCCGGCGAGCGCATGGTCGAAGTGGACGAGGAGGGCAAAGAAGCCCTGACCCTGTTCAAGGTGCTGCGCCGCTTCGGCGACTTCGCCACCCTGGTCGAGGCCAAGCCGGTCACCGGGCGCACTCACCAGATTCGCGTGCACACCCTGCATGCGGGCCACTGCATTGCCGGTGACACCAAGTATGGCGACGAGGCGTTCTCCAAGGAGATTCGCGACCTGGGCGGCAAACGCCTGTTCCTGCACGCCTACATGCTCACCGTCCCGCTGCCCGATGGTGGCGAATTGAAGTTGCAGGCGCCGGTCGATGAGATGTGGGCCAAGACCGTGGAGCGTTTGAGTGCCGCACCTTGACTACAAACTGCTGATTTTCGATTGGGACGGCACGCTGGCCAACTCCATTGGCCGTATCGTCGAGGCCATGCACATGGCCTCGACGCGTTCTGGCTTCGAGCTGTGCAGCGATCTGGCGGTCAAGGGAATTATCGGCCTGGGGTTGCCTGAGGCGATTCGCACCTTGTACCCGCACATCGCTGACGCTGAATTGGTCGCGTTCCGCGAGCATTATGCCGATCACTACATTGCGCTGGAGGCCGAGCCTTCGCCGCTGTTTGATGGCGTGGTGCAGTCCCTGGAAGCGTTCCGCGCCGAGGGTTATCAGCTGGCGGTCGCCACCGGCAAGGCCCGCCGCGGCCTGGACCGGGTGCTCAGGGCCCACGGCTGGGAAGACTATTTCGACGTTACCCGCGCAGCGGACGAAACCGCCAGCAAGCCCCATCCGCTGATGCTTGAGCAGATCCTCGCCCATTGCGGCGTGTCGCCACGCCAGGCGTTGATGGTCGGCGACGCGTCCTTCGACCTGATGATGGCACGCAATGCCGGCATGGACAGCGTGGCGGTCAGCTACGGTGCGCAGGCTTCCGAGGCGCTGCAGGCATACGAGCCCAGGCTGACGATCGATCATTTTTCTGAATTGCAGGCCTGGCTCAGCCGGGCCCACTGAGTCTTTGCTGGGGTAGATGGCATGAGTGATGAGTGGAAAGCGCCCGAAAAGGCCGACAGCAGTGACGACAAGAGTTGGAAGCTGCTGGAGAAGACTCTTCTGGCCAGCGTGCAAGAGCAGCGTCGTTCGCGGCGCTGGGGGATTTTCTTCAAGCTGCTGACCTTTGTTTACCTGCTCGGCATGCTGGTGCTGTTCAGCCCGCTGGTGGACATGGAAAAAACCGCGACCCGTGGTCCCAACTACACCGCCTTGATCGAAGTGCGCGGGGTGATTGCCGACAAGGAGTCCGCCAGCGCCGACAATATCGTCAGCAGTCTGCGCACCGCGTTCGAAGACCCCAAGGTCAAGGGCGTGATCCTGCGCATCAACAGCCCGGGCGGCAGCCCGGTGCAGTCGGGCTACGTGTATGACGAAATTCGCCGCCTGCGCGCACTGCATCCGCAGATCAAGCTGTACGCGGTGATCTCCGACCTGGGCGCCTCGGGTGCGTATTACATCGCCAGTGCCGCTGACCAGATCTACGCCGACAAGGCCAGCCTGGTGGGTTCCATTGGCGTCACGGCGGCCGGTTACGGCTTTGTCGGCACCATGGAGAAGCTCGGTGTGGAGCGTCGCACCTACACCTCGGGCGAGCATAAGGCGTTCCTCGACCCGTTCCAGCCGCAAAAGGCCGATGAAACCCAGTTCTGGCAGAGCGTGCTCGACACCACTCATCGCCAGTTCATTGCCAGCGTCAAGCAAGGGCGCGGTGATCGTTTGAAGGACAAGGACCATCCGGAGCTGTTCTCCGGGCTGGTCTGGTCTGGCGAGCAGGCCTTGCCGCTGGGCTTGATCGATGGCCTGGGCAGTGCCAGTTCGGTGGCGCGGGACGTGATTGGTGAAAAGGAACTGGTGGACTTCACCGTTCAGGAGTCGCCGTTTGACCGTTTCTCCAAGAAGCTCGGCGCCAGCGTGGCGGAGAAGTTGGCCTTGTACATGGGCTTCCAGGGCCCGACCCTGCGCTGAGATCCCAAGGTCTGCGTAGATAAATGTGGGAGGGGGCTTGCTCCCGATTGCGGTGGATCAGCCGGCTTGTCTGTAGCTGGTCTACCGCAATCGGGGGCAAGCCCCCTCCCACATTTGGTTTTGCGGTGTTTTTAAGGGGTTTGCACACCTTCGGCCAGCAGCATATCCACCAGGCGAATCAGCGGTAAGCCGACAAGGCTGGTCGCATCCGGGCCTTCGGTGCTTTGAAACAGGCTCACGCCCAGCCCTTCGGCCTTGAAACTGCCCGCGCAGTCATAGGGCTGCTCGATCCGCAGGTAGCGCTCGACCCGCTCCGCGTCCAGCACGCGCATGTGCACGGTGAACGGCACGCAGTCGACCTGGCAATGCCCGGTCTCGCTGTTCAGCAGCGCCAGCCCGGTGAGGAAGCTGACACGCTTGCCGCTGGCCGCCAGCAGTTGCTCGCGGGCGTTCTCGAAGGTGTGGGGTTTGCCGATGATCCGGCCTTCGAGTGTGGCGACCTGATCGGAGCCGATGATCAGGTGCCCTGGATGGCGGGCGGCGAGGGCGCGGGCTTTCTCTTCGGCCAGGCGTTTGACCAGTTCGACGGCTGACTCATTTGCGCGGTGGCTTTCATCGATATCCGGCGAGCTGCAGATGAACGGTAAGTGCAGGCGGCTCAGCAATTCCCGGCGATAGACCGAGCTGGATGCGAGTAATAAAGGCAGCATGGGCGTCTCCTCAGGGCGACCGGGGATTCTAGCGGGACGACCGGCTGACGCACAGGGCTGAATTTCCTTTGACATGGCTGGGGGCATCCCTATAATGCTGCGCCTATGTTGAATGACCCGATTCCACCTCACGTTGACCCGCGCAAATTGGCTGATCGTGGCACTTCCCTTCAAGGTGAATTGCTGCTGGCCGATTTGGAGAGACTCTGCGACCCGCTTTCCGACACTGTCGGTACGGTGCAGGCCAAATTCGTTTTTGAACGAGATGAACGTAAATCTGTGGTTATTCACAGCTTTATCGACACCGAGGTCAAAATGGTTTGCCAGCGTTGTCTTGAGCTGGTCACCCTGCCGATTCACAGCGAATGCAGTTACGCTGTGGTAAAGGAGGGTGCGAATACCCAGTCGTTGCCGAAAGGTTATGACGTGCTGGAACTGGGCGAAGATCCTTTGGATCTGCATGCACTGATCGAGGAGGAGCTTTTGCTCGCCTTGCCCATTGTGCCTGCTCATCATCCGGAAGAATGCCAGCAGCCGGCGGGCCTCGATGACGAGTCCGAACCGAGCGAGGACGAGGTAACGCGGTCCAACCCGTTCAGTGTATTGGCGCAGTTAAAGCGTGACCCAAACGTTTAGGAGTTAATCAATTATGGCTGTTCAGCAGAACAAAAAATCCCGCTCTGCCCGTGACATGCGTCGTTCGCACGACGCCCTGACGGCAAGCACTCTGTCTGTAGAAAAAACCACCGGTGAAATTCACCTGCGTCACCACGTATCGCCAGAAGGCGTATACCGTGGCCGTAAAGTGATCGACAAGGGCGCTGACGAGTAATCACTTGTCTGCTCAAGTCATCGCGATTGACGCAATGGGCGGGGACTTCGGTCCCCGCAGCATTGTTCAGGCTTGTATTGCCAGCCTGTCTGCTACGCCCTCGCTGCACCTGACCCTCGTCGGTCAACCTTCCCTTCTTGAAGAACTGATTGCCAGCCATCCGGCGGTGGATCGCGCGCGCCTGACGATTACCCCCGCCAGCGAAGCCATCGGCATGGATGAAAAGCCGGCGGTCGCCCTGCGTGGCAAGCCCGACTCTTCAATGCGGGTCGCCCTCGAGTTGTTGCGTGATGGCAAGGTGCAAGCCTGTGTCAGTGCCGGCAATACGGGCGCGCTGATGGCATTGTCGCGGCATGTGCTCAAGACCTTGCCGGGGATCGACCGGCCGGCGATAGTCGCGGCGATACCGACGCAGACAGGCTATTGCCAGTTGCTCGACCTGGGCGCGAATGTCGATTGCAGTGCCGAGCATCTGTTCCAGTTCGCCGTGATGGGCTCGGTGGCTGCCGAGGCGCTGGGTGTGGCTCGTCCGCGCGTGGCCTTGCTGAATATCGGCATCGAAGACATCAAGGGCAACCAGCAGGTCAAGCTCGCCGCCGCTTTGCTGCAAGGTGCGCGGGGGTTGAACTACATCGGCTTTGTCGAAGGCGACGGTTTGTATCGCGGCGAGGCGGATGTGGTGGTGTGCGACGGGTTTGTCGGCAATATCCTGCTTAAATCCAGCGAAGGCCTGGCGACCATGATTGCCACGCGGATCGAGGCCTTGTTCAAGCGCAACCTGGCCACACGCCTGGTCGGCGCCCTGGCGTTGCCGCTGATGCGCCGCCTGCAGGAGGACCTGGCCCCGGCGCGGCATAATGGCGCAAGCTTTCTCGGCTTGCAGGGCATCGTGGTGAAAAGCCATGGCTCGGCGGGGGTGGAAGGCTTTCAGAGTGCGATTGCACGGGCGTTGATCGAGATCCAGGAAAATCTGCCGCGACGCTTGCACGGCCGCCTGGAAGATCTGTTGCCTTAGGCGAATCGGCCCGGGAATGCTTAAATGTGACCGGCCGGTTCAATTGACCATCCAATCTGTCAGTTTCGTGCGCTCCCATCGTAGGAGCGCCTATATCCGACGACCAGATCATTAGGGGCTTGTTACATGTCTACATCCCTCGCATTCGTCTTTCCAGGGCAGGGTTCGCAGTCCCTCGGCATGTTGGCCGAGCTGGGCGCGCAATATCCGCTGATCCTGGAAACCTTCAAGGAAGCTTCCGATGCCCTGGGTTACGACCTGTGGGCGCTGACCCAGCAGGGGCCGGAAGAGCAACTCAATCAAACCGATAAAACCCAGCCGGCCATCCTCACCGCTTCGATCGCCCTGTGGCGCTTGTGGCTGGCGGAAGGCGGCGCGCGTCCGGCATTCGTCGCCGGTCACAGCCTGGGCGAATACAGTGCCCTGGTCGCCGCGGGCAGCCTGACCCTCGCTGAAGCGGTCAAGCTGGTCGAGCGTCGTGGCCAGTTGATGCAGGAAGCGGTTCCGGCCGGGCAGGGTGGCATGGCCGCCATTCTCGGCCTGGATGATGCGGTGGTGATCGCCGCCTGTGCCGAAGCGGCCCAGGGCGAAGTGGTCAGCGCGGTGAACTTCAACTCGCCGGGCCAGGTGGTGATTGCCGGTGCCAAGGCCGCCGTTGAGCGCGCCATCGAAGGCTGCAAGGCCCGTGGCGCCAAGCGTGCCTTGCCGTTGCCGGTGAGCGTGCCGTCGCACTGCGAGCTGATGCGCCCGGCGGCCGAGCGTTTTGCCGAGTCCATCGCCGCCATCAACTGGCAGGCACCGCAGATCCCGCTGGTGCAGAACGTCAGCGCGGCGGTTGCCGCGGATCTCGACACCCTCAAGCGCGACCTGCTGGAACAACTCTACAAGCCGGTGCGCTGGGTTGAATCGGTACAGACCCTGGCCGCCAACGGCGCCACCGAGTTGGTCGAGTGCGGCCCGGGCAAAGTCCTGGCCGGCCTGAACAAGCGCTGCGCCGACGGCGTGTCGACCTCCAACCTCAATACCCCGGATGCCTTTGCGGCCGCTCGCGCGGCACTGGCCTGAACCCCGAACTTAGGAGAAGCCTGCATGAGTCTGCAAGGTAAAGTTGCACTGGTTACCGGCGCAAGCCGTGGCATTGGCCAGGCGATCGCCCTGGAACTGGGCCGTCAGGGCGCCGTCGTGATCGGCACCGCCACTTCCGCCGCGGGCGCCGAGCGTATCGCCGCGACCTTGAAGGAAAACGGCGTGCAGGGCACCGGCCTTGAGCTGAATGTGACCAGCGATGAGTCCGTGGCTGCCGTACTGGCCGAGATCACCGCACAGTTCGGCGCGCCGGCGATTCTGGTGAATAATGCCGGTATCACCCGCGATAATCTGATGATGCGGATGAAAGACGACGAGTGGCATGACGTCGTCGACACCAACTTGAACAGTCTGTTTCGCCTGTCCAAGGGCGTTTTGCGCGGCATGACCAAGGCGCGTTGGGGTCGAATTATCAATATTGGCTCCGTAGTGGGTGCCATGGGCAACGCAGGCCAAGTAAACTATGCCGCGGCGAAAGCCGGTCTGGAAGGTTTCAGCCGCGCACTGGCGCGTGAAGTCGGCTCGCGGTCGATTACGGTCAACTCGGTGGCCCCTGGGTTCATCGACACCGATATGACCCGCGAACTGCCGGAAGCACAGCGTGAAGCCTTGCTGACGCAGATTCCGCTGGGCCGTCTGGGCCAGGCTCAAGAGATTGCGAATGTGGTCTCTTTCCTGGCATCCGACGGTGCGGCATACGTGACTGGGGCTACAATCCCGGTTAACGGCGGGATGTACATGAGTTAAATTGTGACGGATCGCTTCAAAAAAATGTCATACGAGCTGTCTAAAATCCGTTATAAAGCTGCAACTTAATTTATACGCGGGTGGCCGACCGGGTACGGGGTGAACCTTTCAGTTGAAAAGCTGAAATGGCTTTCTATACACTTACCCACTGGCCAGCTGCCTGAATTTGTCCATTAGGAGTGAAAACAAGGTATGAGCACCATCGAAGAGCGCGTCAAGAAAATCGTTGCCGAGCAACTGGGCGTTAAAGAAGAAGAAGTGGTCAACACCGCTTCCTTCGTTGAAGACCTGGGTGCCGACTCCCTTGACACCGTTGAGCTGGTGATGGCTCTGGAAGAGGAATTCGAGACCGAAATCCCGGACGAAGAAGCTGAAAAAATCACTACCGTTCAAGCTGCAATCGACTACGTTACCAGCCACCAGGCGTAATAGTTTGTAGTCGTCGCTTGCTGTCAGGGAAAAACCGCACTGCTGTAACGGCGTGCGGTTTTTTCTTTAGCTCTGATGAAAAGTGATTCTGAAGCAAAGTGTCGTCATTAGAAAAAGGAGAGTGCTGTGTCGCGTAGACGCGTCGTAGTCACCGGTATGGGTATGTTGTCGCCACTGGGCACGGATGTGCCGAGCAGTTGGCAGGGCATTCTGGCTGGCCGCAGTGGTATTGGTCTGATCGAACACACGGACCTTTCTGCCTATTCCACCCGTTTTGGCGGCTCGGTAAAGGGGTTCAATGTCGAGCAATACCTCTCGATCAAAGAGTCCCGCAAACTCGACCTGTTCATTCAATACGGCCTGGCAGCCGGTTTTCAGGCAGTGCGTGACGCTGGTCTGGAAGTCACCGACGCCAACCGTGAACGCATCGGCGTGGCCATGGGTTCGGGTATTGGCGGTTTGACCAATATCGAAGAAACCAGTCGCACGTTGCACGAGTCCGGTCCGCGTCGAATTTCACCGTTCTTCGTGCCGGGTTCGATCATCAATATGATTTCCGGTTTCCTGTCCATCCATCTGGGAGCACAGGGACCTAACTACGCCATTGCCACGGCTTGCACCACAGGCACGCATTGCATCGGCATGGCCGCGCGCAATATCGCCTATGACGAAGCGGACGTGATGATTGCCGGCGGCGCTGAAATGGCGGCCTGCGGCCTGGGCATGGGCGGCTTCGGCGCGTCGCGTGCGCTGTCGACCCGCAACGACGAGCCGGCTCGTGCCAGCCGTCCGTGGGACAAGGGCCGTGACGGTTTCGTCCTGGCCGACGGCGCCGGTGCGCTGGTGCTGGAAGAGCTGGAACACGCCAAGGCGCGTGGCGCGACGATCTACGCCGAGCTGATCGGCTTTGGCATGAGTGGCGACGCCTACCACATGACTTCGCCACCGGCCAACGGCGCCGGTGCTGCGCGTTGCATCACCAACGCCCTGCGCGATGCGAAGATCAGCCCGGACCTGGTGCAGTACATCAACGCCCACGGCACTTCGACAGCGACCGGCGACCTGGCGGAAGCCGAAGCGATCAAGTCGGTGTTCGGCGAGCACGCCTACAAGCTGGCGGTCAGCTCCACCAAGTCCATGACCGGCCACCTGTTGGGTGCGGCGGGCGCGGTCGAAGCGATCTTCAGCGTGCTGGCCATCAGGGATCAGGTCGCTCCGCCGACCATCAACCTCGATGAGCCGGATGAAGGCTGCGACCTGAACTTCGTGCCTCATGAAGCGCAGAAGATGCCGATCGACGTGGTGTTGTCCAACTCGTTCGGTTTCGGTGGCACCAACGGCTCCCTGGTGTTCCGCCGGTTCGCCGAGTAATGCACAGCTGGGTCGACGGTCAGCCAGCGGACAGCGTGCCCCTGAAAGATCGTGGCCTGGCGTATGGCGATGGCCTGTTCGAAACCATCGCCGTCAAGGCCGGGCAACCGGTGTTGCTCGACCGCCACCTGCAACGCCTGGCCGAGGGTTGCAGGCGGTTGGCATTGGTTGTGGACCCGGCATTGGTCCGCAGCGAAGTGCTCGCTTATGCCAGCGCCCTCGGCGACGGCGTACTCAAATTGATCCTCACCCGAGGCGACAGCCTACGCGGTTATGGCATCAACCCCGGCGCCCCGGTGCGCCGTATCCTGCAGGGCAGTGCGCCTGCTGCTTATCCCCAGGCCCATGGCAACGACGGTATCCGCCTGTTTCCGTGCGCCACCCGTTTGTCCGAACAGCCGCTGCTGGCCGGTCTCAAGCACCTCAATCGCCTCGAACAAGTGATCGCGCGCGCCGAGTGGCAAGATACCGAGCATGCCGAAGGTTTGATGCTGGATATGTCCGGGCGCGTCATCGAAGGCGTGTTCAGCAACCTGTTCCTGGTGCGCCACGGCGTGTTGTTGACCGCTGATCTGAATCGTTGCGGCGTGGCCGGCGTCATGCGTGCCGAGCTACTGGCCCAGGCGCAGGCGCTCGGCACCCCGGTGGTCGTGGCCGATATCAGCCTTGAGCAGTTGCAGTCGGCCGACGAGGTTTTTGTCTGCAACAGCGTTTATGGCATTTGGCCGGTGCGCAGCTGTGCTGCGATGAGCTGGTCGGTTGGGCCGCTCACCCGTAAACTGCAGGGCATTGTTCGCGCGCTATTGGATATTTGAGTTGATACGAAAACTGTTGTTACTGCTGCTGATCGGTCTGTTCGCGGCGGCGTTGCTGTTGGGGGTTTCGGCCTGGAAGCTCGACTCAGCCCTCAAGCAGCCCTTGCACCTGACCGAGGAGCAACTGCTCGACGTCCCCGCCGGAGCCACGCCGACCGGCACTTTCAATCGCCTGGAAGCCGACGGTGTGCTCGACGGCGCCTTCTGGTTGCGTCTGTACTGGCGCTTCAACCTCGAAGGCCAACCATTGCACAGCGGCGAATACCGCCTCACTCCCGGCCTCACCGCCCAAGGCTTGATCGGCCTGTGGCAGCGTGGCGAAGTGGTGCAATACAGCCTGACCCTGGTGGAGGGCTGGAATTTCCGCCAAGTGCGCTCGGCGCTGGCCAAGCATGAAAAGATCGTGCAGAGCCTTGCCGGCTTGAGTGACAGCGAAGTGATGGACAAGCTCGGCCACCCAGGGGTTTTCCCCGAGGGGCGGTTCTTCCCCGATACCTATCGCTTTGTGCGCGGCATGACGGATGTCGAGTTCCTCAAGAAGGCCTACAACCGCCTGGACGACGTGCTCGCCCAGGAGTGGAGCAAACGCGCCACCGACGCGCCGTACACCGACCCCTACCAAGCGCTGATCATGGCCTCCCTGGTGGAGAAAGAGACCGGTGTGCCGGAGGAGCGCGGGCAGATCGCCGGGGTATTCGTGCGTCGCATGAAGATCGGCATGCTGCTGCAGACCGATCCGACGGTGATCTACGGCCTGGGCGAGCGCTACAACGGTAAGCTGACGCGTGCCCATCTCAAGGAAGCCAACCCCTACAACACCTACATGGTTGCCGGGCTCCCGCCGACACCCATCGCGATGGTCGGCCGCGAGGCGATTCATGCGGCGCTGAACCCGGTGCCGGGCAGCAGCCTGTATTTCGTTGCCCGGGGTGATGGCAGTCATATTTTCTCGGACGACCTGGATGCACATAATGCCGCGGTGCGTGAGTTCCAGCTCAAACGTCGCGCCGATTACCGTTCCAGCCCGGCGCCGCAGGTGAAGCCGTTGGAAGACCCCGCGCCGACGAACGATGCCCCCGACGCACCCGCCGAGCCTGCGCCGGACGCCGCCGCACCGCAAAGCCCGCAATGACTCTGACTAAGGACTGCCTGTGACTGGCTTGTTTATTACCCTGGAAGGCCCGGAAGGCGCCGGCAAAAGCACCAACCGCGATTACCTGGCCGAGCGTTTGCGCGCTGCGGGCGTCGAGGTGGTGCTGACCCGCGAGCCCGGCGGTACGCCGTTGGCCGAGCGCATCCGTGAAGTGCTGCTGGCCCCAGGTGAAGAACAGATGAACCCGGACACCGAACTGCTGCTGGTGTTCGCCGCACGCGCCCAGCACCTGGCCGAAGTGATTCGCCCGGCGCTGGCCCGCGGCGCCGTGGTGATTTGTGACCGTTTCACCGATTCCACCTATGCCTACCAAGGCGGTGGCCGCGGCCTGTCCCAGGCGCGCATCGCCACCCTGGAGACCTTCGTCCAGGGCGATTTGCGTCCCGACCTGACCCTGGTGTTCGACCTGCCGGTGGAAGTCGGTCTGGCCCGTGCCAGTGCGCGTGGCCGCCTGGACCGCTTCGAACTGGAAGGCCAGGCGTTTTTCAACGCCGTGCGCAGCGCATTCCTTGCCCGGGCCAAGGCCGAGCCGGCGCGTTACTACCTGTTGGACGCCGCCCAGCCGCTGGCCCAGGTGCAGCAGGCCATCGATGCGCTGCTACCCACATTGCTGGAGCGCGCCCGTGGCTGAAGCCTACCCTTGGCAGGACAGTCTCTGGCAGCAACTGGCGGGGCGTGCCCAGCACGCTCATGCCTACTTGTTGCACGGCCCGGCGGGTATCGGTAAGCGCGCACTCGCCGAGCGCCTGATGGCCAGCCTGCTGTGCCAACGTCCGGTCAACCTGGAAGCCTGCGGCGTGTGCAAGTCCTGCCTGCTGCTCAAGGCCGGCAGCCACCCGGACAACTACCTGTTGGAACCCGAGGAAGCGGACAAGGCGATCAAGGTCGACCAGGTGCGTGACCTCGTCAGCTTCGTGGTGCAAACCGCGCAGATGGGCGGGCGCAAGGTCGTACTGATCGAGCCGGTGGAGGCGATGAACATCAACGCGGCCAACGCCTTGCTCAAAAGCCTCGAAGAACCTTCCGGCGATACCGTGCTGTTGCTGGTCAGCCACCAGTCCAGCCGCTTGTTGCCGACCATTCGCAGCCGTTGCGTGCAGCAGGCGTGCCCATTGCCCAGCGAGGCGATGAGCCTGCAATGGCTGGAACAGGCTTTGCCGGACTGTTCCGAAGCCGAACGCGTCGAGTTGCTGACCCTGGCCGCCGGCTCCCCCCTGGCCGCCGTGAAGCTGCAGGCCCAGGGCGTGCGCGAGCAACGCGCGCTGGTGGTGGACGGGGTGAAAAAGCTGCTCAAGCAGGAGTTGTCCGCCACCCAGTTGGCGGAAACCGCCTGGAAGGACATCCCCTTGCTGCTGCTGTTCGACTGGTTCTGCGACTGGTCGAGCCTGATCCTGCGCTACCAGTTGACCCAGGATGAAAATGGCCTGGGCCTGCCGGACATGCGCAAGGTCGTGCAATACCTCGCGCAGAAAAGCGCACAGGACAAGGTGCTGAATATCCAGGACTGGATTCTCGCCCAGCGCCAGAAGGTCCTCGGCAAGGCCAACCTCAACCGCGTGCTGTTGCTCGAAGCGCTGCTGGTGCAGTGGGTCGGTTTGCTCGGCCGGCGTTAATTTCCGTGGCCGACGGGTGTATCGTCGGCCAGATCCTTCCCGTGATTGAAGTTGTCATTTCCTATGCTCGTAGATTCCCATTGCCACCTTGATCGCCTCGACCTCGCCCAACACGGCGGTTCCCTCGACGCCGCCCTGGAAGCGGCCCGCCAGCGTGGGGTCGGGCACTTCCTGTGCATCGGCGTCAGCGCCGACAATGCGGCCGACGTCAAAGCCCTCGCGGATCGCTACGCGGACGTGGATTGCTCGGTGGGTATCCACCCGCTGGACCTCAAGCCTGGCGAAGCTCCGGCCCTCGACTGGTTGCTCGGCGAACTCAACCACCCACGGGTGGTGGCGATTGGTGAAACCGGCCTGGACTATCACTACGAGCCCGAAGCCGCGCTATTGCAGCAAGCGTCGTTCCGCCTGCACCTGCACGCCGCCGAGCAGACCGGCAAACCGGTCATCGTCCACACCCGCGGCGCCCGCGCCGACACCCTGAGCCTGCTGCGCGAAGCCGCATTGCCCCAGGCCGGCGTGCTGCATTGCTTCACCGAAGACTGGGACATGGCCAAGGCGGCCCTCGACCTGGGGTTCTACATTTCCCTGTCGGGCATCGTCACCTTTCGCAATGCCGACGCCCTGCGTGACGTGGCGCGACAAGTGCCGGCCGACCGGCTGCTGGTGGAAACCGACTCGCCGTACCTGGCGCCGATTCCCCATCGCGGCAAGCCGAACCTGCCGGAGTATGTGCGTGACGTGGCGGATTACCTGGCGATGCTACGCGGTGAATCCTACGAACGCTTTGCCGAACAGACCACCGAGAACTTCAAGCGCCTGTTCCCGCTGGCGCACGTCGCGGGTTGACGCGACCAAATCCGAGGCAAAAAAAACCCGGGTTCTGGGGGGGGAATCCGGGTTAAGACCATTAGGAGTAAAACAAGGGCACGCAGTCCGTCGGTACCCAGGTCGACGCTTCACTTGGGGGAGATGTCGCGCCGACAGTTGAAGTATTGATCAGTATCCGATTCAGTCCAGTCGCGTCTGGTCGTTTTTTAAACAGATTTGGAATACGCGCGCTTCGCTTGAGTTCTCATTGAGCGGATGTACAGGCGTAGACGTCACGTATTATTTCTGACTGAACGCCATGAATTCGTCGGCATGCTGAAAGTAATGTGTGTGAGCGGTTCACATAAGCGTTGCCCAACGACCGTTCAGTCGGGATAATCCCTCGTACCGGGTAAATCGTATTGCCACGTCTCCTTGGCCCTGCGCAACCCTCCCTATACCGACCTCTGCAGACCTTTTCCTCATGCAAAAAGAACCCCGTAAGGTCCGTGAGTTTCGCCGCCGCGAGCAGGAAATTCTCGACACCGCCCTCAAGTTGTTCCTCGAACAAGGTGAAGACAGCGTTACCGTCGAGATGATCGCGGATGCCGTAGGTATCGGCAAAGGCACCATCTACAAGCACTTCAAGTCCAAGGCCGAGATCTACCTGCGCCTGATGCTCGACTACGAGCGCGACCTGAACGAGCTGCTGCATTCGGCCGATGTGGACAAGGACAAGGAGGCCCTGTCGCGGGCCTACTTCGAGTTCCGCATGCGCGACCCGCAGCGCTACCGCCTGTTCGACCGCCTGGAAGAGAAGGTGGTCAAGGGCCATCAGGTGCCGGAAATGGTCGAGGAGTTGCACAAGATCCGCGCCTCGAACTTCGAACGCCTGACCCTGCTGATCAAGGGCCGCATCAGCGAAGGCAAGCTGGAAGACGTGCCGCCGTATTTCCACTACTGCGCCGCCTGGGCGTTGGTGCATGGCGCAGTGGCGCTGTACCACTCGCCGTTCTGGAGCAATGTATTGGAAGATCAGGAAGGTTTCTTCCAGTTCCTGATGGACATCGGCGTGCGTATGGGCAACAAGCGCAAGCACAGCAGCGAGCTGCCACCCGTTGACGCTGCACCTGCTGGCACGCCTGCCGCGTAATGATTTGCTGCCAGGTGCAGTAACCCAGGAATATACTCAGGTAAGGCTATTGCTAAAAGCTGATTTATGAGTCAGCTTTTGCTGCGTCTGAATTATCCTCTGCCGGAGTGATCCATGATCGTTGATCGTCAAGGCAGGCGTTTTCGCAATTTGCGGATCAGCCTGACCTCAGCCTGCAATTACGCGTGTACCTATTGCGTGCCTAACGGCAAGCGGCTGGTGGCTGCCCAGGACGAACTCTCGGCCGAGGCCATGGCCCGTGGCGTGGCTTACCTGATCGAAGCCGCCGGTATCGAGCGCCTGCGCATCACCGGTGGTGAGCCGTTGGTCAGCCCCAAGCTGGAAGCCTTCATGGGCGCCGTGGGCGGGATGGGCCTCAGTGAGATCAGCCTGACCACCAACGGCCAACTGCTGGCGCGCAAACTGCCGCTGCTGGTGGACGCCGGCATTCGGCGCATCAACGTGTCCCTCGACACGCTGAACGCCGAGGCCTTTCGCAGCATCGCCCGTGGTGGCGACCTGGCCACGGTGCTCGATGGCATGGACCAGGCGCGCGCGGCCGGGATCAAGATCAAGGTGAATATGGTGCCGTTGCGCGGCCAGAACCTCGATCAGGTGATGCCGCTGCTCGACTATTGCCTGGAACGGGGCTATGAGCTGCGCTTTATCGAACTGATGCGAATGGGCCACCTGGCCAAGGACTCCAATGCCTTCCTGCAGCAATTCGTCAGCCTTCAGCAACTGCTGAGCCTGATCGGCGAACACCACGAATACCTGCAAGCCAACGCTCCCGTGGACGCCACGGCGGTGCGCTACGAAGTGCCGGGCAAGGGTTTCTTTGGGGTGATCGCCAACGAAAGCGTGCCGTTCTGCCGCACCTGTTCACGGTTGCGGCTGTCGTCCACCGGTTGGTTGCATGGCTGCCTGTCGTCGAGCAATCGTCACTATGTCGGCGACCTGCTGGATAAACCGCGCCACCAGGCGCTGCCGGCCTTGCAAGGCTTGCTGATGAAGGCCTTGGGCGACAAACAGGAAGTGGCGTTCTCCGGTGGTGCGACCATCATGAAAATCATCGGCGGCTAACCCGGTTTTCAAGATTGCGCACAATCCAGTGTGGGAGGGGGCTTGCCCCCGATTGCAATGTGTCAGTCCCAGATAATCTGACCGACTCGCCGCAATCGGGAGCAAGCCCCCTCCCCAAATGGCGCGGATTCTGCATCTCATGCCCATTCGCCGGTTTTCCGTCACCGGCTTCTGGAGGATTAGGATGCGTAGTCTGGTTTTGTTGCTGGCGTCGTTGACGCTGAGTGGTTGCATGACCGTCAGCGATATGGCCGAAGGCACCCGTTATCAGATGAGCGACGCCGGGTTGCTGGACCACAGCGACACCCGGCGCTCCGCGTCGATTCGCGTGCAGCCGGACTCCTTTGTCTTCATCGCCCAGGGCGCCTTCGTGCCGCCCGGCAGCGCCTATCCGCGCCCGAACGTGGTCGCCGAAGAAGCCTTCAACGGCTTCGTCGAATACTTCCCCATGGTGCGCCGCGCCCGCCAGCCCGAAAGCCTCGAACAAGCCATGGCCGAAGCCCGTGCGGCCGGCGCTCACTACTTGCTGTACTGCCGCTTCGCCAAGGCGGATGACCGCATCGGCAACGCCGATGAGTGGACCGATCAGCAGGCCCTCGACCGTGTCGGCCTGGACAGCGGCGTTATCCAGATCATGTTGATCGAGACCAGCACCCAGTATTTGATTGATACTGCACGGATTCGCAGTCGTGGCGGTTTACTGACGTTCCACGACAATACGCCCCAAGATCTGATCGCCCGCCCGCTGGCGCAGTACGCCCGAGGCCTGCTGGGCATGAGCGATCAGTAAGCCAGAGGAGAAGCCCATGACCGATTCCGCCAAGGCCAATGATCTATTGGCCCAACTGCCCAAGGGCAAGGGACCGGCGCCGGTGCATCTGTGGAACCCGGACTTCTGCGGCAACATCGACATGCACATTGCCCGCGACGGCACCTGGTATTACCAGGGCACGCCGATCGGGCGCAAGCCGATGGTCAAGTTGTTCTCCAACATCATCCGCCGCGATGGCGATGAGTACTTTCTGGTCACCCCCGTGGAAAAGGTCGGCATCACCGTCGAGGATGCGCCGTTTGTCGCGGTCACCCTGGAAGTCGAAGGGCAGGGCGAAAGCCAGCGGTTGCGCTTCACCACGCAAGTCGACGAGCAGGTCGAGGCCGATCTTGAACACCCGCTGCGGGTGGTGATCGACCCCGACACCGAGGAGCCTTCGCCCTATCTGCGGGTGCGCGCCAACCTCGAAGCCCTGGTGCATCGCAATGTGTTCTACCAATTGGTCGAGCTGGCGGTGAGCCGTCCGATCGACGGTCAGAACTGGCTCGGCGTGTGGAGCGGCGGGACGTTCTTCCCGATTGGCCTGGAGCCCTGAGCAGGTTTTTTCCTCTCCCTGAAATAATTCGCTTGCTGTAAACGGCTGCTATCGGTTATCAATTTGTACATGATTAGACATGTCCGATTCGATAAGAAAAAACGCGTCGTCGACGAACTCATCCGCCGTATCGAAGGTGGGGTGATGGCCGACGGTTTCCTGCTGCCGGGTGAGCATCAACTGGCCGAAGAGTTTGCGGTCAGTCGCGGCACGCTGCGCGAAGCCCTGGCCGAGCTCAAGCGCCGCAACTACATCGCCACCCAGGGCGGCGTCGGCTCCATCGTCACCTATGACGGCATGGTGCTCGACCAACGCAATGGCTGGGCCCAGGCCCTGGCCGACACCGGCGCCCTGGTCAGCACCGACATCCTGCGCTTCGAAGCCGTGACCCGCCCGGACCTGTTCAGCCGCTTCGGCAGCGACCAATTCATCGCCCTCGACCGTCGCCGCCGCGCCGCCGATGGCCGCGCCGTGTCTTTGGAGCGCTCGCTGATGCCGGCCTCCGGAGGCCTGGAAGGCTTGCCCCGGGTCGGGCTGATCGACAACTCCCTGACCATCACCCTGGCCGCCTACGGTTACGTCGGCGCCGAAGGCGATCAATGGATCGGCGCCGAGCCTCTGACCGATGAAGACGCCGAGCTGCTCGAGCGCCCGGTGGGCACGGTGTTTCTCAAGGCGTCGCGCACCACTTACGACCGGCGCGAACGCTTCATGGAATACGTGGAGAGTCTGCTCGACCCGCTGCATTTTCGTCTGCACTTGCAGTTTGGCGCGACGAAATGAGCGCGCACAATCGTGCCCTCGGTGCCTTCTACGGTCTGGCGTTGGGCGATGCCTTGGGCATGCCCACCCAGTCTTTGAGCCGCGAGCAGGTCCGGGCGCGCTTCGGTGCCATCACCGGCCTGGAAGATGCCGACGCCGACCAACCCATCGCACCGAACATGCCCGCCGGCTCCATCACCGATGACACCGAGCAGGCGATCCTCGTCGGCGAGTTGCTGGTGGAAGGCCAGGGCACGATCGAGCCGAGCGTACTTGCGCGACGCCTGATCGACTGGGAAGCGCGAATGCGCGCCAAAGGCTCCCAGGACCTGCTGGGCCCGTCGACCAAGCGCGCCATCGACATGATCCTCGCCGGGCATACGCCTGAAGAGTCCGGGCGCTACGGCACCACCAACGGCGCGGCGATGCGTATCGCGCCGGTGGGGATTGCCGCCGATGTCAGCGACCCCGCGCCGTTCATCCGTGCGGTGATCCAGGCGTGCCAGGTGACCCACAACACCAGCCTCGGCATCTCCAGTGCCGCGGCAGTGGCGGCAGTGGTCTCGGCCGGGATCAACGGCGCGGACCTGGGCGCAGCGCTGAACATCGGCAGCCAGATCGCCCAGCAGGCCGAACGCCATGGACACTGGGTGGCCGGCGGCCGTATTGCCACGCGCATCGGTTGGGCGCGGACCTTGAGCGTCGCCAGTGGCGACAAGGCGCTGTTCGCCGACTTGCTCTATGAATTGATTGGCACCTCGGTCGCTTCCCAGGAATCGGTGGTGGTCTCGTTCGCCCTCGCGCAGCAAGTGGCGGTGGGCGAGATGAACGCCTTCGAGGCCTTGTGCGTGGCCGCCAGCCTGGGCGGCGACACCGACACCATCGCCGCGATCCTCGGCGCGATGCTGGGCGCGTGCCTGGGGATGCAATGCTGGCCGGCGGCGATGATCGAACAGGTCCAGCGGGTCAACGGGCTGGCGTTGCAGCCGTTGGTTGAAGGGCTGCTCAGCTTGCGCCAGGCGCTACAGGCCAGCGCGCTCGCGCACTGACCGAGTCAACATTGCGATTTGCGAATTTGCCACAACCCTAACAATACCGGCACCAGGAGCACCCGCACATGAGTACGTCCACTTCCGGCCCAAGCGCCGGGCGCTTGGAAACGCGCGGCATCGAACCGGTCCCCGAAGGCGAGTGCCACGGCCATCCGCTGCAACTGTTCTGGGTGTGGTTCGCCGCGAACATCAGCATCCTGGGGTTGCCGCTGGGCGCCACCCTGGTTGCATTTCGCGGCCTGGCCATCTGGCAGGCGGTCATCGTCGCCATCCTCGGTGCCGCCGGCTCCTTCGCGGTGGTGGGCATTATCTCGATCGCCGGGCGGCGCGGGCGTGCGCCGAGTCTGACGCTGTCCCGCGCCATCTTCGGCGTGCGCGGCAATATCGGGCCGACGTTGGTGTCGCTGATGTCGCGGCTCGGTTGGGAGACCGTCAACACCACCACTGCTGCGTTCGTGCTGCTGTCGTTGTGTACGCTGCTGTTCCACACCCCGGTCGCGGCGAAAAGTGCGCCGCTGCTGACGCTGCTGTTCATCGCCATTTTCGTACTGCTGACCCTGGCCGTTTCCGGCCTGGGCCATGCGACTTTGCTGGTGATCCAGAAGTGGGCGACCTACGTATTCGGCGCCTTGAATCTCCTGGTCGGCGGCTTCCTCTGCGCCACCATCGACTGGAGCGCAGTGTTCAACGCCACCCCGGCGCCCTTGAGCGCGATGCTCATCGGCATCGGCACCATGGCCGCCGGCACCGGGATCGGCTGGGCCAACGCCGGCGCCGACATGTCGCGCTACCAACACCGCAGCGTCACGGCCGTGCGCCTGGTGGCGTCTGCCGCGTTTGGCGCGGGCATTCCACTGGTGCTGCTGATCACCCTCGGCGGCCTGCTGTCGGTGGGCAACAACGACCTGGCGGCGGCGACCGACCCGATCGTCGCGATCCGCGACATGCTGCCCACCTGGATGGCCGTGCCGTACCTGATCACCGCGTTTGGCGGGCTGTTGCTGTCGAATAACCTGTCGGTGTATTCGGCCGGCCTCACTACCTTGACCCTCGGTTTGAAGGTCAAGCGCGTGTACGCGGTGATCGTCGATATCGTGGCGATCTTCGCCGGTTCCATCTACTTCATGCTGATCGCCGACAGTTTCTACGGCCCGTTCATCACCTTCATCTCGTTGCTGGCGGTGCCGATCACCGCATGGGTGGGGATCTTCGTGGTCGACCTGATTCACCGTCATTACTACAGCCCCGACGACCTGCTGAACGTCAGCCCAAGCAGCGCCTACTGGTATCGCGGCGGCGTGGAATGGCGCGCGTTGGGGGCGTGGGCCGTGGCGATCGGGCTGGGGTTCAGTTTCACTACCATCGGCACCACCGCCGACAACATCTGGTTCGCCGGGCCGTTGTCCGATTCCTGGTTGGGCCACAACGGCCTGGGCTGGATCGTGACTTTCGTGGTGGCCGGCGGAATATATGCGTTGCTCGGCGGCGCGGCTGACCGGCGTCCGGCATTGGTCGAGCGTGCCAATGCCTAGGTTGCTGCACACCGGCCAGGTCATCGTCGACCTGGTCATGGCCCTCGATCAATTGCCGGCGAGCGGCGGCGACGTGCTGGCGCAATCGGCCCGTTTCGAAGCCGGCGGCGGTTTTAATGTGATGGCGGCGGCGCGGCGCAACGGGCTGCCGGTGGTCTACCTGGGGCGCCACGGCAGCGGCCGTTTCGGCGACCTGGCCCGTGCGGCGATGCACGCCGAAGGCATCGACATCGCGCTGCCCGCCAGCGCCGGCAAGGACACCGGCCTGTGCGTGGCGCTGACCGAAGCCAGCAGCGAGCGCACCTTCATCTCCCATCTGGGCGCCGAGGGCGAGCTGAGCGCCGAGGACTTGGCCAACGTCGCGCCACGTGCCGATGACTACGTGTACGTGAGTGGCTACAGCCTGCTTCTCGACGGCAAGGCCCAGGCGCTGATCGACTGGCTACTGGCGCTGCCACGGGCGATTACGGTGGTGTTCGACCCGGGCCCGCTGGTCCAGGCGCCCGATTCGGCGTTGATGCGCGCGCTGCTGCCGCGTATCGACATCTGGACCAGCAACGGCCCGGAAGCCCTGGCGTTCACCGGCGCGGCGGATATGGCCGAGGCGCTGATCAAGCTCAACCAGTATCTGCCCGCCGACACACTGCGGGTGGTGCGCGATGGGCCGAACGGTTGCTGGGTCGGGCGGGCGAATGCGCTTGAGCCTGTGCCCGGCTTCAAGGTGCAGGCGGTCGACAGCAATGGCGCGGGAGATGCCCACGCCGGCGTGTTCATCGCCGGTTTGGCCAACGGTTTGAAACCGCTCGACGCGGCGCGCCGTGCCAATGCGGCGGCGGCCCTGGCGGTGACGCGCTGGGGGCCGGCGACTGCTCCCGGCGCCGCGGAAGTCGACGCATTCCTCGCTGGATAAGCCCCCGCATTTTGAGCGGTGTTCGCCTGGCTATCGATGTGCGGGTCGGCGCCGTTGTCGATGATCGCGCCTGGATGCCGACGAGCGGTATCAGGACACCTGTAAGGTTTTGTGCGCCGAGAGCTGGCGCGCTATCAGGCGTGCCACGGTGATCATCCAGTTCAGTGCAGCGATGGCCAGTACGCCCATCATCAATGTCGACAGGCCGTAGTCGACGATGATCCTGCCCGCCAGCCAGGGAAACCCGAAGACGCCGACAAAATACGCCAGGCTGAACAGCAGCAACGCCTGGGACGTCGTGCCGGACGGCGCTTCGTGGGCGACCAGCCCATTGATCACCGAGTACGTCAGGCCGTAACCCACCCCCAGCGTGGCAGCCGCCAGCAGGTAGCTGAGGTTACCGCTCACACCAAAAGCAAACAGTGCAATCGAGCCGAGCATGATCCCGGACAACACACAGGCGGCCCGGTAGGCATCGCGCTTGACCACGAAGCCGGCGATCAACAGACGGCTGGTGATCGCGGCGCTCAGGAACCCCGCGAAGAACAGCGAATAATCCAACCCATGCGCGGCCGCGTAGCTGGTCTGGAACGATGAAAGCCCGCCAAACACGCAACCGCCCAGGCCGACCATGAGGATGGCGAACGCCGCCCTGGACGACAGCACCCGGCGGCTGGTGGCCAGGGAAATCCTCGACGTCGGTGCATTCGCATGGTGCTTGAGTTGTGCGCCCAGTCGCCAGAACATCAGCACCCCAACGAGGCTGGCCGCCCCAGCGATATAGAAGGCGGTCGTCAGGGGCAGGTCCAGCGCACTGGTGGCTCGTCCGAGCAAGGGCCCGGAACCGATCCCGCTCAACATGCTGCCCGACAGCAGCGCAAAGTACTTGGCCCGCTGCCTGGGCTCGACCAGCAAGGTCACGATGATCGGGCCCAGCGTGTAGAACACCCCCCAACCCAAGCCGAGGGCCAGCCCGAACAGCATCAAGCCTTGGCCAAACCCCGGTGTCAGGGCAAAACCGAGGCAGGCCACCACCAGCAACACGCCCATTCCCGCAATCGCCCGTGCCGCGCCCAATGCATCGGCCAAATGCCCGGAGAGCACTACCGCGACGAAGGTACTGAGCATCGCCGTGGAAATCACACTGCCGGCGTCATGCTCATTCCCACCGCGCGAGTGAATCAGCAAGGACAGCAGAAACGTCGAGCCGTAGGACAAGGACAACAGGAAGCTGGCCAGGCAAAACAGGACGAATAGTTTTCCGCCCACCGGAGGTGTGGAGTTCATGAGCACGCCTTGGAATCATTGGAGTTATGGCCACGTTCTACCATGCGTGTCAGGGCGGATTGTTCTGTGGTTGCTGGTGCTTGCTTTAGCCCGCAACGGAGTAAGGTGGCCTGGCGCTCCCGAAATTGCACTGCAATCTGTCATCAAACCGTCTTAGTATGTGGCCTTTGAATTTGCCCAAGGCGCGCCCATGACCATCGAGATTCGCCCCGCCGTGCCCAGCGATGCTGCGCAGATCCTGACTTTCATCACCGAGCTTGCCGAGTTTGAAAAAGCCCGTCATGAAGTGATCGCCAGTGTGGCGGATATCGAGCGCAGCCTGTTCAGCGAAGGCGCCACCGCCCATGGGCTGATCTGCCTGCGCGACGGTTTGCCCATCGGCTTCGCGGTGTTCTTTTTCAGCTATTCCACCTGGCTGGGCAGCAACTGCCTGTACCTCGAAGACCTCTACATCAACCCCGAGCAACGCGGCGGCGGGGCCGGCAAGAAGTTGCTGCGCCACCTGGCGAAGATCGCCTGCGACAACGGTTGCGGGCGGTTCGAATGGAGCGTGCTGGATTGGAACGAACCGGCGATTGCTTTCTACAAATCCATCGGCGCCCAGCCCCAGGAAGAGTGGGTGCGCTACCGCATGGAGGGCGATGCGCTGCGGGATTTCGCCCAGGGCTGATCAGGTACCCGGTGAAAACCGGCGTCCCGACGCCGGTTTTTTTATATGTATTCTCACTATATGGGATGTAAATTTATATATTGAGATATTTAAAGGTCTGGGTTTATAGTCGGCTGCATCAGCACTCACTACCAAAAATAAAACAGGTGAAGCGATGCAGGCACAACCTCTGTCACTCCCCGCCGTGCCCGAACCGACTTATGGCGAGCGGCTCAAGCACAAGGTGGTGATCGTCACCGGCGCGGCCCAAGGCATTGGCGAGGCGATCGTGGCCTGCTTCCAGGCGCAGCAGGCACGTTTGGTGATCGCCGATATCCAGGGCGAAAAGGTCGAGCAAGTCGCCGCCCACTGGCGCGAACGCGGCGCCGAGATCTACGCGCAACCGGTCGACATCACGTCCCAGGCGCAATGGCAGGCGCTGGTCAACCTGGCCATCGAGCGCTTCGGCCGTGTCGATGTGCTGGTCAACTGCGCCGGGGTCAACGTGTTCCGCGACCCGTTGCAGATGACCGACGAAGACTGGCGGCGCTGCTTCGCCATCGACCTCGACGGCGCCTGGTATGGCTGCCGCACGGTGTTGCCGCACATGATTGAGCAGGGCATCGGCAACATCATCAACATCGCTTCGACCCATTCCAGCCACATCATTCCCGGCTGTTTTCCCTACCCCGTCGCCAAACACGGCCTGCTCGGCCTGACCCGCGCCCTCGGCATCGAATACGCGCCCAAGGGCATCCGCGTAAATGCCATCGCCCCGGGTTATATCGAAACCCAACTCAACGTCGACTACTGGAACACTTTCCCCGACCCCCACGCCGAGCGCCAGCGCGCATTCGACCTGCACCCGCCCAAGCGCATCGGCCAGCCTGTGGAGGTGGCGATGAGCGCGCTGTTTCTGGCCACCGATGAGGCGCCCTTTATCAACGCCACCTGCCTGATGATCGATGGCGGACGGTCGGTGATGTACCACGACTAGAACTTGTCACTCTCCAATAACAACAAGAGGTGCCGTTCATGAAAAAAACACTCCGCGTACTCGCCGCCGCCATTGCGTTAAGCGGCTTCAGCAGCCTGGCCGTCGCCGAACCCGTAAAAATCGGCTTCCTGGTCAAACAAGCCGAAGAACCCTGGTTCCAGACCGAATGGGCCTTCGCCGAAAAAGCCGGCAAGGAACATGGTTTCACTGTGATCAAGATCGCCGTGCCCGACGGCGAGAAGACCCTCTCGGCCATCGACAGCCTGGCCGCCAACGGCGCCAAGGGCTTTGTGATCTGCCCGCCGGACGTGTCCCTCGGCCCGGCCATTGTCGCCAAGGCCAA
>NZ_JAFCXJ010000016.1:0-96412 GCF_049898265.1 Pseudomonas sp. PSPC2-3 | reverse complement strand
TCGGAGGCCGGGTCGATGCCGACCATGACCGCCATTTCCAGGTGTTTGGCGTTGCGCAGGATCTTGATCATCAGGTCGGTGCCGATGTTGCCGGAACCGATGATGGCGACTTTGAGTTTATTCATTGTTATTGCCTCATATGCACGCAAGTCGCCGATTACTCGGCGCGACTGTCTACCGAGAAGTTCACGCCGACCCGGCCGATGCCGTCGATCTCGGCCTCGAACCGATCACCGGCAGCGACCGCCACCATCGGCCCCAGCGCGCCGGTGAGAATGATGTCGCCGGCCCGCAGCGGATCGCCCAGGCGCGCCATGGCGCAGGCCAGCCAGACCGCCGCATTGAGCGGGTGACCAAGGCATTCGGCGCCACTGCCGCTGGACACTTCTTCAGCGTTGCGGGTCATCCGCATGCTGGCCTGGCGCAGGTCGAGCCCATCGAGACGTCGAGCCGGGCCGCCGAGTACGAAGCAGCCGCTGGACGCGTTGTCAGCCACGGTATCGACGAAGCGGATGTTCCAGCCCTGGATGCGACTGCCGACGATTTCCAGGGCCGGCACGACCCAGCCGGTGGCCGCCATCACGTCGGCGAATGTGGTGTCGGCGCGGGGCAGGTCGCGTTCGAGGATCAGCGCGATTTCAGCCTCGATCTTCGGTTGCAGTACGCGGCCGCTCGGCACGGTGGCGTTGTCGCCGTAGCACATGTCGGCAAACAGGGTGCCGAAGTCCGGCTGGTCCACGCCCAGCTGGGCCTGGACCTTGGGGTTGGTCAGGCCGATCTTGCGCCCGACCACGCGGCGCCCGTTGGCCACGCCGTGGTCGACGTTGAGGCGCTGGATGGCATACGCGGCGGCGTTGTCTGCACCGATCCGCTCGCGCAGCGGCCCGATGGCTTCGCCGTGGTCTTCGGCCTGGCGCAGGTCGGCGGCGAGTTGTTGCAGGGTGTCTTGAGTCAGCGTCATGTCAGCCTCGATGATCAGTGGGTCAGGAAGTCCAGGACCATGCGGTTGAACTTCTCGGCGTGTTCCCACTGCGCCCAGTGGCCGCAACGGTTGAACACGTGCAACTGTGCCCGGGGCAGGCCGGCCAGCAGGCGCAAGCCGGTGTCCATCGGCACGAAGCGGTCCTCGCGGCCCCAGACGAGCAGGGTGTCGGCGCTGATTTCGTGCAGGCGGTGGCTGAAATCCGGAAATTGCTTGGGGTTGAGCGTGCTGCTCTTGACGAAGTTGTCCAGGTGATCGCGGCGCGACAGGATGTTGTCCAGGCGGGTCTGGAACAGCTCGTCGGTGAGGCCGCTGGCGTCGAAAACGAAGACATTCATCATCTTCTTCAGGTTCTCGATGGTCGGGTCGCGGTACAGCGCGCCGATCAGTTTGATGCCTTCGGTGGGCTGCGGCACGAAGGCACTCGGGCCGCCGGTGCCGCCGCCCATCAGGATCAGCTTGCCGATCCGCTCAGGGTATTCCAGGGCGAAGGCGACGGTGCTGTGGGCCCCCATCGAATTGCCGATGATGTGCACGCGCTCCAGCCCCAGCACATCGAGCAGGCCCTTGAGCGCTTGGGCATTGAGGTTCGAGCGCGAGCCTTCGCTGACGATCGTGTCGCTTTTGCTCCAGCCGGGGCAATCCATCAGGATCACGCGAAAACCGGCACTCACCAGCGGCTCGATATTGCGATTGAAGTTGGCCCAGCCGCTCGCGCCCGGCCCGGAGCCGTGCAGCATGACCACGGTGGCGGCGCCTTCGCCAAGGTCGTTGTAATGCAGTTGCAGGTCCAGGTCGCCTTCCTTGATACGGGCAAAGCGGCTGGTGGAGGCTTCACTGAAAGCAGTGGCAGTCATGGCAGTGTTCCTTGAATTCATGGGTGAGGGGGCAGCGGCTGTGCGCCAAGCGCACCGAAACCTGCGATCCACTCGGGAATCGGGCGGTAGTAGCGGCCTTCGGTCTGATACGGGCCGAAGGCACTCAGGGCCGCGAAGGCGGCGACCCAGGTTTTGACTTCATGGGTCGACTTGCCGGCCAGCGCCGACAACGCGTCATTGCCCAAGCTGTCGAGGTCGCGCATGCGGCCCTGTTCGAGGCTGTCGAGAAACTGCTGATCCCAGGCCGGGTTCAGCGGGTGCAGGCTGTTCGGGTCTTCGACGAAAGCGCGGGCGGCTTGAATCACCCGGTTCTGGCGGGCCTGTCGTTCATCGGCGGGGAGCTGACGCCCGCTGCCCATCAGACGGTCAGCCATGCGTGCGTCGACCTTGGCCAGTTCCGGTACCGGTGGCTGATGGGACAAACCACCGGAAGCCAGGAACAGCACACGTTTATCCAGCGCTTTGGCCCATTGGCCGATCGCTTCACCCAACAGTCGGGCGCGTTTGAAACTCGGCAACGGTACGGCCACCGAGTTGATAAACACCGGAATCACCGGGCAGCGCTGCAAGCCGCCGAGCAACAGTTCCAACGGTTGCGCGAACCCATGGTCGACCTGCATGCGATACGACACCGCGGCATCGACACCGGCATCCAGCACCGCCTGGGCGCAGGATTCGGCCAGCGCTTTGGGCACGTCGAGCGGGCCGGCGGCGGTGTCGAAATCGCCAATCGCGTGGGCCGCCATGCCGATGCAAAAGGCCGGCATCACGTCGTAGAAAAAGCCGTTGTAATGGTCGGGAGCGAACAGCACCACCAGCTGCGGGTCGAAGCGGGCGATGCGCTCGCGCGCGGCGTCGATCACGCCGTCGACTTCAGCCAATACCTGCGGCGCCGGATCGACGTAGCCCACCAACGGCGTATGAGACAAACAATGCACAAAGGCGCTCATGTCACGCGACCTTGCTGACAACAGCGTTCGCCGAGGTCGGTGGCACGGCTTTGAGCGCCCGGGCCAGGTCATCGCAGGCCTGGCCGACGGTTTGCGGGATGGCCAGGCCGGCGAGGAAGCGGTCCGGACGCACCAGGGCGATGGACGAGGTGCCGAGCGCGAACCATTCTTTCAAGCGCCCGCTGCTGTCACCCACGCGGATCACATCTTGGCCGGCATCGCTCGGTACTCGGAGCTGGACGTCCGGCAACACTTGGATGAAGCGCGTGCCCAGGGCTTTCCAATGGGCGATTTGCGTGGCCGACAGGCCCCAGGTCGGATCGCAGCCCCAGGCGATGATCGCAAAGTTGTCGCCAATCACTTCGTCCAGCAGCACGGTGGTGCCGGCGTCGGTCAAGACCTTTGGCTGAATGAACATCTTGCCCACCGGCGAGCCTTTTGCAGTCGGCACGATCAACGCGCCCCGGGTGTATTGCGGCATCGGTTTGAAGCGCATTTCCACGAAGTAACGCTTGACCGGCGGCAGGTAGTTGAGCAACCACGACACCCCATCGCGCAGGGTGCCTTGCCAGCGTTTCGGCGGCGCCAATACGTGGCCGGCGAGTACGGAGAGGTTGATCATCGCCTTGGCGTGGTCGCGGCGTTCCTGTTCGTAGCTGTCGAGCAGGCTGTCGGCGGCCAGGCCCTTGATCACCAGCGCGAGTTTCCACGCCAGGTTCAAGGCATCGCGCATGCCGCTGTTGTAACCCTGGCCTTGCCATACCGGCATGATGTGCGCGGCATCGCCGGCCAGCAGCACCCGGCCCTGGCGGAACCGCCCGGCCAGACGCGCGTTATGGGTATAGACGCGGCTGCGGATCAGCTCGATGCGGTCGGGGTTGGGCAAGACTTTGCTCAGCAGCTTGCGCAGGTTCTCGGGCTTGCTCAGCTCGGTCTCGGTTTCGCCGGGCATCACCATGAACTCGAAACGACGCACGCCGTGGGGCAGGGCGGCGGACACGTAAGGACGCACCGGGTCGCAGCACAGATAGACATGGGGCGTGGCCAGCGGGTCGTTGGCGATGTCGACCACGATCCACTGATTGGGCGCGGTCTTGCCTTCGAAACTGATGTCCAGGCTGCGCCGCACCAGGCTGTTGCCACCGTCGCAACCGATCAGGTAACGGGCATTCAGGCGTTCGCTGCGGCCATGCTGATCCTTGAGGTTGAGCACCACCGCGCTGTCGCTTTGTTCAAAGCTGTCTAGCTCGCGACTGAACAGCACCTTGACGTTGCTGAAGCGCTGCAGGCCGTCGAACAGCACGCGGTCGGCCAAAGGTTGAATGAACGCGTTGCGGCGGGACCAGCCGAACTCGTCGGTTTTCGGTTGGATATCGGCAAAGCAGCGACCCTTGGGGGTCAGGAAACGCATGGCGTGCCAGGGCGTGGTATGCGGCAGCACCTTGTCCGCCAGACCGACGGCCTGGAATGTGCGCAGGCTTTCATCGTCCAGGCCGATGGCGCGGGGGTAGTCGATCAGGGTGTCGAGCTTTTCCACCAAGGTGACGTTTACGCCACGTTGCCCCAGGTAATTGGCGATCATCAAGCCGACAGGGCCGGCGCCGACGATGGCAACGTCGGCGGTCAGCTCCAATGTGGAAGGAGCGGGTGCAAGACTCATGGGTATCTCCGTACAGCGTTTTTGGATTTCTTGTGGGGCGCAGTATGGAAATCACGAGGCTGGTGGACAACGAAAACCCCTGCTAGTGTGCACCAGGTGCACAGCGTTGATTTGAAACGATAATGGAGCGTCCATGAGCGAAACAGAATACAAAACCGTTCGTGGGTTGATGCGGGGTTTGGCCCTGATCAATGGCTTGAATCGTTTCGACGGCGGGGCCAGCACGGCGCAGTTGGCCGAGCAAAGCGGGCTGCACCGGACCACGGTTCGCCGGCTGCTGGAGACCTTGCAGGCCGAGGGTTATGTGCGCCGCAGCGAGTCGGATGACAGCTATCGCCTGACGCTGAAAGTCCGTGAACTGAGCGAGGGATTTCGCGACGAGCAATGGATTTCGTCGATTGCCGCACCGCTGCTCGGCGAGCTGCTGCAACAAGTGGTCTGGCCCACCGACCTGTGTACGCTGGACGGCGACGCCATGGTGATACGCGAGACCACGCATCGCTTCAGTCGCCTGTCGTTTCACCGCTCCATGGTCGGCCGGCGTTTACCCTTGCTCATGACCGCCATCGGGCGCGCGTACTTCGCGTTCTGCCCGCCGGCCGAGCGCGAAGAGCTGATCGAGTTGTTGATCAGCCGCGACGATGAACAGTCGGCGCTGGCGGCGGATCGCGGCTTTGTCGATCGGTTGGTCGAGCACACCCTCGGCAAGGGCTACGGCGAAAACAATTCCCACTGGGGCCTTGAGCGTAAAATCGCTGCGATTGCGATTCCGATCAGGCACGAGGAGCGGGTGATGGGCTGCCTGAATCTGGTCTACATCGCCAAGGCGATGTCAGTTGAGGAAGCCGCCCGCCGCTATCTGCCGGCCATGCAGGGCGTGGTGGAAAAAATCAGAACGCAATTGGCGGAGTGCTGATGCTTGGTTGTGTGGCGCTCTAATCGGCCGGCGAGGCTTTTTCCGCCGCCTCATTGATCAGCACCATACTCTGCGGCGAAGACAGCGCCACGCCGAGTTCGCGCAGGCGCCCGAGGACGGTGAACAGCAGGTCGCTGCGGGCTGTTCCCACCGAGCGCGGGCTGTTGACGTAACCGCTGACGCCGATGACCAATCCGTTGGCGGTCAGGTCCTTGAACGTCACCGACGGCGCCGGCGTGTCCAGTACGTCTTCGTGTTCGGTGAATGCCGTCAACAGCAGTTCGCGGATCTGCAGCACATCGGTTTCCAGCGGCAGGGTCAGGGTGATGCCGACCACGCCCAGCGCATTGCCCATGGTCACGTTGCGCACGTTCTGGGTGATGAACTGCGAGTTGGGCACGATCACCGTTGAGCGATCGGACATCTGGATTTCCGTGGCGCGCACGTTGATGCGGCGGATATCGCCTTCGACGCCCGCGAGGCTGACCCAATCGCCGACTTTGACCGGGCGTTCGGTGAGCAGGATCAGGCCGGAGATGAAGTTCTGCACGATCGCCTGCAGGCCGAAACCGATGCCCACCGACAGCGCACTGACCACCCAGGTCAAGTTGGTCAGGCTGATATTCAGCGTGGACATCACCACCACCGCGACCAGCACGAAGCCGATGTAACCCACCAGGGTCACCAGCGAGGCGCGCATGCCGGCGTCCATGTTGGTTTCCGGCAGCAGCCGTTCGCCGAGCCAGTTCTTGAGCACGCGCACGCCGAACAGGCCGATCGCGAGCAGGACAAGGGCCAGCAGAATATCGCCGGGCGCGATGTTCAGGTTGCCCAGCGGCTTGCTGCCCAGGTCGAGTTGCGTCAGCCCAGCCAGCAGCTCGCCCGGGCTGGAGCCGGAGGGCAGGAACGCCAACAGCACTGCGGTGAACATCAGCAGGGTGCGGCCCACGCCCGCGAGTATCGTGCTGGCCTGTGCCTGGTGGCGTTCGGACAGGCCCAGGGCCGAGCCGAGCGCCAGGCCGCCAGGCTGTTTCGGCGAGAGCAGGGTCTCGCAGAGGTCGCCGAAGCAGGCGATCAGCAGATAAGCCGTCGCCGCGACCACGCTCATCCACAGCAGTTTGACGGTGAGGAAGTAAGCCAGGGTCAGGTAGCCGCTCAACAGCGCCAGCAGGGCGATCCCGATCCAGGTCCCGGCGACAAACGGAATCAGCCCGGCGATGCCGCTCATGCGTTCAAGCGCGTATCGGCGGCGGGTGCGGCGGTAACGCAGCAGGCCGAAGAAGAACACCAGCGCGATGGCCAGCGCGGTCAGGCCGTTCACCGCCGCGGTCAGTGCCAGGCTGCTGGCGATGACGCTGTTGATGCGTTCCTGGGTGCCGATCAGCATCAAGGCCAGGCCCATCAGCACGGGGAAGGGACCCAGGGCGACGGCGATCTGGTCGGGGATCTGGGGCAGGCGCCAGGACGGATGCGCGCGCATCAACAGGGCGCGACCGAGGCCGACAATGAAGGCGCAGAACACCACCAGGGTCTGCAATTGATCGAGCAGCGTGAGCATGTCGGCGCTGGGCACGGTGTCGCGTAGCACGCCCCAGCGCAGCAGCGTGGCGGCCAGGCTGATGGTCAGCACGGTGGCCAGCCCCACCGCCAGCGCCAGCGCACTGCGACGCAGGCGGCCTTCGGGGATCCAGCGCACCGTCAGCCGGACCAGCGTGTGCTCCAACACCCGTCGTCCCGTCACCCAGACCAGCAGCGCACTGAACAGCATGCTCACGAAAAACCAGCGGTTTCCCGGCGCCACGGCGGTGTCCGTCACGCTGCGTACATCGGCGTACAGGCCGCGTAAACGGCTGAGATCGTCGTCGGTCGGGCGGATGATGTTGGACCAGAACACCACGCTGATCGGGCTCGCCGAGCGGGTGCTGATCTGTGAGTCGAAGAGGCTGCGGCGCAGGCTGAAGATCTGCGCGGCCATGTCGCTGGCGGATTGGCGCAGGCTGCTGGCCTGGCGCTGCTCGTTGAGCAGGGTGTTCTTCTGCCGGGTCAATGCGCTGCGTTGTTGGGTCAGGCTGGGGGGCTCATTGACCTGTACCGGGCCAAGCACGTTGAGCTGGTCATCCAGGTGTTCAAGATCGAGGATTTGTTTGGCGGCCAGGGTGTCGGCCTGTTTTTGCACCTGCAAGGCGGCCTGGCGCAAGGTCGAGAGCAGGTCGTCGTTGGCGCTGCCCGTGACTTTCTGGCGGATCAGGTCGAGTTGGTCGTTGAGGTCTTGCACACTGGCGTCTTCAGCCAGCAGCGGCACACTGCGCGGGTCGCTGATCGGCGAAGGCGCAGCCTGCGCGAGGCTGGGCAACGTAGCGCACAGCATCAGCAGGGCGAACAGCCCGGTGAAAAAACGGCTCGTGGTGACTCGATGCATGCGCCTTGCCCTTTGACGGTTACCCAAATACCTAAGCGTCACCACTCTATGAGGCGAAGGCAAGCCATTCGTGCGAATTTTTGCGGCCCTGGGCTGGCACGGGGGCAACGATGCGCGTTGTCCCCGTGTCGGGCTTACAGAATGTTCAGCGGGTAACTCACAATCACTCGATGCTCATCGCTGTCACGCTGGGTTGAAACCTCGGTGCGCAACGATGCATGGCGCAAGGCGATGCTCAAGTCCTTGAACGGCCCCTGCTGCACCACATAGCTCACGGTCAGGTTGCGTTCCCACTCATTTTTGTCGCCCGTGGGGGTGCGGATATTCGAGCCGCTTTCGTACATTCCCAGGACGCTCAATCCAGGCACACCCACGCTCGCGAAGTCGTAGCCGTAACGCACTTGCCAGGTGGTTTCACCGGCGCGCTGGAATTTGCCGATCATCGATTCGGTCATGAAGTACGCCGTGGAGCCATCGCCCTGGTTCAACCACACCGCGTCGCTGTCGCCGCTGACTTGTTGCAGGCCGGCGGCGATCGTGTGGCCGTTGACCAGGTAGGTGAATTGCGCGCTGCTCAGGCGACTGTCGACCTTGCCCTTGGTGACGCCGTTGCCGTAGTAGCCGAAGGTGTAGAAATCCGGATCGTGACCGTTGGCACCATCGGAGCGGTTGTCGAAGTGGCGCAGGTCGGTACGCAGGGTGCCGGGGCCGACTTTCCAATCGTATTTGAGGCCGAGGAAGTGCTGTTTGTAAAAGTCCTGCAGGTTGCCGTAGTAGTACTGCAGCGTCAGGTCCTTGCTGGCTTTGTAGTCGACGCCGCCGTAGTAGAACTTGTTCACGAACTCGCCGGTCTGTGCGTTGTTCGCGCCCGGGATCGACATGCCCATCTGGTTGCTTGAACCCCGGCCCTTGACGTGTTCCAGCTGGCCGAGGGTGAAGGTGAAGTTGTCGAGGTCTCTGGACTGGACCTGCCCACCGTTGAAGGTTTGTTGCAGCATGCGATCGGTGGACATCACCACCGGCAACATCGGCACCAACGTGCCGTACTTCAACTCCGTGTTTGAGAATTTCGCCTTGGCCGTGAGGCCCAGGCTGCCAAATTCATCCACGGCGCGACCATCGTTGTCGGTGGGGAACACGTTGCCGTTGAACGCCGTGTGTTGAGGGTTGTAGTGCCGGCCCTTGCCCGAGTCCAAGCGGATACCGAACATACCAATCGCATCCACCCCAAACCCGACTGTGCCCTGGGTGTAGCCGGACTGAAAGTTGGCAATGAAGCCCTGGCCCCATTCTTGGGTGTAGTTGGGGTCGGCAGCGCCACTGCGGTTATCGGCGTTACTGAAAAAGTTGCGTGCCAGCACGCTGAGCTTGCTGTCTTCCACCAGACCGGCGGCGTAACCCTGTTGAGCGATGAGCAGGCCGCAAATGCCGGCCATTACTTTAGGTGCGCGATTGAAAAGCTCCATTGGAGTCATCCCCATGAGTTGTGAAGTGTTGTGAGAGGCAGTCAAAAGCGGCAGTTAAGGTTTTTATTGTTTTTCAGGAGCAACGGTGGCCGGCAAGACGTTGAGCCTCACGGGCGGCAAGCGGTACAGGATGAACAGCGCGAGCACGCCGACGGCAGCGCAGAGCAGCAGGCCGACACCCACCGATTGGGCCAGGGCATCGCGCGCCAGGTTCAGCCATCGCGGGTGTTCGAACAGTGCGGCGGCGGGGTGTAACAGCACCTGCGGGTCGGCGTACAGCGCCAGGCCCTGCGCGTGCCCCTGGCCGATAAACAGGCGTTGCAGATTGGCGCTGTACAGCAGGTTGACCAGCGCGCCCATCGATGCGGTGCCGAGCAGGCCTCCGACCAGGCGCAGGGATTGGGTCAAGGCGGTGGCGATGCCGAGGAATTGCCGCTCTGCGAGGGTCTGGGTGAACACCGTGAGGTTGAGCAGGATGAACCCAAGGCCCAGGCCGGCGAGCAGGATCAAACCGAGCAGCGTATTGAACGAGGCCCCGCGCCCCACGATTGCCAGCCCGAGACAGGCCAGCAGCAGCGCCACAAAACCGCCCAGCGGCAATAGGTTCGGGTTATGCAGGCGGGTGACGATGCGGCTGTTGACGATGGCGCCCAGGGTGATACTCAATGCCAGCGGAGTAATCAGCAGGCCAGCGTCCCGCGGCGAGTAGCCATAACTGCCTTGCAGCAGCAGCGGCAGATAGAACAGCAGCGAAAACATGATTGCCCCGGCGGCCATCGACAGCACGAACAGCAAGCGCATGCTGGGTAAACCGAGCAGGGCCGGCGGTAGCAAGGCATGACTGCAGCGGCGTTCCCAGCGCCACAGCGCACCCGTCGCCACCACACAGCCCAGACCCAGGGCGGCGCTGAGCATCAGGCTGGTATGCCCGAGCCATTCGACAAACAATTGCAGGCTGCCCAGGGCCAGGGCGATCAGCAGGGCGCCGGGCCAGTCCAGGCTGATTTTTGCCTGTTGCAGCGGGCGGTAATATGGCAAGTAGCGCCAGGCAAAAAACAGCGCGAGACAGCCCAGCGGTAGGTTGATGTAGAACACCGAGCGCCAACCGTAGGCGTCTGTCAGATACCCGCCCAACCCAGGCCCAATGGCGTTGATCACGCTGAACAGCGCACTGAGCAGCATCTGCCAGCGCAGGCGTTGGCGTGTGTCGGGGAACAGCTCGGGGATACAGGCGAAGGCCGTGCCGATCAACATGCCGCTACCGACCCCCTGCAACACCCGGCCGAGCACCAGCCACAGCATTCCAGTGGCCAGTGCACAGGCCAGTGAAGCCAGGGTGAAGATCAGCGTCGCTGCGATCACGAAGGGCTTGCGCCCATAGTAGTCACCTAACCGGCCGAAGATCGGGATGGTGACGATCGAGGCCAGCATGTAGCCCGTTGCCACCCACGCATACAGCTCAAAGCCTCTCAATTCGGCGACGATGCTCGGCAACGCGTTGCCGATCACCGTTTGATCGAGAGCCGAGAGCATCAGCACCAGCGAGATACCGAGCATGGCCAGCAAGGCTTGGCGGAAGCTCAGGGGAGGGTGGGTGGCCACAGTCATCGTCGACTCCTCAGTGCAACGCTGCAACGGCGGCGGCGATGCGTGAGCAGCCTTCATCGAGGGTCGTGATATCGGTCGCGATCGACATGCGGAAAAACGGCGCCAGGCCATAGGCCGTACCTGCCACCACCGCTACGCCCTGGCTTTCGAGCAGGTACATCACCACGTCGTAGTCCGTTTCCAGACGCTTGCCCTGCGGCGTCGATTGGCCCAGCAGGCCGGAGCAGTTCACATACAGGTAGAACGCGCCATCGGGTGTGCGGCAACTGAGGCCGTCGATGGCGTTGAGCAGTGCCAGGCAACGATCACGGCGTTGCTGGTAAACCACCACGCTGTCCTTGACGAAGGTCTGGTCGCCGTTGAGCGCTTCAACTGCGGCGGCCTGGCTGACCGAGCAGGCGTTGCTGGTCGATTGCGATTGCAGAGTCGCCATCGCGCCGATCAAGTCATCCGGGCCGGCCGCGTAACCGATGCGCCAGCCGGTCATGGCGTAGGTCTTGGACACGCCGTTGACCACTACGCTGCGCTCGCTCAGTGCCGGTTCGATGGCGAGGATGTGCGGGTTGTCCAGGCCCTCATAGCGGATGTGTTCGTAAATGTCGTCGGTCATCAACAACACATGGGGATAGTCGAGCAGTACGTCGGCCAAGGCGCGCAGTTCGGCGGCACTGTAGCTGGCACCCGTCGGGTTGCTCGGTGAATTGAGCAGCAACCAGCGGGTGCGCTCGGTGATCGCGGCGCGCAGTTGATCCGGGGTCAGTTTGAAAGCGTGCTCTTCCAGGCACGCGAGGATCACCGGTTCGCCTTCGCAGGCCAGCACCATATCGGGGTACGACACCCAGTACGGCGCCGGAATCAGTACTTCATCGCCCGTACCCAGGGTTGCCGCGAAGGCATTGAAGATGGCGCTCTTCGCTCCGCTGGTCACCAGCACCTGGTTCGCCGCGTAAGTCAGGCCGTTTTCACGCGCCAGCTTATCGACGATCGCCTGACGCAATTGTGGCGTACCGGCGTTTTGCGTGTAGCGCGTTTCGCCGCGTTCGATGGCGGCGTTGGCTGCTTGCCGAATATGCGCGGGGGTATCGAAGTCTGGCTCGCCGACCACCAGGTTGATGATGGACTGGCCTTGCCGGCGAAGTTCGTTCGCGCGGTCGGAAGCGGCGCTGCTGGGGGATGGCTTGATCCGTTGAACACGGGCGGCGATGCGGGAGGCGGTCACGTGGCGTTCCTCGTGGGTGACATTGACGAGGTCCTACAGTACGAGGCACTTGCACAGCAGCCATAAGACGATATCGTTCTGGTCGGATAGGAATCGCTTATGGCTGGCACCGAACACGACCTGCTCTTTATTGGTGCGTCCAGGCCTGCTGGCTCGTAACCGGTGTTGCACACGAGGGGCCTGCTCCAGCCATAGCAAAGGCTTATGTCTGGGCGCTGCGGATCACGATGCAGGGGAAGTCTTGCAGCTGGCCTGGCTCTTGCTAACACCTGGGGTGTTGTCTCCTTTTTCGAGCAAGAGCATTGCCACCGTGAACCTGCGCCGTCTGAAGTACTTCGTGAAACTCGTCGATATCGGCAGCATGACCCAGGCCGCCGATGTGCTGCATGTGGCGCAACCTGCCCTTAGCCAGCAACTGGCGACCCTCGAGGCCGAGTTGCAGCAGCAGCTGTTGATCCGCACCAAGCGCGGCGTCACGCCGACCGAGGCGGGCAAGGTGTTGTATGGGCATGCGCAAATCATTTTGCGCCAGTGCGAGCAAGCCCAGAGTGATATCAATGCCACGGGGCACGCGTTGTCCGGCCAGGTGTCGGTCGGCCTGGCGCCGGGCACGGCGGCGTCGACGTTGTCGTTGCCGCTGCTGCGCCGGGTGCGTGAGCGGCATCCGGGGATCCTGCTTTACCTCAATGAAAACTTCGGCACCACCCTGAGCGAGTTGATCATGAATGGCCGCATGGACATGGCCGTGCTGTATGGCGGGCGCGAGGTCCATGGCTTGAGTTTTGTGTCGTTGCTCCGCGAACACCTGTACCTGGTGAGTGCCGACCCTGCCATCAGTGCGTTGGACCAGATTGCGCTGGCCGACCTGGCTGACATGGACATGCTGTTGCCCCGCCCCTACAACGTCATGCGTCGCCTGGTGGACGAAGCTTTCCAGCGTATCGGCCTGAGCGCACGGGTGGTGGCTGAAGTCGAATCGTCGATCACCCTGACCGCTGCCGTCGCCGAGCACTTCGGTTCCACCATCCTGCCCGAATCGTCGGCGCGGGTGATGGTGGCGGCGACCTCGGTGCATATGTGCCGCATTGTCGAACCCGAGGTCGAGGCACCGTTGGCCCTGTGTCTGTCGGGGCATCTGCCACTGTCCGTGCCGGCCCAGGCGGTCAAGGCGATCCTGTTGGAGCTGGTAGCGGAGATGCGCGGCAGCCTGATCTGAGCGGTCATAAGCACGGCTTATCACCCCAAAGCCAAAGCGTCTTGGTCGTCCGCGAACCGGCTCGCTACATTGGCTTCATCCACTCAGACATACAGCGCAGGCAGGGGGCCAAGCATGGATTCCGAACGCATCAAGGGGTTGATCGATTTGCTCGCCGAATCCGATCTGCTCGAACTGAGCCTGACGGAAGGCGATAGCACGATTCGCCTTTTCAAACAGGCTGGAAACGCAAGGGGGGTTGAGCCGCCGGCCGAGCTGTCGCCGATTCCGCCTGCGGCACCGGCTAAAGCGGTGGCGGCGACTGAGGTCAAGGCCAGCTTGTACGGCGTGCTGCATCTCACTCCGGCGGCAGGGGAAAGCCCCTTTGTGGCGGTGGGCGACCAGGTCGAAGCCGGGCAAACCCTGGCGGTGCTCGAAGCGATGAAAATGTTCCATCCGGTCAAGGCCCACGTCCCCGGTCAGATCGTCGCGATCCTCGCCCAGAGTGGCGCCGAAGTCGAAGCCGGCCAGGCGCTGTTTCGCCTCGGCTGATGCCACGCCACTTTTTTAGGTGAATAACATGTTCGACAAAGTGCTGATCGCCAACCGTGGCGAAATCGCCCTGCGCATTCAGCGTGCGTGCCATGGCCTGGGGCTCAAGACCGTGGTCGTACACTCCGAGGCGGACCGCCATGCGCAGTATGTGCAACAGGCCGATCAGGCGCTGTGCATCGGCCCTGCCGCGCCCAGCCAAAGCTACCTGAACCAGACGGCGCTGTTGTTTGCGGCCGAGGTCAGCGGCGCGCAGGCGATCCATCCGGGGTATGGCTTCTTGTCCGAGAACGCCGGGTTTGCCGACCGTATCGAAGCCGCCGGCCTGACCTTTATCGGTCCGAGCGCCGCGTGCATCCGCACCATGGGTGACAAGGTCGCCGCCAAACGGGCCATGCGTGAAGCCGGTGTGCCCTGTGTGCCGGGGCCGGATACGGTCATGCCGAGCGACGACGCGAGCATCCAGGCGATCGCTCATGAAATTGGCTACCCGGTCATCGTCAAGGCCGCCGGCGGCGGTGGCGGCCGTGGCATGCGCGTGGTGAATGAAGCGGGCGCATTGCTCGACGCCATCGCCTTGACGCGTGAAGAAGCGCGGTTGGCCTTCGGCAATCCGGAACTCTACATCGAGAAATTCCTCGGCCATCCCCGCCACGTGGAAATTCAGGTGTTGTGTGATGCCCACGGCCATGCGATCTGGCTCGGTTGCCGTGATTGTTCCCTGCAACGCCGCCACCAGAAGGTCTTGGAAGAGGCGCCCGCACCCGGGATCGATCCCGCACTGATCGCCAAGGTCGGTGAGCGTTGCGCCGCCGCGTGCCGACAGATTGGCTATCGCGGCGTTGGAACGTTCGAGTTTCTGTATGAGGACGGTGAGTTTTTCTTCATCGAGATGAACACCCGGCTGCAAGTCGAACACCCGGTGACGGAGATGACCACCGGCATCGATATCGTCCAGCAGCAATTGCGCATGGCCCTTGGCGAAGTATTGGCGCTGCGCCAGGAGGACGTGCAGCTCAACGGCCATTCACTGGAGTGCCGGATCAACGCCGAAGACCCGCTGACGTTTATGCCGACCCCGGGGGTGATCCAACGTTGGGAAGTCCCCGGCGGGTTTGGCGTGCGGGTCGACTCCCATGTCACCACCGGCTATCGGGTGCCACCGTATTACGACTCGATGGTGGCCAAGGTCATCACCCATGGCGCGACGCGCGATGAAGCCATGGCGCGCATGCGCCTGGCCTTGAGCGAACTGTGCGTGGAAGGCATTTCCACCAATATTGCGCTGCACCGCGAGATCCTTGATGACCCGGCATTCTGCGCCGGCGGGGTCGACATTCATCACCTGGAGCGCTGGCTGCAGCAAAGGAGTCCGACATGAGTACCGCTTCTGTCCCCCGCATCAGCCTGCTCGGTTCCACGGCGCTGTTGTTCGAAGCGCCGGGCGAACTCGACCTGGCGCCGCAACAACGCATTTGGAGCCTGGCCCTGCAGGCCAGCGAGTGGTCCGAGATCCACGAAGCGGTGCCGGGCATGAACAACCTGATGCTCACGTTCATCCAGCCGCCGCGTGATCTCGATGGGTTGTGCGAGCGCTTGCTGCACGCCTGGGACAGCTGCCGGCCGTTGCCCCTCGAAGGGCGCATCGTCGAGTTGGCGGTGGTCTACGGCGGCGAGTTCGGCCCGCACATGCAGGATGTGGTGGCGCACACCGGGCTGGACATCGAAACCATTGCCAACCTGCACTGCGAGCCGCTGTACCCGGTATATGCCCTGGGCAGCCATCCGGGTTATTGCTACCTCGGCGGCATGGATGCGCGCCTGGCCACGCCACGACGCCAGGTGCCGGTGCTCAGCGTTGGCGCCGGTTCCGTGTCGATCGGCGGGGTGCAGACCGGTGTGTCCGCGTCGGCCGGCCCCAGCGGCTGGAACACCATCGGCCGCACCGAGATGACTTTTTTTGACCCGACGCAAAACCCGCCGGCGATGCTCAGGCCGGGCGACATGTTGCGCTTGCGCATCGAGAGGATCATTCGATGATAGAGGTTTTATCGACCACCGCCCTGGCCACCGTCCAGGATTTCGGCCGCTTCGGCAGCCTCGGTTACGGCGTGGGCACTTCTGGCGCGATGGACCATTTAGCGCTGGCGTTGGGCAACCTGATGCTGGGTAACCCCGAAGGCGCCGCTGCGATCGAAATACCGATGTTTACGTTCGAGGTGCGCTTTGTTCAGGACTGTGCCTTCGCAGTGTCCGGTGCCGCCTGCGAAGCGAGCCTTGATGGCCAGCCATTGCCGCCGTACTGGGTGGCGCAGGCGCGGGAGGGCCAGGTACTGAGCCTCGGCTACCCGACATCCGGCAGCCGCGCCTACCTGTGCCTGGCCGGCGGCGTCGATGTACCGTCGGTACTCGGCTCGCGCAGCACGCAGTTGCGCGGCGAGTTCGGCGGGTTGCATGGCCGGGCCTTGCAGCAGGGCGACCGCATCGCGGCGCTGCGCCCTGGGGTGAGCAAGCTGCCCAGCGATTTTGGTGTGGTTTCACCGAGTCACGCATTGCCTTTGCAGTGCGACGGGGTACCGGCCATGCGGGTGTTGCCGGCGGCTGAGTACGACTGTTTCCTGGATGAGTCTCGCGCTGCGTTCTGGGCTGGCGAATGGAAGGTCACCACCCAGAGTAACCGTTACGGCTACCGGCTCGAAGGCGCGCCGATCTTGCCCAAGGCCCCCATGGAAATCCGCTCCCACGGCATCGTCCCCGGGGTTATCCAAGTGCCCCACGGCGGCCAACCGATCATCCAGATGCGTGATGCACAACCCAGTGGCGGCTACCCGAAATTCGGCACGGTGATCGAGGCCGACCTGTGGCGCCTCGGCCAGGCACCGATCGGCAGCAAGGTGCGGTTTGTCGAGTGCAGTTATGCCGAGGCCGTCGCGGCCCTGGAAGACAATCAACGCTATCTCGCGCAGGTCCGCCGCCTGGTCGACCTGCACAGGCTGGCTTCGCATTAAGGACATCGAACATGACAAATCAGGAAATCCGCCAGTTGGCGGTGTGGCTCAAGGAGGCCCACCTGGCGGGCGCGCACATCTGCCGGCCGGGGATGCAACTGGTGCTCAAGCGCAGTAACGATGCAGGGGACGTTGCCGCCGCGCCGCCCGTCAAGGCTGCGCCCGAGCAGTTGCTGAAAACGCCGGGACTGGGCCACTTGCGACTGACCCATCCCGATCACCGTGAAGTGCTGGTCACCGTGGGCAGCCTGGTGGAGCGGGGCCAGTTGGTCGCATTGCTGCAGGTGGGCGAGCTGTTGTTGCCAGTGCGCAGCCAGCACGCCGGGCGTCTGGCGGCGGTGCTGACGGAGTGTGGCGCCACCGTCGGTTATGGCGAGGCGTTCATGCGCCTGGCAGCGGAATGAGCAGAGAGGACAAGTGATGAAGATCGATTTGAATGCGGACCTGGGCGAGGGCTTTGGCCCTTGGCGCATGGGTGAGGATGAGGCGTTGATGAGCCTGATTTCCTCGGCCAACGTGGCCTGCGGTTTCCATGCCGGCGACCCGCTGATCATGGACACCAGCGTGCGCCTGGCCAAGGCCGGTGGCATCGACCTCGGCGCTCATGTGGGCTTTCCCGACCTGATGGGCTTCGGTCGGCGGCAGATGAACATCGAGCTCAAGGAACTGGCGACCTATGTGATCTACCAGCTAGGCGCCCTGGCCGGGATCGCGGCGGTCAATGACCACCGTATGACCCACATGAGCTTTCATGGCGCGCTGGGCAACATGGTTGCGGCCGATGCGGCGCTGGCCGGGCCTTTGGTGCGGGCCGTGGCGGCGTTCGATCCGACGCTGATCATCAGTTCCTCCAGCAGTCGGGCCATCGAAGACGCCGCCGAACAATGCGGGCTGCGTGTGGCTACCACCTTTCTTGCCGACCGCGCCTATGACGATGACTGCCTGCTGGTGCCGCGCATCGTGCCAGGGGCGGTAATCAAGGAACCGACGGCCGTGCTGCAGCGGGTTCGCCAGTTGCTGGAAGAGGGCACGGTGACCAGCCTCAACGGCAAGCGCATCGCGGTGCCGGCCCATTCGATCCTGTTGCACGGCGACACCCCTGGCGCGGTTGCGCTGGCCCGCACCATCCGGCTTGAAATAGAGCAAGCGGGCGGCTGCATCACGCCGATTTCGCAGCTGCTGGCAGCGTCATAAGCAGGACTTATTGCCACACAGTCATTCCGTCTTGGTCGCCAGCGCCCGTGCTGGATAGAGTCAAAGACATCGCGATCACGGGAGTGGTCCGCACACGCTATGAGGACAGCAACATGCCATTTTCAGACTATAAAACCGCACTGGTCACCGGTGCTTCTTCCGGGATTGGCGCCGCAGTCGTCGAGCGCCTGTGCCAGGAAGGCGTGCAGGTGCATGCCCTGGCCCGCAGCGCCGACAAGCTCGAGGCGCTCGCCGCCAAGACCGGCTGCATCGCCCACGCCATCGACGTCACCGACCTGGCCGGGCTGACCCGTTTGTTCGAGACCCAGCGCTTCGACATCCTGGTGAACAACGCCGGCGTCGATAAACCTGGCTCGATTCTCAAGGCCGACGCCGACGGCATCGACCTGCTGATCGACGTCAACCTGCGTGCCGTCTTGCATCTGGCGCGCCTGGCATTGCCGGGCATGGTCGAGCGCGATTGCGGGCACATCATCAACATCAGCTCGATTGCCGCTGCCTACAACTTTGGCGGCAACTCGACGTACCACGCGACCAAGGCAGCGGTGAGCATGTTGTCGCGCCAGTTGCGCATCGATGCCTTCGGCAAGCGCGTGCGGGTCACCGAAATCTGCCCTGGGCGCGTCGCCACCGATATCTTTGCCCATGTACACGGTGATTCGGAGGAGACCCACAAGCGTTTTGTCGAAGGCTTCGAATTGCCGCTGGCCAAGGACATCGCCGACGCAATCGCCTTTGCGATTGCCGCGCCGATTGCGGTGAACATCGGCCACATGGAAATCACCCCGACCTTGCAAGTCCCGGGTGGACTCTCGACCGCCCGGCCCCAGGATTACCAGGGCTGAACACCGCCCGCCCAAAACAGAACGGACCTATCCGTCGTCGCGTCATTCCACCACGGTCATGCCGGGTGATTTTTATTTCTGCCCTAGCCCAATGCCGATAGGGATTGACCATGAAGCAAGACTTCGATTTGGCCGCGATTCTGCAAGGCGAGTATGCCGAGCTGATCGTCAAGGGCATCGAAATGACCTTGCAGCTGGCGTTGTTCGCCTGGCTGCTGGCGATGGTGCTGGCACTGACGCTGGTGACGGTGCGTTTGACCGGCAACAAGCTGGTCGACCGTCTGGTCGCCGGGTATGTGTCGTATCACCGCAATGTACCGACCCTGGTGCAACTGATGTTGTGGTACTTCGGCGTGCCGACCTTGCTCAGCGAGTCCACGCAACTGTGGCTGGCCAACCACAACACCGAATACCTGTTCTCCGTGATTGCCCTGGGCCTGTGCCAGGCCGCGTATTTCTGTGAAGACATCCGCAGCGGACTGCGCGCGATCCCCGCGGGGCAGACCGAAGCCTCCAGGGCTTTGGGCCTGGGCTACGTGCGCTCGATGCGCTACGTGATCCTGCCCCAGGGCGTGCGTAATTGCCTGCCGTCGCTGATCAATCACACCGTGTTGCTGTTCAAGAACACCAGCCTGGCGATGGCCATCGGTGTGATGGAACTGACTTACGCCACCCGCGAGGTCGAGAACTATACATTCCGCACCTTCGAGTCGTACCTGGTCGCCACGGTGTTTTACCTGGTGTTTTCTCTGCTGCTGATGGGCGTCGGGGCATTGTTGGCCCGGCACTTCAGCAAAGCCATGGCGAGGTAGACGGCAATGCTCGATATCGTTTCGATCGTGCAGCAAAACTGGGCGCTGTTCCTGATCGGCCAGTACCCCCATGGTCCGCTGGGCGGCCTGGCGAGTACCTTGATCCTGGCGGCGCTGGCGCTGTTGCTGGCGTTCCCGTTCGGCCTGTTGTTGGCGCTGGCGCGGGTCTCGCCATGGAAAGGGCTGCGTCTGCTCGCCACCGTGTGGGTGTATGTATTGCGGGGTATCCCGCTGCTGATGGTGATCTTCTGGACTTACTTCCTGGTGCCCTTGCTGATCGGGCATAACATCACCGGGTTCATGACCATGCTCTGCACCCTGGTGATTTACCAAAGCGCCTACCTGTGCGAAATCATTCGCGGCGGTATTCAGGCGTTGCCGGCCGGGCAGTACGAAGCGTCGCGTGCCTTGGGCCTGGGCTATGTACGCACCACGATGTGGGTGATCCTGCCCCAGGCGCTGTACAACGCGCTGCCCAGCCTTATCAGCCAGTTCATCTCAATCATCAAGGAAACGTCCCTGGGTTATGTGATCAACGTCCAGGAAGTGACGTTCGCCGCCAATCAAGTCAACAACCAACTGCTGACCAAACCGTTCCAGGTGTTTTTCATCCTGGCGATCATCTACTACCTGCTCTGCTTCGGCCTGACTCACCTGGCCAGCTGGGTAGAACGGCGGATTGCGCGCAAGCGCCTGGGTGATGGCGGGCAAGCCGTGTCGAGCGATCCGTTGTTGGCCACCGATAATTGAAGAGGGCTGCGTCCATGCATCCAATGATCATGTTTTCGAAAATCAATAAATGGTACGGCGAGTACCAGGCGCTGACCGACATCACCGCCGAGGTGCAGCCGGGTGAAGTGGTGGTGCTGTGTGGGCCATCGGGTTCCGGCAAGTCGACCTTGATTCGCACGGTCAACCGCCTGGAAGACATCCAGAGCGGCCAGATCCTGTTCGATGGTCAGGACGTACACGGCACCGATGCGCAGATCAATCGCCTGCGCAGCCGGGTTGGGTTCGTGTTCCAGAGCTTCAACTTGTTCCCCCATCTATCGGTGCTGGAAAACATCACCCTGGCGCCGAGCAAGATCCGCAGCCTCAAAGGCGCGGCGGCCAAACAAAAGGCCATGGAACTGCTTGACCGCGTCGGCCTGGCCCACAAGGCCGGGGCTTACCCGGCGCAGCTCTCCGGTGGCCAGCAGCAGCGCGTAGCGATTGCCCGTGCGCTGGCCATGGAGCCGCCGGTGATGCTGTTCGATGAACCCACCAGCGCCCTCGACCCGGAAATGGTCGGCGAAGTGCTGAGCGTGATGAAAGGCCTGGCCAAGGACGGCATGACCATGATGTGCGTGACTCACGAAATGAATTTCGCCCGCGAAGTCGCCGACACCATCTGGTTTATGGACGCCGGGCAGATTCTGGAAAAGAGCAAGCCCTCGAGCTTCTTCATGCAGCCAGCGCACCCACGAGCGCAACGTTTTATTGCCGACCTGCGAGCCCATTGAGCCGCGGCGGCTTTGCTCCCTCTGCCATTTTGATTGACCACTTTTCAGGAGTTTTCCATGAGTATGAAGCATCTGTTTATCGCGTTGGCCTTGGCCCCTTTGGCCGTTGCAGTGGCGCAGGCCGACCAGTTGAGCGACATCATGGCCAAGAAATCCTTGAGCTGCGGTGTGTACGCCGACGTGCCGCCGTTCTCCGCACCGGACCCGCAAACCCGCGAACTGGTAGGCATGGATGTCGACCTGTGCAAGGCCCTGGCCAAGACCATGGGCGTGGCACTGGAGCTCAAGCCGCTGTCGGTTGAAGCGCGTATCCCGGAGGTGAAGATGGGCCGTGTCGATGTGATCTTCGCCAACTTGGCTTACACCAAGACCCGCGCCGAACAGATCCAGTTCAGCGATCCGTACTACATCGCCAAGGAAACCCTGGTGGTGCGCGCGGCCAATGCTGATCAGCCGAAGATTTTCTTCAAGGACAAGCGCATCAGTTCTACCAAGGGCTCCACCTCCGAGCAGTCGATCCGCATCGCTGGCGCTACTCCGGTGACGTTCCAGGACACCGGCTCGGCGTACATGGCCCTGCAGCAGAACAAGGTGGTGGGCCTGGTGACCAACACCATGACCGCGCTCAAGTTGGTCAACCAGGCCAAGGCCAGTGGTGTCGAGCTGGCTCTGGCCAAGGAGCCGATGGCCCTGGAACCCATTGGCGCCGGCATGCGCCGCGACGAGCCGGCCTTCCTGGCCAAGGTCAATGAGTCGTTGATGGCGATGGAGACGGCGGGTGAGATCGATGCGATCTGGGACCGCTGGATCGGCCCGAACACTGAGTACAAGATGGTGCGCGAGGACAAGGTGCAGAGCCTGAGCGCGCTGAAGTTCGACCCGCTGCCGTAGGCGCAACGCTGAAGAAAACCACTCCTGTGAGTGGTTTTTTTTCGTCTGGGTTTTATCTGCCGATCAGTTCGCTCTCGTGGCACCCCGTTGGTCCACGTTCTGAGCGTTATGCGTTAACGATTTTTATGTTCAACAAAGATTCAGAAAATTGTCTGGAAAATCGATGAGCGAGCGTCGGCGCAGCATGGGTAGGTACTTGCACAAGATTGTTTAAACCTTCTGCCTCAGCGCTATGTCGATAGCTGGACATACTTCGCCAACTGAGGCAACGCCAATGATAGGAGTCGTGATACCCGCCCATAATGAAGAGCGGCAGATCAGCGAGTGCCTCGCTTCTGTGCGGCTCGCCAGTGAACATCCCGCGCTTGACGGCCGCCCGGTTGAGATACTCGTGGTTCTGGATGACTGCTCCGACCGCACCGACGCGTTGGCGGCGGCCCACGGTGCGGCGACACTCGACGTGCGTTTTCAGAATGTGGGCAAGGCCAGAGCCGTCGGCGCCGAGACGTTGCTCAAGCGCGGCGTGCAGTGGCTTGCCTTCACGGATGCAGACACGCGGGTTCCCCAGGATTGGCTGGTGCGCCAGCTCGGGTTTGGCGCTGACGCGGTGTGCGGCACCGTCGAGGTCGACAGCTGGAACGAGCACGGCGAACGGGTGCGTGCGCAATACCTGGAGCGCTACCGATTCATCGAAAACCACCGCCACATCCATGGGGCAAACCTTGGGTTGAGTGCCGAGGCCTATCGCACCGCCGGTGGGTTTCAGCACCTGGCCGCCGATGAAGACGTCCGCCTGGTGGCCGACCTTGAACGGACCGGCGCGCGGATCGCCTGGACGGCCACCATTCCGGTGATTACCAGCGCGCGTCGGGACTACAAATGCCAGGGCGGGTTTGGCGAATACCTGGCTTCGCTGATCCCGCCGTCCGCTCACACCGAAGCCGATTCCCCCTGCACCTGAGCCCCGTGCGTGGATTGCCTGGAAGCGATTGACGGAAAATACGCTAAAGTCCATTATGGATTTATAAGTACAAAAAACCTGCCTGACTTTTTCTTCAATCTTGCCAAATCGACAATAACTTGCGAGACCACGACCATGAAGAAACGCTCCCTCATCACCGCCCTGGCCCTGAGCCTGTTCGCTTGCGGCCACGCCCTGGCCGCCGAGAAAACCCTGCGCATCGGCATCGAGGCGGCTTACCCGCCGTTCGCATCGAAGACCCAGGAAGGCACAATCGTCGGGTTCGACTATGACATCGGCAACGCCTTGTGCGCGCAGATGAAAGTCAAGTGTGTGTGGGTCGAAGGCGAGTTCGATGGGCTGATTCCTTCGCTGAAAGTGAAGAAAATCGACATGGCCTTGTCGTCCATGACCATCAACGAAGACCGCAAGAAGTCGGTGGATTTCACCCACAAGTATTACTTCACCTCATCGCGTCTGGTGATGAAGGACGGCGCGGTGGTGGACGACCAGTACGCCAGCCTCAAAGGCAAGACCGTCGGCGTGCAGCGGGCCACGACTACCGACCGGTATGCCACCGAGGTGTTCGAACCCAAGGGCATCAACGTCAAGCGCTACAGCAATAACGAAGAAATCTACATGGACCTGGCGGCGGGGCGCCTGGATGCGATCTTTGCCGACACCATCCCCCTGAGTGACTTCCTGTCGCTGCCGCGAGGCCAGGGTTATGCGTTTGTCGGGCCGGAGCTCAAAGACCCGAAATACGTGGGCGAGGGCGCCGGCATTGCGGTGCGCAAGGGCAATAGCGCGTTGGTCAGTGAGTTGAATGCGGCCATCGACGGCATCCGTGCCAATGGCGAGTACCAGAAGATTTCCGCGCAGTACTTCAAGTCCGATATCTACGGCGACTGATGCTGAATACGCACTTGAAAACGCTGTAGGTCAGTGTGAGAGCTGTCGAGCCCTGGCAAGCCCGCTCTCACATTTGATCGCGGCTGCCGGCTTCAGCCCTTCAGTTCCTTCAAGTGCTTGTAGACCGTCGCCCGCCCCATGCCCAACACATTGGCCACGTAGTTCGAGGCGCTCTTGCCCTTGAACGCGCCTTCGGCGTGCAGCGCCAGCACCAGCTCGCGCTTGTGGTCGCGGGTCAGCAGGTTCAGGCTCAACTGGCGTTCGCGCAGCCAGGCGTGCAAGAAGGTGTTGATCCGTTCCTGCCAGTCATCGCGAAACAGTGAGTCCGGTTGCGGGATCAGCTTGCTGGGTGACAGAAACAGGTCCAGCGCCGCCTTGGCGTTTTCGAACAGCGAGATATTCAGGTTGATGCACAGCACGGCCAGCGGGCGACCTTTGTGGTCGCGCAGCACGGTGCTCAGGCTGCGGATTTTCTGACCGTCCCAGTTGAGCTTTTCGTAGGGGCCGATATTCACTTCGCGGATGTCGTCGCTCAGCATGTCTTCCAGCGCCGAATCGTCACCGATGGCCCGTTTCGACAGGTTGTTGGCGATGTAGTCGACCTTTTGCGTGCGCAGGTCGTGCAGCACCACTTCGGCGTGGGGGAAGAACAACGTGGCGATCGCATCGGCGATCGCACGGAAGTTCTGCAGGACCTTGTCTTGTTCAGCGGTGTTCATCAATGCGGCTCCAGGCGTTCGGGGGAGAGCATACCAGCGTCCAGGCCGAACCGCGCCAGTGGCTCCGGCAGCGCCGCGCCGCGCACCAAGGCCGCGCTGGCCTGGCCCATCGCGGGCGAGGTCTGGATGCCGTACCCGCCCTGTGCCGCCACCCAGAACAGCCCGGCCACCCGCGGATCGAAACCGGACAGCAAATCACCGTCGTGGACAAAACTGCGCAGGCCGGCCCAGGTGCGGGTCGGGCGGCGGATGGTCAGGGTGGTGGCTTCTTCGATCTGGTGGATCCCCATGGCGATGTCCAGTTCTTCGGGCTGGATGTCCTGGGGTTCCACCGGGTCGGCGTTGGCCGGCGAACCGAGGAACATGCCGGCATCGGGTTTCATGTAGAACGCTTCGTCGAGGGCCACCAGCATCGGCCAGGTGTGGCTGTCCACGCCTTCGGGGCCGGCGAAGATGAACGCCGAACGACGCTTGGGTTGCAGGCCGACGGACGCGGCGCCGGCCAGCCCGCCGATATGGTCGGCCCACGCGCCGGCAGCGTTGATGATGATCGGCGCGGTGCAGGTTTCATGCTGGGTTTGTACGTGCCACAGGCCGTCGGCAGTGCGGCTCAGGCCCAGCACGTGGCTGTCGGTCCGCACTTCGCCGTGGTTGCGGCGGATGCCGCGCAGGTAGCCTTGGTGCAGGGCGTCGGTGTCGATGTCGCTGGCGGTCGGGTCGTAGATCGCCCCGTGGACTTTGTCGCGCCGCAGGATCGGCAAGCGTGCACAGGCTTCGTCGGCACTCAGTCGTTCGACCTGCGACACGGTGGCCTTGGCGCTGAGGTATTGCTTGTCCAGCTCGGCCGGGTCGCCGCTGAAGTCCACAGTCATCTCGCCCCGGGGCGTGAGCAACGGGTGTTCGCAGAAACCGGCGGGCGGGTTGTCGAAAAACGCCCGGCTGGCCAGGGTCAGTGCGCGCACTTGCGGGGTGCCGTAGGCGGCGCTGTAGAGCGCGGCCGAACGCCCGGTCGAGTGATAGCCGGGGTGGGCCTCACGCTCCAGCACCAGTACCTTGCCGTGGGGCGACAGCCAGAAACCCGTGGACGCGCCGGCAATCCCGCCGCCGATGATGATGAAGTCTGCGTGGCTCATGAACATCTCCTGAAGGTGGGGTTAGCGCTGCAGCTGGTACAGCGCGTTAGCCAGTGCAATGTCTTCCAGACCCAGCCCGATGGACCGGAAAAACACCGGGCGCTGGTAGTCCGGGCGCTGTGCCATGTCACTGAGTAGCTCGGGCAGGTCGCCCATCACCGCGCGTTTGTCCCAGCCGTGCTGTTCGCTGGCGATCAGCATTTCGCCGGCCGCGTCCGGAGTGGTCTGGCGATAGTCGCAGAATACCTGCATCGCGTTAAGGCTGTGGGGCGGCACTTCATGGGCGCGGGGCGCATTGGTGCTGATCGAAGTGATCAGCGCCGGTTTGCTCAGGTGCGCCGGGTCGAGCACCGGACCGGCCGACGAGGTACACAGCATGATCACGTCGGCATCCGCCACGGCCGCCGCGCAGCTGTCGGCGATGCTCAGGCGTGGGTCGAGGCCGGTGAGCTGCGCGAGGGTGGCGGGGCTGGCGCTGGCCAGGCTCGGTGAAAACAGGCTGATGTGCTGCCAGTCCCGCAGGTTTTGCACGTAGCGCAAGTGCGCCTGGGCGACCTTGCCGCTGCCGATGATCGCCAGGCGCCGGGCGGCCAATGGCGCTAGGGCGTCCACCGCGAGGGCCGTGGTGGCGGCGGTGCGTGCGGTGGTCAGTTCATGGGCATCGCACAGCAGCAACGGTTGGCCGCTGTGCATCGACATCAACAGCGTCCAGGCCGTCACCAATGGCCCTTGCTCCCCTACGATGTACGGCGAAGTCTTGACCCCGTACACGCCGTCCTCGGCCAGCACGCCCAGGTAGTTGATGAAGTCGCCGGCGCCCTTCGGAAACGCCACTAACTGTTGCGGCGGTTGCACCGCCAGCCCGGCGGCGAGGTCGCGGAACAGCTTGTGCAGGATCTGGGGCACGTCGATCTGAGCGAGTAACTCGCGCGCTTGGGCCTGCTGGATGACATGGGGCGTGCTGGACATGGGGAACTCCGCTGTAAACTAATTTGTCCATTATGGACTTTTAGTCGTTTCGAGCAATATCCCGGCGAAAAAAATACGTTCAAGCCAGCAGCCCCCACATCTATGTAGGTCACCTGTTCGCCACGCCTCAAGTACGTTTCGGCACCACCCCTGTTGCCACCCGGACGTTCGACCATGCTGACCCGCTGCATCTTCCCCCTCGTGTTACTGCTGTTGCCTTGCCTTACCGGCCACACCCACGCCAGAGACCTGGCCGAGGGACTGAACGATGACAGCGCCTCCCTGGCGCTGCGGAACCACGACCAGCGTTACGCGCTGTGGTCCGGTATCGGTTTGTTGAAAAATGCGATCGGCCAAACCTGCAACGCGGTGCTGCTGGACACCCGCAACCGCCAGAGCAAGGCCGTCGGCCCGGCGTATGTCTTGACCAGTGGGCATTGCGTGTACTTCAGCTTCGGCACGGCCCATGTTAACCAAGCCATCGAGGCGAGCATCACGTTCAATTATTTCCACGACACATCGGCGCAACAGCGCACGTTTCGCATTAAAACGGCGCATTGGACCAGCATGGTCGGCACTGATCTGGCAGTGCTCGAACTGGATACTTCACTCGCCGGGCTGATCACCGACGGCATCATGCCGCTCAAGCTCGCCACCCATCAAAGTACCGGGGAACGTGAGGTCGTGAATGTCGGTTCGCCGAGCGGGTTTCGCCAGAAGGGCTTGCGTATGAGTGCCTGCAAGGAAACCGCGACCAACAGCTTTGTCGAGCATCCCGGGGTGTTTCCCGGTGCCCTGAAAAACCGCTGCAATGACCTGCAGTACGGCAGTTCCGGCAGCCCGATGCTGGACCGGCATACCAATGAAGTCACCGGCATTGTCAGCAAAGTCGCGGCGGTCATTAAAAAAGACATCCTCAACAACTGCCAGAACGTCTCGGCGTGTGAAGCGGCCAAGTTCAACTACAGCTATCCCGCCAACGACCTGCACCGTTGTTTTGTCGAGGGCCAATTCTCGAACGAGACGCCTGCTTGCCAGCTCAAAGCCGTCGATATCCACCTTGAGGAACCCTGGAAGCTCAACCCCTATGTGCATATGCAACTGGGCGAATTCGGGCAGAGTGTGCAGCCCACCTGGAACATCAGGTTCTCGATCCAAGACCCGTTCTATCGCTTCAAGGCTGTGCGCAACGTCAATGAATGCAGGCTGCCCAATGGCTATCAACGTGCCATTGCGTCAACCCAGGGCTACATCAATCAGGCCATCGGCCCGGCGCTGGGGGCGTATGTGCTGTGCATCATCGGCGTTCAAACTCCCGGCGAGCCGTTGACGCCGGCCTTGCTGCACAATGCGTTCACCCACTCGGTGTTCTTGACCGACCCGGCGCCGGTCCCGCGCATCGGCCTGAACTACAGCGTCAACTGGGACGACCCGCAAACCGCCTTCAGCCACCATTACTTCTATGTGGACACCTCGGCGGAAGCTGCCTGCCGTGACAATGACGACGTCCGCTACATCCTCGCCACGGGCGGAACGAGTTACCCGCTCTCGCAACTGCCCGTCACCCTGTGCAGCTTTGCGCGTAACCCGGCGGGGCAACCTTCGGCGGTACGCACGGATGTGATCGAGCGATCCGCCTACCTGCCGCCCACCCAAACGCGCCAGCCGGCAGCGGCTCAGCGATGAAGCGGTCAACCCGTGACACGAAAGCCTCCGGAGAGTTTTTCCTTCAGATAACCCACCAATGCACTCACGGACTTGGGTACATGGGGCGAGTAGGGCCGTATCAAGTAAATCTCATCGGCAAACGCGCCCTTGAGCGTCCAGCCCTTGAGCACCTGCACCAGCGTGCCGCCGGCCAGCGCCGCATGGGCGCTGAAATCCGGGAGCAGGGCGATGCCCAGGTGATTGAGCGCCGAGTCGCGCAAGGCTTCGCTGTTGTTGGTCGAGAAGCTTCCGGCGATCGGCACGGTGACCCGTTCGAGGGTTTTGCCGCCGCGCTCGAAGGTCCAGGCGGGCTGCTCGGTGCCGCGCGGGTAGTAGAGGCAGTTATGCGCGCTGAGCTCGCCGGGGCTGCGCGGTTCGCCGTGGCGTTGCAGGTAGTCGCGGGTGGCGACCAGCACCGAGGTGGTGTCGCACAGCTTCCATGCGACGTGGGTTTCCGGCACCTGAAAACCGTGGCGCACCGCCAGGTCGTAGCCTTCGGCGGCCAGTGAACTCAAGGCATCCGACACCTCCAGCTGGACCCGCACCTGCGGGTACAGTTGCAGGAAGGCCGACAGGTGCGGCACCAGTTGCTGCCGGGCGAACGCGACCGGCGCGGTCAAGCGCACCAGGCCGCGGATTTCCCCGGCGGCGTCGCGCACCGAAGAAAAACTGCGGGCGATCTGTTCGTAGGCGCTGCGCACGTCCCGCGTCAGTGACTGCCCGGCGTCGGTCAGGCGCACGCTGCGGGTGGTGCGGGTGACCAGGCGCGTGCCGGTGGCTTTTTCCAGGTCGCTGATGCGCTGGCTGACCGCCGACTTGCTCACCCCCAGGCGCGCCGCGGCGGCGGTGTAGGTGCCGTGTTCTTCCAGCACCGAGAGCCAGTGAATGTGGGTCCACAGCCCTTCGATCTCAGACTTTTCCATGAGATTATTGTTCGCCTATAAGGACAATAAGTTCTGGATTCTGCTCTGGTTCGGAACAAATCGAAAGCCTATCGTGTGTCCCACCGCTACCCACCTGGGACCTACTGCCATGACCAGCACCATCGAGCACTACATCAACGACCAGCGCGTGAGCCGCGATGATCGCTATCAGGACGTCTACAACCCGGCCACCGGCGCCGTGACCGGGCGCGTCGCCCTGGCCAGCCGCCAGACCGTCGGCGAAGCCGTCGCCGCCGCCCAGGCCGCCTTCGCCAGTTGGGCCGATACCCCGCCGATCCGCCGCGCCCGCGTATTGTTCGAATACCTGCACCTGCTGCGCGCACGCAAGGACGACCTGGCGCGCATCATCGTCGCCGAACACGGCAAGGTGTTTACCGATGCCCAGGGCGAAGTCGACCGTGGCATCGACATCCTCGAATTCGCCTGCGGCATTCCCAACCTGCTCAAGGGCGAACACTCCGACCAGGTCTCGCGAGGCATGGACAACTGGACGATGCGCCAGCCCCTGGGCGTGGTCGCTGGCGTCACGCCGTTCAACTTCCCGGTGATGGTGCCGATGTGGATGTACCCGATCGCCATCGCGGCGGGCAACACCTTCATCCTCAAGCCCAGCCCGACCGACCCGAGCGCCGCGCTGTTCATGGCCGAGTTGTTGCGCGAAGCCGGTTTGCCCAGCGGCGTGTTCAACGTGGTGCAGGGCGACAAGGAAGCGGTGGACGCGCTGATCGAACACCCGGACGTCAAGGCCGTGAGCTTTGTCGGCTCCACGCCGATCGCCCAATACATCTACGAAACCGGCGCGCGCCACGGCAAGCGCGTGCAAGGCCTGGGCGGCGCGAAAAACCACATGGTGGTGATGCCCGACGCCGACATCGAACGCACCGTCGACGCGCTGATGGGCGCCGCTTATGGCAGTGCCGGCGAGCGCTGCATGGCGATCTCGGTGGCGGTGCTGGTGGGCGATGTGGGTGACAAAGTCATCGCCGCCCTGACCGAGCGGGCCAAGCAACTGCGCATCACCGACGGCCGCGACCTCAAGGCCGAAATGGGCCCGATCGTCTCGCGCGCCGCACTGGAACGCATCAGCGGCTATATCGAACAAGGCGTCCAGGCCGGCGCGCAGCTGCTGCTCGACGGCCGCGATTACGTGCCGACCGAACCCGGCCTGGAAAACGGCTTCTGGCTCGGCGCGACCTTGTTCGACCATGTGACTCAAGAGATGAGCATCTACCGCGAAGAAATCTTCGGCCCAGTGCTGGCCTGCGTGCGCGTGAATGATTTTGCCGAAGCGGTGAAACTGGTCAACGACCACGAATTCGGCAACGGCGTCAGCTGCTTCACCCGCGACGGCAACATCGCCCGCGAATTCGCACGGCGTATCGAAGTGGGCATGGTCGGCATCAACGTACCGATCCCGGTGCCGATGGCCTGGCACGGCTTTGGCGGCTGGAAGAAGAGCCTGTTCGGCGATATGCATGCCTACGGCACCGAGGGCGTGCGCTTCTACACCAAGCAGAAGTCGATCATGCAGCGTTGGTCGGAGAGCATTGAGCAAGGTGCGGAGTTTGCGATGCCCGTCTCCAAATGACAGCCTAAGGAACACAGAGAAACCCATGTGGCAGGGGGCTTGCCCCCGATAGCGGAGTGGCAGTCACTGCATGAGTGCCTGAACCACCGCTATCGGGAGCAAGCTCCCTCCCACATTTTTTGTGCGTGGTCAGGCAGTGGTCTTCGTGGGCCTGAGGCATTCGATGGAGCGGTCAACCGTGGTTTTGGCGATTTCCAGCAAATGCCACACCGCGAGGATCTTCGCCCGCTCCGGTTTCTCCAGCAGCTCCCCGCAATCCAGCGCCGTCGCCGAAGCGCTGTCCAGCAGACTGGCGGTGTAGAGCAGGGCGTCTTCGAAGCTCAGGTCCTCGTTGACGGCGTGGAAACCTTGGGTGGGCAGGTAATGGTCGATGGCGCGGTTGAAAGCGGCGCGGTCTTTGGCGGGGTCGTGGGGTGGGTCGGGTAGGGCTTTGGTCATGGTGAAACTCCTGTCTGATCAAGGAGACGGCACTCTTCGCGACTAAACGAAGGTGGCGGCTGTACGCAGGTTAGTCGACCGGTCAGAACAGGAACCCGGCGCGCCCGAAGGCGCCCTGCGCACAGCCACCATTGAGCTTCATGGGACCATGCGCCTGTTCTGAATCCGGGCGACTAAACCCGATCACTGATTTGGCAGTGACGGACCGCAGACTAGCCATCGATTCCAACAGGCACAAGGCGGCGCAGATTGTCTAGGAAACGTCCTGCAATTTAAAGCGACCCGGCTTGCTGGCCCTTTAAAAACCATGACCAAATGCCACTAACTCCAATCAAATGCGGTCCATGTGGGAGGGGGCTTGCCCCCGATGACGGAGTGGCAGTCACTGCATGAGTGCCTGAACCACCGCTATCGGGAGCAAGCTCCCTCCCACATTTTTTGTGCGTGGTCAGGCAGTGGTCTTCGTGGGCCTGAGGCATTCGATGGAGCGGTCAACCGTGGTTTTGGCGATTTCCAGCAAATGCCACACCGCGAGGATCTTCGCCCGCTCCGGTTTCTCCAGCAGCTCCCCGCAATCCAGCGCCGTCGCCGAAGCGCTGTCCAGCAGACTGGCGGTGTAGAGCAGGGCGTCTTCGAAGCTCAGGTCTTCGTTGACGGCGTGGAAACCTTGGGTGGGCAGGTAATGGTCGATGGCGCGGTTGAAGGCAGCGCGGTCTTTGGTGGGATCGATGGGTGGGTCGGGTAGGGCTTTGGTCATGGTGTAATTCCGTGATGGATTGAGATTCGCCACCCCGCCGCGACTAAACGTAGGGTGGCGGCTGTACGCAGGTTAGTCGACCGGTCATCACGAAAATCCGGCGCACCCGAAGGCGCCCTGCGCACAGCCACCATAAAAACTGATGGAAGACCGTGCACGTGATGAGAGGTCGGGCGACTAAACCCGATCACTGATTTGGCAGTGACGGACCGCAGACTAGCCATCGATTCCAACAGGCACAAGGCGGCGCAGATTGTCTAGGAAACGTCCTGCAATTTAAAGCGACCCGGCTTGCTGGCCCTTTAAAAACCATGACCAAATGCCACTAACTCCAATGAAATGCGGTCCATGTGGGAGGGAGCTTGCTCCCTCCCACATGGAAGAATGGGGTTTATCGCCGACCCGCCCGCGTACTCACATCCACCCACACCGCCAGCACCAAAATGCTGCCCTTCACAATCATCTGCCAGTAACTGTCCACATCCAGCATCGACATGCCGTTATCCAGGCTGGTAATCACCAGCGCCCCGAGCAGCGCGCCATACACCGTGCCCGAGCCGCCGCGCATGGAGGTGCCGCCGATAAAGCAGGCGGCGATGGCGTCGAGTTCGCCCATGTTGCCCGCCGACGGTGAACCGGCGGCGAGGCGTGCGGTGTTGACCAGGCCGGCGAGGGCGCACATCACGCCCATGATGCCGAAGATCCACAGTTTGACGGCCTGCACGTTGATGCCCGACAGGCGCGTGGCTTCCATGTTGCTGCCCACCGCATACACGCGGCGGCCGAATACGGTCTGGCTGGTGACGTAGCTGAACACGCCGAGCAGCACCAGCAACAGCAGCACCGGCACCGGGATGCCGTCGTAGCTGTTGAGGGTGGTGACGAACCCGGCCAGCACCGCGCCGATCACCGTCACGCGCAGCACGTCGCGCATCAATGAGTGTGCGGCCAAGCCATGCAGCGCGCGGTTGCGCCGTTGTTTCCAGGTCAAAAACAGGGTCAGGGCAAACAGCAAAACCCCGAGGCCGATGCCCACCGCATGCGGCAGATAGCCCTGGCCCACGTACACCAGCGACGGCGACACCGGCGCGATGGTGGTGCCGCCGGTGATGCCCAGCAGAATCCCGCGAAACGCCAGCATGCCGCCCAAACCGACGATAAACGACGGGATGCGCAGGTACGCGGTCATGTAGCCGTTGGCCAAACCGATCATCAACCCGCACAGCGCCACCAGGCTCAGGTTGGCCAGCAGCGGCAGGTGATAGACCACGTCCAGAATCGCCGCGAGCCCGCCCAACAAGCCGAGCATCGAGCCCACCGACAAATCGATCTCGCCGCTGATGATCACCAGCACCATGCCGCAGGCCAGAATCCCGGTGATCGACATCTGCCGCAGCAGGTTGGACAGGTTGCGCGGGGTGAGGAAGCCGCCCTCGGTCTGCCAGCTGAAAAACAGCCAGATGAACGCCACGGCGATCACCAACGCGAGCATTTTGTAGCGGGTAAACAGCTGTTTGAGCTGATTCATCTAAGCGGTCTTCCGATCATTATTATTTTGGCTGAGCGCAGCGGCGAGGACCTGTTCCTGGGTGAGGCCTTCGTTGATGAAATCCCCACGCAACTGGCCGTCGCCGATCACCAGCACGCGGTTGGACACGCCGAGCACCTCGGCCAGTTCCGAGGAGACCATGATGATCGCCACGCCTTCGGCCGCCAGCGCGCCCATCAGTTTGTAAATCTCATACTTGGCGCCCACATCCACCCCGCGCGTGGGCTCGTCGAGGATCAGCACCTTGGGCTTGGCCATGAGCATTTTCGCCAGCACGGCCTTTTGCTGATTGCCGCCGGACAGGCTGGTGATCGGCAAAAACGGGCTGGCGGTCTTGAGATGCATGCGCGCGATCTGCCGGTCGATGCTGCCCAGTTCGGCCTCGGCGTCGATGCGCGTCAGGTGCGCGTAGGTGTCGAGTACCGCCAGGGTGATGTTCTGGCCCACGCCCAGGTCGGGAATGATGCCCTGGCGCTTGCGGTCCTCGGGCACCATGCACAGCCCGGCGCGGATCGATTTGAGCGGCGTGCGCGTGTCGATCAGTTGGCCATCGAGCCAGACTTCGGTGCTGTAGCGGCCGGGGTAGGCGCCGAACAAGGCCGAGACCAGCTCCGTGCGCCCGGCGCCGACCAGCCCGGCAATGCCGAGGATTTCCCCGCGCCTGAGTACGAAGGAGATGTCGTCCACGCGTTTGCGCTTGGGGTTGTCGACGTCGTAGCAGGTGACATGGCGTGCTTCGAACATCACCTCACCGATCTCATGCGGCTCGGTGGGGTAGAGGTTGCTCATTTCGCGTCCGACCATCTGCGTGATGATCCGGGGGATATCCATGTCGGCCATGGCGCTGGTCGCGATGTGCTGGCCGTCGCGGATCACCGTGATGGTGTCGCACACCGCCGCCACTTCATCGAGCTTGTGGGAGATGTACACGCAGGCCACGCCCTTGGCCTTGAGGCCCTTGATGATCTCCAGCAGCACCTCGATTTCCGAGCGGGTCAGGGCCGAGGAGGGCTCGTCGAGAATCAGCAGGCGCGCCTGTTTATTCAGGGCCTTGGCGATCTCCACCAGTTGCTGGTAGCCACCACCATACTGCGACACCGGCAGCGCGACGTTCATATCCGGCACCTTCAGCTCGCGCATCAACGCTTCGGCGCGGTGCAGCATCGCCGGGTAGTTCATGCGCCCGCCGGGCAGGGTCAGCTCGTGGCCCATGAAGATGTTCTCGGCCACCGACAGGTCCGGCACCAGGGTCAGTTCCTGGTGAATGATGACGATGCCGGCCGCCTCGGTTTCGCTGATCGACTGGGCCCTGAGCGGCTGGCCGTCCCAGAGGATTTCGCCGTCCCAGGTGCCATGGGGATAAACCGCCGACAGCACCTTCATCAAGGTGGATTTACCGGCACCGTTCTCGCCGCACAGGCCGACACATTCCCCCGGCCGCACCTTGATATCGATGCCGTTGAGCGCGTTGACACCGCCAAAGCGTTTGACGATGCCGTTCATTTGCAGCAGGTAGTGCGACATGGCGATGGCTCACACAAAAGGCCGAAGAAACGCGGTTTCCCGTAGGAGCGAGCTTGCTCGCGAAGAACCCTCAGGCAACGCGCACATCCAGGATGCCCGCGTCATCGTTGACGTTTTTCGCGGGCAAGCCCGCTCCTACAGGCCGATCTGCTCTTTGGTGTAGAAGCCGTCCTTCTCCAACAGGTCGATATTGGCCTTGGTCAGCGGGGTCGGGGTGAGCAGGATGGTGTCGACTTTCTTGCTGCCGTTGTCGTATTGCGAGCTGTAGGTGGGCTTTTCGTTGCGCGCCAGTTGCACCGAGAGCTTGGCGGCTTCGGTGGCGATCAGTTTGAGCGGCTTGTACACGGTCATGGTCTGGGTGCCGTCGATCACGCGCTTGACGGCGGCGAGGTCGGCGTCTTGCCCGGAGATCGGCACCTTGCCCGCCAGCTTCTGCGCGGCCAGGGCCTGGATCGCACCGCCGGCGGTGGCGTCGTTGGAGGCGACGATGGCGTCGATCTTATTGTTGTTCCGGGTCAGGGCGTTTTCGACGATGCTCAGGGCTTCGGTCGGGTTCCATTCCTTGACCCACTGCTGGCCGACAATCTTGATATCGCCCTTGTCGATGGCCGGTTGCAGCACCTTCATCTGGCCTTCGCGCAGGACCTTGGCATTGTTGTCGGTGGGCGCACCGCCGAGCAGGAAATAGTTGCCCTTGGGCGCCGCCTGCAGCACGCCATTGGCCTGCATCTCGCCGACCTTTTCGTTATCGAAGGAGATGTAGGCGTCGATATCCGCGTTGAGGATCAGGCGGTCATACGACACCACCTTGATCCCGGCCTTCTTGGCTTCGGCGATGGCGTTGGTCAGCACGGTGGCGTTGAACGGCACGATCACGATCACGTCGACGCCGCGGGAGATCAGGTTTTCGATCTGGGAAATCTGCTTTTGCTCGTTGGCATCGGCCGACTGCACAAACACCTTGGCATCGAGTTTTTCCGCCGCCGCGACGAAGTAGTCACGATCGCGGGACCAGCGTTCCAGGCGCAGGTCGTCGATGGAAAAACCGATTTTCGGATGGGCCGGATCGGCCATGACCGGCAGGGCGAGCAGGGTCAGGGCAGAGGCGAGCAGGGTGCGTTTAAATGACTTCATGGTGGTGCGTCCTTTTATTGTTGTTGGAAAGACACAGCGTGATGCGGGTAGAACTGTAGAGCGTCCCTCGACGCTCTGTGCGTAGATTTGTCGCGCAAATGTCACCGCCGCCCCCTGTGTAGGAGCGAGGGCTGCGTGATCAGGTGTAGATAAATCGATTCACGATGCCCTCCAGCATCTCCTGCCGACCACTCACGGCCTGCGGGTTGAGCTCGTGGGCAAACGCATGTTCGGCCAGGGATTCCAGGCTGAATTCGCCGGCCAGTACCGCCTGGCCCAACGGTTGCTGCCAGCCGGCATAGCGCTGGTCCTTGAACTGCTGCAACCGATCGTTCTGCACCATCGCCGCCGCGCGTTCCAGCGCCAGGGCGAGCACATCCATGGCGGCGACGTGGCCGTGGAACAGGTCGATCTCGTCCAGGCTCTGGCGGCGCACCTTGGAATCGAAGTTGTAGCCGCCATTCTTGAAGCCGCCGGCCTTGAGGATTTCATACGTCGCGAGGGTCATCTCCTCGACGCTGTTGGGGAACTGGTCGGTGTCCCAGCCGTTCTGCGGGTCGCCGCGGTTGGCGTCGATGCTGCCGAAGATCCCGAGGGACACCGCGGTGGCGATCTCATGATGAAAGCTGTGCCCGGCCAGGGTCGCGTGGTTGGCCTCGATATTCACCTTGATCTCGTGTTCCAGGCCGTACTCATGCAGGAAGCCGAACACCGTGGCGCTGTCGTAATCGTATTGGTGCTTGGTCGGCTCCTGGGGCTTGGGTTCGATCAGCAGGTCGCCCTTGAAGCCGATCTTGTGCTTGTGCTCCACCACCATGTGCATAAAGCGCCCGAGCTGTTCGCGCTCGCGCTTGAGGTCGGTATTGAGCAGGGTTTCGTAACCTTCGCGGCCGCCCCACAGCACATAATTGGCGCCCTTGAGCCGCAGCGTGGCGTTCATCGCGCTGCACACCTGGGCGGCGGCGTAGGCGAACACCTCCGGGTCCGGGTTACTCGCGGCGCCGGCGGCAAAGCGCGGGTTGCTGAAGCAATTGGCGGTGCCCCACAGCAGTTTGACGCCGGTCTGTTCCTGGTGGCGTTCGAGGTGATCGACCATCTGCGCGAAGTGGTTGCGGTACTCCTTGAGCGAGCTGCCTTCCGGCGCCACGTCGGTGTCGTGAAAACTGTAGTAGTCGATGCCCAGCTTGGAGAAAAACTCAAAGGCCGCCTCGGCCTTGCCGATCGCCACTTCCATCGGCTCGCCGCTGCGCTGCCACGGGCGCTTGAAGGTGCCCATGCCAAACATATCCGCGCCGGGCCAGACGAAGGTGTGCCAATAACAGGCGGCCATGCGCAGGTGTTCGCGCATCGGTTTGCCGAGGATCAGTTTGTTGGCGTCGTAGTGGCGAAAGGCGAGGGGGGCGTCGCTGGCGGGGCCTTCGAAGCGAACCTTCTCGACACCGGGGAAGTACGTCATGGCGTGTTCCTTATTGTTCTTGGCGGTGTCTGGATACTAGCAACGGCACTGGGCCCGGCGATTATGAAAATCGTCAAGGTGTAGTGCGATTTTGAGTGGCGGGGTCTAACCTGTGGCGACCGGCCTCAGGACAAAAACAATGAAAACCCTACCGCCCGTCCACCGCATCGCCTTGCTGTTCAACGGCAGCAAAATCTATGACCGCGGCATCATCACCGGCATCGGCAATTACCTGAGCAGCACCCGCGCGTCCTGGGATTTGTTCCTGGAGGAAGATTTTTTGTGCCGCCTCAAAGGCATCGAGCGCTGGCAGGGCGACGGCATCATTGCCGACTTCGACGACCCGCTGATCGGCGAGGCACTGGCCGATATCAAGCTGCCGGTGGTGGCGGTGGGCGGTTCCTATGAGGATGCGCGTGCCTACCCCAGGGGCATCCCCTACGTGGCCACCGACAACCATGCGCTGATGAAGCTGGCGTATGAGCATTTGATCGAGGCCGGACTGACCCGGTTTGCCTGTTTCAGCCTGCCGCCAGCCCAGGCCAATCGCTGGGCCCAGGAGCGCGAAAAGGCCTTCAAGCGCCTGCTGCAACGTGATGGTTTGCCGGTGGAGGTGTACCGCGGCCTGGGCACCAGCGCGCCGTTGTGGGACAGCGCGGTGGAGCAGCAGATCGCCTGGCTGCAAAGCCTGCCCAAGCCCATCGGCATCATCGCCGTCACCGACGCCCGCGCCCGGCAATTGCTGCAGGCCTGCCTCACTGCCGGTATCGCCGTGCCGGAGGAGGTGGCGTTGATCGGCATCGACAACGACCCGCTGACCCGCACCCTCACGCGGGTGCCGCTGAGTTCGGTGATCCAGGGCACGGAAACCATGGGCCGCACGGCCGCTGCGCTGCTGCATCAGATGCTGCACGGCAAACCCTGCACCGGCACGCAGATCCTGGTGCCACCGGATGCAATCAATGTGCAGGCTTCCAGCTTGCATCAGCCGTTGGGCAATCCGTATGTGATGCAGGCGCTGCTGTTCATCCGCCAGTACGCCTGCCAGGGCATCAAGACCGCCCAGGTCGCGGCGTATGTCGGCGTGTCGCGCTCATCCCTGGAATCGCACTTTCGCAAGACACGCGGGTGCAGCGTGCATGACGAGATCCTGCGCTTCAAACTCGCCGCCGCCGCCAAGGGCCTGGAAAACCACGCCCTGGCGATTGCCGATGTGGCGCAGCAGTGTGGCTTCAAGTCGGCGCAGTACCTGCATACGGTGTTTCGCCGTGAGTTTGGCTGTACGCCGCGGGAATACCAGCAAGGCGCGGCCTAGAAAAAAGCCGCTTGCTCCGTGAAGAGGCAAGCGGCTTGGTCATTCACCGATCAACGAAACGCTGGCACGACCTGCTCGATAAACAGCGCCAGGGACTTTTTCTTCTCGGCATGGGGCAGGCTGTTGTCGCACCAGAAGCTGAACTCATCCACGCCCAGTTCCTGGTAGTACTTGATGCGCGGGATGATTTCTGCGGCGGTGCCGATCATCGCGGTCTTGTGCAGGCTGTCCAGCTCGAACTCCGGGCGGCCGGCGAATTTTTCTTCCGGGCTTGGCGCCAGGAAGCCATTGACCGGCACTTCCTTGTTGCCGAACCAGGCATCGAAGGTGCGATAGAACTTGGAGATCGCCTTGGCCCCGACTTTCCAGCCTTCCGGGTCGTCGGCGGCGTGTACGTGGGTGTGGCGCAGCACCATCAATTGCGGGCGCGGCACGCCGGGGTTGTTGTCGAGGGCGGTCTGGAATTTGTTTTTCAGGTCCAGGACTTCTTCATCGCCCTTCATCAGCGGCGTGACCATCACGTTGCAGCCGTTGGCCACTGCGAAGTTGTGGGAGTCCGGGTCGCGGGCGGCGATCCACATCGGCGGGTTGGGCTTCTGTACGGGCTTGGGCACGCTGGTGGAGGTGGGGAATTTCCAGATGTCGCCGTCGTGGGCGTAGTCGCCTTGCCACAACGCGCGCACCACCGGGACCATTTCGCGCAGCGCCTGGCCGCCGCTGGAAGCGGGCATGCCGCCGGCCATGCGGTCGAACTCGACCTGGTAGGCGCCACGGGCCAGGCCGACTTCCATGCGGCCGTTGCTGATCACGTCAAGCAAGGCGCATTCACCCGCCACCCGCAGCGGGTGCCAGAACGGCGCGATGATGGTGCCGGCGCCCAGGTGAATGGTGGTGGTCTTGGCCGCGAGGTAAGCCAGCAACGGCATCGGGCTTGGCGAGATGGTGTATTCCATGGCGTGGTGTTCGCCAATCCAGACGGTGCTGAAGCCACCGGCTTCGGCCATCAGGGTCAATTCGGTCAAGTCTTCGAACAACTGGCGGTGGCTGATGCTCTCGTCCCAACGTTCCATGTGTACGAACAGGGAAAACTTCATGACGCGTACCTCGGATCTATTGTGATCGGCCTGTCGACCGCGGGCCCTTAAGTGCTCTCGCCGTTGTAACGCTTGCCGGGGATAACGGCTGTTCGGCGGATTGATTGTTGGTATACCATAATATGGAATATCCACAAAACTTTTCTCTCCAACGGTTACACCCCCACCTCACAAGGAAGGCGAGCCCGATGAACATAAAACAAAAACTGATCCTGGCCTTTGCGGTGATTGCCAGCCTACCGGTGATTTTGGTGGCTGTGCTGATCATCCTCAACGTGCATGAGGTTCTTCACCGAGCCGACCATGATCGCGTGGTCTCACGCCACTGGGAGGGGCTGACACCCCGCAATCAAACTGTGGGAGGGGGCTTGCCCCCGATGGCGGAGGAACAGCCAGCTTATCTGTAGCTGACCCACCGCTATCGGGGGCAAGCCCCCTCCCACAAAGTTTTGTGTGTGGCTTAAGCCGGCATGGGCAATGCGCCCATCTTGCCGTGGCAATACACCAGTGGTCCGGCGTTCTGCTGGGGCACGATGAGGTTCTTCACCGAGCCGACCATGATCGCGTGGTCGCCGCCTTCGTACTCGCGCCACAGCTCGCATTCGATCACCGCCGTGGCATTCGCCAGGATCGGATTGCCCCGCTCGCTGAGCGTCCATTCGAGGCCTTGGGCCTTGTCTTTGCCCTTGCGCGCAAAGGCATACGCTTCGGTTTGCTGCCCGCCGGAGAGCACATGGATGGCAAAGCGTTTGTTCTTGATCAACACCGGGTACGAGTCGGAGCTGTAGTTGGGGCAGAACAGCACCAGCGCCGGGTCCATCGACAACGAGCTGAAAGCACTGGCGGTCAGCCCGACGATTTGCCCGTCGTCATCGAGCGTGGTGATCACGGTGACCCCGGACGGAAACGAACCCATCACTTGTTTGTAGATAGCGGCATCGATCATGGGACGGTCCTCGGCGGTGGAGCGGTTTTTATAGACTTGTAGGTATTATGGTATACCGTAATACAAAGCATGCAACTGCTTTTTCAAGCGCCCGATGAACGTCAATTATTGGTCTTGTAACCAATAAATACTGGGGTAAAGGCGAGAAATGGCTATTGGCCATGTGGCACATTAGCCGATCAGATTAGCGCCAGAGCTACGGATCAGTCGTGTAAAAAACTGGGGGGCGTGTGGCGCTGTCGAGCGTGATCCTCATCGATTGCTGCCTGGCGACGCGTCAGCACACGCAGTCGGTCAGGTCGGGGCGGTTGGGGTATACCGACTGAACAGGTTTTTCTGGCGAGAGCGCGGCGTTAATCCTGGCTTACCGCGTCATCGTTAACGATCCTCGCGGGCAAGCTCCGCTCCTACGGTGACGGGGTCATCTGTAGGAGCGAGCTTGCTCGCGAAAAACCCGAGAGCGCCACGTTGACCCTGGCTTACCGCGTCATCGTTAACGACCCTCGCGGGCAAGCTCCGCTCCTACGGTGACGGGGTCATCTGTAGGAGCGAGCTTGCTCGCGAAAAACCTGAGGCCGCTGCGTTAATCCTGGCTTACCGCGTCATCGTTAACGATCCTCGCGGGCAAGCTCCGCTCCTACGGTGACGGGGTCATCTGTAGGAGCGAGCTTGCTCGCGAAAAACCCGAGAGCGCCGCGTTGACCCTGGTTTTACGCGCGATCGGCAAGCCCCACCCCGCCAAACTCCTCCAACGCATCCCGCAACGCGCCGTCGAAGTAGTCCTTCGAGGCGCGGTCCCAGAGGATGTGGAACGCCGGCGCGTCCACGCTTCCCGAGTGGATGACGATCACATTGATCCGCGCCGCCGCCGTCTGCGCCACCGCCCCCGGCTTGAACGCCGGAAAACTGAGATCGACGCCGCACAGCTTGGCCATCACCTGGGCAATCACCGCGCCGCTGAGCAGCACGCAAGCATGACTGTCCTGGCGCGGCAGCAGGTAGTGGGCGCGGTGGTCGAGTTCCCAGCGCGCTTCTTCATCGGCGATGCGCTGGCCTTGATCCGCCGGGCTGCCCAGCAGCAGGTATTCGTTCTGTGACAGGCGCGCCACCCAGCTGCCGTCCGCCTGCGCGGTCGCTCGGTTGGGCGCGTCGGGCAGGGTGAAACCGCGGGCCGTGAGGTACTCGGCGCTGTGTGCGCCGCGAAAGCCGACCCGGGGCAGGTCGGTCTGGTCGATCAGGCGGCAGGGCGGCGTGAGCAATTCGTGGGCTTTCAGACTGGTCATGGCTTAACCCTCCTGGCGTTGGTTGGTGGGGTCGAAGAACGGTAGCTGCACCACTTCGGCCTGGACGACGATGCCGCCTTCGACGCGAATCGGAATGCATTGCCCCGGTGTGCTCTGGTCGATCCCGGCGTAGGCCAGGCCGATGATCCGGCCCAGGCTGGCGGAGTATTCACACGAGGTGACGTTGCCGCTGATGTCCGGGCCGTTGAGCACCAGGTGGCCTTCCAGCGGCTGCACGCTGCCCTTGGGCAAGCTGAAGCCGACCAGTTTGCGTTTCAGCGGCTGGGCTTCGAGGATGTCCACCGAGCGGCGACCAACGAAGAACGGCTTGTTGCGGCTGACCGCCCAGCCCATGTCGATTTCCGCCGGGTGGGTCATGCCGTCGGTGTCCTGGCTGATGATCACGTGGCCTTTTTCCAGGCGCAGCAGGCGCTGGGTTTCGACGCCGAAGGGGCGAATGTCGAAGGCTTTGCCGGCGGCCATCAACGCATCCCACAATGCCAGGCCATGACGTGCGGCAACGTGGATTTCATAACCCAGTTCGCCGACGAAACCGACCCGCAGCAGCCGTGCCTTGATCCCGGCCACCGTGCCCTGGCGCACGCCCAGGTAAGGGAAGGCCTCGGCGCTCAGGTCGAGGTCGCTGCACAGCTGTTCCAGCACTTTGCGCGAATCCGGCCCGGCCACGTTCACCGCACAGATCGCGGCGGTGACGTTGGCCACATCCACGTCCAGGCGCCATTGCGCGTTCCACTTGAGCATCTGCTGGTAGATGCGGTCGACGCCGCTGGTGGTGGCGGTGACGTAGAAGTGCTTGTCGGCCAGCCGCGCGCACACGCCGTCGTCGATCACCACCCCGTGTTCATTGGTCATCAGCGCATAACGCGAACGGCCCACCGGCTGCTTGAGAAATGCGAAGGTGTACATCCGGTTGAGCAGTTCGGCGGCATCCGGGCCGCGCACGTCCAGGCCGCCGAGGGTGGACACATCGATCAGCCCGACCTTGTTGCGCACATGCAGGGCTTCGGCCTGCATGCAGGCGTCGCGGTCCTCGGCCTTGCCGTAATAGGCCGGGCGCTGCCAGATGCCGGCGGGCATCATCTTCGCCCCGGCCTGCAGGTGCCGCGCATGCATCGGCGTTTGCCGGTAGGGGTCGAAGGCGCGCCCGGCGACGTGGGCGAGTTTCTCTGCCACGAACGGCGGCCGTGCGGTGGTGACCCCGGTTTCGCTGATATTGCGCTGGGTCGCCCAGGCCACCAGGCGCGCAGTCGGCAACGCCGAGTGGCGGCCCTGGGACGGGCCCATGCCGACGGTGGAGTAGCGTTTCACCAACTGCACATCGCGGTAGCCGATGCGGGTGGCGTTGACGATATCCGCCACTTGCAGGTCTTCGTCGAAGTCGACGAAATCCTTGCCCTTGGGGTGCGGGAAGATCGGCCAGTTGAAGTTGACCTGGGCTTCGCTGCGCAGCGGGGTAGGCGCTGCGGCAGGGCTCAAGCCGAGGGCGAGGGTGATGTCGTGGGCGGCGTTGCTCGCGTCCGCCAGCACATTGTCCAGTTGGTGCCGACCGTGGACCGAACCGGCCACATTCAGGTTCTGCGGCAGGCCGCTGAGACTGAACTCCGCACGCGAGTCCTCATAGGCCAATTTGCCGCCGGCCTGGCACAGCAGTTGGTACACCGGCATATAGCCGGCCGACATGCACAGCAGGTCGCAGTCGATCACCTGCCCCTTGTCACTGACCTGGCCCTGAGCGGTGATCTGGCGCACATCGACACCCTTCACATGGCGCAGGCCTTTTTCATGCAAGGCCTCGAACACCGTGCTGTTAGTCAGGCAACGGATCTTGCGCTGCGCCAGCGCGCCGGCCAGGGCCTGGTCGGCGGGGGCGTGGCGCAGGTCGATCAGGGCGGCGACGTCCACGCCCTGGTCATGCAGGTCGAGGGCGGCGAGGTAACCGTCATCGTTGCCGGTGAGCACCACCGCGCGTTTGCCGGGCTTGACGGCGTAGAGCTTGATCAGGCGTTGCGCGGCGCTGGTCAGCATCACCCCGGGCAGGTCGTTGTTGCGAAAGATCACCGGTTGGTCGAACGAGCCGCTGCACACCAGGCACTGCTGCGCGCGCACTTTGTACAGGCGCTTGCCCTGGATCACCGGCAGGTAGTTGTCGGTGAACCAGGCGTTGCAGGTGGCCTCGGTGAGCACCTGGATATTCGCGTGTTGCTGCACCGCGCTGAGCAATTCGCGGCGCAGGCTGTCGGCGCGGGTGCCGGCGATATCGAAGCGCGCATAAGTGAGCGAACCGCCGAGGATCGGCTGCTGCTCGATCAGCAGCACCTTCGCCCCGGCATTCGCGGCGGTCAGCGCCGCCTGCAAGCCGGCGGGGCCGGCGCCGATGACGGCGAGGTCGGTGAACAGGTAGGCCTTGTCGTAGTACTCGGGCTGGAAGTTCAGGTCGAGCACGCCCAGGCCGGCTTTTTTACGGATGATCGGCTCCCACACTTTCCACATGCCCTTGGGCTTGTAGAACGAGCGGTAGTAGAAACCCACCGGCATGAATTTGGAGAACTTGCCCATATAGGCATCGCGGTCGTGGTCCAGCGTGCCGTTGACGTTCTGCGCGGTCACCGCCAGGCCGTTGCTCAGTGCGTGGGCATCGGCCAGCACGTTGGGTTCCTGGGGCAATTGCACCAGGCTGTTGGCGTCCTGGCCGGCCATGCTCAGCGGCCCGCGTGGGCGGTGGTATTTGAACGAGCGCGACATCAGAAAGCGCCCGTTGGCGAGCAGGGCGCTGGCGATGCTGTCGCCCTGCAGGCCCTGGTAGGGGTGGCCGTCGAAACTGAAATCGAGTGGCTGGTCACGCTGGATCAGCAGGCCCATGGGGGCGGGGAGGCGGTTCATCCGGCGATCTCCTTGGCGGTGTTGAAGTCGACGCGCGTGTTGAACAATTCCCTGGGGTCGAAGGTGCGCAGGATCTCGTCGGTGACGGTGTGGCGCTCGGCGAGGAACCAGTAGCTGGACGGCGTGTGCATCCACCATTCACGCACTACACCGGCGAGGTTGTCGGTGTTGAACACGTAGTCGGCCCATTCGGCGTCGCTGCAGTTGACCGGATCGGGCATGGGCTTGAACTCGCCGCCGTAGGTGAACTCGCTGATATTGCGCGGCCCGTTGAGCGGGCACATCATGATTTTCATAGTCCGCTCTCCATCAGTGACTGGCCGCCGTGGCGCCCATCTCATTGACTTGCTGGAAGGTCGAGAAACGTTCGAGGCCAAAGGGTTTGATCAGCTCCGGCACCTTGCCGCCGCTGGCGACCAACTCGGCCATGGTCTTGCCGCAGATCGGCGTGGCCTTGAAACCCCAGGTGCCCCAACCGGCGTCGAGGTAGTAATTCTTCACCGGCGACAGGCCCATGATCGGGCTGTAGTCCGGGGTCATGTCGGTGATCCCGGCCCACTGGCGCATCAACTTGGCGTTGGCCAGGAACGGGAACATTTCGATGGCATGGGCCAGCAGGCTTTCCTTGAGGTCCAGGGTCGAGCGTGTGTTGAACAGCGGGTAGGGGTCGGAACCGCCGCCGAACACCACTTCGCCGCGACTGGTTTGCTGCACGTAGCAGTGCAGGGCCGAGGAACTCACCAGCGGGTCGAGGAACGGCTTGAACGGCTGGGTGACCATGGCCTGCAGCGGGAAGGTCTGGATCGGCGAGCGGATGCCGGCCTTGGCCATCAACAGTGAGCTGTGCCCGGCAATCGCCTGCACCGCGCAGCCGCACCGGATGGTGCCGCGATTGGTTTTCACCGCGGTGATGGCGCCGTTTTCAATGATCAGGTCTTGCACTTCGGTGAGCTGATGGATTTCCACGCCGCGCTTGGCCGCCTGCTTGGCGTAGCCCCAGGCCACGGCATCGTGGCGCGCGGTGGCGCCGTCGATGTGCCAGAGCCCGGCGAGCACCGGCAGGTGGCCGGGATCGAGGTTGAGGCTGGGCACCAGTTCGCGGATCTGCTGGCGGTCGATCATCTCGGTGCGCCCGCCGAAGTGCTTGTTGACCTCGGCGCGCTGGCGGAACGAACGCACGGTGGCGTCCGTGTGGGCCAGGGTCAGTTGGCCGCGCTCGGAATACATGATGTTGAAATCGAATTCGTTGGACAGCGCCTGGAACATCTTCACTGACTCGGCGTAGAAACGCACCCCTTCGCTGGTCAGGTAGTTGGAGCGGATCACCGCTGTGTTACGCGCGGTGTTGCCGCCGCCCAGATAGGACTTTTCCAGCACGGCAATGTTGCTGATGCCGTGGTACTTGGCCAGGTAGTAGGCGGTCGCCAGGCCGTGGCCGCCGGCGCCGATGATCACCACGTCGTAACTCGACTTGAGTTCTTTGGGCGGCGGCAGATCCACCTCCACCGGGTACTCCGAACTCAGCCCGTATTTCAATAGATTGAATGGCATACGGCCTCCGATTGGCTGCGTAGGGCGTGATGTTGCGCAAGGGCGGCGGTCACGGTGTTTTTCATCAGGAAGGCAATGGTCATCGGGCCGACACCGCCGGGGACCGGGGTGATGGCGGCGACGTGGGGCAGGGCGGCGTCAAAGTCGACATCGCCCACCAGGCGGCTGCGGCCGTCGTCATCGATACGGTTGATGCCGACGTCGATCACCACCGCGCCGGGTTTGAGCCAACTGGCATCGATCAAGCGTGGGCGGCCCACGGCGGCGATCACGATGTCGGCCTGGCGGCACAGGGCCTGGGCGTTGTGGCTGCGCGAATGCAGCACCGTCACCGAGCAATCGGCCTTGAGCAGCAGCGCCGCCATGGGCTTGCCGACGATGTTCGAGCGGCCGACCACCACCGCGTGTTTACCGCGCAGGTCGCCACAGGTTTGCTCCAGCAGGTACAGGCAACCGCTGGGAGTGCAGGGCGTGAGCACGGCGCGCCCCTGGCTGAGGCCGCCGACGTTCTGGCTGTGGAAACCGTCCACGTCCTTCTGCGGCGCGATGGCTTCCAGGGCGCGCAGTTCGTCCATCTGCTTGGGCAGCGGCAATTGCAAGAGAATGCCGTGGATCGCCGGGTCGGCATTCAACTGGGCGATCAGGATCAACAGTTGTTCGGTGCTGGTGTCGCTGGGCAGCCGATGCTCCACGGAGCGGATGCCCACTTCTTCGGCGCGCAGGATCTTGTTGCGCACATACACCTGGCTGGCGGCGTCGTTGCCCACCAGGATCACCGCCAGGGCCGGTTGAATGGCTTGCTCGTGCAGGCGCGCCACGTCTTCGCGCACTTGCAGCAGTACCCGTGCGGCGGCGGCTTTGCCGTCGATCAGTTTGGGCGCGCTCACCGGAACACCACCGTTCTGTCCTGGTTGAGGAACACCCGATGCTCCAGGTGGTACTTGACCGCCTTGGACAGGGCCACGGTTTCGGTGTCGCGGCCGATGGCGACGAGGTCGTCGGGCTTGTACACGTGGTCCACGCGCTGCACTTCCTGTTCGATGATCGGGCCCTCATCCAGGTCGCTGGTCACATAATGCGCGGTGGCGCCGATCAACTTCACGCCACGCTGATAGGCCTGGTGATAGGGCTTGGCGCCTTTGAAACCGGGCAGGAACGAATGGTGGATATTGATCGCGCGCCCCGACAGTTGCCGGCACAGGTCGTCGGAGAGGATCTGCATGTAGCGCGCCAACACCACCAGTTCGGTGCGGGTGTCGTCGACGATCTTCATCAGCTCGGCTTCCTGCGCGGCCTTGGTGTCCTTGGTCACGGGCAGGTAGATAAAGCGGATGCCCTCGCGCTCGGCCATGGGCCGCAGGTCGAGGTGGTTGGAGACGATGGCGGTGATGGTCATGTCCATCTCGCCCTTGTGGTAGCGGTAGAGCAGGTCGGTGAGGCAGTGGTCGAACTTGCTCACCATCAGCAGCACGCGCATCGGCTCGCGGGTGTCGTACAGCGCCCACTGCATGTCGAAGGCCTGGGCGACGTCGGCGAAACCGGCGCGGATCTGTTCCAGGTCGCCGGCGTGCCCATCGTTGAAACGGAACACGGCACGCATGAAGAAGCGACCGCTGAAGTCATCATCGAACTGCGCCATCTCCCCGATGTAGCACGCGTTGTCCGCCAGGTACGTGGTGACGGCAGCGACAATGCCGGACACCGCGGGACAAGTGACCTTGATGATGAAATGGTTTTTTTCGTGTTGCATGACACGTCCTCGGGATGATGGCGGCAGCTCATCGCATAGCGAAAAAACGTCAGAGGACAGCAGGCTCATTCCGTGAGCGCATTTTCTTGTGAGGAATAAAATATTCCTGAAGTGGCTTTATAGGGGAATGGACGCGGGGCGTCTAGGGGTTTTGGGAAAGTTTTTTAACTGAGGGGAAATTTTCCACAGGCCCAGTGGCATCGAACGCTGTTGAAAATGTGGGAGGGGGCTTGCCCCCCTCCCACAATTGGATCTCTGTGCTTCAGGTGTATCGCGAGTCCGGATTATTCTTTGTCGTTGCCGTAATTCATGATCGACAGCAGGCGAATCGGCACCCGCACCAATTCTTCCGGCCCATGGGGAATCTCGCCCTCGAACGTCAGGCTGTCGCCGGCTTCCATCCGATACAGCTGATTCCCATGCCGATAAATCAGCTCCCCTTCCAACAAGTGCAGAAACTCGGTCCCAGGGTGGGCAAAGGTCGGGAACTCCTCGCTGGCATCGTCCATGCTGACCATGTACGCCTCGAAGCTCTTCTTCGGCCCCCGGGTATGGTTGAGCAGATGGTAGGTATGCCCCTTTTCCGTCCCGCGGCGCACCACTTCCATGCCTTGGTCGGCCTTGACCAGCAAGGCACTGCCGTCCTGTTGATCGTATTCGGCGAACAATTTCGACAACGGCAGCCCGAGCACATCGCACAGGCGGCTGAGGGTGTCGAGGCTGGTGGAGACCTGGGCGTTTTCGATCTTGCTCAACATGCCCTGGCTGATATCGGCAATCTTCGCCACGTCGGACAGCTTCAGGTCCTGGGCCTGGCGCTGGCGTTTGATCTGCAAACCCAGGTATTGCTCGAGTTTGAGGCGGGGGGCGGTTTCGGTGGACATAGTCATCAGATCCTGCACGCTTTCCGTTCAGTAATATTAGTTTCGCACTAGGAAAGTGCAAGCAGCGGCGCTTGGCGGCCGTGCCCAGGCACGTATTCCCACGGGGAAAACAATTTTCCCATATATACAGCACAAAAGCGCTTTCACCGGCACTTCAATCGGCCGCTCGCGAATCTGGCAAGGGTATTGCATTCCTGTGGAGAAACTAACTTTCTTTTTAGGAATAAAAAGACAGTCCAGGCCCACCCACACGGTTTTGCCTTTCGCGAGGAGTGACACGCAATGTTGCCAGCAGAAACCCAGCGCATCATCGACAAGTACGGCATCAAGTACGTGCTTGCGCAGTTTGTGGATATACACGGTGCGGCCAAGACCAAGTCGGTGCCGATTTGCGGGCTCAAGACGGTGGCCGAAGAGGGCGCCGGGTTTGCCGGGTTTGCCATCAGCGGCATGGGCATGGAACCCCACGGCCCGGACTTCATGGCGCGGGGTGACCTGTCCACGCTGACCCCGGTGCCCTGGCAGCCGGGTTACGGGCGCGTGGTGTGCGTCGGGCATGTCGACGGCAAGCCCCATCCCTTTGATAGCCGCTACGTGCTGCAGCAGCAGGTGCAGCGCCTGCAGGACAAGGGCTGGACGCTGAACACGGGCCTGGAACCCGAATTCAACCTGATGCGCCGCGACGAGCAGGGCAAGCTGCAACTGGTCGACCCCAGCGACAACCTCGACAAGCCCTGCTACGACTACAAGGGCCTGTCGCGCTCGCGGGTATTCCTGGAGCGCCTGACCGAAGCCTTGCAGGCGGTGGATTTCGAGGTCTATCAGATCGACCACGAAGACGCCAACGGCCAGTTCGAGATCAACTACACCTACAGCGACGCCCTGACCTCGGCCGACCGTTTCACCTTCTTCCGCATGGCTGCCGGCGAGATCGCCAATGACCTGGGCATGATCTGTTCCTTCATGCCCAAGCCCGACCCGAAACGCGCCGGCAACGGCATGCACTTTCACCTGTCGATCAGCAGCGCCGAGAACAAGAACCTGTTCCACGACGCCAGCGACCCGAGCGGCATGGGCCTGTCGAAGCTGGCCTATCACTTCGCCGCCGGCCTGCTCGCCCATGGCCCGGCGCTGTGTGCGTTCGCCGCGCCCACCGTCAACTCCTACAAGCGCCTGGTGGTGGGCCACTCGCTGTCCGGCGCCACCTGGGCCCCGGCCTTTATCGCGTTTGGCGCCAACAACCGTTCGGCCATGGTGCGCGTGCCTTACGGCCGCCTGGAGTTCCGCCTGCCGGATGCCGGCTGCAACCCTTACCTGGTCAGCGCCGCAATCATCGCGGCGGGCCTGGACGGTATCGATCGCCAGCTGGAAATCGACCACGTCTGCAATGAAAACCTCTACAGCCTGAGCCTGGAACAAATCGCCGAGCGCGGCATCAAGACCTTGCCGCAATCCCTCAAGGAAGCCTGCGACGCGCTGGAAGCCGACCCGCTGTTCGCCGAGGTGCTCGGCCCGCAGATCGTGGGTGAGTTCATCAAACTCAAGCGCATGGAGTGGGTGGAATACAGCCGCCATGTGAGCGACTGGGAAGTCCAGCGCTATACCGAATTTTTCTGACACCGTGTGACGGAGACTTGATATGTGTGGAATCGTAGGTCTGTACCTGAAAAACCCCCGGCTGGAACCCCAACTCGGCCAGCTGTTTGAACCGATGTTGCAGGCCATGACCGACCGTGGCCCGGACAGTGCGGGCTTTGCCATCTACGGTGATGAAGTCGCCGACGGCTGGGTCAAGCTGACCCTGCAAGCGACCACCGAGGCCTTCGACTGGAAAGCCCTGATGGGCGAGCTGGAAGGGCGGCTGGGCTGTTCGCTGGACTGGTTTCAGAACGCCAGCGCCGCCGTGTTGAAGATCCACGCCGACGAAGCCCCGGTGCGCCTGGCCCTGGCCGAACTGGCGCCGAGCGTGCGGGTCATGAGCGCCGGGCAGAGCATCGAGATCCTCAAGGGCATGGGCCTGCCCCAGGAGATTTCCCAGCGCTTCGGCCTGGCGAGCATGCAGGGCAGCCACATCATCGGCCACACCCGCATGGCCACCGAAAGCGCGGTGACCATGGAAGGCAGCCACCCGTTTTCCACCGGTGCCGACCTGTGCCTGGTGCATAACGGTTCGCTGTCGAACCACTTCCGCCTGCGCCAGGAACTCAAGCGCGAAGGCATTCATTTCGAAACCGACAACGACACCGAAGTCGCCGCCGGCTACCTGACCTGGCGCCTGCAACAGGGCGACTCGCTCAAAGACGCGCTGGACCACGCCCTGGAAGACCTCGACGGCTTCTTCACCTTCGCCATCGGCACGCGCAACGGTTTTGCGGTGATCCGCGATCCGATCGCGTGCAAGCCGGCGATCCTCGCCGAGACCGACGACTACGTCGCCATGGCCTCCGAGTACCAGGCGCTGTCGAGCCTGCCAGGCATCGAGAATGCCCGCATCTGGGAGCCCGCACCGGCCACTTTGTACATCTGGGAACGCCAGTCAGCTTAAGGAGCGCACACATGAAAACCATCGACCTTTCCACCGCGACCGTGCGTGACCTCAACCAGGCGCTGCACGCCCAGGCCATCGACAACGAGTGGCGCGTCACCCACTCCAACGGCAAGCACAACCTTGCGGTGGGGGTGAATCAGGCGGTGTCCATCGATATCGAAGGCCACGCCGGCTACTACTGCGCGGGCATGAACCAACAGGCGTCGATCACCGTACACGGCAACGTCGGCGTGGGCTGCGCCGAGAACATGATGTCTGGTTCTGTGCGCGTCAAAGGCAGCGCGTCCCAGGCGGCCGGGGCCACGGCCCATGGCGGCTTGCTGGTGATCGAAGGCGACGCGGGGGCACGTTGCGGGATTTCCATGAAAGGCATCGACATCGTGGTCGGCGGCAGCATCGGCCACATGAGCTGCTTCATGGGCCAGGCCGGGCGTCTGGTCGTCTGCGGCGATGCCGGCGATGCGCTGGGCGATTCGCTGTACGAGACCCACATCTACGTGAAGGGCACGGTCGAGTCGCTGGGCTCCGATTGCGTCGAAAAAGAGATGCGCAGCGAGCACCTGCAAGAGCTGCAGGAGCTGCTCGATCGCGCCGGTTTCGCCCACCGCGCGGCGGATTTCAAGCGCTACGGCTCGGCCCGCCAGCTGTACAACTTCAAAGTCGATAACGCCTCCGCGTACTGAACCAGGAGCTACACCATGAGTGAAAAAACCCCTCCAGTGTTGCGCGAGTCGGCCACCTTCGACCGCCTGACCATCCAGGAAATCCAGCGTGCCGCCGAAACCGGCATCTACGACATTCGCGGCGGCGGTACCAAGCGCAAGTTGCCGCACTTCGATGACTTGCTGCTGCTGGGCGCCAGCGTGTCGCGTTACCCGCTGGAAGGCTATCGCGAGAAGTGCGGCACCGATGTGATCCTCGGCAACCGCTTCGCCAAGAAGCCGATCCACCTGAAGATCCCGGTGACCATCGCCGGCATGAGTTTCGGTGCGTTGTCGGCTAACGCCAAGGAAGCCCTGGGCCGTGGCGCGAGCATCGCCGGCACCAGCACCACCACCGGTGACGGCGGCATGACCCCGGAAGAGCGCGGCCAGTCGCGGCACCTGGTGTACCAGTACCTGCCGTCGCGCTACGGCATGAACCCCGATGACCTGCGCAAGGCCGATGCCATCGAGATCGTCCTCGGCCAGGGCGCCAAGCCCGGCGGTGGCGGCATGTTGCTGGGCATGAAGGTCACCGAACGCGTGGCCGGCATGCGTACCTTGCCGATCGGCGTGGACCAGCGCAGCGCCTGCCGCCACCCGGACTGGACCGGTCCGGACGACTTGGCGATCAAGATTGCCGAGTTGCGCGAAATCACCGATTGGGAAAAACCGATCTACGTGAAAATCGGCGCCAGCCGGCCGTATTACGACGTGAAGCTGGCGGTCAAGGCCGGTGCCGATGTGATCGTACTCGACGGCATGCAGGGTGGCACCGCGGCGACCCAGGAAGTGTTTATCGAACACGTCGGCATCCCGATTTTGTCGGCGATCCCGCAAGCGGTACAGGCTTTGCAAGAGATGGGCATGCACCGCAAGGTCCAGTTGATTGTGTCGGGCGGGATTCGCAACGGCGCCGATGTGGCCAAGGCCATGGCGATGGGCGCGGATGCGGTGGCCATCGGCACGGCGGCGTTGATTGCCCTGGGCGACAACCACCCACGGCTGGACGCGGAACTGAAAAAGATCGGCTCGGCCGCCGGCTTCTACGACGACTGGCAGAACGGCCGCGACCCGGCCGGCATCACCACCCAGGACCCGGAGCTGTCGAAACGCCTGGACCCGGTGGAAGGCGGGCGTCGTTTGGCCAACTACCTGCGGGTGATGGTGCTGGAGGCCCAGACCATGGCCCGTGCGTGCGGCAAGTCGCACCTGCACAACCTCGACCCCGAGGACCTGGTGGCGCTGACGGTGGAGTCGGCCGCCATGGCCCGGGTGCCGTTGGCGGGGACCCGTTGGATACCGGGTTCCGGTTACTGAGTGACGAGCCGGCTTGCCGGCTGCTACGGCGTTCCACCCCTGTAGGAGCGAGCCTGCTCGCGAAGGTCGTTAACGATAACGCGGGCATCCTGGATGACCGCGTTGCCTGGACGTTTTTCGCGAGCAAGAACTAGGCGTCCCCCTCGCTCCTACATGCATCTCCCCTATCTTTTGCAGGAGCTTTGAACATGATCAATCGTCTTCTCGGCAAATCCCTCTTCGGCTTATTGGCCGCCTGTGCCTTCGCCCCCTTGGCCCAGGCCGCCGATGCGCCCACCTTGAACACCGGCAGCACCGCCTGGATGGTCACCGCCGCGGTGCTGGTGCTGTTCATGTGCCTGCCGGGGCTCGCGCTGTTCTACGGCGGGCTGGTTCGGGCGAAAAACATGCTCTCGCTGTTCACCCAGTGTTTTGGCGTCGCCGGGCTGGTGGGCGTGCTGTGGGTGATCTACGGCTACAGCATGGTGGTGGACACCACGGGCATGGTCGAAGGGCAGGTGACCTTCAACAGTTTTGTCGGCGGCCTGAGCCGCGCGTTCCTGGCGGGCATGACCCCCGAGAGCCTGGTGGGGGATATTCCGGAAGGCGTGTTCGTGACCTTCCAGATGACCTTCGCAATCATCACCCCGGCGCTGATCGCCGGCGCCTTCGCCGAACGCATGAAGTTCTCGGCGGCGCTGCTGTTCATGGCCATCTGGTTCACCCTGGTGTATGCCCCGGTGGCGCATATGGTCTGGGGCGGTTCGGGGGCCTTGATGCATAACTGGGGCGTGCTCGACTTTGCCGGCGGCACCGCCGTACACATCAACGCCGGTGTGGCCGCGCTCGCCGCATGCCTGATCCTCGGCAAGCGCAAGGGCTACCAGAACACGCCGATGCCCGCGCATAACCTGAGCCTGACCATGGCCGGTGCGGCGATGCTCTGGGTCGGCTGGTTCGGCTTCAATATCGGCTCCGGCGGCGGCCTCAACGGCACCTCGGGGATTGTCATGCTCAACACCCAACTGGGCGCGTGTGCGGGGATTCTCGGCTGGATGTTCACCGAGTGGTTCAAGGTCGGCAAACCCAGCGCCCTGGGCCTGGCCAGCGGTGCATTGGCCGGTCTGGTGGGGATCACCCCGGCGTGCGCCTATGTCGGCGTCGGCGGCGCGTTGGCCATCGGCTTGCTGTGCGGGGTGTTCTGCTACTTGAGCGTGACGGTGTTGAAGCGGCGCTTCGGCTACGACGACAGCCTCGACGTATTCGGCCTGCACGGCATCGGCGGCATGATCGGCGCGGTGCTCACCGGGGTGTTCTGCGTGCCGTCCATGGGCGGCCTGGTGGAAGGCGTGACCATGGGCGGCCAAGTCGTCGCCCAGATCAAGGGGGTGTTGCTGACCACGGTGTACTGCTTCGTGGTCAGTTGGATCATCCTCAAGGTGGTCAATGCCCTGGTCGGCCTGCGTGCCCATGAGTCGGTGGAAGAGATGGGCCTGGACCTGGCCGAGCACAACGAGCGCGCCTACAACCACTAACGGCCCCCTGTAGGAGCGAGCTTGCTCGCGAAGGTCGTTAACGATAACGCGGGCATCCTGGATGACCGCGTTGCCTGGACGTTTTTCGCGAGCAAGCTCGCTCCTACAGGTGCGGCGCCAGCGCTCGGGGCAGGGCTTTGCGTTGCAACTGGCTCGCCACCAGGGTGTTTTTCAGCCTGCGTGGCCATGAGTCGGGACCTGGCCGCCTACAACCCCTGAGAACCCTGTAGGAGCGAGCTTGCTCGCGAAGGTCGTTAACGATAACGCGGGCATCCTGGATGACCGCGTTGCCTGGACGTTTTTCGCGAGCAAGCTCGCTCCTACAGGTGCGGCGCTAGTGCCCGGGGCAGGGCTTTGCGTTGCAACTGGCTCGCCACCAGAGTGTTCTTCAGCCTGCGAGCCCATGAGTCGGGACCTGGCCGCCTACAACCCCTGAGAACCCTGTAGGAGCGAGCTTGCTCGCGAAGGTCGTTAACGATAACGCGGGCATCCTGGATGGCCGCGTTGCCTGGGCGTTTTTCGCGAGCAAGCTCGCTCCTACAGGTGCAGCGCCAGCGCTCGGGGCAGGGCTTTGCGTTGCAACTGGCTCGCCACCAGAGTGTTTTTCAGCCTGCGTGCCCATGAGTCGGGACCTGGCCGCCTACAACCCCTGAGAACCCTGTAGGAGCGAGCTTGCTCGCGAAGGTCGTTAACGATAACGCGGGCATCCTGGATGACCGCGTTGCCTGGACGGTTTTCGCGAGCAAGCTCGCTCCTACAGGTACAGCGCCAGCGCTCGGGGCAGGGCTTTGCGTTGCAACTGGCTCGCCACCAGGGTGTTTTTCAGTAGGTAGGCAATCGTCATCGGCCCCACACCACCCGGCACCGGCGTAATCGCGCTGGCCACGGTGCGTGCGCTGGCGTAGTCCACATCGCCCACCAACCGCGTACCGGTCTCGGTGCTGATGCGGTTGATCCCCACATCGATCACCACCGCGCCAGGCTTGAGCCAGCTGGCATCGATCAACTGCGGCCGACCGACCGCAGCGACGACGATATCGGCCAAGCGGCACAATGCCTGAGCATCGACGCTGCGTGAATGCACCACGGTGACCGAGCAGTTGGCCTGCAACAGCAGGGTCGCCATCGGTTTGCCGACGATGTTCGAGCGGCCAATCACCACCGCGTGCAAGCCACTCAAATCGCCGCAGGTTTCATGCAGCAGGCGCATGCAGCCGCTGGGCGTGCAAGGCGTGAGCACCTCGATGCCTTGCACCAGGCCGCCGACGTTCTCACGGTGGAAACCGTCCACGTCCTTGATCGGGTCAATCGCATGGATCACGGCCGCCTCGTCGATATGCGCCGGCAACGGCAACTGCACCAGCACGCCATTGACCGAAACGTCGGCGTTCAACTGGGCCAGCAGATCGAGCACTTGCGCCTGGCTGGCGTCATCCGGCAGCCGGTATTCAAGGGAGCGAATCCCGACTTCCTTGGCCCGCAGCAGTTTGTTGCGCACATACACTTCGCTGGCCGGATCGTCGCCCACCAGCACGACAGCCAGGGCCGGGAAGATTTTTTGCGCGGCAAGCAGCAGGACCTCTTCGCGAACCTCGTCGAGAACCTGGGCAGAAATGGCCTTGCCGTCGATATCGCGGGCAAGGGAAGGGAGAGTGCTGGTCAAAAGCGTCACCGTTGTCTGGAGAAATAGGGGCGCTGAGGGATAAATCCCTCAGCAATAGGCAGCCCATGGCATTCAGGCTACCAGTTGATGGCAGGCATACACCACCAGCACACCGGCGATCAGTGTGGCGTAGGGCAGCCAGCCGGCGCGGCGTTGGCCGTCATCGGCCTGGATATACAAGTCACTGAGCATGGCCGCGGGGAAGCGACCTTTGTCCTGCACATAGTGGCGGTAGCAGAACACCGGCAGGATCAACAGCGCCAGCAGCAAGCCGGTGACCAGCGTGCCTGCGCCCCAGATATCCGCACCCAGGCCCATGCACGCCAGGTTGACGAAGCTCAGCACGCCGCCGGCCGCCAGCAGCACGGTGGGGGCTTTGTACGGGCGCACCCAGTCGGGGCGGTCGAGGCGGTGGATCCAGCCGGCGTTGAGGTTGAGGAAGTTGAAAATGATGTAGCTGACGTTGGACGCCGCCAGCACGAACACATAGTCCGACATCAGCAACAACAGCAGGTTGAACGAGAGGTCGGTCCACATCGCCGCCGTGGGCGCACCGTGTTCGTTGGTGCGCCCCAGGTATTTGGGCAGCCAGCCGTCCACCGACGCCTGATACAGGGTGCGCGACGAGCCGGACATCGAGGTCATGATCGCCAGCAACGTGGCGAGCACCAGCATGATCAGCACGATATTGGCGACCACCTTGCCGCCGCCGATGCTGTCGGCCATCACCTGACCAACGCCCATGCCGCTGTAGATCGCCGGCGACAGCAGGCCGCTGTACACCGCCGGAGTCACTACCGCGCCGCTGGCGTCGAGCACCGCCGGGGTCACCAGTTGGCCCAGCCCCAGGCTGCCTTGAAACGCCAGCGGCACCAGGGTGAACACCAGGATGCACAGCAGGCCGGCGTAGAAGATCGCCTTGAAGGTGTCACGCTTGGGGTCCTTGAACTCGCGGGTGTAGCACACCGCCGTTTCGAACCCGTAGGTGGACCACGCGGCCATGAACAGCCCGCCGGCCATCAGCGACCAGCCGGACATATCCCACGGGCCGTCGATGACTTGCCCGGCTGCGTCATGGGCCAGCGGGTACAGCGGCAGGAAGTTGGCCTGGGTCGCGTCCCCGGTGAACAACGGCACCACGCCCACCAGCAACAGCGGGATCAGCGAGGTGACCCCGAGCACCAGCGTCAGGCGCGCCGAGCGCAGGATGCCGCCATGCTGCACGGCAAACACCGTGAGCAGAATCAACAGGCCAATGGCGAACGTCGCGTTGATGCGCAACGACAGGCCGCTCTTGACCCAACCCAGGTCAAGCAGGGTCAGTTGCCAGGTGTTGATCAGCGCATCGGCGGGAAACAGCGCGGTGAGGATATACCCCGCCGCCAGCCCCGAACCGATGGACAGCACCGGCGACCAGGCCAGCCAGTTGCACCACACCGACACCGGCGCGATCAACTTGCTGTAGCGCACCCAGGCCACCGCGCCGTACACCGAGGCGCCGCCGGACTTGTGCGGGAACAGCCCGGCGATCTCGGCATAGGTGAAGGCCTGGATAAACCCGAACAGGATCGACACGATCCACACGATCCAGGCCGGTTTGCCCACCGTGGCGGCAATCGCGCCGATGGAGAACAGCACCAGCGCGGGCACGCCACTGGCGACCCAGAATGCACCGCGCCAATCGATCTTGCGGTGCAGGCTGCCCACTGAGCTGGCAGCCTGCGGTACAGCCTCGAACGTCGTCGCTTCCATCTTCGTATTCCCATGTCTGAGTAGCGGTTAAGAAGGGCAATCAAAGTGGGCAGTCAAAGTGGGGTGGCACACATCGGTATCGGGACGATCAGCTACGCACGCGGCTCTTGTCCGGGTCATAGAAAATCGCTGCGCTGACCGTGGCGCTGATGCGCTTCTGTAGGCCATCGACTTTGCCAATCTCAAGCAGGGTGCCGGGCTCGGCGCAGCTCACGTCGACCCGGCATAGCGCGATATTGCTGGCCAGCAACGGTGAGCGGCAGGCGCTGGTGATGACCCCGACCTGGGCGCGGCCGTGGTACACCGGGTCGCCGTGGTGGGCCGCCTCGTTGCCGCCGAGGTGCAGACCGACCAGCTTGTGGCTGGGATGGGCGCTGCGCCGCAACAGGGCGTCGCGGCCGATAAAGTCATCGGTCTTGCTCTTGAGTGGCACGCTGAAGCCGATGCCGGCCTCGAACGGGTCGGTCTGGTCGCTGAACTCGTAGCCGGCAAAAATCAGCCCGGCTTCGATGCGCAACAGGTCCAGCGCTTCCAGGCCGAGGGGCACCAGGCCCAAGGGTTGGCCGAGTTGCCAGATGCGGTCCCACACCCGTTCGGCGTCTTCGGGCTGGCACCACACCTCAAAGCCCAGTTCGCCGGTGTAGCCGGTGCGCGAAATCATCAACGGGCAGCCCTCGAAACCGTCCAGCCGGCCGACCAGGAAGCGGAACCAGCCGAGGCTGTCCACGCTCGGTTGGGTGGGCGGCGTCCAGACCATCTGCTTGAGCAGCTCGCGGCTGAGCGGCCCTTGCACCGCCAGGTTGTGAATCTGCTCGCTGGCGGACTTGACCCACACCTTCATCCCCAGTTTGTGGGCCTGCTCGCGCAGCCACACACCGGCGTAGTCTTCGCCGCAGATCCAGCGGAAGTTGTCCGGGCCCAGGCGCAGCAGGGTGCCGTCGTCGAGCATGCCGCCGTGTTCGTGGCACATCGCCGAATAGACCACTTGGCCCACCGCCAGACGCCGCACGTCGCGGGTCAGGCAGTATTGCAACAGGGCTTCGGCGTCGGGGCCGATGATCTCGAATTTGCGCAGGGCGGTCAGGTCCATTACGGCCACGCGTTCGCGGCAGCCGAGGTATTCCTCGGTGGCGCCATAACCGTCGTAGCGCAACGGCAGCCACCAGTTGCGGTAGTCGATGAAGCTGCCGGTGAGGGCGCTGGTGCGTGAGTGGAACGCGGTCTCACGGGTCAGTATCGGGTCGGCATCGGCCGTGGTTCGAGTGCTCATGGCGATGGAAAAACGCTCCTTCTCGCGGTAGATACGGACATGGATATCGGTCGGGTTCCAGCCATTGGCCGGGTCGATGTCATCCGGGCACGAGGTACTGCCGCACACCAGCTCGGTCATGGCCCGCAGCAGTACGTAGTCGCCGGGCCGCGACCACGGCTCATCCAGGGTCATCTGCTGGTGTGCATCAATGCCGGTGTTGAAGAAGAAATTGATCGCCGGCCAGCCGTTGCGCGCTTGCACGCCGTAGGGCGCGAGTACGCGGCTGAGGTTGTCGCTGCAGTTGTCGTGCCCGAAATAGCCATGGGATTCGTAGTAGCGCGCCGCGCAGGCCAGGGCGAAGGCGTCGTGGCGCCCGACGGTGTCCTGCACCACCTCCAGCATCGGCTGCATCCGGCGGTCGAAAAACTTCGAGAACAGCCCCGGCGCCGGGTAGGCGCTGCCGTTCAGCGTGCGTGTCACGGTCTGGTCGAGGTCCAGCTCCACGCCGCGATCCAGGGCGCGGCGGTCGAGGGCGACGAAGTCCGAACACTGGCGGCCGGCGACGTCCAGCACCTGCACGTACTGGCCCTTGGCGACGCTGTAGCCGTGGGCCGTGCCCGCGCGCACGGTGAACTCGTCCAGCACCTCGCCCAATGGCTCGGGCAGGGCAGGCACCAGCAGGGGCGACGGGTTGGCCCGTGTCACCAGCAGGCGCAGTTCGCTGGGCCGGTATTGCCGGTCGACGGCGGTGGGCCCGGCGGGAGCGGCGACGATCACCAGCAGGCGGTCATGGGCGACAAACTGCCGAGTGTGACCGGGCGGGCTGGCGTCGTCCCACAGCGCGGCGGCGAGGGGCAATGCCTGCGCGTCGATGCCGCGCCGCTTGAGCGCCTGGCCGACACGCGGTGGCACGCGGCAGGCGCTCGAGCCGCTCAGCCCCCAGCTCGCCAGGGCGCTGCGGCCGCTGGCGTCGAGGGCCAGCAGTTCGCAGGTTTGCCGGCCTTCGAGGTCGATCACCTGCAGGCCGTCGCCGGGCTGCAGGTCGACCAGCGTCACACCGCCGACGGCCACGCGGTAGCGTTCGAGGTTTGGCGCCCGGGCAAACAGCCCGGGTTCTCGCGGGTGGGAAACACGCGGAGCATTCATCATGGGCACCCGCTCAGCCGACTGATTTGATGGGCGTCACGGGCTCGCCCAGGTACGCCGCCATCGAGTCGTCCAGGGCCAGCAGCCACGGGGTGTGGTGCGGCGGCGACTGGGTGCCGGTCATCAGCGAGCGGTAGGACTTGTCGCGATAGCCCATGATGTTTTCGGCCTTGTCGTGCTTCCAGTGCAGAAAGGTCTCGTTGACGGCGGCGATGTCGAAATCCGGGTAGTCGGTGGCGTCCACCAGGTGCTGGATGTAGGCGCCCTGGAACTCGAACATCTGCTGGTTGGTTTCCAGAGTCAGTTCCCGTGCCTGCCATTGCTGGCTGTCGGCGATCATCGCGGCCTGACTGGGCAATGGGATACGCCCCAGGATCACATCGCGGGCATACCAGGCCTGGGCGTCGAACATGTTGAACGAGTACCACTGGTCCTGCATGCCGAGGTAGATCAGCCGCGGGTTGGGTTCCCAGAACACGCCCTTGTAGAGGTTCATCGGCCACAGGCGGTTGTCGGTCCTGAGGCTCAGCTCATCCGGCAGGAACGGGAAGTGGTGCTTGTAGCCGGTACACAGGATCACCGCGTCGATGTGCTTGCTGCTGCCATCGGCAAAGAACGCACGGTTGTTTTCCAGGCGTTGCAGCAGCGGCTTTTCTTCCCAGTTGTCCGGCCACGCATAGCCCATGGGCGTGGTGCGGTAACAGCTGGTGATGCTGCGCGCGCCATATTTGTAGCATTGCGAGCCGATGTCCTCGGCCGAATAGCTGCTGCCGATGATCAGCAGGTCCTTGTCCTTGAATTCCAGCGCCTCGCGAAAGTCATGGGCATGCAGGATGCGCCCGGCGAACTGCTCGAAGCCTTCGAAGTACGGCACCTTGGGCGTGGAGAAGTGGCCGCAGGCGTTGATCACGTAGTCGAATTCTTCACAGGTCAAGGTGTCGTGGGTGTAGTCGTGGGCGTACACGGTGAAGCGCTGGGTCTGTTCGTCGAAGGTGACCTGGCGCACCACATTGTTGAAGCGGATGTAGTCGCGCACGCCGGCCTTTTCCACGCGGCCCTTGATGTAGTCCCACAACACTTCGCGGGGCGGATAGGAGGCGATGGGCCGGCCGAAATGTTCTTCAAAGGTGTAATCGGCGAACTCCAGGCATTCCTTGGGGCCGTTGGACCACAGGTAGCGGTACATGCTGCCATGCACCGGCTCGCCGTTTTCGTCCAGGCCGGTGCGCCAGGTGTAGTTCCACATGCCGCCCCAGTCCTGCTGTTTCTCGAAGCACACCAGTTCGGGAATGGCGGCGCCCTTGTCGCGGGCCGACTGGAAGGCGCGAAGTTGTGCCAGGCCGCATGGGCCGGCGCCGATGATTGCTACACGTAGAGTCATGAGCGTGCCTCCTGAAGGGTTTCAGCGAAAGATCACTGTCTTGTCGTGGTTGATGAACACCCGGTGTTCCAGGTGGTATTTCAGGGCTTTGGAAAGGGCGACGGTTTCGGTGTCGCGGCCGATGGCGACCAGTGAATCGGGCAAGTGGGTATGGTCGACGCGCTGGATTTCCTGCTCGATGATCGGGCCCTCGTCGAGGTCGCTGGTGACGTAGTGGGCGGTGGCGCCGATCAGCTTCACCCCCCGGTCATAGGCCTGGTGATACGGCTTGGCGCCCTTGAAACCGGGCAGGAACGAGTGGTGGATGTTGATCGCCCGCCCCGACAGTTGCTGGCACAGGCCGTCGGACAGGATCTGCATGTAGCGCGCGAGCACTACCAGATCGGTCTGGGTGTCTTCGACGATACGCATCAGTTCGGCTTCCTGGCCGGCCTTGGTGTCCTTGGTGATGGGCAGGTAGATGAAGCGGATGCCCTCACGCTCGGCCATCGCCCGCAGGTCCAGGTGGTTGGAGACCACGGCGGTGATGGTCATGTCCATTTCGCCTTTGCGGTGGCGGTAGAGCAGGTCGGTGAGGCAATGGTCGAACTTGCTGACCATCAGCAGCACGCGGGTCGGCTGGCGTGAGCTGAACAACTGCCACTGCATGTCGAAGCCGCCGGCGAGCTCGCCCAGGCCTTTGCGCAGGTCGCCGATATCACCGCTGACGCCCTTGTTGAAACGGAACACCGCGCGCATGAAAAACTGCCCGGTGAACTCGTCGTCGAATTGCGCCAACTCGCTGATGTAGCACTGCTGCCGGGCCAGGCAGGCGCTGATCGCGGCGACGATCCCGGACGCCGCCGGGCAGGTGATCTTGAGAATGTAATGTTCGCTTGAGGCGTCCATCGAAGGCTCCTGAATGCGGTGAAGGAAGGCTCAGCCCTTGGCCGTGCGCTTGGTTTTTTGCGGGTCGTCGAAGGGCAGGGCGTGGGTGGTGGCGGTACCTTCGAAGCTGCCGCGCACCTGCAGCGCGATGCCGGGTGCGGCGCAGGCGACGCTCATGCGCGCGATGGCCATCGAGCGTTTGCTCAGGCGCGAATACATGCCGCAGGTGATCACGCCGACTTGCTGGTTGCCCTGCCACAAGGTGTCGCCAGCCTCGGCCGGACGCACGCCGTCGAGCAGCACGCCGGTGATCTTGAAGCGCTCCTGGCCGCGCAGGCGCAGGTGTTCCTCGGCGCCTCGGAACGCTTGTTTGCCGGGCGAAACCGTGAAGTCCAGGCCCATCTCCCACAGGGTGTCGCCGGCCTTCTGGTCGGCGAAGGGGTACATCTGCGAGTTGTCGTAGGGGAAAAACATCAGCGAGCTTTCCACTCGCAGCCAGTCCAGGGCGGTGAAGGCGCAGGGAATGATTCCCAGGCTCGCGCCCTGTTCGAGGATGCTGTCCCACAGGAACGGGGCGTCGGCGGCCTTGCAGAAAATCTCGTAGCCGCGCTCGCCGGTGTAGCCGGTGCGGGAGATCATCACCGGGCGCTCGAACAGGCGCGTTTGCAGGTGATGGAAGTACGGCAGCTGGCGGATGCCAGGCACGTGCTCGGCGAGAAAATCCACCGCCAGCGGGCCTTGCAGCGACAGGTCGTGCAGATCGTCGTCGAACAGCACCGCCACTTGCCGGCCCTGGGCCGAGCGCACCAGCATTTCATGCCCGGTGCCGGCGCCATGCACGACCATGAACGCATTGGGCCCGGTGCGGTAGACGATGCAGTCATCGACGAATTTGCCGTCCTCGTCGAGCATCGACGCATACACCGATTTGCCGGGATAGAGCTTGGCGATGTCGCGGGTGGTGGCCCACTGCAACAGGCTTTCGGCGTGCGGGCCGACGTAGTGGACTTTTTTCAGGCCCGATACGTCCATCAGGCCGGCGCGGGTGCGGATCGCTTCGTGGTGGTCGGCCAGCGCGCTGCTGTAGGTCCAGGCGGTGCCCATGCCGTTCCAGTCTTCGAGGTTCGAGCCGAGCGCGCGGTGCCGCTCGGCCAATGCAGAAATACGCCAGGAGTGGGTCATGTGAGATTCCTTGCTGTGAAAAAGAGCACCGGGAAATGGTTCAGGCGAGTGGATCGAACTGGCTCAGCCACTCGACCAGGGTCTGTCGATAGCGGGTCATGCCCTTGTAGTCGGCGATGGCATCGGGCAGGTCGCGCAGCACGCGGTGCAGGCGGCAGCCCCAGCCGGGGTGGCTGACCAGTTCGTCCAGGCTGATCAGGTAGGTGCGAATGCTGAACATCACTGCGTTGCTGCGCGGCAGGCGCGCCATCACTTGCAGTTCGACCCGCAGATGCACCTGTTGCCCGACGTTCTGCGCGGTGATCCGGCCGCGGTCGGCGCCCCATTGATGGAAGGTTTCCGGCGACGAATCCAGGCGCGGGTTGATGGTCAGGGTCCAGTTCAGGCGCCGGACCGGCTGGCCGGCCTGCAGGTTGAGCAGGTACTTCAGCGCGCGCTCGAACACGCCCATCTGGTGGGCCATGGGCACCGGTGCATGCCACTGTTTGAAACTCATCCCGGCATCGAACGCCAGTGACCAGTCGGCCGGGCTGGTGACCAGGCCGGCGTCCATGTACAGGTCGCCGTCGCGCTGGTCGAGCAGGGCGAAATCCCCTTGCACCTGGCGGCCGATGTATTCCAGCGGTGCGCAGGGCAGGCTGGCGGCATCGCCGAAGATGAACGGTTGATCGATCTGCAGCAGGTGGTTGCGCCAGTGCCAGCGGTCGCCGTCACGCACCAGGCTGAACCACTGCGGGTAGTCGACGGCGAGGTTTTCCATGAGCATTTGCAGCGCATCCCAGGCCGCCGCTTGCATGTGCGGCATCACCAGGTAGCGGCGCGGGTCGTTGTCCAGGATCAGGGCGCGTTCGGCCATTTCCGAGCGGTAGTGCTCGTCGATGTCGAAGGCGTGCTCGTAGACGGAACCCGGGTCGCGGGAGGTGGCTGGTTCGATGTTCACCGAGTACAGGTAGCTGTCCTCGATAAACGGGAACGGGAAGCGACGGATCGCCGCCGGGCTGTTGCGAAAGCTGAAATCGTCGCGATAGCTCAGCACAGGGCTCGATTGCAGGGGCATGGCACTCACTCCTATAGGTCCAGCGAAACGCAGGGGCCGCTGCCGCGTGAGACGCAGGGCATCAGAAATTCGGCCTGCTCGGCCGGGCTGAGGAAACTGTCGCGGTGTTCGATGGCACCGCCTTGATGGCGCGTGATGCACTGGCCGCAGACCCCGCCACGGCACAGGTTGGGCACCTGCAACCCCGCGTGCTCCAAGGCTTCGAGCAGGCTCTGCTCGGCCTCCACGCGCAGGGTGCGGCCACTGCGCAGCAGTTGCAGGTCGAACGGCTGGCCCGGTTGCGCGCCTTTGAACGCCTCGGCATGCAGCCGATTGCGCGGCCAACCGAGGCGATCGGCGTGTTGCTCGACCGCCTCGATCAAGGGTTGCGGGCCACAGGTGTAGACGTGGCTGCCCAGCGGCCGGTTGGCGAGGATGCGGCTCAGGTCCGGGCGGCGGTCGTAGGCGTGCAGGCGCGGGCCGAGGCGCTGTTGCAATTCATCGAGGTAGGCATCGCTGAGGCCTGGCCGGAACAGGTAATGCAGTTCGAAGTCGGCCTGCTGTTGTTCCATCGTGGCGATATAGGCCATGAACGGCGTGATACCGATGCCGGCGGCGATCAGGATGTGCCGGCGTGCGGTGCCATGGGGCGCGAACAGATTGGCCGGCGGCGAAATCCGCAAGGTGTCGCCGACCTGCACCTGGCGATGCAAGTACTGCGAACCGCCGCGAGACGCGTCCTGCAGGCGCACGGCGATGCGGTAGTGGCGCGTGTGCGCCGGGTCGCTGGTCAACGAGTAGGCATTACGCACCGTGCCCTCGGCCAGCGGCAGATGTACCTGGACGTGGCTGCCGGGCGAGAAAGCGGGCAGGGCACCGTCGCAGGCAGTCAGGGTGAACTCGCGCACCACGGGGGTGAGCATTCTGGCCGCACTGACCTGAACCTTGAGGGCGGCGCTCATGGCTGGAACCCCGCGTAGGGCTGGTCGGGGTTGATGCACACGCCGAGGTAAGCCCCCAGGCGCCGGGAAAAGTGTGCGCGCACTTCCAGCCCGACGTTGCAGCCGATGCAGTTCAACACCGGCTCTGGGCCTGCGGTCTGGGTCAGCCCGCAATGGGCGCAATACACCTGGCGCAGGCCGGGCATCGTGCAGGTCACGCTGATCTCGTCGTCTTCCAGGCCGGCGGCGCGGGCCTCGGCGTGAATGCGCCAGACAAAGGCCTCATCGCCCAACAGGTAGAGCCGACAACCCACGGTTGCGCTGGCCAATGCCTGTTGTAAACGCCGGCTGAAGTCGGGTTGTTCGCCGCTCAGCAGCAAAGGCTTGTGCAGGTCGGCGGCAACCGCCATGCCGGCGGTTGCCGATTGCATCACCACGATGGGGCGGTTGTGGGTGTGCGTCATGCGGGCTCTCCAAGGTGCGTTTTGTTTCCTGTTGGGAGAGATACTTTCCTATGAGGAAAATCTTCTCAATCTGGAAAAAGGGCTATGCCTTTGGAGATAAGCCTTGCCGCACTGGCGTTCGGGGCATGGAAGTTGCTGGTCTTGCACTAATGCTCAGCAACCGGACGGGGAGTTATCGAAGAGTGCGAACGCGACCGAAGAGCTGGCCGCTCTGGTTGGGGCCTGTGCGCCCCGAACAGGCGCGCAGCGTGCGCAGGCTGTTGGCCGGGTTGCCCCTGCACGCTGACGGTGCCTTGTCGGGTTTTCTGGACCGTTTCGACGCACTGCTGCCCGCCGCCAGGCTCAACCTGATCCTGGGCGGCGAAGACCTGGGCCCTACGCGACGTGGCTTGATCGAGGGCTGCCAGAACGTGGCGCGCTGCCCCTGGCGCGACGCGAGTGCGATGGACACGCCCCAGGCCTGCGGCCCTTGCCGGCAGCGTGGGGTACACCGATTGGTGTGCGCCTTGCCCGAGGGTGAAAAAGGCGCGTTACTGCTCGACACCCCCAGACGGGCCGGTGCCAGTTGGCGCCAGTTGCTGGAGGAAGCGGCGCAAGCCGTGGCGGTCAGCGTGCGTCTGCGCAGCGACAACCGTGAGCAGCAGCGCAGGCAGGCAACGTCACGCCACGGCGCGCTGGCCCGTGAGCTGCACGATTCGGTGGCGCAACAGTTGGGTTACCTGGCGTTCCAGGCCCACGGCTTGCAGTCACAGCTGGGCGCGCCTGCCCTGCAGGACCTGTGCGCCGGCCTCAGCCAGTTGCAACGCCAGGTGCGCGAGCTGATCACCAGCGCACGCCTGACCATGGACGGACGCTCACTGCGCCAGGCCCTGGCCGACTCCGTCGCGGAGTTTTCGCGGCGTTGCATCATCGTGTTCGAGTTGGATAACCGCCTGGCCGACGATGCCCTGAGCCCGGAAACCGAATTGCAGATCCTGCAGATCGTTCGCGAGGCCCTGGCCAATGCGGTGCGCCATTCCCACGCACGGCATGTGCGTATCGAACTGCGCCAGACCCAGGACGGCGATGCCTCGGTGTCGGTGGAGGACGATGGCATCGGCTTGAGCCCGGCTTGCGATGAGCATAACCATTTCGGCCTGGCGATTATCCGCGAGCGCGCCGCCAGCATCGGCGCGCGGCTGAGCATTGAAGCGATCCGCCCGCACGGCGTGCGCGTGCATCTTGGCCTGCGCCGCCACCACGACCTGCCACACGGGAGTCTCGATGGACTGCACGACCTTATTACTGATCGATGATCACCCACTGTTTCGCAAAGGCCTGGCGCAACTGTTCGATGCCAGCGACGACTTTGAAGTGGTGGGGCAGGCGGCCAGTGGCCGGGAGGGCATCAACCTGGCCGTGAGCCTGACGCCGCAGCAGGTGTTGCTGGATCTGCACATGCCTGGCCTCAGCGGCCTGCAGGTGCTGGACGAACTGCGCCAATTGCGCCTGGACTGCCAGGTGGTGGTGCTCACCGCTTCGATGGACCGCGCCGAACTGCTCAGCGCCCTGCGCCTGGGCGCCAGCGGTTATGTGCTCAAGGAAACCGAGCCCGAGGCGTTGCTGGCGTATATGCGCAACTGCCACAAGGGCGCGATCATGCTCGACTCAACCCTGATCGCCTTGCTCGCCGACCCGGCCGAGCCCAGGCCACACGGTGAGACGCCGGGCGGTGAAAACCTCACCGAACGCGAAGGCCAGACCCTGGCGCTGATCGCCGCCGGCATGAGCAATAAACAGATCGGCAGGGAGCTGGGGATCAGCGACGGCACGGTGAAAATCTATGTGCGCAGCCTGTTGCAGAAACTCAACCTGCATTCGCGCCTGGAGCTGGCGGCCCGGGTACACAGCGGCGCCTTGCTCAAACACGAGGAGCGTCACTAGATGAGGGAAAGCTCTGACGCTTGGGTGCAGACACCGCCCGCGCACCTGATGGATTGTTTTCCCGCCGCCTTGCTGCACCTGCGCGACAACGGCCAGATCGCTCACTTCAACCTGGCCTGGGCCGAGTTGATGGGCGCGCCGGGCGCGGAACGCAACGTCGTCGACTACGTCCACCAGGAAGACCGCCCGCTGTGGCGCCAGGCCTTGCATGAGCTACGCCGGCGTCCCGAGACCTCGTTCAACCAACGCCTGCGTTTCGTGCATCCGTGCGGCGAGCTGCGCTGGTTCGAGGTCAGCCTCAAGCGCGGCCCGCAGGGCTTCTACTTGGTAGCCGGAGATATCACCGCGCACAAGCGCCGCGAAATCGCCCTGCAGGCCAGCCAACGCAGCAGCATGAGCTTGCTCGACAGCATGCCTGGGCTGATCTATCGCGGCCGTAACAACCGCGACTGGACCATGGAATTCGTCAGTGCCGGCTGCCTGCAATTGACCGGCTACCCCGCCGAGCGGTTGGTGGACAACCATGAGTTCACCTACAACAGCCTGATCCTCGCCGAGGATGCCGACTACGTATGGCGCGAGGTGCAATATGCGTTGTCGCGCCAGGAACCGTTCGAACTCAATTACCAGATTCGTTGCGCCGACCAGTCGATCAAGCACGTATGGGAGAAGGGCGTGGGGATCTATGCCGATACCTGCGAGGTGCTGGGCATCGAGGGCGCGATTTTCGAGCGCAGAGTTCTGTAGGAGCCGGCTTGCCGGCGATGGTCGTCAACGATGACGCGGGAAGCCTGGATGCCCGCGGTGGCTGTGGTTTTTTCGCTGGCAAGCCAGCTCCTACCATGGGGCATAACCCTGTAGGAGCCGGCTTGCCGGCGAGGGTCGTCAACGATGACGCGGGAAGCCTGGATGCCCGCGGTGGCTGTGGGTTTTTCGCTGGCAAGCCAGCTCCTACCGTGGGGGCATAACCCTGTAGGAGCCGGCTTGCCGGCGAGGGTCGTCAACGATGACGCGAGAAGCCTGGATGCCCGCGGTGGCTGTGGTTTTTTCGCTGGCAAGCCAGCTCCTACCGTGGGGGCATAACCCTGTAGGAGGCGGCTTGCCAGCGATGGTCGTCAACGATGACGCGGCAAGCCAGGATGCCCGCGGTGGCTGTGGTTTTTTCGCTGGCAAGCCAGCTCCTACAGTGGGGGCATAACCCTGTAGGAGCCGGCTTGCCGGCGATGGTCGTTAACGATGACGGGGGAAGCCTGGATGCCCGCGGTGGCTGTGGGTTTTTCGCTGGCAAGCCAGCTCCTACAGTGGGGCATAACCCTGTAGGAGCCGGCTTGCCGGCGAGGGTCGTCAACGATGACGCGGGAAGCCTGGATGCCCGCGGCGGCTGTGGTTTTTTCGCTGGCAAGCCAGCTCCTACCGTGGGGGCATAACCCTGTAGGAGCCGGCTTGCCGGCGATGGTCGTTAACGATGACGGGGGAAGCCTGGATGCCCGCGGTGGCTGTGGGTTTTTCGCTGGCAAGCCAGCTCCTACAGGGGATGGTTCAGCTTTTTGTTTGGATTAATGGGCGCCGGCGGCCTTGTTCAGATCGTTTTCGGCCCATTCGGTATACACACAGGCATCCGCCGTGGCCCAGCGCACGCGCACCGGGTCGCCGGCCTTGAGCGGCATGCCGGCGGCGGACAATGCCTTGACCGTCATCGAGGTGCCGCCCAGGGTTTTCACGCTGCAGGTCTGGCTTTCACCGAGGAACAGCACTTCGCCGACGATGGCCGACACTTCGTTCCAGCCTGCGGTCAATGGTTGCCCGGCGGCCTGTTCGACGCTCAGCGCGAGGGCTTTTTCCGGGCGCACCATCAGCAGCACGTCCTGCTCGCTGCGCAGGCCGCCGGTCAGGCGGATCGACAGGGATTGGCCTTCGAACGACGCCGCCGCGTTGCCCTGGGCCTTGAGCTTGAGGAAGTTGGAGTTGCCCAGGAATGAGGCGACAAACGCATTCGGCGGGTTCTGGTACAGGTCGAAACCGCTGCCCAGGCCGACGATCTTGCCGTGGCTGAAAATCGCGATGCGCTGGGACAGGCGCATGGCTTCTTCCTGGTCGTGGGTCACGTAGACGATGGTGATGCCCAGGCGCCGATGCAACTGGCGCAGCTCGTCCTGCAAGTCTTCACGCAGCTTCTTGTCGAGGGCGCCGAGCGGTTCGTCCATCAGCAGGATACGCGGCTCATACACCAGCGCCCGGGCGATGGCGACGCGCTGTTGCTGGCCGCCAGACAGTTGCGACGGGCGGCGATGGGCGAACTGTTCCAGTTGCACCAGCTTGAGCATGGCGTCGACGCGCTTCTCGCGCTCGGCACTGGCCAGTTTGCGGATCGCCAGGGGGAAGGCGATGTTGTCGCGTACCGACAGGTGCGGGAACAGCGAGTAGCGTTGGAACACCATGCCGATGTCGCGCTTGTGCGGCGGTACGTTGACCAGCGATTGGCCGCTCACCAAGATCTCGCCGCTGCTCGGCGTTTCAAAACCGGCGAGCATCGACAGGGTGGTGCTTTTGCCCGAGCCGCTGGAGCCGAGGAAGGTGAGGAACTCGCCGTCCTTGATGTCCAGCGAGATGTTGTCCACGGCGGCGAATTCGCCATAGAACTTGTTCAGGTTGCGCAGGCTGACCAGGGGTTGGCCAGGGTTCTGCGCGGCATCTTGGATCACTGCACTCATGTTCTGCTCCTGGGCGCTCAAGCGCGGGTTTCTGTGCGCCGGCGAACGGCGGCGGCGATGACCATGACCAGCACCGAGAGGCCGATCAGCAGCGTCGAGGCGACGGCGATCACGGGTGTCAGGTCCTGACGCAGGGTGGTCCACATTTTCACGGGAAGGGTTTGCAGGGTCGGGCTGGCCATCATCACGCTGAGCACCACTTCGTCCCATGACACGAGAAAGGCGAACAGCGCACCGGCCACCATCCCCGGGCGAATCGCCGGGAAGGTCACCTTGAACACCGCCTGCAGGCGCGACGCGCCGCAGATCACCGCGGCGTCTTCAATCGACTGATCGAACAGTTTCAGCGAGTTGATGATCGAGATGATGGTGAACGGCAACGCGACAATCACGTGGCTGACCACAAAGGCGAACATCGTGCCGGTGTAGCCGAGCTTGAGGAACAGCGCGTACACCGCCACGGCGATGATCACTAGTGGCACGATCATCGGCAGGGTGAACAGGCCATAGAGCAGTTCGCGGCCGGGGAAGCGCCCGCGCACCAGGGCAAATGCGGTGGGCAGGCCCAGCGCCACGGCGAACACGGTGGTCAGCACGGCGACCTTGAGGCTGGCCAGCGCCGCGTTCATCCAGTCGGCGTTGGAGAAGAACTGGCCGTACCATTTCAGCGTCCAGCCCGGTGGCGGGAACACCAGCCATTGCGACGAGCCGAACGACAGCAGCACGATAAACACGATCGGCAGCAGCAGGAACAGCCCAATCAAACCGGTGGTGGCGTAGAGGCCCAGACGCATCCTGCGGCTCATGGCATTCGGAGTCAGCAGCATGACGGCTTACCTCGCATGGCTGGCGCCAACCGGGGATTCCGGCTGAAGCTTCAGGTAGAAGTAGAACAGCACCAGCGTGATGAAGATCAGCAACGCGGCACCGGCACTGGCCAGGCCCCAATTGAGGAACGACTGCACCTGCTGGATGATGAACTCGGGCAGCATCATGTTCTGCGCACCGCCGAGCAGCGCCGGGGTGACGTAGTAACCGAGGGACATCACGAACACCATCAACCCGCCGGAAAACAACCCCGGCCGGCACAGCGGCAGGAACACCCGGAAGAAGTTGGTCCACGGGCTCGCGCCACAGATGGAGCCGGCCTGCAGGATCATCGGGTCGATGGCCTGCATGGTCGCCTGCAACGGCAGCACGATGAACGGGATCATGATGTAGCTCATGCCGATCACCACGCCCGTCAGGTTGTGCACCATCTCCAGGGGCACATCGATGATGCCCATGGCCAGCAGCGCCTTGTTGATCACCCCCGAGGCTTGCAGCAGCACCAGCCAGGAATAGGTGCGGGCCAGCAGGCTGGTCCACATCGACAGCAGCACGATATTCAGCATCCAGCGGCCCCAGCCGCGTGGCACCAGGGTAATCGCCCAGGCCAGCGGGAAGCCCAGCAACAGGCTGAACAGGGTCACCAGGCCCGCCACCGAAAAGGTGTTGAGCAGCACGCGGGCGTAGGCCGAGTTGGCGAACAGCTGTTCATAGTTGCCCAGGCCCGGCACGGGCTCCAGCACGCCGCGCAGCAACAGCCCGATCAGCGGTGCGAGGAAGAACAGGCCGAGGAACAGCAGGGCCGGGATCAGGTTGCCCGCCCCGCGCCAGCGCTGGGCCAGGGGCGGCGATACGGCTTTGCTGCAAACCGCGCCGGCAGCGCCGAGGGCGCTCCCGGTCGGTGTGGTTGCCGTCATTTTCATTTGACTAGCCATTCATTCCACCGTGTCGCAATGGCCGGACCGTTCTTGGCCCAGTAGGCGAAATCGAGGGTGATCTGGTCCTTGGCATACGCCGTCGGCAGGTTGGGCGCCAGGACTGAATCCAGGCGCTGCACGCTGTCGATGTTCACCGGTGCATAGGCGGTCAGGTTGGAGAAATCGGCCTGGCCCTTGGCGCTGCTGGCACTGGCCAGGAACTTCATCGCGGCGGCTTTGTTTTTGGTGCCCTTAGGCACGACGAGGATGTCGGCCATGACCAGGTTCTGCTTCCAGCTGACGCCCACCGGTGCGCCATCTTCCTGCAGGGCGTGGATGCGACCGTTCCAGAACTGGCCCATGCTGACTTCGCCGGAGGCCAGCAGTTGCTGCGATTGCGCGCCGCCGCCCCACCAGACGATGTCTTTTTTGATGGTGTCGAGTTTCTTGAAGGCGCGGTCCAGGTCCAGGGGGTAGAGCTTGTCGGCGGGCACGCCGTCGGCGAGCAGGGCCAGTTCGAGCACGCCAGGGCTGGGCCATTTGTAGAGGGCGCGTTTGCCGGGGTAGGTCTTGGTGTCGAACAGCGCGGTCCAATCCTGGGGCTTGGCGGCGCCGAGCTTGCCTTCGTTGTAGCCGAGCACGAAGGAGAAGAAGAACGAACCGACGCCATGGTCGGAGACGAAGCGCGGGTCGATCTTGTCGCGCTGGATCACCGAGAAGTCCAGCGGTTCGAGCAGGCCTTCGGCGGCGGCACGCAAGGCGAAGTCGGCCTCGACGTCTACCACGTCCCACTGCACGTTGCCGCTTTCGACCATGGCCTTGAGCTTGCCGTAGTCGGTCGGGCCGTCCTGCACCACGGTGATGCCGCTGGCCTTGCTGAAAGGGTCGGCCCACGCCTGCTTCTGCGCATCCTGGGTGCTACCGCCCCAGCTCACGAAATTCACGCTTTCGGCCGCCAGGGCCGCGTGAGTGACCGTAGCCAATAAACCCGCGAACAGCACTGCGGTTGCACGTTTGTTCAACACCATTTTCACGCCCTCATTTGTTGTGTTTTTGAGCGGGCTTGGTAATGCCCGCCTATCGGGAGCAGTAGGTCCATCGGAGCCTCTAATCGAGGCCCAAAAGGCGACCGTGCCAAGGGCTTTTATTGGTGCTGTCCCTGGCGGGCGCACTTGGCGAAAGCGTTCGGTCTATGGAATATCATATTATGGTATTCCAAACTTTGTGCAAGCATTTTGCCTTACCGGTTATCCGTCACTCGGTGAAGGGAATGCTCTCGACCACCTCCAGGTCGTAGCCAGTCAGCCCGGCGTATTTCAGGGGCGGGCCGAGGTGACGCAGCTTGCCGACGCCCAGGTCCTGCAATATCTGCGCCCCGGTGCCGACTTCCGAATAAATCCGCGATTGCGAACGGTTGAACTGGCGCGGCGCCTGGGTCAGTTGCGGTACGCGCTCCAGCAGCGCCTGGGACGATTCATGATTGGCCAGCACCACCACCACGCCACGACCTTCGGCCGCGACGCGTTGCAGGGCGGCCCACAGCGTCCAGTTGGACGGACCGCTGTAGTCGGCGCCGACCAGGTCGCGCAGCGGGTCGATCACATGCACGCGCACCAGCGTAGGTTCATCGTGGCGCAACGGGCCCATCACCATGGCCATGTGTACGCCACCGTCGATGCGGTCTTCAAAGGTGATCAGGCGGAACGTGCCATGCACCGTGGGCAGGTCGCGTTCACCAATGCGCGCCACGGTGCGTTCGGTGCTGAGGCGGTAGTGAATCAGGTCGGCGATAGTGCCGATCTTGATCCCGTGCTTGCGCGCGAAGATCTCCAGCTCAGGCCGGCGGGCCATGGTGCCATCGTCGTTCATCACTTCGACGATCACCGAGGCTGGCGTATGCCCGGCCAGGCGTGCCAGGTCACAGCCGGCTTCGGTGTGGCCGGCGCGGGTCAGCACGCCGCCGTCTTTGGCGCGCAACGGAAAGATGTGCCCGGGCTGCACGATATCGGCCGGCCCGGCATTCACGTCCACGGCTGCCGCCACCGTGCGTGCGCGGTCGGCGGCAGAGATACCGGTGGTCACACCGCTGGCCGCTTCGATGGACACGGTAAACGCGGTGCTGAACGCGCTGCCATTGCTCGGTACCATCTGCTCAAGGCCCAGGCGCTGGCAGTGTTCGTCGGTGAGGGTCAGGCAGATCAGACCACGGGCTTCACGGGCCATGAAACTGATAGCCTCGGCACTGCAGCACGCCGCAGGCAGCAGCAGGTCGCCTTCGTTTTCCCGGTCTTCGTCGTCTACCAGGAGCACCATCTTGCCTTGGCGGTAGTCTTCGATGATGTCTGCGATGCTGTTGAAGGACATGTTGGGTGCTCGATTTGTTGGTTGTATGTATTATGGTATACCACAAAAACCAAGCAAGAGGATGTCGCGATGAAGGCCTACTGGATTGCCCATGTAGATGTGTCCGATGCAGAGCAGTACACGCAGTACACCCAACGCGCGCCGGCGGCGTTTGCGCAGTTTGGCGGGCGGTTTCTGGCCAGGGGCGGGCGCAGCGAAGCGATGGAAGGCGGGCCGGCGCGGCAGCGTAATGTGGTGATTGAGTTCGATAGCTATGAGCAGGCGGTGGCGTGTTACGAATCCGCCGAGTATCAGGCGGCGAAGGCCCACCGTGAGGGCGTGGGGGAGGCGCAGATCATCATCGTGGAAGGGCTGGCGCCTTAGGTATATCAGTCCAAGTATTGTCCAAATGTGGGAGGGGGCTTGCTCCCGATGGCAGTGGCACATTCAACATCGCCGTTGGCTGACACACCGCTATCGGGGGCAAGCCCCCTCCCACAGTTTGAAGCGCGTGAATCAGCCCTGCTCATCGTCGAAACCAGGGCGCTGCAACGCATCCTATTCCACACCACCGAACCCAATGTGGGAGGGGGCTTGCCCCCGATAGCGGTGTGTCAGCCACTGAATGAGGTGACTGAACCACTGCCATCGGGGGCAAGCCCCCTCCCACATTTGAACCGAGTTCAGCTTGAGGATCAGCGGATGAAGTGGATCTTGCCGCTGTCGTCATTCCCGATGTAGATGCCATACACCCCGGCCTGGCGTTCCTCGATGTAGCGTTCGAGGATCTGCCGGATCGCCGGGTAGTAGATGCTGTCCCAGGGAATGTCCTCGGGCGCGAAGAATTGATAGTCGAGGGTCTCCGGCCCGAACTGGCCGGTGATCTCCAGCGCGATGGCGCGGAAGATGATGTACACCTCGCTGATCTTCGGCACGCTGAAGATCGAGTAGGGCGAGACGATCTCGGCGCGCACGCCGCTTTCTTCCCAGACTTCGCGCAACGCGGCCTGCTCGGTGGTCTCGCCGCCTTCCATGAAACCGGCCGGCAGGGTCCAGGTGCCGGGGCGCGGTGGGATCGCCCGTTGGCACAGCAGGTACTTGCCGTCCTGCTCGATGATGCAGCCGGCGATGATCTTGGGATTGATGTAGTGGATATAGCCGCAACCGCGGCACATCAGGCGCTCATGCGTATCACCCGGAGGCAGCTGGTGACCGAGGTCACTGCCGCCGCATTTGGGGCAAAAGCTTGGCCTGAACACGGTCAGTGACCTATACGCGGTTCTTTGAGGGCGATGGGCAGGGTGATCTCGGGGATCTTGCCGGTCTCTTCCTGTTTGCGCTTGAGGTAATCCAGGGCCACGGCCGCCGCAGCGCGCACGTGATCGACGCAGGCCTGGTGGGCGGCGAGTGGGTCGCCGCTCTTGATCGCCTGGACCATGCGTTCCATTTCCTGATTGCTGGTGCCGCGACGGTTTTCCTGGGACACCGACGTCGCACGCAGGTAGCTGATACGCGCCTGCAACTGACGCAACTGGGTGGCGGCCACGTGGTTGCCGGAGCCTTCGAGCAACACGTCGTAGAACCCCTGTACCGAATCGATGACCTGTTGCAGTTCGCCGTCCTTGAGGGCCTTGCGGTTTTCCTCCAGGGCTTTTTCCAGGGCCTTGATGTCCTTGGCCTTGGCGCGCAGGGTGAACAACTGCACGATCAAACCTTCGAGCACGCAGCGCAGTTCATAGATGTCGACGGCATCGGCCAGGGTGATGATCGCCACCTGGGGCCCCTTGGCATCGGCGAATTCCACCAGGCCTTCGGACTCCAGGTGACGCAAGGCTTCGCGCACCGAGGTACGGCTGACGCCGAGGCGGTCGCACAGGTCGCGTTCCACCAGGCGATCACCCGGCAGCAGCTGGAAGTTCATGATGGCGCTGCGCAGTTTCTCCAGCACGATTTCGCGCAGGGTGACCGGGTTGTGATTGACCTTGAAGCTGTCGTCGAGGGGCAGGCGTTTCATGGGGGCTGCTCTGAATGGGGCGGTTAACGGGAGGCCTCGGCATCGGCTTCGGCGAAGGCTTCCCGGGCCAGCCGGAAGCTGTCCACGGCGGCGGGAACCCCGCAATAGATGCCGACCTGAAGCAGAATTTCGCGTATTTGTTCACGACTCAGGCCGTTACGCAAGGCGCCGCGCACATGCAGCTTGAGCTCGTGAGGCCGATTGAGGGCCGAAATCATTGCCAAGTTTATCATGCTGCGTTCTTTAAGCGACAAACCCTCCCGGCCCCACACATGGCCCCAGCAGTATTCGGTGACCATCTCTTGCAAGGGGCGGGTGAAGTCGTCGGCGTTCTCGATCGAGCGCTGCACATAGGCTTCGCCCAGCACCTGGGTGCGGATCTTCAGCCCCTGCTCATACTTTTCGTTGCTCATTGCACACAGCTCCTCAAGCCAGGGTGGGCAGCGGGCCCAGCTTGCCTTTGTGATAGATCATCGGCGTGACCGGTTGCTCGGGCAGGATCAGGTTCTTCACGGCGCCGACGATGATCGCGTGATCGCCGCCGTCGTATTCGCGCCACAGCTCGCACTCGATGATCGCCGTGGCCTTGGCCAGCAGCGGGTTGCCCAATTCGCTCAGGTGCCACTCGATACCCTTGGCTTTTTCCTTGCCTTTGCTGGCGAAGGCATAGGCTTCGGCGGTCTGGTCGGCGGACAGCAAGTGGATCGCAAAGCGCTTGCTGTCACGCAGGATCGGGTAGGTGTCCGACGCATAGTTGGGGCAGAACAGCACCAGGGCCGGGTCGATCGACAGCGCGCTGAACGCGCTGGCGGTGATGCCGACGATGCCGCCGTCCGGGTCGAGGGTGGTGACCACCGTGACCCCGGACGGGAACGAGCTCATGACGTCTTTGTAAATGCCGGGTTCGATCATGGTTGTGGACTCTTAACGCATCACAAAAGGATCAGGCATGGGCGCCTGGGAGAGGTTGATCCACACCGTCTTCAGCTCGGTGTAGGCCAGCACTGAATCGATGCCGCTTTCGCGTCCGTAGCCGCTGTTCTTGAAGCCGCCGATGGGCGCCATGGCCGACACCGCGCGGTAGGTGTTGACCCAGATGATCCCCGAGCGCACGTCGCGCGCCAGGCGGTGGGCGCGCCCGAGGTCGCGGGTCCAGATACCGGCAGCGAGGCCGAACTGCGAGTCGTTGGCGATGGCCAGTGCTTCGGCTTCGTCCTTGAAACGGATGACCGAGGCCACCGGCCCGAATACTTCCTCTTGCATGATCTTCATCGAGTTGCGGTCGCACTCGAACAGCGTCGGCTCATAGAACCAGCCTTCGCCGAGGTTCTGCGGGCGCTTGCCGCCGGTGCGCAGGCGTGCCCCTTCGGCGATGGCGTCCGCCACCAGGCCTTCGACCACGGCCAGTTGCTGCGCGGTGGCCATGGGGCCCATTTCGCTGGCGTCGTCTTGCGGGTTGCCGATGCGGATGCGTTGGGCGCGCGCTACCAGGCGCTCGACGAATTCGTCGTAGATAGCGTCCTGCACCAGCAGGCGCGAACCGGAGACGCAACTCTGCCCGGACGCCGCGTAGATGCCGGCGATTGCACCATTGATGGCGCTGTCGAGGTCGGCGTCGGCAAAAATGATATTCGGCGACTTGCCGCCCAGTTCCAGGGAGAGTTTGGCGAAGTTCTCCGCGCTGCTGCGCACCACATGCCTTGCCGTGGCCGCGCCGCCGGTGAAGGCGATCTTGCGCACCAGCGGGTGGCGGGTGAGGGCGGCGCCGGTGCTGGGGCCAAAGCCTGTGACCACGTTGACCACGCCCGCTGGAATGCCGGCTTCGAGGGCCAGGCGCGCCAGTTCCAGGACGGTCGCCGAGGCATGTTCCGACGGCTTGATCACGATGGTATTGCCCGCCGCCAGGGCCGGCGCGAGTTTGATCGCGGTCAGGTACAGCGGGCTGTTCCACGGAATGATCGCAGCGACTACGCCCATGGCTTCATGCACGGTGTAGGCGAACAGGTCGGGCTTGTCCAACGGCAGGGTGCCGCCTTCGAGCTTGTCGGCCAGGCCGGCGGTATAGTGGAAAAACTCCGGCAGGTAGCTGACCTGGCCACGGGTTTCGCGGATCAGCTTGCCGTTGTCGCGGCTTTCCAGCTGGGCCAGGTGTTCCTTGTTCGCGGCGATCAGGTCACCCAGGCGGCGCAGCAGTTTGCCCCGCGCGGTGGCGGTGAGGCCGCGCCAGGCCGGGCTGTCGAAGGCACTTTGCGCGGCCTGCACGGCGCGCTCCACGTCGGCTTCGTCGGCGTCGGGCAATTGCGCCCAGGGTTCGGCCAGGGCCGGGTTGAGGCTGTCGAAGGTCTTGCCGGAGAGGGCATCGACCCATTCACCGCCGATGCACATCTGGAAGCGTGCGAGTGTCATGCAACGATCCCCTTGATTGGAGTGTTTTGGGCGTACACCGTGTCGAGGAACCCCAGCAGCAACTGGTTGACCAGGCGCGGCGATTCTACCGGCATCATATGCCGTTGCTCGGCCAGCACCGCAACGCTGGCGCCGGGAATGCGATCGGCCAGTTGCCGGGCCATTTCCGGGGTCGAGCCAGGGTCGAGTTCGCCGGTGGCGACCAGGGTCGGTGCGCGCAACCCCGGGAGGTCGTCGGCACGGTACATGTCCTGGGTCGCAAACAGTTCATAGGTGGTCAGGTAACCCTGGGGGTCGTTGCCCGCCAGGGTTTCACGCAGCGCGGCGATCTGCGCCGGGTTGGCCGCCTGGTATTCACGGCTGAACCAGCGCGACAGTGCGGCTTCGGCATTCGCGTCGGGGCCGTGTTCGGCGGCCTGGGCGGTACGTGCGATGACCCCGGCACGCTGTTCAGGGCTGCGGTTGAACACACTGTTGAGCACCACCAGGCCCTTCAGACGCTCGGGGTAATGCAAGGCAAACGCCCGCGCGACCAGGCCGCCCATGGAAAACCCGATCACCGTGGCCTGGGGCAGTTGCAGGTGGTCGAGCAGTTCCAGCAACTGATCGGCATAGCCGAGCAGCGGGGTGTCGGCGGCCGGGCGCGGGCTGGCGCCATGGCCGAGCATGTCATAGGTGATCACGCGGTAGTTCGTGGCCAGGCCAACGACTTGCCCGCCCCACATTTCTTTATTCAGGCCCACGCCGTGGATCAAAACCACAGGCTGGCCTTGGCCGGTCGCCAGATAACTGGTGCCAGCCGGGGTGCGTTCAGCGGTGAGCCGAATCATGGAGCGCTCCTGCATGCTTTTTGTTGGGGTGGCCGGTCTTGCTTACTGGGCTTTTTCAGCCGCCAGCTCTTCCAGGTCGATATAACGGTTGCCGATGCGCGGATGCAGGCGGCCGCCATCGGCGCAACCCAGGACCACGACGATTTCGTCGGCACGCGGCGCATCTTCGATCTGCATCTCCAGGGTGATGTAGTGCGAACGCAGGCCTTCGTCGTCCTTGTGCATCATCGGGATCTGGATCGACGTGCCCGGGCCGCCGCGCTTGTTGGTAAAACTCAGGTAGCTCTTGGCCTTGACCGCCTCACGGTAGTGGTTGCCGAAGCGCAGGGTGTGGATGATCGCGCTGGCATGTTCGATCTCGCCGTCGGCACCGACCACTGCCGCCTTGCCGTAGGCCTCGATTTTTTCCGCGCCGCCGATGATGCCCACCAGGCGCTCGACCATCAGCGCGCCGAGGTCGGAGCAATTGGCACGGATCTCAGGCTTGAGGTCTTCGACGAAACCGCGACCCAGCCAAGGGTTTTTCAGCACCACGGCCAGGCCGACCATGGTCACGGGAGTGTCCGCGGCTTTACCGCCTTCGATAAAGGTTTCTTCTACGTAGCTGACGATCTTGCGGATTTCGAAACTCATGGGCTGCTCCGTCTGATGTGAGAGGTCTGCGTATGATGGTATACCATAATACGAGAATCGCAATAGACGTCAGCACGTTCGAATGATCGGCGGTTGCACGCCAGCCTTATCCGCGGATGCGGACAGTGACGCCGAGGTCGGCGGGAGGTATTGGCGTGTTGATGCACCTCAAGGCGACCGGTTGCGCGGTCGGGCTCAAGGTAGAGGCTGGCGTGGGGTAAGCAGCAGAGGCGGTGAGTGGCTCACCGCCTTGCATTGGCGGGGGTTAGAACTTGAAGCGGCCTACCAGGCCTTTGAGCTGCCCGGAGATATCCGTCAAACGGCCAGAGCCGGTCTGCGCCGAGTGGGCAAAGTCTTCCACCAGTTGGGCATCGGCGTGGATTTGCGCGATGTGCTGGTTGATCTGTTCGGCGACCTGGTGCTGTTCCTCGGCGGCGGTGGCGATCTGGGTGTTCTGGTCGCGGATCGAGTCCACCGAGCCTTGGATCTTGTCGAAGCTGTCGCGGGCCTGCTGGATGCGTTCCACACTGGTTTGCGACACCTGCAGGCTGCCCTGCATCTGCAGGGTGACTTCCTGGGTGCGGCGCGCGAGGTTGCCGAGCAGGCTGTCAATCTCGCCGGTGGAGTCGGCGGTGCGGCGGGCCAGGGCGCGCACTTCGTCGGCGACCACCGCGAAGCCGCGGCCCTGGTCACCGGCGCGCGCGGCTTCAATCGCCGCGTTGAGCGCCAGCAGGTTGGTCTGCTCGGCAATCGAGCGGATCGTGTCGAGGATGGTGTTGATGTTTTTGCTGTCCTGCTCCAACTGCTGCATGGTCTGGGTCGACTTCTGCAGGTCTTCGCTCAGTTTGAGCACGCTGCCGGTGGCTTCGCCGATATGCTGCTGGCCGTCGTGTACATCGCGGTAGCCTGCGTCGGCGCTGGACGCGGCGGCGCTGCAGGAGCGGGCGACTTCGTTGGCGGTGGCCACCATTTCGTTGAATGCGGTACTCACCAGCTCCACGGCTTCACGTTGGCGACCGGCGGCCTGGTTCAGGTTGTTGGCCACTTCGCGGGTGTCGGCGGCGGCGCTTTGCAGGTCGGAGGATGCGCTGCCGATGCGCTGTACCAACTGGGCGATCATGCCCAGGAACTGGTTGAACCAGCCGGCCAGGCTAGCGGTTTCGTCCTTGCCTTGCACCTTGAGTTGGCGGGTGAGGTCGCCTTCACCTTCGGCGATTTCTTGCAGACCGTCGGCGACCCCGCGAATCGGGCGCACGATCATGCTGGCGAAGCTCGCGCCGACAATCGCGAAGACCACGGCGAGTACCGCTGCGATGGCTGCGATCAGCCAGGTCAGGCGGGTGGCGTCGGCCATGACTTCGTCGCGCTTGATCAAGCCGATAAAGCGCCAGCCCAGGTCTTTGGAGCTGACCACGTTGGCCATGTAAGCCACACCATCAATATCCACTCGGGTCACGCCGTCACCGCGCTTGGCCAGTTCGGCGTAGTTGGCGCCGAGTTCGGTCATCGGCTTGAAGTTGTGCTTGGCATCGCTGGGGTCCACCAGCACGTTGCCGTTGGCTTCCACCAGCATCAGGTAGCCGCTGTCGCCCAGCTTGATGTTGCGCACCAGTTCGGTGAGCTGCTTGAGCGAGACGTCCAGGCCGACCACGCCGAGCAGGGTGCCGCTGGCGTCGACCACGGTGTGGACCGTGCCGATCAGCACCACATCGTCCGGCGCCCAGTAATAGGCCCCGGTCCGCACGGTGGTGCCCGGAGCGGCCACGGCGGCTTTGTACCAGGGGCGTACACGCGGGTCGTAGTTGTTCAGTTTGGTGTCGTCAGGCCAGCTCGCATAACCGCCGTCGCTCAGGCCCAGGGACAGGTAGGCGGTGCTTGGATGGCTTTTGGCGAACTGCTCGAATATCGCCAGCAGCTCTTTATTCGTTGGCGTCAGCGGGATTTGTGCGGCGTCGGCACCGGCGTAGTTCTTCAGCTCCTTGGCCGCGACAACGCGAGGGTCTTTGGCCACGTACTCGACGTTCTGGCTGATGCCGTCGAAGAACTGCTTCATGCCGTTATCGATCTGGCGGATCTCGCGGCCGCTGCTGTCGAGGAAATTGGCCACAGCCGCCTCGCGCAGGTTCAGCACCACCAGCACCGCCACCAGGATAACCGGCACGCACGCGATGGCCGCAAACGCCCAGGTCAGCTTTTGCTTGATATTCATGACTTCTCCCGCGGGTATTTATAGTTTTGGCAAGGGGAAAACAGTAGCGTCGCATGTATTGTTATGAGGGGTGCGCCCATGCGTACCCCTTATATCGACCGTCGGGGCACGCACTTGAGGCCGTGGAGGCGTTCAGCCGATACGGTTGCCGCCCAGCGCATCGCGCTGCATCGACTGCAGGTTGTTCTCGATGGTTTCGCAGATGGTTTCCATCTGGATCTGATGTTCGCTGGAATGAAACGGGCTTTGCAGGTCGGTGCCGATGCGCTCGATGGCCAGCAGCATGAAGCCCACCACCGTGGAGGCCAGCGGGGTGAACCAGCCCAGGGATTCGACCAGGCCCACCGGCACGATCAGGCAGAACAACGAAATGAACAGGCGCGGGAAGTACACGTAAGGGTAGGGCAGCGGGGTATTGGCGATGCGTTCCATGCCGCCCTGGGCGTTGGACAAATCCACCAGCGTCGACTCCAGCCGCGCCAGGCGGATGCTGTCCAGGTGCCCGGCCTTGTATTCCCTGGCCAACAGCGCCGCCGAGCCGGTGAGGATGTCATTGGCGAAATTGTTGGTGGCGCCGTTGCGCGCAAATTCCTCGGCCGGGATAAATGCCCGCACCTCGTCCGGGCACGGCCGGCCCTTGAGATGGGCGGCCAGGCAGTTCACATAGGCCACATGGCGGCGCAACAGGGTGGCCTTTACCGGGTTCACGTCGTTGCCGAGGTCATCCAATAGCGTCAGCACCTGCCGCGCGAAACTGCGCGAATTGTTGACCATCGCGCCCCATAAGGTGCGCGCTTCCCACCAGCGGTTGTAGGCGCTGCTGTTACGAAAACTGATCAGCACCACCAGCGCTGAGCCGAGCAAGGTCAGGGGCATCAGCGGCAGGTTGATCTTGGTGGTGAGAAACAGCATGAAGTCCACGGTGACGGCGACGTCCCACAGCAACAGCCAGAACAGGGCCCAACCGACATAACCCATGGTTTTGATGATCAGGCGGTATTTTTTGACGATGGCGGCTTTCAAACGGAGACCTCGCGGCGAGCGGTAAGCAACAGTGCCTAAGCTCGGACGTTGGTTTGCCGTGAAAGGTTCGGTGAAGGAGGGCGGTACACCGGATCAAATCAATGATTGCGCCCGTCGAGCTGGGTAGAGAGCAAGGACCACCACCATGCTATGCTCGAAAAGCTAACAGAGGGATTCCAAATGACGAGTACAACCGATGTCAGTATTGCCAGCAAAGTGCGCAGGCTGGCTAAAGCGCATCATGTCACCGCTGAACGTGACAGCATCAGCCGAATGGCGGTTGCCATCACCGGACTGGCTGGTGATGCGGTCGAATTGGATGGTGTGGAACAGTTATTGGTCAACCTTAAGCGCAAGGGTATTTTGAGCAAGTCGGAAACCCTTGCACTTCAAGGCAGTTATCTTCAGGAGAAGCGCCGCGCCAAGAAGAAACTCAGCGCATGAGTTTTGATCCTTTCGGAGATTTTGATACCGCTGGATATCTTCAAAACGCGTTACAGCTTAAAGATCCTATGGAGGTCAAGGAGTCTGAGCATCTGTCCTTTGAGTTGAGCATGGAAGATGCACTGGGTTATTTGGCCAAGAAAAAACCGATTGATTACAAGTCGGTCCTCAAAGTACACGAAATCTTGTTTTCTGATTTCTATCACTGGGCGGGTAAAGATCGAAATGATCTGGTGCCGCATCTTGCCGTATTCAAGGGTTCCCACGACGATCCTTGGCATACTGTCTTTGAACATCCTGGCTCGATCAAGCGCTCCATTGACTATGCGCTTGAACTGGCGTCGAACAAGAAGCGCTTCAGAGAGCGTCCTGGCGATGTGATGGGGCAACTAGCATTTGCGCACCCTTTTCTTGATGGTAATGGGCGCACGATTCTGCTTGTTTTCATGGAGCTTTGTTATCGCGCCAAGTTCGCCATTGAGTGGTCGAAAACGAACAAGGACGATTATCTTCGGGCACTTAGCGAAGAGCTCAGGGCACCGTTCAAGGGGCATCTGAATAATTACTTGAAACCCTTTGTCGTCGATATTGCCCACCGTGATGAATGGCCGGGGATGATAGGTGGCATCAAGGGATTGGATGGCCTGGATAAAGAAGGGATAACTTACGAAAATCTGGACGATCCTGAGGTTCAACAGATCTACAAAACCTATCGAGCACAACTGATCGATACGCCCCCGTCCGCAAAATAGAGCAGTGACGTAATACGCTCGGATCGCTGTCCTGATCCTATCGTTTACCGCTGAGCCAGAACACTCGCCAGCAACCCGGGAAAACGCGCCTCAAGCACATCCGCGCGCAACGAATTCAGATGCGTGGTGCCGACGCTGCGGGTGTGGACCAGCCCGGCATCGCGCAGCACGCGGAAGTGGTGGGACATGCTGGATTTCGGCCGTCCGCCGTCCAGTTCGCCGCAGGTGGCCTCGGGCACGTCGGCCAGGTAGCGGATGATTTCCAGGCGCACCGGGTCGCTCAAGGCGTAGAGCACGCGTTCGAGTGTCAGGTCTTGCAGGGCGGGGTGTTTGAAGGCTCGCATAAAACAAATGATAACAGGGCTGGTGTTGAATACCATAGTTCGAATACCATCGAACTATCGAATCAATCACTCGCTCCTGGAGGTGCCTGATGGCTGCCTTGTTTGAACCCTACAAACTCAAAGACGTGACCTTGCGCAATCGCATCGCGATCCCGCCGATGTGCCAGTACATGGCCAACGATGGCATCGTCAACGACTGGCACCACGTTCACCTGGCCAGCATGGCCCGTGGCGGCGCCGGTTTGCTGGTGGTCGAAGCCACCGCGGTGTCTCCTGAAGGCCGTATCACTCCCGGTTGTGCAGGTATCTGGAGCGATGCCCACGCCCAGGCGTTCGTGCCGATGGTCAAGACCATCAAGGCTGCTGGCGCGGTGCCAGGCATTCAGATCGCCCACGCCGGCCGCAAGGCCAGTGCCAACCGCCCATGGGAAGGCGACGACCATATCCCCGCTTCCGATGCGCGCAGCTGGGAGACCATTGCGCCTTCGGCCATTGCGTTCGGCGCCAACCTGCCTAACGTGCCGCGCGCCATGACCCTGGACGACATCGCCCGCGTGCGCCAGGACTTCGTCGACGCCGCCCGCCGTGCCCGCGACGCCGGTTTTGAATGGATCGAACTGCACTTCGCCCACGGTTACCTGGGCCAGAGCTTTTTCTCCGAACATTCCAACCAGCGCACCGACGCCTACGGCGGCAGCTTCGACAATCGCAGCCGTTTCCTCCTGGAAACCCTGGCCGCGGTGCGCGAAGTCTGGCCGGAAAACCTGCCGTTGACCGCGCGTTTCGGCGTGATCGAATACGACGGCCGTGACGAGCAGACGCTGACCGAATCCATCGAACTGGCCCGTCGCTTCAAGGCCGGTGGCCTCGACCTGCTGAGCGTCAGCGTCGGCTTCACCATTGCTGACACCCAGATCCCGTGGGGCCCGGCGTTCCTGGGGCCGATCGCTGAGCGCGTGCGTCGCGAAGCCGGCATCCCGGTCACTTCGGCCTGGGGGTTTGGCACGCCGCAATTGGCGGAAGGTGCGTTGCAGGCCGGGCAGGTGGATTTGGTCTCGGTGGGGCGCGCGCATCTGGCTGATCCGCATTGGGCGTACTTTGCCGCCAAGGAACTGGGGGTAGAGAACGCCTCCTGGACCTTGCCAGCGCCGTATGCCTATTGGTTGGAACGCTATCGCTGAGGCGGCCGCTCAGCCCGACCTGTGGGAGATGTCACACCGATGCCGGCAGGCCCGCCGCCATCGAAGCCTCGCTAAAGCTCGACATCTCCCACATTTGATCTCCAGGGCTGACAGAAAGTGTTCTTGCGCCCCGCCTTGCGGGTGCCGTCGAGCCTCACGGTTGTCGAGCGAGGGTGGGGCTTATAACGGCGTCAGCACATTCATCACCGTATCCAGCGCCACCCGCGTGTCGTCCAGTTGCACCAGCGAGGCATGCCGGGCGCCGAGGGCATCGCGGTTCTGGATCGCGGTGAGGATCGCCTTGTGCCGGGGCAGGCTCAGGCCCTGGATATCCGGGCGGCGGTTGGTGATGTTGATCGACTCGCGCAGCGGCAGCGACAGCATGTTGCACATATACGCCAGCAGGTCGTTGCGCGTGGCGTCGGCAATCGCACGGTGGAAGTCCAGGTCGGCCTGTAGCAGCGCGTCGTGGGTCTGCGCGGTTTCCATGCCGAGGTAGGCTTTTTCGATGGTGGCGATGTCTTCAGCGGTCGCGGTGGTCGCGGCCATGGCGGCGATTTCCGGTTCGAGGATGCGCCGCACGCCAGCCAGGGTGTTGAAGAACTCGCTATGGGGGGTGGACTGCATCAACCAGGACAGTACGTCCGGGTCGAGCAGGTGCCACTTCACCCGCGGCCGCACCACCGCGCCTACCCGTGGCTTGGAATACACCAGGCCCTTGGCGCTGAGCACCCGGGTCGCCTCGCGCAATACCGAGCGGCTGACCTTGTACTCCTCACACAGCGTGGCCTCCATGGGCAGTCGTTCTTCTGGCTTGAAGCGACCGGAAACGATGTGCATGCCCAAGTCCTGGACGATCTGGGCATGCATGCTCTTGCGCGGCTTGGACGGCTGGTGATCCATAACGACAGGGATGCTCTGGCTAAATAGGCGGCATCATAGCATCCCAATTAGTGGGAATGACGTGGGACTTCGGCCCCGCGGCAACCCACCAGGAAATCGAAGTCGCAGCCCTGGTCCGCCTGCAGCACATGGTCGATGTACAGCTGGCGATAGCCGCCGACGATCAGCTTCTGCGGTGGTTTCAGGTCAGCCATGCGCGCCGCCAGCTCGGCGTCGGGGATGTCCAGGTGCAAGCGCCCGTTGGCGCAGTCGAGTTCGATCCAGTCGCCTTCGCGCACCGCAGCCAACGGCCCGCCGGCAGCGGCTTCCGGTGCGACGTGCAAGACCACCGTGCCATACGCCGTGCCGCTCATGCGCGCATCGGAAATCCGCACCATGTCGGTCACGCCCTGGGCCAGCAGCTTGGCGGGCAGGCCCATGTTGCCGACTTCGGCCATGCCCGGATAACCCTTGGGCCCACAGTTTTTCATGACCAGGATCGAGTGGGCGTCCACCTCCAGTTCCGGGTCGTTGATGCGCGCCTTGTACATGTCGAAATCCTCGAACACCACGGCGCGGCCACGGTGCTGCATCAGCTCCGCGCTGGCGGCCGACGGCTTGAGCACCGCGCCCAGCGGGGCCAGGTTGCCGCGCAGCACACAGATGCCGCCGTCGGCGCGGATCGGGTTGTCGAGGGTGCGGATCACTTCGTCCTGGCCGTAGATCGGCGAGTCCTTGGTGTTCTCGCCCAGCGACTTGCCGTTGACGGTCAAGGCGTTCGGGTGCGGGATCAGGTTGGCTTCACCGAGCCGGCGCAGCACCGCCGGCAGGCCACCGGCGTAGTAGAACTCTTCCATCAAGAAACGCCCGGACGGTTGCAGGTCGACGATGGTCGGCATGCCGCGCCCGATGCGCGTCCAGTCGTCCAGGTCCAGCTCCACGCCGATGCGCCCGGCGATGGCTTTGAGGTGGATCACCGCATTGGTCGAACCGCCGATGGCCGCGTTCACGCGGATCGCGTTTTCGAAGGCTTCCTTGGTGAGGATCTTCGACAGCTTCAAGTCTTCGCGCACCATCTCCACCGCACGCATGCCGGACATATGCGCCAGCACATAACGCCGTGCATCCACCGCCGGGATCGCCGCGTTGTGGGGCAGGGAGGTGCCGAGTGCCTCGGCCATGCAGGCCATGGTCGACGCGGTGCCCATGGTGTTGCAGGTGCCCGCCGAACGCGACATGCCGCCCTCGGCCGCGAGGAAGTCATCCAGGCTGATGGTGCCGGCCTTGACCTGTTCGCTGAGCTGCCACACCACCGTGCCCGAGCCGATGTCCTGGCCCTTGTGCTTGCCGTTGAGCATCGGCCCGCCGGTGACCACGATGGCCGGCACGTCGCAACTGGCCGCGCCCATCAGCAGCGCCGGGGTGGTTTTGTCGCAGCCGGTCAGCAACACCACGCCGTCGATGGGGTTGCCGCGAATCGCTTCTTCCACGTCCATGCTCGCCAGGTTGCGCGTGAGCATGGCGGTAGGGCGCAGGTTCGATTCGCCATTGGAGAACACCGGGAATTCCACGGGGAAGCCGCCGGCCTCGATCACGCCGCGTTTGACATGCTCGGCGATCTGGCGGAAATGCGCGTTGCACGGCGTCAATTCCGACCAGGTATTGCAGATACCGATGATCGGTTTGCCATGGAACTGATGGTCGGCGATGCCCTGGTTCTTCATCCAGCTGCGGTACATGAAGCCGTTCTTGTCGGCGGTACCGAACCACTGGGCGGAGCGTAGGCCGGGCTTTTTATCAGGCATGATGGTTTCTCTTATTGTATGACTATATGTTCTATGCGTGCTTAAACATAAGCGCAAAATCGAAGCTTTGGAAGAGTTGTTTTGCAAATAGTCCTACTATATAGTCTGGCTTAACTGAGGTATGGCCCTGGCGGATTTTCGCGAGAGGCGTCCCCCGAGCTTCTATAAAAACAACAATCGGAGATCGACCCCCATGAGCCAGGAACTGCGGCTTATACGGCGCATCACGCTGAAACTGATTCCCTTCCTCATCCTGCTGTACCTGATCGCCTACGTGGACCGCTCCGCCGTGGGCTTCGCCAAGCTGCACATGGGCGCCGACGTCGGCATCGGTGATGCGGCCTACGGTTTGGGCGCGGGTCTGTTCTTCATTGGCTATTTCCTGTTCGAGATTCCCAGCAACCTGATGCTCGATCGCTTCGGCGCGCGGCGCTGGTTCGCGCGCATCATGCTCACCTGGGGCGCCATCACCATCGGCATGGCGTTCGTGCAGGGGCCACACAGCTTCTATGTGATGCGCTTTCTGCTCGGCGCGGCGGAGGCGGGGTTCTTTCCCGGCGTTCTGTACTACATCACTCAGTGGTTCCCGGTGCGCCATCGCGGCAAGATCCTCGGGCTGTTCATCCTCTCCCAGCCGATCGCGATGATGATCACCGGCCCCGTGTCCGGCGGCCTGCTGGGCATGGACGGCGTCCTCGGCCTGCACGGCTGGCAATGGCTGTTCATCGTCATCGGCACCCCGGCGCTCCTGCTCACCTGGCCGGTGCTGCGCTACCTGCCGGACGGCCCCAAGCAGGTCAACTGGATGAGCGAGGACGAAAAAACCTGGCTCACCGGCGAACTGGCCAAGGACCTGCAAGCCTACGGCCAGACCCGCCACGGCAATCCACTGCACGCCCTCAAGGACAAGCGCGTGTTGCTGCTGGCGCTGTTCTACCTGCCGGTGACCCTGAGCATCTACGGCCTGGGCCTGTGGTTGCCGACCCTGATCAAGCAGTTCGGCGGCACGGACCTGGTTACCGGCTTTGTGTCGGCGGTGCCGTATATCTTCGGCATCGTCGGGCTGTTGATCATCCCGCGCAGTTCCGACCGTTTGAACGACCGCTATGGCCACCTGGCGGTGCTCTATGTACTGGGTGCCATCGGCCTGTTCTGCAGTGCCTGGCTGAGTGTGCCGGTGCTGCAAATGGCCGCGCTGTGCCTGGCGGCGTTCGCGCTGTTTTCCTGCACGGCGGTGTTCTGGACCCTGCCGGGGCGGTTTTTCGCCGGCGCCAGTGCGGCAGCGGGCATTGCGTTGATCAACTCGGTGGGCAACCTCGGCGGCTATATCGGCCCGTTCGTGATCGGCGCGCTCAAGGAATACACCGGCAACCTGGCTTCGGGCTTGTACTTTTTGTCCCTGGTGATGGTGTTCGGGCTGGTCTTGACCGGCGTGGTCTACCGCGTGCTGGAGCGCAAGCATGTGCTGCCTGCCGAGCAATTTGCCGCCAGTGCCCGTGGCGCCACACGTACTTAATCGAGGAGAAGTTTCATGCGTTTAGTTCAGTTCGAGGTGTCCAACGGCGAGCGCCGGGTCGGTGTGGTGGAGGGCAGCCAGGTGCGCGAAGTGCTCAGCGCCCACAGTGTGCGCGAGTTGGCGCTGGCCGCGATCGAAGCCGGCGTGGGCCTGGTGCAGCAGGTGCAGAGCCTCGGCCTGGGCGACAGTCATCATTACGCCGAGCTGCTGGCCGACCTGAAGATCCTGCCACCGCTGGACCACCCGGACCCGGCCCATATGCTGATCAGCGGCACCGGCCTGACCCACCTGGGCAGCGCGTCGGCGCGGGACAAGATGCACCAGCAGGCCGGTGACGACAGCGCGTTGACCGACACCATGCGTATCTTCAAGTGGGGCGTGGAAGGCGGCAAACCGGCGGCCGGCCAGGCGGGCGTGCAGCCGGAGTGGTTCTACAAGGGCGATGGCAGCATCGTGGTGCGCCCCGGCGCGGCGTTCCCGGTGCCGCCCTTTGCCGAAGACGCCGGCGAAGAGCCGGAGATCGGCGGGCTGTATGTGATCGGCCACGACCGCAAGCCCTATCGCCTGGGTTTCGCGGTGGGCAACGAGTTCTCCGACCATGTGATGGAACGCAAGAACTACCTGTACCTGGCCCATTCCAAACTGCGCAGTTGCAGCTACGGCCCGGAGTTGCGCGTGGGCGAGTTGCCCCGGCATCTTGCGGGCACCAGCCGCATCCTGCGCAACGGCGAGGCGATCTGGCAGAACGAGTTCCTCAGTGGCGAGGCCAATATGTGCCACAGTCTGGAAAACCTTGAGTACCACCACTTCAAGTACAGCCAGTTCCTCAAACCCGGCGATGTACACATTCATTTCTTCGGCACCGCCACCCTGTCATTCGCCGACGGTATACGTACCCAACCGGGCGATGTGTTCGAGATCAGCCAGGCCGAGTTCGGCGCGCCGCTTGTCAATCGCGTCGGCAGTGCCGACGCCGTCTTCGAACCCGGCGACGTCATCACCCTTTAAAGGAGAGCCACATGCCCCAGTTCCTTGGTCACAACTACATCGGCGGCCAGCGCAGCGCCAACGGCAGCCTCAAGCTGCAGAGCGTCGATGCGGCGACCGGCGAAGCCTTGCCCCAGGATTTCTACCAGGCGACCCCGCAGGAAGTCGACGCCGCCGCCAAGGCCGCGGCAGCGGCTTACCCGGCGTACCGCGCCCTGAGTGCATCGCGCCGCGCGCAGTTCCTTGACGCGATCGCCGATGAGCTGGACGCGCTGGGCGATGCCTTCGTCGAACTGGTCTGCCGTGAAACCGCGCTGCCCGCTGCGCGTATCAAAGGCGAGCGCGGCCGCACCAGCGGGCAGATGCGGCTGTTCGCCACGGTGTTGCGTCGCGGCGATTTCTACGGCGCGCGCATCGACAAGGCACTGCCGGATCGCCAGCCGCTGCCACGCCCGGACCTGCGCCAATACCGCATCGGTCTGGGCCCGGTTGCGGTGTTTGGCGCGAGCAACTTCCCCCTGGCGTTTTCCACGGCGGGCGGGGATACCGCCGCCGCGCTGGCGGCCGGCTGCCCGGTGGTGTTCAAGGCCCACAGTGGGCATATGGCCACGGCCGAGCGCGTCGCCGATGCGATCATTCGCGCGGCCGAGACCACCGAGATGCCGGCGGGCGTGTTCAACATGATCTTTGGTGGCGGCGTCGGTGAAGCGCTGGTCAAGCACCCGGCGATCCAGGCGGTCGGCTTTACCGGCTCGCTCAAGGGCGGGCGCGCCCTGTGCGACATGGCGGCGGCGCGTCCGCAGCCGATCCCGGTATTCGCCGAGATGTCGAGCATCAACCCGGTCATCGTGTTGCCCCAGGCCCTGCAGGCGCGGGCCGAAACCGTGGCACGCGAGCTGACTGCCTCGGTGGTGCAAGGCTGCGGCCAGTTCTGTACCAACCCCGGTCTGGTGATCGGCCTCGCGTCGCCGGCCTTCAGCGCGTTCACCCAGCAGGTGGCGCAACTGATCGGCGATCAGCCGGCGCAGACCATGCTCAATGCCGGCACCTTGAGCAGCTATGACAAGGGCCTGCAAAAACTGCTGGCGCACCCCGGCATCCAACACCTGGCCGGTCAGGCTCAAGCCGGGCATCAGGCACGGCCGCAGTTGTTCAAGGCCGATGTCAGCCTGCTGATCGACGGCGATGAAGTGCTGCAAGAGGAAGTGTTCGGCCCCACCACGGTGTTCGTCGAAGTCGCCGACCAGGCCCAGCTCAGCGCCGCCTTGCATGGCCTGCACGGCCAGCTCACGGCGACGATCATCGGCGAGCCGGCCGACCTGCAACAGTTCGCCGAACTCACGCCGCTGCTGGAGCAGAAAGTCGGGCGTATCCTGCTCAATGGTTACCCGACCGGCGTGGAAGTCTGCGATGCGATGGTGCATGGCGGGCCGTACCCGGCGACGTCGGATGCGCGTGGCACCTCGGTCGGCAGCCTGGCCATCGACCGCTTCCTGCGCCCGGTGTGTTTCCAGAACTACCCGGACAGCCTGCTGCCCGACGCGTTGAAAAACGCCAACCCGTTGCGTATCCAGCGCCTGGTGGATGGCACACCGTCACGCGACTCGCTGTAACGCGCACCTGAGAACAATAACAATCCAGGAGGCAACATGTCGTTTCACGCCGTCAGCGCACACCGTGCGCAACTGGGGGAGGGCCCGTTCTGGGACGTGCCCACCCAGGCCCTGTATTGGGTCGACATCGCTGGCAAACAGGCGCTGCGCCTGCTGGACGGGCAGTTGCAGGCCTGGCGGTTGCCGGAGCATGTGTCCGCGTTTATCCCGTGTGAACGCGGCGATGCGCTGGTGACCTTGAGCAGCGGCGTCTACCGACTGGACCTGGCGAGCGCCGCCTTGAGCCTGTTCTGCGTGGCCGACCCGCACGCGGGCAACCGTGGCAATGAAGCGCGCTGCGACGCCCAGGGCCGCCTGTGGCTGGGCACCATGCAGAACAACATCGGCGAGCACGGCGAAGACCTGCCCGTTACGCGACGTTCCGGCGGGCTGTTTCGCGTGGATGCCGATGCGCGGGTCACGCCGCTGCTGCACGGCCTGGGCATTCCCAACACCTTGCTGTGGAGCGACGACGGCCGCCAGGTGCATTTCGGCGACAGCCTCGACGGCACGCTGTATCGGCATGCGATCCAAGCGAACGGCCAACTCGACCCCGCCCAGCCCTGGTTCGGCCCGCATGGGCGCGGCGGGCCGGACGGGTCGGCGATGGACAGTCAGGGCTACATCTGGAACGCGCGCTGGAACGGCAGTTGCCTGCTGCGCCTGACGCCGGACGGTGAAGTCGATCGCATCGTCGAACTGCCCGTCAGCCGCCCCACCAGTTGCGTGTTCGGCGGGCCCGACCTCACCACCCTGTACATCACCAGCGCCGCCAGCCCCTTGGATCACCCCTTGGACGGTGCGGTGTTGGCCATGGAGGTCGATGTGCCCGGCAAACCGTGTCACCGCTTTGCTGGCTGAACGCTATACCGCTTCACCGCTTTACCCCTGTAGGAGCGAGCTTGCTCGCGAAAAACGTTAACGATGACGCGCGCATCCTGAATGCACGCGGCGCTCTCTGGCTTTTCGCGAGCAAGCTCGCTCCTACAAAAAAAAGAAAACAACAATAAGGAGTCAACCGTATGAATCGTCGTCGTGCTATCCGTTCCTTGTGCTGCGCCGCTGTGGCGGTCTCGGCCATCAGCTTGAGTGGGCTGTCGCTGGCCGCTGAAGCAGTAAAAATCGGCTTCCTGGTCAAACAAGCCGAAGAACCCTGGTTCCAGACCGAATGGGCCTTCGCCGAAAAAGCCGGCAAGGAACATGGTTTCACTGTGATCAAGATCGCTGTGCCCGACGGCGAGAAGACCCTCTCGGCCATCGACAGCCTGGCCGCCAACGGCGCCAAGGGCTTTGTGATCTGCCCGCCGGACGTGTCCCTCGGCCCGGCCATTGTCGCCAAGGCCAAGGTCAACGGCTTGAAAGTCATGGCCGTGGATGATCGCTTCGTCGACGCCAAGGGCAATTTCATGGAAGACGTGCCGTACCTGGGCATGGCCGCGTTCGAAGTCGGCCAGAAGCAAGGCGCGGCGATGGCCGCCGAGGCGAAGAAACGCGGTTGGGACTGGAAGGACACCTACGCGGTGATCAACACCTTCAACGAACTCGACACCGGTAAAAAACGCACCGACGGTTCGATCAAATCCCTCGAAGAAGCCGGCATCCCCAAAGACCA
>NZ_JAFCXJ010000015.1:0-118673 GCF_049898265.1 Pseudomonas sp. PSPC2-3 | reverse complement strand
AACCACCTGATCCCATCCCGAACTCAGCAGTGAAACGATGCATCGCCGATGGTAGTGTGGGGTTTCCCCATGTGAGAGTAGGTCATCGTCAAGATTAAATTCCAGAACCCCTGTTTGCTTACGCAGACAGGGGTTTTGTTTTGGGCGGTCGGAAAGGGCCACTGAATCTGTAGACACTCGATATCCGGTTTTGGGCCGAAAGCAGCCCCTTTCTCGACAAACAGGTCTACCATGCCAGCCCGGCAGTGGTCCACGCGCTACCGTCCATTTTTCATAAAGGCATCGCAATGACCATCGACCAAATCTCCCTTCCCAAAGGTGTCGGCCCTCACGCCTCCAAACTCCTCGACGCCATCACCGGTGCCTCCACCCACGAAGAACTCAACCGTGCCGGCGGCAAAGCCGAAGGTTTTGTCTTGGGCCTTGAGTCCACCAAAGCCATCAAGAGCCAAATCGCCGAGTCGTTGTATGTGGCTTACGACGACGCGGCGAGCAATCGCGCGAGTGAGTTGAAGGGCTAGTCGTCAGCCGCCGAGGTCTTCGGACAGGTCAAGCAGCAAGGCGCGGTGGACGTGTTACAGGGCAAGACTCAATAACCATCCGAGCGCGCCGCTTCCGACAACCACCAGCCACGGTGGCAGCTTCCACACCATCAACGCCACCAGGCCGACCAGGGCCAGGCCGAAATCCCGTGCGCTGAAGATCGCACTGGTCCATACCGGCTGGTACAGCGCCGCCAGCAACAGCCCCACCACCGCTGCGTTCACGCCCGCAAGGGCGGCCTGGGTGCGCGGGCTGCGGCGCAGGCTTTCCCAGAAGGGCAGTGCGCCCAGCACCAGTAAAAACGACGGGGCGAAGATGGCCAGCAGGCAGAGCAGGCCACCGAGCCAGCCGCTCGGGGCCTGGCTCATCGACGCGCCGAGGAACGCGGCGAAGGTGAACAAGGGGCCGGGCATGGCCTGGGCGGCGCCATAGCCGGCGAGGAAGACATCGTTGCTCACCCAGCCGGTGGGCACGACTTCGGCCTGCAGCAGTGGCAGCACCACGTGGCCGCCGCCGAACACCAGCGAACCGCTGCGGTAGAACGCGTCGGTCATCGCCAGGCCCTGATTGGGGATCAGTTGGGCCAGGATCGGCAGGCCGGCCAACACCAGCACAAACAGCGACAACCACATCGCCCCCGCGCGGCGGCTGAGCGTCACGGGTAATGCATCGTGCGCGGCCGGTGGCGTGGGCTTGAACAGCAGCAGGCCCGCCAGCGCCGCCGCGCTGATCACGGCGACCTGGCCCCACGCCGAGGTTTGCAGCAGGGCCACGCACGCCGCGATCAGCATCACGGTGATGCGCGCGGCGTCGCTACACAGATTGCGCGCCATGCCCCACACGGCTTGGGCGACCACGGCGACGGCCACCACCTTAAGGCCATGCAGCGCACCCGGCGGGAGCGCCGTGCTGTGCTGGGCAATGCCCAAGGCGAACAGGATCAGCACAACGGCCGACGGCAGCGTAAACCCCAACCATGCCGCCAGCGCCCCACCGTAGCCAGCCCGCGACAGGCCCAGCGCGATACCTACCTGGCTGCTGGCCGGGCCGGGCAGGAATTGGCACAGCGCGACCAAATCCCCATAACTGCGCTCGCTCAGCCAGCGGCGCCGGGTGACGAACTCGTCGCGAAAGTAACCCAGGTGTGCGACGGGGCCGCCGAAGGAGGTGAGCCCCAAGCGCAGGAAAATCAGAAACACCGACCAGGAGCTGGCGGGGCGATCAGTCGGGGAATGGGCCAAGGTCGGCGTCTCGGTGAGGGCAATAGGGGAGCGGTGTGTCGAGGCACCTTAGCGAATTTTGATGACGTGAAGAAGAGGCCGTTACGTGAAAGCGTAACCCGCGTTGTTGTACTGTTGGCTCCCCAGGACAGGTGCCCACTGCAAAGGATTGAGCATGACATTGACCGTCGAAACCTTTCTCGAGTTGGCCATGGCCAACCCCATCAACGCCGAGATCACCGCGCGCCTGCCGGCCCTTGGTGTGAACCAGTGCATGCTGACCGCGGGCTGTCTGTTCCAGGCTGTTTGGAATCATCAGTCGAATCTGCCTGCTGACCAGGGGGTAAAGGACTACGACGTTTTTTACTTCGACCCGGACCTTTCCTGGGAGGCCGAAGACGCGGTCATTCGCGCTGCACAGCGGCTGTTCGAGGATTTGGAGGTAGAAATTGAAGTGAAGAATCAGGCGCGCGTTCACCTTTGGTATGGCCAGCGGTTTGGCCGACCGTATCCGCAGCTGCACTCCGCGCGCGCCGGGATTGATCGTTACCTGGTGGCCGGGACGTGCATCGGGCTGGATGTGGCGACGGGCGAGGTGTATGCGCCATTTGGTTTGACTGATATGGAGCAGGGCCTGCTCAGGATCAACCCGATCAATCCTGAGCCGGAGTTGTTTGCGCAGAAGGCGCGCAGCTATCAGGCGCGGTGGCCTTGGCTGAGGATTGTCGAGGATTAGCCCAGCGCACGCGGCCGTTCGGCAGGTGCTGCACGCTGATCCCATCGCCGCCTCGCCGGGCTCGACAGCGCCGACATTTGAACGGTGTTGCCGTTAAGCGCGCAGTCGCAGAATCTGCGCCCCGTCAAACGGGTCCGTCAGGTAGTGCGCCTGCACCCCGAAGGTGTCCTGCAGCCGCTGCGGCGTCAGCACGTCCTGCGGCTTGCCCAGCGCCACCAAACGCCCGCGGTCCAGCACGGCCAGGCGATCACAGGTCAGTGCCTGGTTGAGATCGTGCAGGGCGATCAGGGTCGTCACGGGTAACGCCTGCACGCCCTTGAGAATCGACAGTTGATGCTGAATATCCAGGTGGTTGGTCGGCTCATCCAACACCAGAATCTGTGGCCGTTGCGCCAGGGCGCGGGCGATGTGTACGCGTTGGCGCTCACCGCCGGAGAGGCTGCGCCAGGCGCGGTTGCTCAAGTGCATGGCGTCCACGTCGTGCAGCGCCTGGCGCACGATGCGATCGTCTGCCTCGGACCACGGGCTCAGCGCTGACAGCCACGGGGTGCGGCCCAATGCGACAGCGTCGAACACCCGAATGGCATCGTCGGTGTCGGCCTGTTGTTCCACCACGGCCAGACGTTGTGCCACGGTGCGGCGGGGCAGTTCGCCCAGGCGCTCGCCACCCAGGCGTACTTCGCCATGAGCGGGGGTACGCAACCCGGCCAACAGTTTGAGCAAGGTGGATTTACCCGAGCCGTTCGGGCCGACGATCCCGAGGGTTTCGCCGAGCGTCACCTCCAGGTGGATATCCCGCAGCAACTCGGCTTCCCGCACCTTGAAGCCCAGCCCGCTGCAGCTCAATACCGGCGCACTCATCGAGGGTTTCTCCGGCCGATCAGAATCAGTGCAAACACCGGCGCGCCGACCAGCGCAGTGACCACGCCGACCGGAATCACCTGGCCCTTGATCAAGGTGCGCGACAGCACATCCGCCGCGATCAGAAACAGCGCGCCGCCCAATGCGCTGGCCGGCAACAGGCGCGAGTGCCCGGTGCCGAGCAGCAGGCGCGCGGCATGGGGAATCACCAGCCCGACAAAACCGATGGAGCCGACAATCGACACCATCACCGCCGTGACCAATGCCGCGCAGCCCACCAGCACCCATTGCACGCGGCGTACCGGGATGCCGAGGGAGGCCGCCGAGTCGCGCCCGAAGGTGAACGCATCCAGCGCCCGACGATGCCACAGGCACACCGCCAACCCGGCGACCGCCACCGGCACCGCCAGCCACACCGACGGCCAACGCACGCCGCTGAGGTTGCCCAGCAGCCAGAACAGAATGCCGCGCGCCTGTTCGGAGCTGGCCGACTTGGTGATCAGGAACGCGGTGAGCGCATTGAACAGCTGCGAGCCGGCAATGCCTGCGAGGATGATCTGCCCGGTGCCGCTGGACGAACCGCTGGCCCGCGCGAGCAATACCACCAGCGCAAACGCCGCCATCGCCCCGCCGAACGCACCGACCGACAGCGAAACCAAGCCGCCGCCGACACCCATCAGCACCACCAGGACTGCGCCTGTCGACGCGCCGGCGCTGATGCCCAGCAGGTAAGGATCGGCCAGGGGATTGCGCAACAACGACTGCAAAATCACCCCGCAGGTGGCCAGCCCGGCCCCGCATGCGGCGGCGACCAGGGCGCGGGTCAGGCGGTAGTTCCACACCACGCCTTCATCGATCGGGTCCAGCACGTAGCCGGCCGCCCACAGTTTGTTGGCGAGTACCTGCAACACCACCTGCGGCGCGATGGCGGTTTCGCCGATGGCCACGCCGGCGAGCACGGCGATCAGTAGCAATGCCAGGGCGAGTAGGGTTCGTATCATTTCGGCAGGTCGTAGCCGTCGATGGCCGCAGCCAGTTGTTCAAGACCCTCGAAGGTCCGCACGCTGGCCTGCAGGGCCATGGCGTCGAGGATGATGATGCGGTTGTGTTTCACCGCGTCCATGTTGCGCGTCACCGGGTCGCTGCGCAGGAAGGCGAGCTTCTGTGCATGATCGTCGGCCGGGTAGCGGCGGCGGTCCATGCGGGCGATCACCAGCACGGTGGGGTTGGCCTTGGCGATGGTTTCCCAGCCGACGGCGGGCCATTCCTCATCAGACTGCACCACGTTGCGCAGGCCGAGCGTTTGCAGCATGAACTCGGGGACACCCTTGTGACCGGCCACGTAGGGATCGCTGGCCATCTCGGCGCTGGAAAACCACACCAGCGCACTGGCCTGCTTGAGCCCCTTGGCTTGCACGGTGGCGACGGACTTGGCCAGGCGCGCCTTGAGTTCATCGTTGAGTTGCTGGCCGCGATCCTGCACGTCGAAAATCTCCGCCAACTGGCGGATGCCCTTGTAGATCGTGTCGATGCGGAACGGCTCCAGCCGCGTGCCGTCGGCGCCCACCCGGTTGTTCTTGGCTTCGCAGTCGGAGGGCAGCAGGTAGGTGGGGATCTTCAACTCATGAAACTGCTCGCGGGTGCCCACCACGCCTTGCGGGCCGACCACCCATTCCAGCTCGGCCGCCACCAGTTGCGGGCGCTTGGCGATCACCGACTCGAAGCTCGGTTCGTTATTGGCCAGGCGTTCGATGCCGTCGTTCAGCGCCTTGAACTGTGGCAGCACGTTGTTGAACCACAGCGACGTGCCGACCACTCTATCGCCCACGCCGAGGGCATAGAGCATTTCGGTGGCGGCCTGGCCGATGGTCACGGCGCGGGCGGGCGCTTGCGCGAAGGTCAGGCTGCTGCCGCAGTTCTCCACCGTCAGCGGGTACTGAGTGGGGGCCGCTTGGGCCAGGGCACACAGGCCCAGGCCGGTGAGCAGGGCGGTAACGCGTGGCAGCATTGGGCAATCTCCTTGGAGCCGTACCTGGAACAGGGGGTGTACGGTTCGGAAACACGCCCTCGACCGCTGCGGGTGAGGCAGGCAAGGATGTCCTTCCCGGACACCCCGCCGGTTAGTGATTTTGCTGGGCCGGCAGGTCTCCTGACTGATGCGTCGTCGCCACGCTCCAGCCTTCCCGGACGGGGTCCAGTGGCAGTGGGGGAGCGGGCTCGGCATCTACAGTTGCGGGGGCAGTTCCGATTGGCGCGGTGTACCGCGCTTCGGATTCCCTATTAGTCCCGTTTGGGAACCGGCGCGGTATGGTAGTCGATCACGGCGGGGCGATATAGCCTTAGGTCGCCTGGTTACAGACGAATATCTTCAGGGCCCTGGATCAGCGCTTCAATTCGCGTCCCCGTGGCGCGCTCTTCATTGCTGAAACCATCGTAGTCGGCCAGGTTGGCGAAGCGGATACCGGTCAAGCGTTCGATCTGAATCACGCTGCGCTGGTAGGTTCTGAGCTGGCCGAACATGAGGTCGAGCTGACCCAGCTCGCGGTTTTGGTCGATCATGTAGGCGCTGGCGCAGGGCTTGCCGTCGTCGCTGAGGTAGGCGACCACTTTCCAGAACGCTTTGGGGATTTTAATGCCCCGGTAGACGCGATCGTCGTCCGCCAACACCGGGCCGGTAAACACCGTGGCCCGGGCTTTCCAGCGTTGTGTGTTATCGAGAATGTAGTCCTCGAGTTCCAGCCAGGTCTTCTGGTTGAACCCGCTCATCTGCGGTGAGCAGTTGGTGAAGTGGAAGGTGTCGGCATTGGCGATGTTGGCCGCGTCACCCCAGTTGGGGTCCTGTCGGCGCACCAGGTGACCGCGGTCCAGGCCATTGTCGGTGTAGAGCGCATCACCCACCTGTGCGCTGATGGGCAGGCGGCCGTCGTAGGCCCAGGCGTCGTTGCTGCGGATGATATCCACATGCTGTGCGCCATCAATATTGGCGCCCACGTAGAGTGCCAGTCGCCTCGAGCGCGACATGGTCACTGAGAAATGCGTGTAGTCCAGGCGCAGCGGCTGTACGTCAGCCAGCAGGGCTTCATCCACCGTGGGCCATGGCACCACGAAGCGGTCGAGAAACGCTTCAGCGTAGCCGCGCCGGTCCTGCAGGTCCTTGGCCGCGGTGACACGCGCAGTCGCCGCCCTGGCCTCCATGAGGCTGGGGCCGGCCGCGAGCAACGGGCGCAGATCGGCGAGCCGGGGGCGGTGCGAAAGGTCGATTTTGGTGGCGCGTGGGGGCATTGTAAGTTCCTCGCAGTCCTCGGATTAACACTACTGCAGCATAGCTTCATGACAATTTGGCCCAAGCCGCCACGGCAGGACTATTCTTGAACGGTTACCCGGACGTTCACCCCACGCCAAAATGGAGCCAGCCAATGTGTGTTCGCCAGCATCGCAACCCGATTTTCTGCCTGATCCCGCCATACATGCTCGACCAGATCGCCCGCAACGGCGATAAAGCGCAACGGGAAGTCGCGTTACGCACACGCGCCAAAGACAGCACGTTTCGTTCGTTGCGCATGGTTGCCGTACCCGCCAAAGGGGTCGCCCACATGGCCCTGCCCATGGGCGCCGAAAAACGGCGTTCGATCTACAGTGCCGAGGGCGCCGATAGCCTGCCGGGCAAGTTGATCCGTGGCGAAGGGCAGCCCGTCAGTGGTGATGTGGCGGTGGACGAGGCCTACGATGGGTTGGGCGCCACATTCGATTTTTTCGATCAGGTCTTCGACCGCAACTCCATAGACGACGCCGGTATGGCGTTGGACGCGACCGTTCATTTTGGCCAGAACTACAACAATGCATTCTGGAACTCGAGCCAGATGGTGTTTGGTGATGGCGATCAGCAACTATTCAACCGTTTCACAATAGCCCTTGATGTCATTGGCCATGAGTTGGCCCACGGTGTGACCGAAGATGAGGCCAAGCTGATGTATTTCAATCAATCCGGTGCGTTGAACGAGTCGCTGTCCGACGTGTTCGGCTCACTGATCAAGCAGTACGCGCTGCAGCAAACGGCGCAAGATGCAGATTGGTTGATCGGCAAAGGGTTGTTTACCAAGAAAATCAAAGGCACTGCGTTGCGCTCGATGAAAGCGCCGGGCACCGCGTTCGATGACAAGCTGCTGGGCAAGGACCCTCAGCCGGGGCATATGGACGATTTCGTGCAGACCTATGAGGACAACGGCGGGGTGCATATCAATTCCGGTATTCCCAACCATGCGTTCTATCAGGTAGCCACGAAGATCGGCGGGTTTGCCTGGGAGCGCGCAGGGCGTATCTGGTATGACGCGCTACGCGATGCGCGGTTGCGGCCGAACGCGGGGTTCCTGCGTTTCGCGCGCATCACCTACGACATTGCCGGTCGGCTGTACGGTGCTGGCAAGGCCGAGCACAAGGCGGTGAAGGAAGGCTGGAAAGCAGTGGGCATTAACGTCTGACAACCCGCCTGGGCGGTGAGGAACAGCCATGCAAATTTCGATCAAGGAAATTGGGGGACCCGCGTTTTTCCCGGGCCTGGCCCGACCGAACACCGTGGAACTGGAGACGCTGCCCGAGGCGGACCAGCAAGAGTTGCGGCAACTGATCGAGGCTTCACACTTCTTTCAGTTGCCGCAAAGCACCGCGCCGGAACCCGGTAATCCAGGCCAGGTGCATTACACCCTGACCGTGACCGAAGGTGAACGCGAGCACACGGTGTGTGTGCTCGCGCCAGTGAAGTCAGAGGCGCTGGACGGGCTGGTGCAGTGCGTGCGCCGGCATATCCGCTGCTGAGCCTGCTGCGCAGCCCGCGGGATCACGCTCCCTTGCCACAGGGGTTGCTGTGGATTATTTGCGATCCAGCCACACCGTCTGCGCATTGCAGAATTCCCGCACGCCAAAGTGCGACAACTCCCGCCCAAAGCCGCTTTTCTTCACGCCGCCAAACGCCACCCGCGGGTCGGACACGCTGAAGGCGTTGACGAAGATCCCGCCGGTTTCCAGCTGGTCGGCGATCTCGCGCGCTTTCGCCGAGTCGCGGGTGAAGATGCTCGCGGTCAGGCCGAACTCGCTGTCGTTGGCCAGGGCCACAGCGTGATTGGCGTCGCGGGCGCTGATGATGGAGGCGACGGGGCCGAACAGCTCTTGTTTGAACGAGGTCATCTGGTCGGTGACGTCGGCCAGTACGGTCGGTGCGTAGTAGTTGCCGGCGCCGGGCACTTTGTCGCCGCCCAGCAGCAGGGTCGCGCCTTCTGCCAGGGTCGCCTGGACCTGGCCGTGCAGTTCGTCGCGCAGGTCGAAGCGGGCCATCGGGCCGACGTAGGTGTGGGTCGAGGTCGGGTCGCCCATCACCAGTTGGCGGCTGGCTTCGACGAACTTGGCGGTGAAGGCGTCCACCACGCCGGCTTCGATGATCAGGCGCTTGGCCGCGGCGCAGACTTGGCCGCTGTTCTGGAAACGGCCGATCACCGCGGCCTGGACGGCGGCGTCGAGGTCGGCGTCGTTGAGCACGATGAACGGGTCGCAGCCGCCCAGTTCGAGCACGCATTTCTTCAGCGCGGCACCGGCCTGGGCGCCGATGGCCATACCGGCGCGCACGCTGCCGGTGAGGGTGACGGCGGCGATGCGTGGGTCGGCGATGGCTTTGGAAACGCCGTCCTGGGTCACGTTGAGCACTTCGAACAGGCCTTCGGCAAAGCCGGCTTTGTGGAACGCCGCTTTCATCAGGTAGGCGGTGCCCATCACGTTCGGTGCGTGTTTGAGCACGTAAGTGTTGCCGGCGAGCAGCGTCGGCACGGCGCCGCGCAGGACTTGCCAGACCGGGAAGTTCCACGGCATCACCGCGAGGATCGGGCCCAGCGGGCGGTATTCGATGTGCGCGCTGCCGTTGTCCACCAGCGTCGGTTCCGCGGCGAGCATGGCTGGACCGTGGGCGGCGTACCATTCGCTGAGTTGCGCACATTTCTCGATTTCGGCGCGGGCCTGGGTGATGGGTTTGCCCATTTCCAGGGTGATCATCTGCGCCATGGCTTCGGCTTGCTCACGCAGCACGCCGGCCAGGGCCTGCAACCGCTCTGCGCGCTGGCTGAGCGGCTGGCGGCGCCAGGTGCGGAAAGCGGCGGTCGCACGGTTGAGGGTGGCGTCCAGCTGGCTCTCGTTTTCATACGGGTAACTGCCGACCGTTTCGCCGGTGGCGGGGTTGATCGAGAGGGCGTGGGTCTGGTGAGCGATAGCGTTCATGGCACCGTCCTGCTGAAGGTTTGGATTGGAATCAGCGTAAGGGCCTATATCTTTTCTGGAAAGTGAATAATATTAAGCAATACGTTCACGATTGGAGAATGATTTGGACCTGGTGCAGCTGGAAATCTTCAAGGCCGTTGCCGAGCAAGGCAGCATCAGCGCCGCCGCGCAGTTGATTCATCGGGTGCCGTCCAACCTGACCACACGCATCAAGCAACTGGAGCAGGATCTTGGCGTGGCGCTGTTTATCCGCGAGAAGAGCCGCCTGCGTCTGTCCCCGGCCGGGTGGAATTTCCTCGGCTATGCGCGGCGTATTCTCGACCTGGTACAGGAAGCCCGTGCGACGGTGGCGGGGGAGGAGCCCCAGGGCGCGTTTGCCCTCGGTTCGCTGGAAAGCACCGCAGCGGTGCGTATTCCCGCACTGCTGGCGGCATATAACCAGAAGCACGCCAAGGTCGAGCTGGACCTGAGTACCGGGCCCTCGGGCACGATGATCGAAGGCGTGTTGTCGGGGCGTCTGGCGGCGGCATTCGTCGATGGACCGGTGTTGCATGCCACCCTGGAGGGCCTGGCGGTGTTCGAGGAGGAGATGGTGGTGATTGCACCGCTGCATCACGCGCCGATCACCCGCGGGCAGGATGTGAACGGGGAAAGCATCTATACCTTTCGCTCCAACTGTTCGTACCGCCACCACTTCGAGCGCTGGTTCGCACAGGACGGCGCGGTGCCGGGGCGGATTTTCGAGATGGAGTCTTACCACGGCATGCTTGCCTGCGTCAGCGCCGGGGCCGGCCTGGCGCTGATGCCGCGCAGCATGTTGGAAAGCATGCCGGGGTTTACCACGGTGAGTGTGTGGCCGCTGACGGACAGTTTCCGCGTCTTGCACACTTGGTTGATCTGGCGCCGCGGCACGGTGTCGCAGAGCCTGAACAGCTTCGTAAGGTTACTGGAGGAACGCGTCCTGGCAACCCCATAAACCAATGTAGGAGGGGGCTTGCCCGCGAAAGCGCTGGGTCAGCCAATACACCCATCACTGATACCCCGCGATCGGGAGCAAGGCCCCTCCCACCTTTCAATCATCATCAGCCGCCGAATTGCAGGGTACCCATCGCCAATTTGGCCATTATCGCTGTCGCACCCAATTGCACCAGCCACAGGGCCAACCCGCCGAGGAATACGCCGAGGGCCACTTGCAAGACCAGGCTTTTCTGGCGCTTGGCTTGCGGCGCGCGCGGGGTGAAGTGGTCCAGTTCGTCGCGGTCGGCACGCAGGTCCAGGTCGTCGTTTCTCATAGGGCTCTCACAGCAAAGGGGCAGTCGGGGTTCAGTCTAGGGGAGCAGGGCGTTTTCTGACAGGCATTAAAAAGGGAAGCCGTAGCTTCCCTTCGTTCAGCGTCGCCAGGTTTATAGAACCTGAACAATCGCCTTCGTTACCGCACCAATGTTCGATTGGTTCAGCGCGGCCACACAGATACGCCCGGTGTCCAGCGCGTAGATGCCAAACTCGGTGCGCAGACGGGTGACTTGCTCAACGGTGAGGCCGGAGTAGGAGAACATCCCACGCTGGCGACCGACGAAGCTGAAGTCGTGGCCCGGCGCAGCCTTGGCCAGTTCGGCGACCATCTGCTCGCGCATGCCACGGATGCGCAGGCGCATCTCCGCCAGCTCGGCTTCCCACTGGGCGCGCAGCTCAGGGTTGTTCAGCACTGCGGCCACGACCGCCGCGCCGTGGGTCGGCGGGTTGGAGTAGTTGGTGCGGATCACACGCTTGACCTGGGACAGGATGCGCGCGCTTTCTTCCTTGGATTCGCTGACGATCGACAGCGCGCCCACGCGTTCGCCGTACAGGGAGAACGACTTGGAGAACGAGCTCGATACAAAGAACGTCAGGCCCGATTCCGCGAACAGGCGCACCGCGGCGGCGTCTTCGTAAATGCCATCACCAAAACCCTGATAGGCCATGTCGAGGAATGGCACCAGGTTTTTCGCCTTGACCACGTCCAGAACTTGTTGCCAGTCGGCCGGGTTCAGGTCGACGCCGGTCGGGTTATGGCAGCAGGCGTGCAGCACCACGATCGATTGCGGCGGCAGGGCGTTGAGGTCGGCGAGCAGGCCAGCACGGTTCACGTCGTGGGTGGCGGCGTCGTAGTAGCGGTAGGTCTGCACCGGGAAGCCGGCTTTTTCGAACAGCGCCTGGTGGTTTTCCCAGCTTGGGTCGCTGATGGCAACCACGGCATTGGGCAGCAGTTGCTTGAGGAAGTCTGCACCGATCTTCAGCGCGCCGGTGCCGCCGACCGCTTGTGCGGTAATCACACGGCCAGCGCTCAGCAGCGGCGAGTCAGCGCCAAACAGCAGCTTTTGCACAGCCTGGTCGTAGGCCACGATCCCGTCGATCGGCAGGTAGCCACGGGCGGCGTGTTGCGCCACGCGAATGGCTTCCGCTTCGGCAACGGCACGCAAGAGTGGAATCTTCCCCTCCTCGTTGCAGTAAACGCCCACGCCAAGGTTGACCTTGGTGGTTCGTGTATCGGCGTTGAATGCTTCGTTGAGGCCCAGGATTGGATCGCGTGGTGCCATTTCGACAGCGGAGAACAGGCTCATTTTTGCGGCAGCTCTTTGGGGGAAAGGAGGGACGTGTCGCGCTCCAGCCGAATGCACTAGAGCGGTGCACAAACGGGGAGCTAGTATAGAGGCCATCACGGTCAAGGGCGACAACCGAAACGGCTTTTCGGCCAAGTTTTTCGGTTTATTTACCGACCGTCAGTCTTAATCCAACCTTGAGCGTAGACGGCAGGTCGGACGATTGCCTTGAAACCCGGCACATTCGTCACCACTTCTACAGCTATCATGGTTTTTTCCTGCAACCTGCGATGAAAATTCGCGGGTCGCTGAGCTTTTTTCGTCCTTGGTGGAGTGCAGCCGGGGGTGACTTGAAAGAGGTACGTTATGTCGGATTTCCAGCTCGTCACCCGCTTTGAACCCGCCGGCGATCAACCCGAAGCGATTCGCCAGATGGTCGAAGGCATCGAAGCGGGCTTGTCGCACCAGACGCTGCTCGGGGTGACCGGTTCGGGCAAGACGTTCAGCATCGCCAACGTGATCGCGCAGATCAACCGCCCGACCCTGGTACTGGCACCGAACAAAACCCTGGCCGCGCAGTTGTATGGCGAGTTCAAGGCGTTCTTCCCGAACAACGCGGTGGAGTACTTCGTTTCCTACTACGACTACTACCAGCCCGAAGCCTATGTGCCGTCCTCCGATACCTTTATCGAGAAGGACGCATCGATCAACGACCACATCGAGCAGATGCGTCTGTCAGCGACCAAGGCGCTGCTGGAGCGCAAGGACGCGATCATCGTCACCACGGTGTCGTGCATCTACGGTCTCGGCAGCCCGGAAACCTATCTGAAGATGGTGCTGCACGTCGACCGTGGCGACAAACTCGACCAGCGCGAACTGCTGCGTCGGCTGACGAGTTTGCAATACACGCGCAACGACATGGACTTCGCACGCGCCACCTTCCGCGTGCGCGGCGATGTGATCGACATCTACCCGGCGGAGTCCGACCTGGAAGCGATCCGCATCGAGTTGTTCGACGATGAAGTCGAGAGCCTGTCGGCGTTCGACCCGTTGACCGGCGAAGTGATCCGCAAACTGCCGCGTTTCACCTTCTACCCCAAAAGCCACTACGTCACGCCGCGCGAAACCCTGATGGGCGCCGTCGAGGGCATCAAGGTCGAGCTGGCCGAGCGCCTGGAATACCTGCGCGCCAACAACAAGCTGGTGGAAGCCCAGCGCCTGGAACAACGCACCCGTTTCGACCTGGAGATGATCCTGGAACTGGGTTACTGCAACGGCATCGAAAACTACTCGCGCTACCTCTCGGGCCGTGAATCCGGAGCGCCGCCGCCGACGCTCTACGACTACCTGCCGGACGACGCGCTGCTGGTGATCGACGAATCCCACGTCAGCGTGCCGCAAGTCGGCGCGATGTATAAGGGCGACCGTTCGCGCAAGGAAACCCTGGTGGAATACGGCTTCCGCCTGCCGTCGGCGCTGGACAACCGGCCGATGCGCTTCGACGAATGGGAACGCATCAGCCCGCAGACCATCTTCGTCTCGGCGACGCCCGGCAATTATGAGGCTGAGCATGCGGGGCGCGTGATCGAGCAACTGGTGCGCCCGACCGGCCTGGTCGACCCGCAGATCGAAATCCGCCCGGCGTTGACCCAGGTCGACGACCTGCTCTCGGAAATCAGCAAGCGCGTGGCCCTGGAAGAGCGGGTGCTGGTCACCACGCTGACCAAGCGCATGTCCGAAGACTTGACCGACTACCTGGCCGACCACGGCGTGCGCGTGCGCTACCTGCACTCGGACATCGACACCGTGGAGCGCGTGGAGATCATCCGCGACCTGCGCCTGGGCACCTTCGATGTGCTGGTGGGGATCAACCTGCTGCGCGAAGGCCTGGACATGCCGGAAGTGTCGCTGGTGGCGATTCTGGACGCGGACAAGGAGGGCTTCCTGCGCTCCGAGCGTTCGCTGATCCAGACCATCGGCCGTGCGGCGCGTAACCTCAATGGCCGGGCGATTCTCTACGCCGACCGCATCACCGGCTCCATGGAGCGGGCGATTGGCGAGACCGAGCGCCGTCGCGACAAGCAGATCGCCTTCAACCTGGCGAACGGCATCACGCCCAAGGGCGTGTTCAAGGACGTCGCCGATATCATGGAAGGCGCCACCGTGCCTGGCTCGCGCAGCAAGAAGCGCAAAGGCATGGCCAAGGCCGCTGAGGAAAGCGCCAAGTACGAAAACGAACTGCGCTCGCCGAGCGAGATCGCCAAACGTATCCGCCAGTTGGAAGAGAAAATGTACCAGCTGGCGCGGGATCTGGAGTTCGAAGCGGCGGCGCAAACCCGCGATGAAATCGGCAAGTTGCGTGAGCGCCTGTTGGCGGTTTGATCGGTGGTGGCGGTACTGGCCTCATCGGGGGCAAGCCCCCTCCCACATTTGACCGCATTTCAACGTTGGAACCCGATCAAGTGTGGGAGGGAGCTTGCTCCCGATAGGCGCGACACAGTCTCAATGACTCCCCCAGCCTCAAGCCCCGCCGGCAACGCCGTGCTCAACAAAATCACCAGCATGCCCAAGCTTGAAATGCCGTCAAATGTGGGAGGGAGCTTGCTCCCGATAGGCGCGAAAATGTACCAGCTGGCGCGGGATCTGGAGTTCGAAGCGGCGGCGCAAACCCGCGATGAAATCGGCAAGTTGCGCGAGCGTCTGTTGGCGGTTTGATTGGTAGTGGCGGTACTGGCCTCATCGGGGGCAAGCCCCCTCCCACATTTGACCGGGTTCCAACTTTGAAATGCCGTCAAATGTGGGAGGGAGCTTGCTCCCGATAGGCGCGAAAATGTACCAACTGGCGCGGGATCTGGAGTTCGAAGCGGCGGCGCAAACCCGCGATGAAATCGGCAAGTTGCGTGAGCGCCTGTTGGCGGTTTGATCGGTGGTGGCGGTACTGGCCTCATCGAGGGCAAGCCCCCTCCCACATTTGACCGCATTTCAACGTTGGAACCCGATCAAATGTGGGAGGGAGCTTGCTCCCGATAGGCGCGACACGGCCTCAATGACTCCCCCCAGCCTTAAGCCCCGCCGGCAACGTCTTGGTCAACAAGATCGCGAGCATGCTTACCCCCAACGCGAACCCCACGCAGTGAAACGCATCGTTGTAGGCCATGATCTGCGCCTGCTGGTGCGTAATCTCACTGAGTTTGCCCAGCGCCGCCGTCGGGTTGCCGAACTGTTCCGTCAGCGTCGCCAGCCGCTCCGCCACCTGCGGGTTGGTCGGCACGATCGCTTCGCGTAAATAATCGAAATAGGTCTTGGTGCGCGCATCCAGCAAGGTCGCCAGCAGCGCGATACCGATGGCGCCGCCGAGGTTGCGCAGGATGTTGAACAGGCTGGAAGCCGACCCGGCGTCCTGCGGCAGGATGTAGGCCGTGGCGATCAGCGAGATGGTCACCATGATCAACGGCTGCCCGAGGGCGCGGATGATCTGGATCTGGTTGAACTGGCTGCCGGCAAAGTCCGGGTTGAGTACCCCCGAGGAAAAACTCGCCAGGCCGAACAGCCCGAAGCCTACGGCGCACAGCCATTTGGGCGACACGTATTTCATCAGCTTGGGCACCAGCGGGATCAGGAACAGCTGCGGAATGCCCATCCACATGATCACTTCGCCGATCTGCAGCGCGTTGTAGTTCTGGATCTGCGCCAGGTACAACGGCAACAGATAGATCGAGCCATACAACCCGACACCCATCCCCAGGCTGGAAATACTCGACAGGCCGAAGTTGCGATTGGCCAGGATGCCAAGGTTGATCAGCGGGTTGGGTTTGGACAGCTGCACAATCACGAAGGTGATCAGGCTCAGCAGGGCGATGCTGCCCAGGCTGACGATCAGGTTCGACTCGAGCCAGTCCTTGCGGTGGCCTTCTTCCAGAAACACCTGCAAACAGCCCAAGCCGATGGCGAGGCTGACGATGCCGGCGTAGTCGGTGCTTTTGAGCAACTCCCAGTGGGGCGCCTTTTTTTCCAGGCCGTAGAGCAGCCCGGCGATCATCAGCAGCCCGGGCGGCACGTTGATGTAGAAGATGTATTCCCAGCCCCAGTTTTCCGTGAGCCAGCCGCCGATGGTCGGGCCGATGGACGGCGCGAAGGTGGCGGTCATGGCAAACATCGCCATGCCTTTGGCGCGGTGGTGCTCGGGCAGCTTGATCAGGGTCAGGGTGAACGCCAGCGGGATCAGCGCGCCGCCGGTAAACCCCTGCAGGGCGCGGAACACGATCATGCTTTCCAGGCTCCAGGCCATGGAGCACATCAGCGAGGCGATCAGGAACCCCACCGACACCCACACCGCCAGGCGCCGTGCCGAGAGCAACTGCACCAGCCAGGCGGTGAGGGGGATCATGATGATTTCGGCCACAAGGTAGGAGGTGGAAATCCACGAGCCTTCTTCCAGGGTGGCCGACAGCGCGCCCTGGATGTCCTTGAGGGACGAGTTGGTGATCTGGATGTCGAGCACCGCCATGAAGGCGCCGAGCATCACGCTCATCACCGCGATCCAGTCGCGCCGGGTCGGTTCGCCGACCGGGCGCAGCAGTTGATCACCGGCCATCAGGCTGATCTTTGATGTTCACTTTGACCGTAACGGACATGCCGGGGCGGATCTTGCCCTTCAGCGGGTTATCCGCAGCAAACGTAAGTTTCACCGGAATCCGTTGTACGACTTTGGTGAAGTTGCCGGTGGCATTGTCCGGCGGCAATAGGCTGAACTGCGCCCCGGAGGCCGCGAACAGGCTGTCGACCCGCGCCTCGATCGGCGTATCGCCGTAAGCATCGAACGTCAGCTCGGCCTTTTGCCCAGGCTGCATGTGGCCGATCTGGGTTTCCTTGAAGTTGGCCTGAATCCAGATGTCCTGGTCGGGGACGATCGACAGCAGGTAGGCACCGGCCTGTACGTATTGGCCGTTGCGCGCGGCGCGTTGGCCGACCAGGCCGCTGATGGGCGCGTGGATTTCGCTGCGGGTCAGGTTCAGCTCGGCCTGGGCCAGGTCGGTTCTGGCGTTGGCGATCAGCGCGTCGAGGCGCTTGATCTCGGCATTCAGCGCGTTGACCTGCTGGCGCTGCCCCTGCAGGTCGGCCTGGGCCATGGCCACTTGGGAGCGGGCGATATGGTTGTCGGCGGAGAGGGTGGTCACCCGTTCTTCCGAGACGTAGCCGGGTTTGCGCAGGGTTTGGGCGCGGGACAGGTCGATCTGCGAGCGGCCCAGGCTGGCCTGGCTGGACGCGACTTTGGCTTCGCCGGCGGCGATCAGGCTGGCTTGCTGGGTCAACTTGCTCTGCGCCTGGGTGCGCTCGGCTTCGCGCATGGCGAGGGCGGCGTTGGCGCGGTCCACGGCGAGGTGGAAGTCGTCGTCTTCAAGCCTCACCAGCAACTGGCCTTGTTGCACGTGCTCGTTGTCGCCCACCAGCACCTCGACAATCCGCGCGCCGAGCTGGCTGGAGACACGGGTGATCTCACCCTGCACGTAGGCGTTGTCGGTGCTTTCGTAGAAGCGGCCCCTGAAGAACCAGTGGGCGAAGAAACCCAGGGCGATCAGGCTCACGATCAATACGAAGATAAGCAGGCGGCGTTTCAGTGGGGCAGGCATGGGCGCGGAGTCTGTAACAAGAGGTAATGGAATATAACCAGCCAGCCAGCTGGCAAATAGCTATGGCGAGTCTCCAGGCTCAAACTTGGCCTATATGCCATGCTCGGTACGGAGGACGCTGGAGCCTAAGTGCCCATGGCTGTTACCATTCGCCCCTTGTTTCAATTTCAGTTATATCGCCCATTCGAGACCAGCCATGACCACCGTCCGCACGCGCATCGCGCCATCGCCTACCGGGGACCCCCACGTCGGCACTGCCTACATCGCCTTGTTCAACTACTGCTTTGCCAAGCAGCACGGCGGTGAATTCATCCTGCGGATCGAAGACACCGATCAACTGCGTTCGACCCGCGAGTCCGAACAGCAGATTTTCGATGCCCTGCGCTGGTTGGGCATCACCTGGTCGGAAGGCCCGGACGTCGGCGGCCCGCACGGCCCGTATCGCCAGAGCGAGCGCAGCGACATCTACAAGCAGTACACCCAGCAGTTGGTCGACATGGGCCATGCGTTCCCCTGCTTCTGCACCGCCGAAGAACTGGACCAGATGCGCGCCGAACAACAGGCCCGTGGCGAAACCCCGCGCTACGACGGCCGTGCGCTGCTGCTGTCGAAAGAAGAAGTGGCCGCGCGCCTGGCCGCCGGCGAGCCCCATGTGATCCGCATGAAGGTGCCGAGCGAAGGCGTGTGCGTGGTGCCGGACATGTTGCGCGGCGACGTCGAGATCCCGTGGGACCGCATGGACATGCAAGTTCTGATGAAGACCGACGGCCTGCCGACGTACTTCCTGGCCAACGTGGTCGATGACCACCTGATGGGCATCACCCATGTGCTGCGCGGGGAAGAATGGCTGCCCTCGGCGCCGAAGCTGATCCTGCTCTACGAGTACTTCGGCTGGGAACAACCGCAGCTGTGCTACATGCCGCTGCTGCGCAACCCGGACAAGAGCAAGCTGTCCAAGCGCAAGAACCCGACCTCGGTGACCTTCTACGAGCGCATGGGCTTCATGCCCGAAGCGATGCTCAACTACCTGGGCCGCATGGGTTGGTCGATGCCGGACGAGCGCGAGAAGTTCTCGCTGCAGGAAATGGTCGATAACTTCGACCTGTCCCGCGTGTCGCTGGGCGGACCGATCTTCGATATCGAGAAGCTGTCGTGGCTCAATGGCCAGTGGCTGCGTGACCTGCCGGTGGAAGAGTTCGCCAGCCGCGTGCAGCAGTGGGCGTTGAACCCCGAGTACATGATGAAGATCGCGCCGCTGGTGCAGGGCAGGGTGGAGACGTTCAGCCAGGTCGCACCGTTGGCCAGTTTCTTCTTCGCCGGTGGCGTGAACCCGGACGTCAAACTGTTTGAGTCGAAGAAACTCTCCGCCGATCAGGTGCGCCAGTTGATGCAACTGATCCTATGGAAGCTCGAAAGCCTGCGCCAGTGGGAGAAGGACGCTATCACCGCGACGATCCAGGCCGTGGTCGAATCCCTCGAGCTGAAATTGCGCGATGCCATGCCGTTGATGTTTGCCGCGATCACCGGGCAGGCCAGTTCGGTGTCGGTACTCGACGCGATGGAAATTCTCGGCCCGGACCTTACGCGTTTCCGTCTGCGCCAAGCCCTTGATTTGCTTGGTGGTGTGTCGAAGAAAGAAAACAAAGAGTGGGAGAAGCTGCTGGGCGCGATCGCCTGAGTCAGCACTTGTGGCGGCCAAACCCCGGTTTTTCGGGGTTTGGTTGGTAAGTGATTGTTATCCCGGCAAAAAATTTTGGAAATTGTTGAAAATAAATTTGACACGTTCCCAAAGCGCCATTAAGATTCGCCCCGTCCTCACCGATGAGGGGCTATAGCTCAGCTGGGAGAGCGCTTGCATGGCATGCAAGAGGTCAACGGTTCGATCCCGTTTAGCTCCACCAATTTACAGGTTCAAGGTCTGGCCACACCGTCCTTGAATCGATCAGGCCTAGCTTGATCAGGTTGTACAGAAGGTTTTGTCCCCTTCGTCTAGTGGCCTAGGACACCGCCCTTTCACGGCGGTAACAGGGGTTCGAGTCCCCTAGGGGACGCCAGTTTCAACAAGCAGTTCGCAAGGTCTGCTGCGCCGCGAGGCGAAAAATCCGGGGCTATAGCTCAGCTGGGAGAGCGCTTGCATGGCATGCAAGAGGTCAACGGTTCGATCCCGTTTAGCTCCACCAATTTACAGGTTCAAGGTTTTGGCCACGCCGCCCTTGGATCGATCAGTCTCAGCCTGATCAGTTGTATAGAAGGTTTGTGTCCCCTTCGTCTAGTGGCCTAGGACACCGCCCTTTCACGGCGGTAACAGGGGTTCGAGTCCCCTAGGGGACGCCACGATTACCCGCTCTGCGGGATTTTTAAGGGTCATTCAATTATTGAATGGCCCTTTTGTTTGTCTGGCGTTTGGCCAATTCTCCCTTCCCTTGCCCCTCCGGGCTTCTGACCAATGGTCGTGCCGCTCGCTTGCGAAATATTATTATGACTATAATATTTAACCCATGAGAGTCGGAGGCACACGATGAGCGATAAAAAAGCGCAAACCCGCGAACGTATCCTGCAGGCCGCTAGCGCCGCGTTGGTCCAGCGTGGCCCGGCCGAGCCGAGCGTTGGCGAGGTCATGGGGGCGGCGGGGCTGACTGTCGGCGGCTTCTACGCGCACTTTGAAAGCAAAGATGCGCTGATGCTGGAAGCCTTCAGCCAATTGCTGGCCCAGCGCCGTGCATCGATCGACGACATGGATGCCCAACTCACCGGCGAAGAGCGCCGTGCCCTGGTTGCGGCGTTCTACCTGTCGCGCAAGCACCGCGACTCCACGGCCAAGGCTTGCCCGATTCCGGCAACCGTGGGCGAGATGGGCCGCCTGCCGGACGCCTTTCGCGATGTCCTCAACGAACATGTGGAACTGATGGCCGCACAACTGGCCGCCAGCCCGGAAGACACTGACAAGGCCCTGGCGGACATGGCCTTGATGGTCGGTGGGCTGGCATTGGCGCGTGCCCTGGGGCCGGGTGAATTGTCCGATCGTGTGTTGCGTGCCGCCAAGTCGGCCATACGTTAAGAGGGGTTATAAAAATGGGCGCATTGACCTGGATTCGTGGCGTCAACGGCACCTTGGGGCGCCTGGCGCCGCACACGGTGGCCAACAGCATGCGGCGGGTCTTCATGACCCCGCGGGATCTGCCGCCGCGGGATTGGGAGTTGCCGCTGCTGGCGCACGCCGAGCGCGTCACCTTGCGTTTCGGCCTGTCGGCGTTGCGCTGGGGCCAGGGCCCGGCGGTGCTGCTGATGCACGGTTGGGAAGGCCGGCCCACCCAGTTCGCCAGCCTGATCACTGCGCTGGTGCAGAACGGCTATTCGGTATTCGCCCTCGATGGCCCGGCCCATGGCCGTTCGCCGGGGCGTGAAGCCCACGTACTGCTGTTTGCCCGCGCGATGCTTGAAGCGGCGGCCGAGCTGCCGCCGTTGCATGCGGTGGTCGGCCACTCCATGGGCGGCGCCAGTGCGATGCTGGCGGTGCAATTGGGGCTGCGTACCGAAGCGCTGGTGAGCATTGCCGCGCCGTCGCGCTTCCTTGATGTGCTCGGCGGGTTTGCCGGGATGGTCGGTTTGCCGTCGCGGGCGCGCTCAGCGTTTATCCAGGAAGTCGAGCTGACCCTGGGCATGCCGCTCAAGCACTTGGACGTGGCCCATTACCAGATGGACCTCCCCGGCCTGATCGTGCATGCCGAAGACGATACCTTCGTGCCGGTCAGCGCTTCCCAGGTTATCCACGACGCCTGGTTCGACAGTCGCCTGTTGCGCCTGGAGCAGGGCGGGCACCAGCGCGTGCTGGCCGATCCGCGGGTGGTCGAGGCGGTGCTGGCGCTGCTGGCGGGCAGCTGTTTACAGGCGCGCCAAACTGCCTGATACACTGCCCTGCCGACATCAATCGACAGGAGCAAGGCATGGGCTGGGATTTGGCAACGCCGTTTATCATCGATCTGCAGGTCGTCGCTGAGGACATCGACGGCCTGGGGCACGCCAATAACGCGGTGTACGTGTCCTGGCTGGAGCGTTGCGCCTGGCGCCATTCCCAGCGCCTGGGGCTGGACCTCACCGAGTACCGGCGACTGGACCGAGCCATGGCCGTGGTGCGCCATGAGATCGACTACCTGGCGGCCGCCTATGAAGGCGACGAGCTGCAACTGGCGACCTGGATCGTCGACTGGGACCAGCGCCTGAAAATGACCCGGCGTTTCCAGCTGGTACGCCCTCGCGACGGCGCGACCCTGCTGCGCGCACAAACCACCTTTGTCTGCATCGAACTGTCCAGCGGCAAGCCCAAGCGCATGCCGGCGGAGTTTCTCGACGGCTACGGCGCCGCCCTGACAGGGGGTTAACGGTCGCGGCGGGAAACCCAGTAAACTGCGCCACGATTTTTGTTGAGTGTTTTCCATGCAAATTGCTTTGGCGCCCATGGAGGGGTTGGTCGACAACATCCTGCGGGACGTGTTGACCCGCGTGGGCGGTATTGACTGGTGCGTGACCGAGTTCATCCGTGTCAACGACCGCCTGCTTACCCCGGCCTATTTCCACAAGCTCGCCCCCGAACTGCTGCACGGTGCCCACACCGCCGCTGGCGTGCCGCTGCGTGTGCAGTTGCTCGGTTCCGACCCGGTGTGCCTGGCAGAGAACGCGGCCCTGGCCTGCGAGTTGGGCTCCGAGGTGATCGACCTGAATTTCGGCTGCCCGGCCAAGACCGTCAACAAGTCCCGTGGCGGCGCGGTGCTGCTCAAGGAGCCGGAGCTGCTCAACCGCATCGTTGAGCATGTGCGTCGCGCAGTGCCGGCGCATATCCCGGTGACCGCCAAGATGCGCCTGGGCTTCGACAGCCCGGATGGCGCGCTGGTATGCGCGACGGCGCTGGCCGAGGGCGGCGCGGCGCATATCGTCGTGCATGCGCGGACCAAGACCGATGGCTACAAACCGCCGGCTCACTGGGAGTGGATTCCACGCGTGCAGGATGTGGTCAAGGTGCCAGTGTTCGCCAATGGCGATATCTGGAGCGTCGAAGACTGGAAGCGTTGCCGCGAAGTCAGCGGCGCCGAAGACATCATGCTGGGTCGCGGGCTGGTTGCGCGTCCGGATCTTGCGCGGCAGATCGCGGCGGCACGCGCCGGCGAAGACGTCGTGGCAATGACCTGGGCGCAGATGCAGCCGATGCTCCAGGATTTCTGGACCCAGTCGGTGGCCCAACTGACCGAACGCCAGGCGCCCGGCCGGCTGAAGCAGTGGTTGGCGATGCTGACGCGCAATTACCCGGAGGCCGTCGAGCTGTTCACCGCCATGCGTCGGGAGACGGATTTGGAGCAGGTGAGCCGGTTGTTGGGGATGGCCCTTCCTGCCGCGTCTGAGGGGTGACCCGTCGCGCTTGAATGCGCCGCTCGTTTGTTTGAAGAAAATGCCCCGTATCGAAAGATGCGGGGCATTTTGCGTTTTTGCGCGAGGAAGTCGGGGCGAAATAACACAGCCGGATGCCGTGCAGGTTTTGGGGTTGTGTCGGTAAGTTGCCCCGAGGGTGGTTTATTAGCGTGTGTGTCCAGTCGGATCTGGCTAAGGCTACTTGGTTTGCGGTCTTTTAAAAATTAACAGGGGGAAAAGTCCGAAAGTTTGATTTGGTTTCCTTATATGAGTCGCGATTTCTGGAACTCGATAGCCTCGTATTCCACGAAAGTATCGACTGTGAAGCAGCAAGGGTTGTTTCCAGTCGATAAAAAACTCTCGCCTGCCCCGCTGATTAACCGAGCCGGGCCGTGCCAATAAGGAACTTACTGATGTCGCTATCGATTAATCATTCACCTTTGTTCAACGGCGATACAACATCCATGGAGCGGTTGTCGCCATCCATGTCGAAAACCTTCACGCAAACCGGCACATTGGGGGCCAATACGACTGTGGCTCACCCTGGCGTGCCTCGTGACCCTTTCAAGGTTTCGAACAGCAACATGACAATCGAGACAGGCGGGCTTGCACGCTTGCTTGACATGCTGGAGCAGGTTGTCAAAACCGTGCGTGAGATGTTTTCGGGGCGGAACATGGTGTCCGGCATGTTGCCTGGGGCGGATAGAACGCCCGCCATTCCAGTGGATGCAAGCAAGCTGCCGGAGAAGCCTGGACACCTCGCATTGACGGCTGATCGGCGAGGCCAGCCGGCTCTTCCGGTGTCACCCCACATGCATCAATCCGCTGCCTCCGTGATCAAGGATGCCGACAATCAGGTGCAAGTGAACGTTAACGTCGGTCATTGTCATTGCCCCGATACGAAGGCGCTGAGCGGCGAAACGAAACCGAATGCGGCAGCGGTTTTACCTCGCGTCATGCCGATGCCGGAAGCCGCTCGCAAGGTTGAAGTGGTGCCTGTGCACACGCCTACGCACACGCACACGCCTGCGCCTACGCCCATGCCTACGCACACGCCTACGCCTACGCCTACGCCCATGCCCATGCCTACGCACACGCACACGCACACGCCTGCGCCTACGCCTACGCCCATGCCTACGCACACGCACACGCCTGCGCCTACGCCCACGCCTACGCCTACGCACAAGCACACACCTACGCCGGAGGTCATGCCGGCACCCAAGCCGGGTGTGCATGCGCTTGAGGTCAAGCCGCGACCGGCCACCCCGGAAGTACCGGCGATCACGCCACAACCACAGCCACAGCCACAACCACAACCAGATACGCCTACCCCGGATATAACCAGTCCCGGCCCGGCTGAACCTCAATCTGATATGCGCGACTGGCGGACCAGCCGCCGGCCTGCATTCAGAGCCTGACGTCAGCAACTTCCTTTATACGTATTGAACTGGATGTGCACTTCTTTGGGGCTGATGTTCCGGGAAGTGCCTGCAAGTGGAGGCCCGTATGTCATGTTGTTCAATTAATAATATTGCGCGTGTTGTGGATGTTCGTCAGGTACTTCCTGTCGATTCCATGAAAGCAAAAAATGAACAGTTTGCGCAATTAAGCGGTTTCTTGAGTGTGCCGTCTCCGGCGAGCCAGGGGGTACTGGAGCACGTGCGGGAAAACACTCATGGCGTGGCGAATAATTCAGAGCCGCTCGATAAGTTAATGACGCTGTTTACTTCGTTTTTGACTCAGCTGATTAACTTGGTCTCTGATAACAAAGAGAAGCCGCTGCCGGGAATATCCCCATCGCGGCCGGAGGTCACTACGCCTGTGGTGCCTGCGCCTGCGCCGCCAAAACCCGAGCCTGCGGCGATGATCGCGGGCCTTTCGAAGAAGCGCAACGGCGCGAAGCCCGACAATATCTGGAGCGGCTTTCGCCAAGGGCCGGATGGCAACTGCGTGACGGTATCGGCCATCAAGGCGGCGATGTACCAGTTTGGCCAAAGCCCTACGGATATTTTCAAGGAGGTGAAAAAAACCGAGCGTGGTTATCACGTGGTCATGCGCGATGACGTAACTGTCAACCTGACGGACCGGGAGCTCGCCGAAGGTGCGCGTGGGGCAAAATTTGTCGGGGCTGACAAAGAGATGCTCAAAGACGCGCAATTTCTTTTCGCGATCAGCGCCAAGCGTGCCCAGGACGAAAACAACGATGGCAGGGCGGCACGCAGTTTCGGTGCGGCGATCCGCAGCCTGAATGATGGCGAGGATGAGCGAGGGCCGGGGGAGGGGTTGAAGCGGCTGGGGCTGAGCAAGCACATGAAGAGGGTCCCCGTGCGTGAACTCGCCAAGGGGCAGTTGGGCATGTGCAATCGGGCCCGGCATTCGGTGGCGGTCATCAACGGTCGCGAAGAGCTATGGGGGCGACAGGGAAAAGCGCCCACGCACGGCGATGCCATAGCTCTGGTGCCATAGCCCTATTGGTGAATCCGTTGAATTGAAGGGCTGCGAACGGGGCAGTCAGCCCAAACCTGGCTGCCCGTTCGGCTGCTTATTTTTTACAAGCGTCAGGAACCCAGTGCATGTATATCTCCACAGCTAGCCGTTCGATGATCGAAACGGCCCAGCAGCGCGGGGCTTCTCCCGTATTTCCGGTGAAACCCGCAGGTGAAAGGCCGGCTGATATCGCTTCGGCATTCCACACGAGCGAGCGGCGCTTCGGCGAGAGTTTTGATTGCAGCAGCCACGCGGCGGTGATCAAGTTGATGATGATGACGTTCGGTCAGCGCCCAGCCGCGATGTTTAACGAGTTGCTGCCCTCGGGCGATGGGTACGACGTCACGATGAAGGATGAATTCAAGCTGCACCTGTCCCGCCAGGAGTTGCAGCAGGCGTCGCAGGCTTCCCGCTTCACGGGGGCGGACAGCGGCGTGGTAAAGGATGCCAATTTCATGTTTGCCGCCTTTGTCAAACGCAAGCAACTGACCGGGGGCTATGCCACGTTCGAAGCCGCCTTGGCGAAGACGCTCGAGGGCGAGACCACCCAGCGTTGTCTGCAAGGCATGGGGGTGTTCGGCCTGTCGCAGTTCGTCCCGGTGAGCGATATGGCGGGCAAGGGCGCGGTAGGGGTGCTGGAGACCCATAACCGCGGGTCGGCGCTGGTGCGTGAGGGGGTCAGGCATGATGGCGGGACACCACGAACGGCTGATCGGGGCTATGGGTATGTCTTGTTCGATGATCAACTGCCGCCGCCGAGCAATCGCGGCGCCGCCCCTGTGGTCGCGAGCGTCCGGCCCGCGGACATCTGGAGCGGGTTTTACCAGGGGGTCGAAGGCAATTGCGTCACGGTCTCGGCGATCAAGGCGGCGATGATCCGGTTCGGGCAAGACCCGAGGGCGATCTATAAGCAGGTTCAAATCACGCCGACGGGGTTTGACGTGGTCATGCGAGATGCCTTCCGGTTGCAACTGACCCACGAGGAAGTGCGCCAGGCTGCCGCCGAGTCGAACTTTCATGGCAATAATCGACAGTTGCTGAATGCCGCGCACTTTTTGTACGCAGTCAGTGCCAAGCGCGCGCAGATCGAGAACAACGATTTTCGTGCCCGCCAGAGTTACACGACGGCTCTGCAAACCCTCAACGATGGCGAGTACCCTGGCGAAGCGCTGCGCCGCCTGGGGTTGTTTGGCTACGTGCGTGAAAGCACGGTCGCAGAGTTGGCCAACGGGGCGATCGGCACCCTGGCAGACAACTGGCATTCGGTGGCGGTGATCGATGGGGCGCTGGATTTCTATGGAAAAAAGCAGGACCTGGCCTCATCGCGCTGGATGAGTTCGGGGTTCCGGGCCCTGAAGCTGGTCTGAGCCTCAATCCAGCAAGAGCCTGAACCCTTCTATCGGTAAGGGCCGGCTGTGCAAATAGCCCTGGAACAAGTGGCAGCCCAGCTTTTGCAGGAACGCCAGTTGCTCCGGGGTTTCGACGCCTTCGGCGATCACTTCCAGGTTCAAGCTGCGCGCCATGGCCACAATGGCGCGGATGATTTCGGCGTCGTTGGGGTCGTGGGTGGCATCGCGCACGAATGACTGGTCGATCTTCAGCGCATCCACCGGCAAGCGCTTGAGGTAGGTGAGCGATGAGTAACCGGTGCCGAAGTCGTCCATCGCAAAACTCACACCGAGTTTTTTCAGTCGACGCATTTTGCTGATGGTGTCATCCAGGTTCTGGATCACGATGCCTTCAGTGATTTCCAGTTTCAGCAGGCAGTAAGGCAGTGAATGCCGCTTGAGGCTGTGCTCGACCCGTTCGACAAAGTCGTTCTGGCGGAACTGCCGGGGGCTGATGTTCACGCACAGGCTGAAATTCAGCGGGTCCACCTTGCCTTCTTTGATCAATTGCTCGAAGGCGGCGCACGCTTCATCGAGTATCCAGGTGCCGACTTCGAGGATCAGGCCGCTGTCTTCCAGCACCTTGATGAATTCGGACGGCGCTTGCGCGCCCAGTTGCGGATGCTGCCAGCGCACCAGGGCCTCGGCGCCGACGATCTTATTGCCGCGCGCGTCCACCTGGGGTTGGTAATGCACGCTGAATTCGCCGCGTGACAGGGCCAGGCGCAGGTCGGTTTCCATGCGCAGGCGTTCGCTGGCGGTTTTCTGCATGCTGTTGTGGAACATCTGCGTGGCGTTGCGCCCCGAATCCTTGGCGCGGTACAGCGCGATGTCGGCACGTTTGAGCAGGTCGGCCGGGGTCGAGCCATGATCGGGGATCAGCGCCACACCGATGCTCGGCGTGACTTGCAGGCGTTGGCCGTCGAGGAACATCGGTTCGGAGAGCAATTCACGCAGGGTGTCGGCCAGTTCCTGAACCTGGGCGCTGACTTCGGTGCGCGTGCCATCCAGGCCGCTGAGCAGCACCACGAACTCATCGCCGCCCAGGCGCGCCACGGTATCTTCCATACGCACGCTGGCTTCGAGGCGCGCGGTGACGATTTTCAGCACGGTGTCGCCCACCGGGTGGCCGAGGGAATCATTGATGTGCTTGAAGTGGTCGAGGTCGAGAAACAGCAATGCACCGCGCAGGTTATGGCGCTTGAGCAGGGCGATCTGCTGGCTCAGGCGGTCCATCAGCAGTGCGCGGTTGGGCAGGTTAGTCAGCGGGTCGTGGTAGGCCAGGTGGCGGATCTGCGCCTGGGCGTTTTTCAACAGGCTCACATCCCGCGCGGTCAGCAACAGGCAAGGGGTTTCGTTGAGGGTGATCGGCTCGACTGAAACCTCCACCGCCAGCACATCGCCGCGCTTGTTGTGCCAGAGCATTTCCAAATGGCGGATACGGCCTTTGAGTTGCAGTTCGGCCAGCAGCACCGCGCGCTGGTTTTCATCGGCCCAGATGCCGACCTGGTACAGCGTCAGGCCGATGACATCTTCGGCACGAAAACCGGTCAAGCGGCAGAACCCGTCGTTCACCTCCACATAGCGGCCGGTGTCGTGTTCGGTAATGGAAATCGCGTCGGGGCTGGAATGGAAGGCTTTGGCGAATTTTTCTTCGCTGGCCTTCAGCGCGGCCTCGGAGCGTTGCTGCTGGGTAATGTCGCGCAGGGTGGTGACGATGCACGGCTGGTCGCCGACCTTGATCATCCGGCTGGAAATCACGCAGGTCAGGGCCTGGCCGCTTTTGTGGTGCGCGATGATGGCCACGTTGTTCAGCGCCTGGTCGCGAATCACCTGTTCGATGCGTTGCAGGCGCTGGCTCGACTCGTCCCACAAGCCGATCTGTTCGGCGCTCATGTTGATCACTTCGGCGGCCGTCCAGCCAAAGGTCTGGGTGAACGCGGGGTTGATCTCGATGAACTCGCCGTTGTCCAGGCGGGTGACGCAGATCGGGTCGGGGCTGGCCTGGAACAGGCTGGCGAATTTTTCTTCGGAGGCGCTCAGGCGTTGTTCGCGCTCGACCTGGTCGGTGATGTCCAGCAGGGTGCCGGCCATGCGCAGTGGCGCGCCTTTTTCGTCGCGGTACAGGCGTGCGCGGCTTTCCAGGTAGCGCGGGCTGCCGTCTTCCAGTTGTACACGGTAAGTCAGCTGATAGTTGCCGGCCGGGCCTTCGCGCAGGGTGCGATAGGCGTTGCGCATATTCTCGCGCTCTTCCTTGGGCATGCCCTCGAAAAACGCCTCGAACGATTCATGGAACGCTTCCGCCGGCAGGCCGTGCAGTTGGGCGGCGCGGGCCGAGCCGTAGAGCATGCCGGTGGGAATGTGCCAGTCCCAGGTGCCCAATTGCGCGGAGTCCAGGGCCAGGTCCAGGCGCTCCTGGCTGTCTTTCAAGGCTTGCTCGGCGTTTTTGCGCTCGGTGGTGTCGAGAAAGGTGCTGATCAGGTAGGCCTCGCCGTCCAGCTCGACCTTCTGCGCGCAGAGCGTGCCATCGTGGATCTGCCCGTTGCTGGCACAGAATTGCACTTCCATGGTGATGGGTTCGCCCTTGCGCTGGGTGGCCCTGACCAACTGCGCACGCTGTTCAGGGTGGAGCCACAGGCCGAGGTCCAGGGTGGTGCGACCGATGGCGTCGGCGACCGGCCAGCCGAAGAGGATCTGGAAATACTGGTTGGCTTCGCTGATCAAGCCGTCGGACTGGCGGGTGAGCAGGACCATGTTCGGGCACAAGTGAAACAGCGTGGCGAAGCGCTTTTCGGAGTGGCTGAGGGCGTGTTCCCGTTCGCGCTGGCGGGTGGTCTCGCGGATCACGCCGATCATGCGGCGCCGGCCGGTTTTGTCCGGCGCCAGGCTGCCGTTGATTTCCAGCCAGTGCTGGCTGCCATCCGGCCACTGGATGTGGTGGTGCATGGCCTGCTCGAACGGCTCGCCGGCCAGCACCGCGTGAAACGCGCGTATCACCCGGGCGCGGTCTTGCGGCGCGAGCAGGTCCAGGTACTCCAGATCCTTGGGCAACGGTTGGCGCGGGTCGAAGCCGAACAGCGCCTGGGTGCCCCGCGACCAACTGATACGCCCGGTATCGATTTCCCAGCACCATGCACCCAGCCGTGCAGCGTTAAGCGCTGCCAGCAGTTGCGGGGCGCTGTCCCAGCTTTGTTCCGCCTCTTCAGGGTCCAGGGCGTAAATGCGGGGCAGGGGTGGCATAGGGTCGACGGGATTGCGCATTATCAAAAAGCCTTGGCTCGATGGGCGTTCGGCGCGGTTTTATTCAGGCCTTGAGGCCGCACAGCTTCATGCCGGTGTCCCTGGCAGCTCGACCTGTGCATCCAAGAGGCTCATAAAAGCCCGCGCAGCGTTCGACAGTGTCCTTTCGGTATGCACGATATAGCCTAGCTGGCGACTGAGTTGTATGCCCGGCAAAGCGATACTTGTCACCTGATCGTCGAGCATGGTGCGCGGTAATACGCTCCACGCCAAGCCGATGGACACCATCATTTTGATGGTTTCCAGATAGTTCGTGCTCATCGCGATGTTCGGCGTGAGGCCCTGGGCCTCGAACAGGCGGCTGACAATGTGATGGGTAAAGGTGTTGCCGCCGGGGAAAACCGCCGGGTGCCCGGCGATGTCCGCCAGGGTGACCGAGCCGTTGCGGGTCAGGCTGTGCTCCGGCGCCACCACGAAATCCAACGGGTCGTCCCACACCGGGGTGGCGCGCACCAGGTTGTGCGGCTCGGGCGCCAGGGTGATCACCGCCACTTCAGCGCGGCCATGCAGGATCTCTTCGTAGGCCACTTCCGAGTCGAGAAACTGAATATCCAGCGCCACGTTGGGGTATTGCCGGGTAAAGGTGCGCAGGATCGGCGGCAGGCGATGCAGGCCGATGTGGTGGCTGGTGGCCAATGTGAGGCGCCCGCTGACTTCACCGGTGAGGTTGGTGAGGGCGCGCCGGGTGTCGTCCAGGACGTTGAGAATCTGATAGGCGCGCGGCAGCAGGGCGCGCCCGGCTTCGGTCAAGCCGACTTCACGGCCCAGGCGATCGAACAGGCGCACTTTCAGTTGCTGCTCGAGGCCGGCAATGCGTTTGCTGATGGCCGGTTGGGTCAGGTGCAGGCGCTCACCGGCGCCGGAGAAGCTGCCGGTCTCGGCGATGGCAATAAAAGCATTGAGGTTGGCCAGGTCCATTGTGGTATTCCAGTTGGTAATCCAAAGCATAAAAAATATGAATTTGAGTTATTTAATGTAGCGCCATACCATCAGCCTCACAAGCCAAAGGGTTATTGAATGTCTCAAGACCCGGGGCATAGAAAGACCGCTGATGAGGACCGACTGATGGCCGGCAAAACGCTTTACGACAAGCTTTGGGATTCCCATGAAGTGAAACGGCGCGACGATGGCTCGTCGCTGATCTATATCGACCGTCACATCATCCATGAAGTGACCTCGCCCCAAGCGTTCGAAGGCCTGCGGCTGGCCGGGCGCAAGCCTTGGCGCGTCGACTCGATCATCGCCACCCCGGATCACAACGTGCCGACCACCCCGGAGCGCAAGGGCGGGATCGACGCCATTGTCGACACCGTGTCGCGTTTGCAGGTGCAGACTCTCGACGACTACTGCGACGAATACGGCATCACCGAATTCAAGATGAATGACGTGCGCCAAGGCATCGTCCACGTGATCGGCCCGGAGCAGGGCGCGACCTTGCCCGGCATGACCGTGGTCTGCGGTGACTCCCACACCTCCACCCACGGCGCGTTCGGCGCCCTGGCCCATGGCATCGGCACCTCGGAGGTGGAACATGTGTTCGCCACCCAGTGCCTGGTCGCCAAGAAAATGAAGAACATGCTGGTGCGCGTCGAAGGCCAATTGCCTTTCGGTGTGACCGCCAAGGACATCGTGCTCGCCGTGATCGGCAAGATCGGCACCGCCGGCGGTAACGGCCATGCCATCGAATTCGCCGGCAGCGCCATTCGCGACCTGTCCATCGAAGGCCGCATGACCATCTGCAACATGTCCATCGAAGCCGGTGCCCGCGTGGGCATGGTGGCGGCGGACGAAAAAACCGTCGAGTACGTCAAAGGCCGTCCGTTCGCCCCCAAAGGCGCCGACTGGGATGCCGCCGTTGAGGCCTGGAAAGACCTGGTCTCCGACGCCGATGCCGTGTTCGACACCGTGGTGGAACTGGACGCCAGCCAGATCAAGCCGCAAGTCAGCTGGGGCACCTCGCCGGAAATGGTCTTGGCCGTCGACCAGAACGTGCCGGACCCGGCCAAGGAAGCCGACCTGGTCAAGCGCGGTTCCATCGAGCGCGCCTTGAAGTACATGGGCTTGAAAGCCAACCAGGCGATCACCGACATTCAGTTGGATCGCGTGTTCATCGGTTCCTGCACCAACTCGCGGATCGAAGACCTGCGCGCCGCGGCAGTGATCGCCAAGGGCCGCAAAGTCGCCTCGACCATCAAGCAGGCCATCGTGGTGCCGGGTTCGGGCCTGGTGAAGGCCCAGGCCGAAGCGGAAGGCCTGGACAAGATCTTCCTCGAAGCCGGTTTTGAATGGCGTGAACCGGGCTGCTCCATGTGCCTGGCGATGAACCCGGACCGCTTGGAGTCCGGCGAGCATTGCGCGTCGACCTCTAACCGTAACTTCGAAGGGCGTCAGGGCGCCGGTGGGCGTACTCACCTGGTGAGCCCGGCCATGGCCGCCGCCGCTGCCGTCAACGGTCGTTTCATCGACGTTCGCGAATTGATCTGAGGAATACCCGATGAGAGCTTTTACCCAACACACTGGTCTTGTCGCGCCGTTGGACCGTGCCAACGTGGACACTGACCAGATCATCCCCAAGCAGTTCTTGAAGTCGATCAAGCGCACCGGTTTCGGCCCCAACCTGTTCGACGAGTGGCGCTACCTGGACGTGGGCTACGCCTACCAGGACAACTCCAAGCGCCCGCTGAACAAGGACTTCGTGCTCAACGCCGAACGTTACCAGGGCGCCAGCGTGCTGCTGGCGCGGGAAAACTTCGGCTGCGGCTCCAGCCGCGAACACGCGCCGTGGGCCCTGGAAGAATATGGCTTTCGCAGCATCATCGCGCCGAGCTACGCCGACATCTTCTTCAACAACAGCTTCAAGAACGGCTTGCTGCCGATCATCTTGAGCGATGCCGAAGTGGATGAACTGTTCAAGCAAGTGGAAGCCAACCCCGGCTACGAACTGACCGTCGACCTCGCCGCGCAGACCGTGACCCGTCCGGACGGCAAGGTGTACCACTTTGAAGTGGATGCCTTCCGCAAGCACTGCCTGCTCAACGGCCTGGACGACATCGGCCTGACCTTGCAGGACGGCGATGCGATTGCCGCGTTTGAAACCAAGCACCGGGCCAGCCAGCCTTGGTTGTTTCGCGACGCTTGATGTGATGTAGGCAGGACCGCCGCCATCGGGAGCAAGCTCCCTCCCACATTTGAACGTGTTCACACATCAACATGTGGGAGGGGGCTTGCCCCCGATGGGGTCAGTGTTAACCACACAAAACCCAGGAAACTCACCATGACCAAAGCCGCCCACACCCAAGTCGTGCAAAAACAATTCGGTGAACAGGCCTCGGCCTACCTGAGCAGTGCCGTACACGCCCAAGGTACTGAATTTGCGCTGCTCCAGGCCGAACTGGCCGGGCACGGCGCTGCGCGACTGCTGGATCTGGGCTGCGGCGCCGGTCATGTCAGTTTCCATGTGGCGCCGCTGGTAAAAGAAGTGGTGGCCTACGACCTGTCGCAGCAGATGCTCGACGTGGTCGCCGCCGCTGCCGCAGACCGTGGCCTGGGCAATATCCGCACGGTCCACGGCGCTGCTGAGCGCTTGCCGTTCGCCGATGGCGAATTCGACTTCGTGTTCAGCCGCTATTCGGCGCACCATTGGAGCGACCTCGGCCTGGCCCTGCGCGAAGTGCGCCGGGTGCTCAAGCCGGGTGGCGTGGCGGCGTTTGTCGATGTCTTGTCACCGGGCAGCCCGCTGTTGGACACTTACCTGCAAACCGTCGAAGTGCTGCGCGACACCAGCCACGTGCGCGATTACTCCGCCGCCGAATGGATGCGCCAGCTCAGCGAAGCCGGTCTGCATGTGCGCAACAGCAGCCGCCAGCGCCTGCGCCTGGAATACACCTCGTGGGTCGAGCGCATGCGTACGCCAGCGCCTTTGCGTGCGGCGATCCTTGAGCTGCAACAGGCAATGGGCCAGGAAGTCCGCGATTATTACGAAATTCAAGCCGACGGCACCTTCAGCACCGACGTGCTGGTGGTTTGGGCCGAACGCTGAGTATTTTTCCCGACCTGCCCCAGGGCGGGTCGCATGATGAAATGAGGAACGCATGAGCAAGCAGATTCTGATTCTCCCAGGCGACGGTATTGGTCCGGAAATCATGGCCGAAGCGGTCAAAGTCCTGGAACTGGCCAACACCAAGTACAACCTGGGCTTCGAATTGAGCCACGACGTGATCGGCGGCGCGGCCATCGACAAGCACGGCGTGCCCCTGGCCGACGAGACCCTGGACCGCGCCCGTGCGGCCGACGCCGTGTTGCTCGGCGCCGTGGGTGGCCCGAAATGGGACAAGATCGAGCGTGACATCCGCCCTGAGCGCGGCCTGCTGAAGATCCGCGCGCAACTGGGCCTGTTCGGCAACCTGCGCCCGGCAATCCTCTACCCGCAACTGGCCGACGCGTCGAGCCTCAAGCCGGAAGTGGTGGCGGGCCTGGATATCCTGATCGTGCGCGAGCTGACCGGCGGTATCTACTTCGGCTCGCCGCGCGGTGTGCGCGAACTGCCGAATGGCGAGCGCCAGGCCTACGACACCCTGCCGTACAGCGAGAGCGAAATCCGCCGTATCGCCCGGGTCGGTTTCGACATGGCCCGCGTGCGTAGCAAGAAGATCTGCTCGGTCGATAAGGCCAACGTCCTGGCCTCCAGCCAGCTGTGGCGCGAAATCGTCGAAGAAGTCGCCAAGGACTACCCGGACGTCGAACTCAGCCACATGTACGTCGACAACGCCGCCATGCAACTGGTGCGCGCGCCGAAGCAGTTCGACGTGATCGTCACCGACAACCTGTTCGGCGACATCCTGTCCGACCAGGCGTCGATGCTCACCGGTTCCATCGGCATGCTGCCGTCGGCGTCCCTGGACACTAACAACAAGGGCATGTACGAGCCGTGCCACGGTTCGGCGCCAGACATCGCAGGCCTTGGCATCGCCAACCCGCTGGCGACCATTTTGTCGGTGTCGATGATGCTGCGTTACAGCTTCAACCTGGGCGACGCGGCGGATGCCATCGAGAAGGCCGTGAGCCTGGTGTTGGACCAGGGCTTGCGCACCGGAGACATCTGGTCGCAGGGTTGCACCAAAGTCGGTACGCAAGAAATGGGCGACGCAGTAGTCGCCGCGTTGCGGAATCTGTAATCTCTCGGGCCCGCTTGCAGTTGTTGCTGCAAGTCGGCCCACTTTTTAACAAGGTGTAGTTGCGATGAAACGTGTAGGTCTGATCGGTTGGCGCGGTATGGTCGGTTCCGTGCTCATGCAGCGGATGCTGGAAGAGCAGGATTTCGATCTTATTGAGCCGGTGTTTTTCACCACTTCGAACGTGGGTGGCCAAGGGCCGTCCGTGGGCAAGGATATTGCGCCGCTCAAGGACGCCTACAGCATTGAAGAGCTGAAAACCCTCGATGTGATTCTGACCTGCCAGGGCGGCGACTACACCAGCGAAGTGTTCCCCAAGCTGCGCGAAGCCGGCTGGCAGGGTTACTGGATCGATGCCGCGTCCAGCCTGCGCATGCAGGACGATGCGGTGATCGTGCTCGACCCGGTCAACCGCAAGGTCATCGACCAGCAACTCGACGCTGGCACCAAGAACTATATCGGCGGCAACTGCACCGTCAGCCTGATGCTGATGGGCCTGGGCGGCTTGTTCGAAGCCGGCCTGGTCGAGTGGATGAGCGCCATGACTTATCAGGCGGCGTCCGGCGCCGGCGCGCAGAACATGCGCGAACTGATCAAGCAGATGGGCGCGACCCACGCGGCGGTCGCCGATCAACTGGCCGACCCGGCCAGCGCGATCCTCGACATCGACCGCCGTGTGGCCGAAGCCATGCGCAGCGACGCTTACCCGACCGAGAACTTCGGCGTGCCGTTGGCCGGTAGCCTGATCCCGTGGATCGACAAGGAACTGCCGAACGGGCAGAGCCGTGAAGAGTGGAAGGCCCAGGCCGAGACCAACAAGATCCTCGGTCGCTTCAAGAGCCCGATCCCGGTGGACGGCATCTGCGTGCGTATCGGCGCCATGCGCTGCCACAGCCAGGCGCTGACCATCAAGCTGAACAAAGACGTGCCGATCGCCGATATCGAAGGGCTGATCAGCCAGCACAATCCTTGGGTCAAGCTGGTGCCGAACAGCCGCGAAATCAGCATGCAGGAGCTGAGCCCGACCAAGGTTACCGGCACCCTGAATGTTCCGGTGGGGCGTCTGCGCAAGCTGAACATGGGCACCCAGTACCTGGGCGCGTTCACCGTCGGCGACCAGTTGCTGTGGGGCGCGGCCGAACCGCTGCGGCGCATGCTGCGGATTCTGCTGGAGCGTTGATCGCTTGAGGCACTAAGAAAAACCCGCGACTGGTGACAGGCGCGGGTTTTTTGTTGGCTTTCAGGAAGGCATCGGGAGCAAGTCGAATCGTCGCACCGCAAGGCCCAGCCCAATTGCCTCACCCCCCACCACCCGGTAAAGTGCCGCTCCCCCCGCAATGCCCGAGGCAGCTCCCATGACCCAGACCTTTGATATCGCCGTGATCGGCGCCACCGGCACCGTCGGTGAAACCCTGGTGCAGATCCTCGAAGAGCTGGCTTTCCCGGTGGGCACCCTGTACCTGCTGGCGGGCAGCAACTCCGCGGGCGCGTCGGTGCCGTTCCGTGGCAAGAACGTGCGCGTGCGGGAAGTCGATGAGTTTGACTTCAGCAAGGCGCAGCTGGCGTTTTTCGCCGCCGGCCCGGCGGTGACCCTGAGCTTCGCCCCACGCGCCACGGCGGCCGGCTGTTCGGTGATCGATTTGTCGGGCGCATTGCCGGCCGCGCAAGCGCCTCAGGTGGTGCCGGAAGCCAATGCCCATGTGCTGGAGGGCTTGAAAAAGCCGTTCCAGCTCGGCAGCCCGAGCCCGTCCGCGACCAACCTCGCGGTGGTGCTGGCGCCGCTGCGTGGGATTCTGGATATCCAGCGTGTCAGCGTTACCGCCAATCTGGCGGTGTCTGCCCAGGGCCGTGAAGCGGTCAGCGAGCTGGCGCGCCAAACCGCCGAGTTGTTGAATGTGCGCCCGCTGGAGCCCAAGTTCTTTGATCGGCAGATGGCATTCAACCTGTTGGCACAAGTCGGCACGCCGGACGCCCAAGGTCATACAGCGCTGGAGAAACGTCTCGTACACGAACTGCGCGCTGTGCTGGAAACTCCTTTACTAAAGATTTCTGCGACTTGCGTTCAAGCCCCGGTGTTTTTTGGCGATAGCTTGACTGTGTCATTGCAATTGGGTTCGCCGGTCGACCTTGCCGCCGTCAACCGTGCGCTCGACGCCGCAGCGGGTATCGAGCGGGTGGAGGAGGGGGATTACCCGACAGCCGTGGGTGATGCCGTCGGCCAGGATGTAGTCTACGTCGGACGAGTGCGTGCGGGGGTGGACGATCCGGCGGAACTAAATCTGTGGTTGACGTCAGATAACGTGCGTAAAGGCGCCGCGCTGAATGCGGTGCAGCTGGCGCAGTTGTTGATAAAAGGCCTTGTGTAAAAGATACTTGGCGGCAATTTGTAGATTGATTCTAACCAGGCGCTATGCTTGGCCCCAAGCAGGAACAGTTGCGTGTCGGTGACCTATCGGCTCGCCGTGCCTTATGGCAACGGTTACCAACCTTCTCGCAGGCCGGGGAGTGTTCAAACAAAGGATGAGGCTATGGTTCAAGTTCGCAAACTGGTGTTAGCAATAGCGGCCGCCTCGGCGCTGTCCTCCGGTATGGCGCAGGCGCTGCAGCTGGGGGAGATGACCCTCAAGTCGAAGTTGAACCAGCCGTTGTCGGTGGAAATCGAATTGCTCGACGTCGGCGGCCTCACGGCCTCCGAGATCACCCCGAGCCTGGCGTCGTCCCAGGCGTTTGTCGATGCCGGCGTCGATCGCCAGGCGTTCCTCAATGACCTGACGTTCACCCCGGTGATCAACCCGGCCGGGCGCAGTGTGGTGCGTGTCACGTCCAGCAAGCCGTTGCCTGATGCCTACGTGCGGTTCCTGCTGCAAGTGCAATGGCCCAATGGCCGCTTGATGCGTGACTACAGCGTGCTGCTCGACCCGGCCAAGTTCGACCAGTCGACGCCGACCAACAGCGCAGCCACGCCGCGTTTGAGCGCGCCCGCGTTGAGCGTGCCGGCCCAGCACACCACCACGGCCCGTGACACGCTGTGGGAAATCGCCGAGAAGCACCGTAATGGCGCTTCTGTGCAGCAGACCATGCTGGCGATCCAGGCACTCAACCCTGACGCTTTTATCGGCGGCAACATCAACCGTCTGAAAACCGGCCATGTGCTGCGCCTGCCGGATACCGTACAAAGCACGGCGTTACCGCAGCCCAAGGCCATTGCCGAAGTGACCGCGCAGAACGTCGCCTGGCGCCAGGGCCGCCGTGCCGCGCCCCATCAGACGGCCGGTAAGCAACAACTGGACGCCACCAAGCGCACCCAGGCTGGCAATGCACCGGCGAGCACCAACGCCAAGGACAACTTGAGTCTGGTTTCGGCCGACTCCGCCAAGAAGGGCGCGAAGGGCAAGGCGGGTGATGGCCAGGCCCTGAGCGACAAGCTGGCGATGGCCCGGGAACAGCTCGACACCACCCGCCGTGACAACGAAGAACTGAAAAGCCGCGCCGCAGACCTACAGAGCCAATTGGACAAGCTGCAAAAGCTGATCCAGCTGAAAAACGATCAACTGGCCAGGTTGCAGGCTGAAAAAGGCGCCCCGGCAACCCCGGCGACTGCGGTCATGCCCGCGCAGTTGGCAGGTGAGCCGCCGGCCGCTGCAGTCGCGCCCGCTGAGCCGGCCGCCACCGCGACCCCGGTGGCCGAGCCGATCAAGCCCGACGCCGTGCCTGCGACCAGCGAAGACAAATTCAACGAACTGCTGACGAACCCGATTGTGCTTGGCGTCATCGGCGGCGCGGCCGGCGTGGTGGCGTTGTTGCTCCTGTTGCTGTGGGCGCGTCATCGCAATGCCCGTCGCGCAGAAGAAAAGCACCTGCGCATGGCGCGGGCCCTGTCCGAAGAGCCGGAATTCGCTTCGAACATCGACCTTGATCTGCCACCGGACAGCTTCGCTGGCCTGGAAGTGCCGGCCCCGAACGTGACGTTGACCGCCGCGCCTGCGCCGGCACCTGTGGTCGCGCCGGCAGCGGCACCAAGCGCGGCCTCGGTGCTTGCGCCACTGGCTGGCGCCGTAGCGCCGGAAAACACCAATGATGCGCTGGTCCAGGCCCAATCCCATATCGACCGCGGTCACTTGAACCAGGCGGCCGATGTGCTGGAACAAGCCATTAAGTACGAACCCAAGCGCAGCGACCTGCGCTTGAAGCTGATGGAAGTCTACGGCCTGCAGAACGACAAGGACGGTTTTGTCGTCCAGGAGCGTCAGTTGGTGGCCAATGGTGAAAACCATGCCCAGGTCGAGCAGCTCAAGTCGCGCTTCCCGGCCATGGCCGTGTTGGCGGCGGGAGTGAGTGCCGCCGTGGCCGCCGCCGCGATGGACGCTCAATACGTCAAGGATCTGCTGGAAGACAAGCCGGCCGCCGCGCCGCAAGCGACGGCAGAAGCGGAGCCGTTCGATACTGATTTCGATCTGAGTCTGGACGAGCTGGAGGCGGCTTCGCCTGCGGCGTTGGACAAGACCGATCAGCAGACCTTCGAAGCGCTGCTGCAGCAACAGACCGATGCCAAGCCAAGCCCGGAAGATCTGTCGGACTTTGACCTCGACCTGCAACTGGACCCGCCGGCGTCCCAGTCCGATGACGACTTCCTTTCGGGGCTTGAAGATCAGATGAAGGACGTGTCGCCGGTCGAACCGCCGACCCTGACCCCGGCCGCCCTGGACGACCTCGACCTGCCGGAAGACTTCGACCTGTCCCTGGCTGACGAGCCGGACGCCCCGGCGGCCAAACCCGATGCGTTCGCCTCGGAACTGGATGACGTCAACGCCGAGCTCGATCGTCTGTCCCAGAGCCTGGAAAACCCGCCGATCGAGCCGTCCTTCACCGCCGAAGACGCGGCGCTGGGCGATGACGAACCGGAGGTCGACTTCCTCTCCGGCACCGATGAGGTCGCAACCAAGCTGGATTTGGCCCAGGCCTATATCGACATGGGCGATACGGATGGCGCGCGGGATATTCTTTCCGAAGTGCTGACCGAGGGCGATGAAACCCAGCGCGGCGAAGCCAAGGAAATGCTTGGCCGACTGGTGTAATCGCCACGGGATGACCCAGACGGCGGCCTTCGGGCCGCCGTTTTGCATTGCCGGTACCAAACACATGGCGTCTGGGGCGCAGCGCCTTATAATGCCCGCCTTTGCGCAACTCATCAGGCTCTCAGTTCTTGGCAAATATAGATAACCCGGCTGCCGAAATGGCGGCTGCAGGCTTTTACCGCATCGCCCTGGGCGTGGAATACAAAGGTTCGCGCTATTGCGGCTGGCAGCGCCAGGCGTCCGGCGTGCTGACGGTGCAGGAAACCCTGGAAAAGGCCCTGTCCAGAGTCGCCGACTCGCCGGTATCGCTGATGTGCGCCGGGCGTACCGACGCCGGCGTCCACGCCTGCGGCCAGGTGGTTCACTTCGACACCCAGGCCGAGCGCTCGATGAAAGCGTGGGTGATGGGCGCTAATATCAATTTGCCCCATGACGTCAGTGTCAGTTGGGCCAAGGTCATGCCGGCGCACTTTCATGCGCGCTTCAAGGCGATCGCCCGGCGTTACCGCTATGTGATCTACAACGATCAGATCCGCCCGGCGCACCTCAACGAAGAAATCACCTGGAACCACCGCCCGCTGGATGCCGAGCGCATGGCCGAAGCCGCGCAGCATCTGGTTGGCGTCCACGATTTCAGCGCGTTCCGTGCCGGCCAGTGCCAGGCCAAGTCACCGATCAAGGAAGTCCATCACTTGCGGGTGACGCGTCACGGCAAGATGATCGTGCTGGATATCCGCGCCGGAGCGTTCCTGCACCATATGGTGCGCAACATTGCCGGCGTGTTGATGACCATCGGCACCGGCGAGCGCCCGGTGGAGTGGGCCAGGGAAGTACTGGAAAGCCGTATTCGGCGGACCGGCGGCGTCACGGCGCATCCGTTTGGCCTGTATCTGGTGGAAGTGGAGTACCGCGACGAGTTCGAGCTGCCGCAGCGCTTCATCGGGCCACACTTCCTCACAGGTTTCAGCGAACTTGGCGGCTGACGCCCGGAAAAGCTTTTGTTACCATCCGGGACTTTCTCGGTTCAACCCCTGAGGTTTCCACGACATGTCAGCCGTTCGCAGCAAGATTTGTGGGATTACCCGCATAGAAGACGCGCTGGCGGCAGTCGAAGCGGGGGCGGATGCCATCGGTTTCGTGTTTTATGCCAAGAGCCCGCGGGCGGTGAATGTGCTGCAGGCGCGGGCGATCATCGCCGCACTGCCGCCGTTCGTGACCACCGTGGGCTTGTTCGTCAATGCCAGCCGCTGCGAACTCAACGAAACCCTGGATGCCGTGCAACTGGACATGTTGCAGTTTCACGGCGATGAAAGCCCTGACGAATGCGAAAGCTACCAGCGTCCGTATATCAAGGCGTTGAGAGTCAAGGCCGGGGATGATATCGCCGGCGCTTGCGCGGCCTACACCGGCGCGCGCGGGATACTGCTGGACACCTACGTCGAAGGCGTACCCGGCGGCACCGGCGAAGCCTTCGATTGGTCGCTGATCCCCGAGGGGTTGAGCAAACCGATCATACTGGCCGGCGGGCTTACCCCCGCCAATGTCGCGGCGGCGATCGAGCAGGTCCGGCCGTATGCTGTGGATGTCAGCGGTGGGGTAGAGCAGGGCAAGGGCATCAAGGACCACGGCAAGATTCGCGCATTCATGCAGGCTGTGCGCAACAGCGATGGCGTGATGTGACGGCTGGCAGTCTGCCGCCGTCCATAACTACCACTGTGTAAAACAGCCCGGTGCCACCTGCGGGAGGCCCGGAAATGAAGTGGCAACCCTGCACGGGCAGGTTGTCTGGAAGGCTGAGGAAACATGCGGGAAATGGCTGGTCGAACGTCTGACCCCGTCCTGCATGTGTCATCGCCACATATGAATTTAGCTCAAGGGCATACGCGGGGCTGTGTTCAAGCCACCGGTACTGGAGAAAGAAAGCATGAGCAACTGGTTAGTAGACAAACTGATCCCTTCGATCATGCGTTCCGAGGTGAAAAAAAGCTCGGTTCCTGAAGGTCTGTGGCACAAATGCCCATCCTGCGACGCGGTGTTGTACCGCCCGGAGCTGGAAAAGACCCTGGACGTTTGCCCTAAGTGCAACCACCACATGCGTATCGGCGCTCGCGCGCGCATCGACATTTTCCTCGACGCCGACGGCCGTAACGAGCTGGGCGCGGACCTCGAGCCGGTTGACCGCCTCAAGTTCCGTGACGGCAAGAAGTACAAGGACCGCCTGACCGCTGCACAGAAGCAGACCGGTGAGAAAGACGCGCTGATTTCGGTCAGCGGCAAGCTGCTGGGCATGCCGGTCGTGGTGTCGGCGTTTGAGTTCTCCTTCATGGGCGGTTCCATGGGTGCCATCGTCGGCGAGCGTTTCGTGCGCGCCGCCAACTACGCCCTGGAAAACCGCTGCCCGATGATCTGCTTCGCAGCCTCCGGTGGTGCGCGCATGCAGGAAGCCCTGATCTCCCTGATGCAAATGGCCAAGACCTCCGCGGTGCTGGCGCGTCTGCGGGAAGAGGGCATTCCGTTCATCTCCGTGCTGACCGATCCGGTGTACGGCGGTGTTTCCGCCAGCCTGGCGATGCTGGGCGACGTGATCGTCGGCGAGCCCAAGGCCCTGATCGGCTTTGCCGGCCCGCGTGTGATCGAGCAGACCGTTCGCGAAAAACTGCCGGAAGGCTTCCAACGCAGCGAATTCCTGCTGGAGCACGGTGCGATCGACATGATCATCGCCCGTGGCGAGTTGCGTCCACGCCTGGGTAGCCTGCTCGCGCAAATGATGGGCCTGCCGACGCCGGTCTACATCGCGCCGAAGGTTGAGCCGATCGTCGTGCCGCCGGTGCCTGCAAACCTATGACCCAACGTACCCTGGGCGAATGGCTCGCCTACCTTGAGCAGTTGCATCCGTCCGCCATCGACATGGGCCTGGAGCGCTCGCAACAGGTAGCGGCCCGCCTCGGGTTGGGCCGCCCGGCGCCGCGAGTGATCACGGTGACGGGGACCAACGGCAAGGGCTCGACCTGTGCCTTTGTCGCAGCGCTGCTGCAGGCCCAAGGCCTGAAGGTCGGCGTGTACAGCTCGCCGCACCTGCTGCGCTACAACGAGCGGGTGCAACTCAATGGTGTGGAAGCCACTGACGAGCAGCTCTGCGAAGCCTTCGCCGCGCTCGATGCCGGGCGCGGTGAGATTTCCCTGACGTACTTCGAGATGGGCACTCTGGCGGCGTTCTGGCTGTTCGAACGGGCGCGCCTGGACGTGGTCGTGCTTGAAGTGGGCCTGGGCGGGCGCCTGGATACGGTCAACGTGGTGGATGCCGACCTGGCGCTGGTCACCAGCATCGGTGTCGACCATGTCGACTACCTGGGCGATACCCGTGAATCCGTGGCCTATGAAAAGGCCGGCATCTTCCGCCAGGGCAAGCCTGCGCTGTGCGGTGATCTGGACCCGCCGCAGACGTTGCTCGACCGGGTGCGGGAGCTGGATTGCCCATTCTTCCTGCGCGGGCGTGAGTTCAATCTTGACGTCGGTGCTGAGCATTGGCAGTGGCGCGGGCGTGATGCGCGCGGCCAGCTCGTGGCGTTGCATGACCTGCCGCTGCTGAACCTGCCGATGGAAAACGCCGCGCTCGCCCTGCAAGCCTATCTGCTATTGGATCTGCCGTGGAATCCTGCGCAGATTGCTCGTACATTGCTGGCGACGCGGATCGTCGGGCGTCTCGATCGCCGTGCCTTCGATTGGCAGGGCAAGCGCCTGAACCTGCTGCTGGATGTGGGGCACAACCCCCACGCCGCCGAATACCTCGCGCAACGCCTGTCGCGTATAGCGCCGGTCGGTCGCCGCCTGGCGGTGTTCGGCTTGCTGGCCGACAAGGATCTGGAGGGCGTAGTGACGCCGTTGCTGGGGAATGTCCAGGCCTGGGCCGTGGCGCCCCTGGACACGCCGCGTAGCCGTCCGGCCGCCGAGCTTGAGGCGGCCTTGCAGAACCTTGGTGCGCGCGTGGCGTCGTATGCAAGTGTCACTGCGGCCCTTGAGGCGCAGTGTGCGGTTGCCACGCCCGAGGATGAGATTCTGTTGTTCGGGTCATTTTATTGTGTTGCCGAGGCGCTCGAATGGTTGGCCCGGCGCTCCACGGAGGAAGCTGCACATGGCATTACTGGATAGCGCATACAAGCAGCGGATGGTCGGAGCCCTGGTGCTGGTGGCCTTGGCGGTGATTTTCCTGCCGATGCTGTTTTCCCGTCAGGACGAACAGCGCCAGGTGGTCGTTGAGGCCCCGGCAGCGCCCCAGGCGCCGGTCGTGCCTCAGGTGCAGGTTGAGCCGGTGGTGGTGCCTGAGCCGCAGGCATTGCCTGAAGAAGAGCCGGTGCCGGCCGATGAGGAGCTGGCCGCGCAGCCGGCCCCTTCGATGCCGGTGCAGCCGAGTGTGCCTGTGGTCAAGCCGGCGCCTGCCGTCGCTGCCAAGCCTGCCACGCCAGCGCCTGCCCCCAAGCCGGTCGTGCCGCAGCCTGCCGCGCCGGGCAAACCGGACGTGGGTCAGAGCCGCATCGACCCGAATGGCCTGCCGATCAGTTGGTCGATCCAGTTGGCCAGCCTGGCCAATCGCGAAAGCGCCGAGGCCTTGCAGAAAAAACTGCGCAGTCAGGGCTACAACGCTTACATCCGCAGCGCCGATGGCAAGAACCGCGTGTTTATCGGGCCGTTGATCGAGCGTGCCGAGGCGGACCGCCTGCGCGATTTGTTGGGGCGTCAGCAGAATCTCAACGGTTTTGTGGTGCGTTTCCAGCCTGAACGCGGCTGAGTTCACGCCGCTTTCAGCTTGGAATGCAGTCAAATGTGGGAGGGGGCTTGCCCCCGATGGCGGTCGATCAGTATCGGTTCTGCTGACTGACCCACCGCCATCGGGAGCCAGCCCCCTTCCACTTTGGTTTCGAGTGGGCCTTGAAATGCGCTTAACTCGTCACAAACTATTGTTTTGCAAAGCACCCGCAATCACAGCTTACCGATAGCCCGGCGCTCTGCTAAAATGCGCCGCCTTATCCGTCTGTAGGCTGCACCGTGCCATTTACCTGGGTTGATTGGGCGATCGTCGCAATCGTCGCCATCTCCGCTTTGATCAGTCTAAGCCGCGGCTTCGTAAAAGAAGCACTGTCGTTGCTGACCTGGATCATTGCAGGAGTCGTCGCCTGGATGTTCGGCGGTTCGCTGTCGGTCTACTTGAGCGGGTACATCGAGACACCTTCGGCTCGCGTCATCGCGGGCTGCGCCATCATGTTCATCGCCACGCTGCTGGTGGGAGCAATGGTCAATTATCTTATTGGCGAGTTGATACGTGTCACCGGCCTCTCCGGGACCGATCGATTTCTCGGCATGGCCTTCGGCGCTGCGCGTGGCGCGTTGCTGGTGGTCGTGGCGGTCGGGCTGTTGAGCCTGGGGCCAGTACAGCAGGATTCGTGGTGGCAGGAGTCGGTACTCGTGCCAAAATTTCTATTGGTTGCAGATTGGTCCAAGAACCTCATTTTGGGGTGGAGCAGTCAGTGGCTGGCCAGCGGGATCAGCATACCCGCTGATCTTCCGTTCAAGGAGCACCTCTTACCGGCCAAAACGCCTCAGTAAGCAGTGTTCAGTCAAGATTCATTAAGTAGGGGTTGCGTCGCATGTGTGGCATCGTCGGTATCGTCGGTAAGTCGAACGTCAATCAGGCGCTGTATGACGCGCTAACCGTCCTCCAGCACCGCGGCCAGGACGCTGCCGGTATTGTGACCAGCCACGACGGCCGGTTATTCCTGCGCAAGGACAATGGTCTGGTACGTGACGTGTTCCATCAGCGTCACATGCAGCGCCTCGTCGGGCACATGGGCATTGGCCATGTGCGTTACCCGACTGCCGGTAGCTCGACCTCGGCCGAAGCTCAACCGTTTTACGTCAACTCGCCTTACGGCATCACCCTGGCGCATAACGGTAACCTGACCAACGTTGAACAGCTGGCCAAGGAGATTTACGAATCTGACCTGCGCCACGTCAACACCAACTCTGACTCGGAAGTGCTGCTCAACGTGTTCGCGCACGAGCTGGCCCAGCGCGGCAAGCTGCAGCCGACCGAAGAAGATGTGTTCGCCGCCGTCACCGACGTGCATAACCGTTGCGTCGGTGGTTACGCGGTAGTGGCGATGGTCACCGGTTATGGCATCGTCGGTTTCCGTGACCCGCACGGCATCCGTCCGATCGTGTTCGGTCAGCGTCACACCGATGAAGGCGTCGAGTACATGATCGCCTCCGAAAGCGTGTCCCTGGACGTGCTGGGCTTCACCCTGATCCGCGACCTGGCACCGGGCGAAGCGGTGTACATCACCGAAGATGGCAAGTTGCACACCCGTCAGTGCGCTGTTGCGCCGAAACTCACTCCGTGCATCTTCGAACACGTCTACCTGGCGCGTCCGGATTCGATCATCGACGGCGTTTCGGTGTACAAGGCGCGCCTGCGCATGGGCGAGAAGCTGGCCGACAAGATCCTGCGCGAGCGCCCTCAGCACGATATCGACGTGGTGATCCCGATCCCGGACACCAGCCGTACCGCTGCGCTGGAGCTGGCCAACCACTTGGGCGTCAAGTTCCGTGAAGGCTTCGTCAAGAACCGCTACATCGGCCGCACGTTCATCATGCCTGGCCAGGCGGCGCGCAAGAAGTCGGTACGCCAGAAGCTCAATGCCATCGAACTGGAATTCCGCGGCAAGAATGTGATGCTGGTGGATGACTCCATCGTGCGTGGCACCACCTGCAAGCAGATCATCCAGATGGCCCGCGAAGCTGGCGCGAAGAACGTGTACTTCTGCTCCGCCGCGCCTGCCGTGCGTTACCCGAACGTGTACGGCATCGACATGCCGAGCGCCCACGAGCTGATCGCCCACAACCGCACGACCCAGGACGTAGCCGATCTGATCGGCGCCGATTGGCTGATCTATCAGGACCTTTCCGACCTGATCGAAGCGGTCGGCGGTGGCAAGATCAAGATCGAGCAGTTCGACTGCGCGGTGTTCGACGGCAAATACGTGACCGGTGATGTCGATGAGGCTTACCTGAACAAGATCGAGCAGGCGCGTAACGACTCGTCGAAGATCAAGACCCAGGCGGTCAGTGCGATCATCGATCTGTACAACAATTGAGTAAACACCGGCCCTGAGGGGCCGGTTTTGTATCTTAAACAAAGCATTGAGTAAGGAGTCGCAGCATGAGTCAGGAATGGGATGCCGGTCGGTTGGACAGCGACCTCGATGGCGTAGCTTTCGATACCCTGGCTGTGCGCGCCGGTCAGCACCGCACGCCGGAAGGTGAGCACGGTGATCCGATGTTCTTCACCTCCAGCTATGTGTTCCGCACCGCTGCCGACGCCGCTGCGCGTTTTGCCGGTGAAGTGCCGGGCAACGTCTATTCCCGTTACACCAACCCGACCGTGCGGGCGTTCGAAGAGCGTATCGCCGCACTGGAAGGCGCTGAGCAGGCGGTCGCCACGGCGACCGGCATGGCGGCGATCCTGGCGGTGGTCATGAGCTTGTGCAGCGCCGGCGACCATGTGCTGGTGTCACGCAGCGTGTTCGGTTCGACCATCAGCCTGTTTGAGAAGTATTTCAAGCGCTTCGGTATCGAAGTGGACTACGTGCCTTTGGCGGATCTTTCCGGCTGGGATGCGGCAATCAAAGCCAATACCAAGCTGCTGTTCGTCGAGTCGCCGTCCAACCCGCTGGCCGAGTTGGTAGACATCGCCGCGCTGTCGCAAGTCGCGCATGCCAAAGGCGCCATGCTGGTGGTCGACAACTGCTTCTGCACGCCGGCGTTGCAACAGCCGTTGAAGCTGGGTGCGGATGTTGTCGTGCATTCGGCGACCAAGTTCATCGACGGCCAAGGCCGTTGCATGGGCGGTGTGGTGGCGGGGCGTAGCGAGCAGATGAAAGAAGTGGTGGGTTTCCTGCGCACGGCCGGCCCGACCCTGAGCCCGTTCAATGCATGGATCTTCCTCAAGGGCCTGGAGACTCTCAGCCTGCGGATGAAAGCCCATTGTGCCAATGCCCAGGCCCTGGCCGAGTGGCTGGAGCAGCAGGACGGTATCGAGAAGGTTCACTACGCCGGCCTCAAGAGCCATCCGCAGCACGCATTGGCCCAGCGCCAGCAGCGCGGCTTCGGTGCGGTGGTGAGTTTTGAGGTGAAAGGCGGCAAAGAGGGCGCCTGGCGCTTTATCGACGCGACACGCCTGATCTCGATCACCGCCAACCTGGGTGACAGCAAGACTACCATTACCCATCCCGGCACCACGTCCCACGGCCGCCTGGCGCCGCAGGAGCGGGAAGCGGCGGGTATTCGCGACAGCCTGATCCGTGTTGCGGTGGGGCTTGAAGACGTCGCTGACTTGCAGGCTGATCTGGCCCGTGGGCTGGCGGCCTTGTGATCGAGTGGTCCATGGAAGCGGCTGCGGGCGGTAACGGCCGCGTCGCGCTGGTGACGGGCGCTGCCCGGGGCATTGGCCTGGGGATCGCGGCGTGGCTGATTAGCGAAGGCTGGCAGGTGGTGTTGGCCGACCTGGACCGCGAGCGCGGCTCCAAGGTCTCCAAGGTGCTCGGCGAGAACGCCTGGTTTATCACCATGGACGTGGCCGACGAGAAGCAAGTCGCCCAGGGCGTCGCTGAAGTGCTTGGGCAGTTCGGGCGCCTGGACGCATTGGTGTGCAATGCGGCGGTGGCCGACCCGCGCAATATCACCCTTGAAAGCCTTGACCTGGCCTCCTGGAATCGCGTGCTGGCGGTGAACCTCAGCGGCCCGATGCTGTTGGCCAAGCACTGTGCGCCGTACCTGCGCGCCCATGGCGGTGCGATCGTCAACCTGGCCTCGACCCGGGCTCGGCAGTCGGAGCCGGACACCGAAGCCTACGCGGCGAGCAAGGGCGGCGTGCTGGCCCTGACACACGCCTTGGCGATGAGCCTTGGCCCGGAAGTGCGGGTCAATGCCGTCAGCCCTGGCTGGATCGATGCGCGTGATCCGGCAGCCCGTCGCGCAGAGCCGCTGACCGACGCCGACCACGCCCAGCACCCGACGGGCAGGGTTGGCACGGTGGAGGACGTGGCGGCGCTGGTGGCATGGCTGCTGTCGCGCCAGGCCGGGTTCGTCACCGGCCAGGAGTTTGTGGTGGACGGCGGCATGAGCAAGAAGATGATTTACAGCGAGTAGGGTGGGTAGCCGTCTTGAAACTATTTTGTCTTTTTCAGAAAAACTTCAAGCAGGCTATTGACTTAGGTCCGCTATCTGCGTAAATTTCGCGGCCTCAACGAAGCAAAGGGTGATTAGCTCAGCTGGGAGAGCATCTGCCTTACAAGCAGAGGGTCGGCGGTTCGATCCCGTCATCACCCACCACTTCTTGAGAGTTTTGCCCTAGGGTAAGACGCAACGTTAAAGGTTGCACCGACGCGCAGCGGTAGTTCAGTCGGTTAGAATACCGGCCTGTCACGCCGGGGGTCGCGGGTTCGAGTCCCGTCCGCTGCGCCATATTTTCCAGGTTCGATTCGTCGGGCTTGAGGTTGAACAGCCAAGGCTGATCAGCCAGATGTTTAAAGACGGTTGAGGGTTTACGCTCGGCCGGTCAAGCGATACGCAGCGGTAGTTCAGTCGGTTAGAATACCGGCCTGTCACGCCGGGGGTCGCGGGTTCGAGTCCCGTCCGCTGCGCCATATCTGCTTCAAGGCCCACTGAACGCCTTGCAGCACAAAGAAAGCCGTTGGCTGCCTTTGACCCGATAGCAAAGACCCTGGTCGAAAGACCGGGGTTTTTTGTGTCTGCGATTCAGCATTGATCAGCGCGTGTCGGCAAGCTACCTCAGTCCCCTGTGGACGCAAGCTTGCCTGCGATGATGTCGGCTGAGTGCGCCGTGCCAGCATCCCAGGCAAGCCTTCCCATCAGAACCCCAGCTTATCCCGTAGCCCGTAATACCAGGCGCCCATCGCGGCAAACGGCGTGCGCAACAGTTGCCCGCCGGGGAACGGGTAGTGCGGCAGGTCGGCAAACGCGTCAAAACGCTCTGCCTGGCCTCGAAGGGCCTCTGCCAGTACCTTGCCCGCCAGGTGCGTGTACGTCACGCCGTGGCCGCTGCAGCCTTGGGAGTAATAGATGTTGTCGCCCAGGCGACCGACTTGCGGCAAGCGCGACAGGGTCAGCAGGAAATTGCCGGTCCAGGCGTAGTCAATCTTCACATCCTTGAGTTGCGGGAAGGCCTTGAGCATCTTCGGGCGGATGATTGCTTCGATATTGGCCGGGTCCCGCGCGCCATAGACCACGCCACCGCCGAAGATCAGGCGTTTGTCACTGGTCAGGCGGTAGTAGTCGAGCAGGTAGTTGCAATCTTCGACGCAGTAGTCCTGTGGCAATAGCGTTTTGGCCAGTTCGTCCCCCAGCGGTGCGGTGGTGATCACCTGGGTGCCGCACGGCATCGATTTGGCCGCCAATTCCGGCACCAGGTTCCCCAGGTAGGCATTGCCGGCGACGATGATGAACTTCGCCCTGACCTTGCCCTCGGCGGTGTGTACCACTGGGTTGGCGCCGCGCTCGATGCGCAATGCGGCTGACTGCTCATAAATCGTGCCGCCGAGGGACTCTACGGCTGCTGCTTCGCCCAGCGCCAGGTTGAGCGGGTGGATATGTCCGCCGCTCATGTCCAGCAGGCCGCCGACGTAATTGTCACAGGCCACCACCTCGCGGATGCGCCGCTCGTCCAGCAACTCCAGCTGCGTATGGCCATAACGCTCCCACAAGCGCTTCTGCGACTCCAGGTGACCCATGTGCTTGCTGTTCAGCGCGGCGAATACTCCACCGTCCTTCAGATCGCACTGAATCTGGTACTTGGCGATCCGCTCACGAATGATCCTGCCGCCCTCGAACGCCATCTGTCCCAGCAACTGCGCCTGCTTCGGCCCGACGCTGCGCTCGATCACATCGATATCGCGGCTGTAGCTGTTGACGATCTGCCCGCCGTTGCGGCCAGACGCGCCAAACCCTACCTTAGCCGCCTCCAGGACTGTCACGCGAAAACCGTTCTCCAGCAGAAACAGCGCGCTGGAGAGCCCGGTGTAGCCAGCACCGATCACGCACACATCGGTTTCGACTTCACCTTGCAGCACTGGGCGAGGCGGAGCCGCATTCGCCGACGCGGCGTAATACGACTGGGGGTAGGGGGTGTTCGCCATCCTGGAACCTCTGTTTTATATTTTTTACGAGTGCCCCGATCCTACCTGAGTTGAAAATCGCCTGCCAGCCGCCCGAAAAATACGGGTGTACGGGCCGAAAATAAAAAATTCGCATATTCATAGGGTTAGCTGCAAAAAAGATGTTGACAGCCCTCCGGAATTCCGTAGAATGCCGCCTCACAGCAGGCACGTAGCTCAGTTGGTTAGAGCACCACCTTGACATGGTGGGGGTCGTTGGTTCGAGTCCAATCGCGCCTACCAAACAAAATCCGCTCTGCTGGGCGGTCTGGAAGGGCTCACCGAAAGGTGGGCCCTTTTTTGTTGCCTGAAATTTGGGCGCAGTTTCGCCACGCCCCGTTCCCGGCGGACGGTGAAGCGGGCGATCAGAAGAAAAGCTGAGCCACCGCTAGCAGACAGATGATCTGGACGAACATCTGGCCGAGAATTTCGCCATTGAACGTTTCCATATGCGTTTGTCCGGCGTACATAGTGGCTAGCCTCTTTGTCGGCAATCTTGCCCTGAACGGTGCACAAAGCGTGCGGTTGCTTTGTTGAGTGTAGTGGCTGAATGAGAATCTTCACGCCGGGCCGACACAAGGCGATTGCTCACACGGTTTGTCGGTCTGCAGCAACAATTCTCCCGCCTTGGAAAAAACCACTCGAAACACGTCGCCCCGCCCTGGGCTCTGCCGCTGTAGCGCCGGGGATGCGTCGCATGAGCGCTGTTGGCGTTTACAAGCGTCGAGGTGATCCGTAGATTGCCTCGAGTCTATTTTTGTCGTCGCCTGCGAGGAAGCCACACCGTGCCCATCCCCGGTTCAGCCGTATTTGCCCAGCGTTATCGCGCCTTCCTGTTCGATATGGATGGCACCTTGCTCAACTCCATTGCGGCTGCCGAACGGGTGTGGAGTATCTGGGCTGAACGTCATGGCCTGGATGTGGCGGCGTTCCTGACCACCATTCATGGCGCGCGGGCGATCGATACGATCAGGCGTCAGGCGTTGCCTGGGGTCGATCCTGAGGCTGAGGCGCAATGGATCACCGAGGCCGAGCTGAATGATGTCGAGGGTGTGGTGGCGATTCCCGGCGCCGTTGCGTTCTTGAATGATGTGCCCAGCGATCAATGGGCGTTGGTGACGTCCGCCCCCAGGGAGTTGGCGCTACGGCGCCTACAGGCGGCGGGCATCAGTCCGCCGGCGGTGTGGGTGACGGCCGAGGATGTCGCCAACGGCAAGCCGGATCCCGCCTGCTATAGGCTGGGTGCGCAGCGTCTGGGTGTCGCGGCCCAGGACTGCCTGGTATTCGAAGATGCGACGGTGGGGATCCGAGCGGGGGAGGCGGCGGGCGCGGATGTGATGGTCGTGACCTCGACGCACCTGACACCCATGGTGACTGCGCATGCTTGGATCGACGGGTATGAGCAGTTTCAGGTGCGGCGCGACGCTGAAGGCCTGCTGCGCGTCGAGCGCCGAATGGAGTGAGAGGGAAAGGGCGCGCGTTCTATCGGCCGTGGCCTTCTTCACACGTGCCTGGGGCGCCGGGCGTGTGCAAAGGATAATTTTTCACGCCCTGGCGCGACAGCACCATCTCTCTGAGTATCTCATTGGCAAGTCGGGCAATCGCTTCTTCGCCGCGATAGTGTGCGCGCACGATGCCGGTGATTGCGAAGTGGTCGGTGTTCGGGCCGCTGAGAATGGCTGAGAGGGTGCCGTCAGCATGTAATGTGCAGACGACCTTATAGCTGGGCAAGCGCGATGCCAGTGCAGATTCGATTTGGGATTTGCTCAGGGTGTCCATCTGCTTCAACGCCTTTCAGCCGACCGTGCAAGGCCAAGCATAGGTGCTGCTGCAGGGCTGTAAATACCGGCGATCTGATAGCCAGGCATCAGCCGTCAGTGGGTAGTTCTCCGGTGTTCGCCGGGAGCTGCGCGCTGGCACATTTTGCGCTGGACGGTTTTCTGGATCGGCTTGAGGCAGAACACAAAAAGGTAGCCGCCGAGCAACAGCGTCAAGTCCAGCCATGACGGCACATCGGTGACGTAGATATCTTTGATTTCGAACCTCAAGCCGCATTCCAATCCTGCAAAGACGAGCCCGATGAACAGGGCGATCATCCAGGAACGGGCGGCAAAAGGTCGCTTCGTGCTAGGCCTCATCGATGTGCTCCTGAGTGCACTCGTATGGCGGAAGAGGTTCTCACGAGGTTCGGCTGCAAATCATGTAACAAGTTCCGGGCGTAATGACAGTTTCATCTTTTTAGCGACGATGAAAGGGCCGGATACGCTGAACGCGAAAAGAACGCGAGCAGGCCAATAGGGTTTTCGCCAGCCGTGACCGTGAACGAAAAGGCTGGCTACTGAAGGCGCTTCAAGGCGTCTGGTTTTTATCCGGCGCCGTCAGGCCGGCCTGGATGCGCTGGTAGATTTCCTCGCGATGCACGGCAACATCCTTCGGTGCATTGATGCCGATTCGTACTTGCTGGCCGCTGACGCCCAGGATGGTGATCGTAATGTCATCACCGATGTTTATGCTTTCACCAACTTTACGGGTGAGTATCAGCATGGACTTCTCCTTGATTACTTTTAAGGACACATGTTTCAGACAGGGCAGGTGTCGGATGTGTGTAGCTTACTGCTAAGCGCTTCCCTGTGACTGCCTCTTTTAGGACGCATAGAGGCGACATTAATTCCCATGGCGTCATCATACAGGTCTGCGATACATGATTCGCATTGTTTAACCCAACGTTTATGACGGCCAGAATAGACAGTGGATGATAAAGTTGCCTCTTTATCCTTAAAGGAGCAGGGCAGTGCGTAAAGTAGCGATGGCAATGGCGGTGTTGGCATTGGCCGGTTGCGGTGAAGGCAAGCGTGTCGAAGAGCCCAGGGCCAAGCCCGCCGTGACTGAAAGCCAGCCGCAAACCGGTGCGATTGCCGCTCAGGAGTGGGACCTGCGCGTGGGTCCGCCGGATCACAAGCTGCAGGCGATCACCGACCTGACCGCCTGGTTGCTGGAGCATGGTTTCAATTTTTATATCGTGAAGGAAGACGGCAAGGATGTGGTGCTGTTGGGGCCATTCCAAACCAGGGCCGAGGCTGAAGCCAAACAGGCCTTGCTGACGGAAAAACTTGCCCGTGCCAAGAAAAACGACACCGAGTCGCAGATCATCGAACACAAGGTCGCGCAGTAACCGGCCGATTGGGCGGGAAAATACCGATTTTTCCCGCTCGGTTTCAGTTGCAGGCTTTCAGATTCACCGGGCCGACGAACTCGTTGCCGCGCCCCATCACGCAGGCTACCGTCTGATTGCGTTGGCGCTCCCAGGTCTGCACCGGATAGGTCTTGTTCCAGGCTTCGTACAGTTGGCGATCCTGTTTCGACAGGCGCAAGCCGTATTGTTTACTCATGTAAAAATACGTCCGTGCGATCATCCCGCGAATGGACGGACGCGGCATGACCTTCTTGGCCTTGAAGTCGACCTGGGTCAGGCATGAACCGTACTGCCCGCTTTGCACCGGCAGCCAGCCAAAACTGAAGTTGTTCCGGTCGCCATTGACCTCGCCGATGCTCGGCACGAGGTTGTGCAGGTCGGCTTCGGCGCGTTTGAACACGTCGTCATACCGCGTACAGTTCTTGCGCCCGCCATTCTGCCAGCACTGGCGCTGATGCCCGATCTGCCAGGCCGGCACGATATGTTCCCACTCGATGCGCGCGGCGCGGCTGGCGTTTTTGCGTGGGATGTAGCCGCAGGCTTTCAGGTCTACGCGGTTGCCCGTGTATTTGCAGCCGCAATAGAACTCGGTGGATTGTGGTGCGTAGAGCTTCCAGGCGATTTTCTTGGCTTCGCTGAACGTTCGGGGCGCTTGGGCGTGGGCGGCGATGGCAAAAAACAGGCACAAAAACACAGCAGTAAAACGGACACTCATTGAATCAATCTTCCTTCGGCACAACCCAGAAAATCTGCACGCCACCGTCGTCCCGGTAGGCGAGTGTGACGTTGTCGTTCTCCGCAATTTCCTCCAGCAGACGTTGCCATTCGTCCTCCGGTTCATCCGGCAGGCGGAAGATCAAGGCTGCCTTGGCTTTCTGGGCGTTGGTCGAATTGATGATCTTTTGCACACGAAGGGCCAGGCGTTCGTAAGCATCAGGCGGGGTTGGCGCTGCGGAAGAGGACTTTGCCACGGAGTATTCCTTAGTAAGCTGTACGTGCATACAGTATTTAACTGTAGGCGATTTCGCAACTGCTTAAAATTCAACAAGCTCGTCTGACAGTGATTCAAGCGAATTGATGTAGGGCGGGGAGATATGTAGCGAGGGTTTTGCGGGGAAGCAGGGGCGGGCGAATCCGCCCCTGCACAGGTGTTACCAGGAATCAGTATTCCCAGAACATCCGTTGCAGCTCTTTGCTGTCCTGGGTCTTGGTCAGGCCAACCATTGCCAGAATCCGCGCTTTCTGTGGGTTCAGGTCGTGGGCAGCCACCCAGTCGTACTTGTCGTCAGGCTGTTCGGCGTTGCGCAGCACGAAACCGCCGGCATTCACGTGGGACGAGCGAATGATCTGCACGCCTTGCTTGCGCAGTTCCTGCAGGGCCGGGACGACCTTGGAGGACACCGAACCGTTGCCGGTGCCTGCAAAGATGATGGCTTTGGCGCCGGCCTGGGCCAGGACTTTGGCGGCAGTGTCGCTTACGTTGCCGTAGCCGTAGGCAATTTCGACGTCGGGCAGGCTCTTGATGGTCTTGATGTCGAACTCGGAGTCCATGGTGTGACGCTTGGCCGGCAGGCGGAACCAGTAGGATTTGCCTTCAACCACCATGCCCAACGGGCCCCATGGGCTCTTGAACGCTTCGGTCTTGATGTTGACCATCTTGCTCACGTCGCGACCCGACTGGATCTCGTCGTTCATGGTCACCAGCACGCCCTTGCCGCGGGCATCCTTGCTGCCGGCGACGGCGACGGCGTTGTACAGGTTGAGCATGCCGTCTGCCGACATGGCGGTACCTGGGCGCATCGAGCCGACAACAATGATGGGTTTGTCGGTTTTTTCCACCAGGTTCAGGAAGTAAGCGGTTTCTTCCAGGGTATCGGTGCCGTGGGTGATCACGATGCCGTCGACGTCCTTGCTGTCAGCCAGTTCGGCGACGCGGCGACCCAATTGCAGCAGGTTTTCGTTATTGATGCTTTCGGAGGCAATTTGCATGACTTGCTCGCCGCGCACATTGGCGATCTGGCTAAGCTCGGGAACACCGGCGATCAATTGCTCGATGCCGACTTTGGCTGCCTGGTAGGTGGCGCTGTTAGCGGTGCTGGCGCCGGCGCCGGCAATGGTGCCGCCGGTGGCGAGGATCACCACGTTGGAGAGTTTGGCTTTGGTTTCGACTTCTTTTGCCTGAGCGGCAACGGGGAACAGCAGCAGGAGGGCGAGTGCGCCCGGAACAAAGGTCTTCAGTGCAGATTTCATTATTTTTCTCTCTGGTTTTTGATGAGTGCGGTAGCAAGTTCATCTAGAGCGCTCGGGCGGTTCTGAACGCCTCGAGGTGCAGGAAGGGAGCAGGATTTGTACCAGCCTGAACGCCTTCGTGTTTATTATCTAAGGTGTTGATTTAAAACAAATTAAAATTATATTTAAGAAGGTTTGTCCATGCACTTGTCCGGCTTTCCGAACAAAGCGTGGCTGTTGCGTTCGGTTGTCCGAAAATAATGACGGGATAGTCGCCGGAGGCGTATGACATCGGCGGCACTGCCTGTCGTTTTAGAGAACGATCCGGCGACGGTGATGTTTAATAACCCCGCGAGACAGGCTGGAACGCAGGCGCTAGAGGGCTTGGGTGGAGGGCGGTTTTCTTCCGTTGACAAATCCTGGCAAGGTTCTCATAGTTTGTTTAACGCAAACGTTTGCGAGATGTTTCGCGGGTGCGCCCTGAACGTCTTGAAAGCTCGTATCAGTCACCCGGGTGGGTGGGCTGCCGAAGTGTTCTTCGGTGCAAGCGTTGCTCCCAATAATCATAAGATCGGAGTGAACCCATGAAGCTGCCATTCGCTGGACGTCTTCTTGCTGTCGCTGTGCTTGCCGCCGCATCCGCTGCTCTGCCTCTCTCTTCTGCATTCGCCGCCGACACCGCCGCCAAACCCAAGGTCGGCCTGGTGATGAAATCCCTTGCCAATGAATTCTTCGTCACCATGCAAGAGGGCGCGAAGGACTACCAGAAGTCCCACGCCGCTGATTTCGACATGATCACCAACGGTATCAAGAACGAAACCGATACCAGCGCGCAGATCGATATCGTCAACCAGATGATCCTCGCCAAAGTGAACGCCATCGTCATCGCACCGGCTGACTCCAAGGCACTGGTCACCGTGCTGAAAAAAGCCTCCGATGCCGGCATCAAGGTCGTCAACATCGATAACCGCCTGGACCCGGGCGTGCTGAAAAGCAAAAACCTCGATATTCCCTTCGTCGGCCCGGACAACCGCAAAGGCTCCAAGCTGGTGGGTGATTACCTGGCCAAGCAACTGGCCGCGGGTGACAAGGTCGGCATCATCGAAGGCGTACCGACCACTACCAACGCGCAGCAGCGCACCGCAGGCTACAAGGATGCGATGGACGCGGCCGGCATGAAGATCGTCTCCACCCAATCGGGCAACTGGGAAATCGACCAGGGCCAGAAGGTCGCCTCTGCGATGCTGAGCGAATACCCCGACCTCAAGGCGCTGTTGGCCGGTAACGACAACATGGCCCTGGGCGCCGTCTCGGCCGTGCGTGCGGCAGGCAAAGCCGGCAAGGTTCTGGTCGTAGGCTACGACAACATCGCCGCGATCAAGCCGATGCTGCAGGACGGCCGTGTCCTGGCGACCGCCGACCAGGCTGCCGCACAGCAGGCCGTGTTCGGTATCCAGAACGCGCTTAAGCTGGTCAAGGGTGAGAAGGTCGACGCTCAAGACGGCGTGATCGAAACCCCGGTCGAACTCGTCCTCAAGAAGTAATCCCGGCTGCACCCAACAGCGTCCGCTCACCCTGAGCGGACGCCTGGAGATTTTCCTATGTCATCTTCCGCCCCGAACGCTGTCCTCTCGGTCAGCGGTATCGGTAAGACTTATGCCCAGCCGGTTCTGTCCGACATCACCTTGACGCTCAATCGCGGGGAAGTGCTGGCGCTGACCGGTGAAAACGGCGCAGGCAAAAGTACCTTGTCGAAGATTATCGGCGGGCTGGTCACACCGACCGCCGGGCACATGCAATTCAACGGTCAGGACTACCGCCCCGGCAGTCGCACCCAGGCCGAAGAGCTGGGCGTGCGGATGGTCATGCAGGAACTCAACCTGCTGCCGACGCTGACCGTGGCCGAAAACCTGTTCCTGGACAACTTGCCCAGCCACTGTGGCTGGATCAGCCGTAAGCAGCTGCGTAGCGCGGCGATCGAAGCGATGGCGCAGGTCGGCCTGGATGCGATCGACCCGGACACCCTGGTCGGCAGCCTGGGTATTGGCCATCAGCAAATGGTCGAGATCGCCCGCAACCTGATCGGCGATTGCCATGTGCTGATTCTCGACGAGCCCACGGCTATGTTGACCGCCCGTGAAGTCGAGATGCTGTTTGAGCAAATCACCCGCCTGCAGGCCCGGGGCGTGGCGATCATTTATATTTCGCACCGGCTCGAAGAGTTGGCCCGTGTCGCCCAACGCATTGCAGTACTGCGTGACGGCAAACTGGTCTGCGTCGAGCCGATGGCCAATTACAACAGCGAGCAACTGGTGACCTTGATGGTCGGCCGCGAGCTGGGCGAGCACATTGACCTGGGGCCCCGTACCATCGGCGGCCCGGCCTTGACGGTGAAAGGGCTGACCCGTGCGGACAAGGTCCGCGACGTCTCCTTTGAAGTGCGTGCCGGCGAGATCTATGGCATCTCCGGCCTGATCGGCGCCGGCCGCACGGAATTGCTGCGCCTGATCTTCGGTGCCGACCTGGCCGACAGCGGCACCATTGCCCTGGGGGCGCCGGCCCAAGTGGTGAGCATTCGCTCGCCGGTCGACGCAGTGGGCCACGGCATCGCCTTGATCACCGAAGACCGCAAGGGCGAAGGTCTGCTGCTGACGCAATCCATCAGCGCGAATATCGCCTTGGGCAACATGCCGGAAATTTCCGGCGGCGGTGTGGTAAATAGTCGCGACGAAACCGCCCTGGCCAAGCGTCAGATCGACGCCATGCGTATCCGCAGTTCCAGTCCGGCGCAGTTGGTGTCCGAATTGTCCGGCGGTAACCAGCAGAAAGTCGTGATTGGCCGCTGGCTGGAGCGCGACTGCTCGGTGATGCTGTTCGATGAGCCGACCCGTGGCATCGACGTGGGGGCCAAGTTCGACATTTACGCCTTGCTCGGCGAGTTGACCCGCCAGGGCAAAGCGCTGGTGGTGGTGTCCAGCGACCTGCGCGAGCTGATGTTGATCTGTGACCGCATCGGCGTGCTGTCTGCCGGGCGGTTGATCGAGACCTTCGAGCGCGACCGCTGGACCCAGGATGAATTGCTTGCCGCCGCCTTCGCCGGCTATCAGAAACGTGACGCGCTGCTCAACGATACAGTGCTTAGGAATGCCCAATGAAAACAACAACTTCCCCCGGTAAAGCGGGCGGCAATTTTTACGGCCTGGGCACCTACCTGGGGCTGGCGGGTGCGTTGCTGGCGATGATTGCGCTGTTTTCGGTGCTCAGCGATCACTTCTTGTCCTACGACACCTTCAGCACCCTGGCCAACCAGATCCCGGACCTGATGGTGCTGGCGGTGGGCATGACCTTCATCCTGATCATCGGCGGTATCGACCTGTCGGTGGGTTCGGTCCTGGCCCTGGCGGCGTCGGCGGTCAGCGTGGCGATTCTCGGCTGGGGTTGGAGCGTGTTGCCGGCCGCCGTGCTCGGCATGGGCTGCGCCGCGCTGGCCGGCACCATCACCGGCTCGATCACCGTGGCCTGGCGGATTCCGTCGTTTATCGTGTCCCTTGGCGTACTGGAAATGGCACGCGGCGTGGCGTACCAGATGACCGGCTCGCGCACGGCTTATATCGGTGACTCCTTTGCCTGGCTGTCCAATCCGATCGCCTTCGGGATTTCGCCTTCGTTCATCATCGCTTTGCTGGTGATCGTCGTCGCCCAACTGGTGTTGACTCGCACGGTATTCGGCCGTTACTTGATCGGTATCGGTACCAATGAAGAAGCCGTGCGTCTGGCTGGGATCAATCCCAAACCTTACAAGATCCTGGTGTTCAGCCTGATGGGCCTGCTGGCGGGTGTTGCGGCGCTGTTCCAGATATCGCGCCTGGAGGCGGCAGACCCGAACGCCGGGTCCGGCCTGGAACTGCAAGTGATCGCGGCCGTGGTGATCGGCGGCACCAGCCTGATGGGCGGACGCGGCTCGGTGATCAGCACGTTCTTCGGTGTGTTGATTATTTCGGTATTGGCGGCTGGCCTGGCGCAGATCGGTGCCACCGAACCCACCAAGCGCATCATCACCGGGGCCGTGATTGTGATTGCCGTGGTCCTCGATACCTACCGCAGTCAACGCGCCAGTCGGCGGGGCTGAACCATGGCGACGATTAAGGATGTGGCAGCACTTGCAGGTATTTCCTACACCACCGTGTCGCATGTGGTGAACAAGACGCGCCCGGTCAGCGAGCCGGTGCGCCTCAAGGTGGAAGCGGCGATCAAGCAACTGGACTATGTGCCCAGCGCCGTGGCGCGTTCGCTCAAGGCCAAGACCACCGCCACCATCGGCCTGCTTGTGCCCAACAGCCTCAACCCGTATTTCGCCGAGCTGGCCCGGGGGATAGAGGATTACTGCGAGCGTAATGGCTATTGCGTGATCCTCTGCAACTCCGACGACAACGCCGAAAAGCAACGCAGCTATTTGCGAGTGTTGCTGGAGAAGCGCGTCGATGGCTTGATCGTGACCTCGGTGGGCGGCGACGACAGCGGCCTGGCCGCGGGCTTGAGCGCGGTCCGCACGCCCATGGTGATTGTCGACCGGGCGTTGGACGGTATTGATGTCGACCTGGTGCGTATAGATCACGAGCAGGGCGCCTACCTGGCGACCCGGCATTTACTTGAACTGGGCCATCGGGACATCGCCTGCATCGGCGGCCCTGGCCATACCCGTGTGGCACAAATGCGTCTGGCGGGGTATCACCGCGCTTTGCGCGAGGCGGGTATCGACGTTGCCGCCAATCGCACCCTGGAAAGCGACTTCACCAGCACCGGCGGTTATGCCGCGGCAGTGAAGTTGCTGTCGGAAAACCCGCCGAGCGCGATTTTCGCCAGTAACGACATGATCGGTTTCGGCGTGTTGCGTGCGGCAGCCGAGCGCAACATCCGCGTGCCGAGCGAATTGTCGGTGATCGGCTTCGATGACATCCAAATGAGCCGCTACGTGTACCCGGCGCTGACCACGGTCGGGCAGTCGATCGTGCAATTGGGCGAGACGGCGGCCGAGTTGTTACTGCGACGAATTGCGACCCCCCAACTGCCGATCGATCAACGCATCGTGACGCCGAGTATTGTCTTGCGTGAGTCGACGGCGCCACTTGCCGGTGTGTTCGCCCAATACCGCTGAACCGAATTGATGAGTACTGATGTATGCCAGCAAAAGTAGTGGTAGTAGGCAGCTTGAACATGGACCTGGTCACCCGCGCCAGCCGGTTGCCCCGCGCCGGTGAAACCCTGATCGGCCAATCGTTTTCCACCGTCCCCGGTGGCAAGGGCGCGAACCAGGCCGTCGCATCGGCGCGGCTGGGGGCTGAGGTGGCGATGATCGGCTGCGTCGGCTCTGACGCCTACGGTGTCCAATTGCGCGATGCGTTGCTGGTCGAAGGCATCGATTGCCAGGCCGTTAGCCGTGTCGACGGTTCCAGCGGTGTGGCGTTGATTGTGGTGGACGACAGCAGCCAGAACGCGATCGTGATCGTTGCCGGCAGTAACGGTGAGCTGACGCCCGCTTCGTTGCAGGCGGCTGATGCGGTGTTGCAGGCCGCCGACGTAATCGTCTGTCAGCTTGAAGTGCCGCTGGAGACCGTCGGGTATGCGCTCAAGCGCGGGCGTGAACTGGGCAAGACGGTGATCCTCAATCCGGCCCCGGCCAGCGGTCCTTTGCCGGCGCAGTGGTATGCCTCGATCGATTACCTGATCCCCAACGAAAGCGAAGCCACCGCCCTGAGCGGCGTGACGGTGGACTCCCTGGACAACGCCAAGCTCGCCGCGGCGCAGTTGATCAAGGCCGGCGCCGCTAAAGTGATCATCACCCTCGGCGCTCAGGGCGCGCTGTTCAGCGATGGCAACCGTTTTGAGCACCTGGCAGCGCCCAACGTCAAGGCGGTGGACACCACGGCTGCCGGCGACACGTTCGTCGGCGGTTTTGCCGCAGCGCTGGCCCATGGCAAAAGCGAAGCCGAGGCGATTCGTTTTGGTCAGGTGGCGGCCGCGCTGTCAGTCACCCGCGCCGGCGCGCAACCCTCTATTCCTACGCTGCACGACGTTCAAGGTTTTGTGCCCTCATGAAAAAGACACCGCTGCTCAATATCGCCCTGTCACGCCTGATCGCCTCCCTCGGGCATGGCGATATCCTGGTTATCGGTGATGCGGGCCTGCCCGTGCCGCCGGGCGTCGAGTTGATCGACTTGGCCCTGACCCAGGGCATTCCCGACTTCATCAGCACCTTGCGCATTGTGCTCAGCGAAATGCAGGTGGAAAGCCACGTGCTGGCCGAAGAAATCCTGCTCAAGCAACCGCCGGCGCTCAGCGCGCTCAATGCCCTGACCGACCAGGCGGCGCTCGGCGAGCGGCGTCTGCTCAGTCATGACGCGTTCAAGCAACTGAGCCGCAGCGCGCGTGCCATTGTCCGCACGGGCGAGTGCCAGCCTTATTGCAATATCGCACTGGTGTCCGGCGTCACGTTCTAGAGTTCCCCAACGACAAGGAGTGTTTCATGCCGCGTAATCTTCCAACCCTGAGAAATCTGTTCCGGAGTGTTTTGCTTTTGTCTGCACTCACCGCAGTGAGCGCCCAAGCGGCGGAAAAAATCGACCTGATCATCGACACCGACCCTGGTGCCGACGATGTAGTGGCCTTGCTGTTTGCCATGGCCTCCCCGGAGGAGTTGAACATTCGGGCGCTGACCACCGTCGCCGGCAATGTGCGCCTGGACAAGACCTCGCGTAACGCGCGCCTGGCTCGTGAATGGGCGGGGCGAGAGGACATCCCGGTGTACGCGGGCGCGCCGAAACCGCTGCTGCGCACGCCGATCTACGCCGAAAATATCCATGGCAAGGAAGGCATTTCCGGTGTCGCCGTACATGAGCCGAAAAAGGCCCTGGCCGAAGGCAATGCCGTTGATTACCTGATCAAGACGCTGAGCACCGCCAAGCCGCACAGCATCACCATCGCCATGCTTGGCCCGCAGACCAACCTGGCGTTGGCGCTGACCCAGGCGCCTGAGATCACCCAGGGCATCAAGGAAGTGGTGGTGATGGGCGGCGCGCACTTCAACGGCGGCAATATCACGCCGGTGGCCGAGTTCAACCTGTTCGCCGACCCGGTCGCAGCCGAGATTGTGCTCAAGAGTGGCGTCAAGCTGACCTATCTGCCGTTGGACGTGACCCACAAGGTGCTGACCAGTGAAGCGCGCCTGAAGAAGATCGCCGACATCAACAACAACGCGAGCAAAGTCGTTGGCGATATTCTCAATGAATACGTCAAAGGCGATATGGAGCACTACGGCATTCCTGGCGGCCCGGTGCATGACGCCACAGTCATCGCGTATCTGCTCAAACCTTCGTTGTTCAGCGGGCGTCAGGCCAATATGGTGGTGGACAGCCGCGAAGGGCCGACCTTTGGCCAGACCATCGTCGATTGGTATGACGGCCTGAAGCAGGAAAAGAATGTGTTCTGGGTTGAGAATGGCGACGCCCAGGGCTTTTTCGATCTGTTGACCGAGCGCCTGGCGCGCCTGAAGTAAGGTGATTGCCGGTCGGCGCTCGCCGGCCGGTGCTTAATCGCGCCCGGGGTTGTGTGCGCCCATGTGATCGGCCGGGTATTTCTCGAAAACCTGGCCAATGAACGCTTGCGCGGCCTGGGTGCCCAACTCCTTGACCAACAGGTCGATACCGATGATCGCCAATTCTTCCGGGCTTCCGGGGCTGTAGGAACTCTGCCCTTGGGGCCACTTGGCTTTGATGTCGGCTTGGAGCGTTACGGTGGTCATGGGTGTCTCACGAGCTGGAAGTACGGGGTGATGCGCTAAAACGCGGTTCTTACGTCGGCAGTTAAGCATTTTGTACGGCGTTTGGCACTGCTACTTATGCATGAGGTATTTCGAAATGAGGCAAGCAGTGTGCGACACTGTCAGCCTGTTTTAATGACCGGGGAACACCGCGTGCAGATCGACTTGAACAACCCCGAGAACCTGACACTGGCCGCCGTGCGCCAACTGCTTGCCAGTGCCAGTGACGATGAACACACTCAATTGCGAGTCACCAGGGCAGGTATTGCCTACATCTCCTCCGGCAAGGCCGTCGGCGGCGTCGATATCGATGGGTTGCTGTTTCGCCTGGAAACCTGGGCCAAGGGCTCCGGTTACGTCGGAAACGTGGCCGCCAGCGATGAGGTCTGGGTCACACAGATTTTCAATGCCTTGAAACAGAACTGGCCAAAGCCACCGTTTGACTACATCGACATCTACTGAATTCGTTCATATCTGGTGACGATTGATCGGGCGAATGCCTGCCCTGAGTCAGGCAGACTTGCCAGCAGGCGATTTACGTCTTGAAACCAATCCGCCTGATCGCTGTCGCACGATCTCTGTCCATTTTTTATCATAGGAGGCTTCATGCCTTGGAAGCTCGCATCATTCGGTACTTTGTTGGCGGCACTCGCGTTGGCGGGTTGCAGCACCCCGGGTACCTCTGAGCCAGCCAAAGATGCCGCCGTGACCGATGCCGGTCATAGCCGCTGTGAGGCGAAGGCCGCCGAGTTCACGATCGGCCAGAAAGCCTCGCCCCAGTTGCTGGAGCAAGCGCGTACCCGTGCCGGTGCGCAGAACGCCCGAATTCTCAAGCCTAACGATATGATCACCCTGGAATACCGCTCCGACCGCCTTAACCTCAACACCGACGACAACCTGGTGATCACCCGGGTCAATTGCGGCTGATAGCCACAGGCTTTTGCAGCGCCCATAAAAAACCCCGTCACATGGACGGGGTTTTTTTAGCTCAGCGGAGAATTACTCGCCGCGAACCTGTGCAGCTTGCATACCCTTTTGGCCTTTCTCAGCCACGAAGGAAACGGTTTGGCCTTCTTTCAGGCTTTTGAAACCGTCGCTTTCGATAGCTTTGAAGTGTACGAACAGGTCGTCACCGCCACCTTGAGGAGTGATGAAGCCGAAGCCTTTTTCATCGTTGAACCATTTAACGGTGCCGGTTTGGCGATTAGACATGGTGTATCTCCAAGAAACATATATTTTCAGTAGTGCTGTGCTGCTCAGGCCAACTGGGCACACAGGGCTATCATAGTCGAAATGTTCGGCTTGGGAGCCCCCCCAAGGCACTGTTTGCTAATCAATAGCCCCGGGTTTAGTCCTTCGGTTGGCTGAAAGCCCCGATCTACGGGGCTTTCGCACGAAATATCAGCTGGTAAAAAAAGCCGTAAAAGCTGCGTATTTTGTGCGAAATGGCAGTTTTAAGAGGGCTTTTACCGAAAAACTGCCATCCGAATTGCAGCGATTCTTACTTTTTCTTCACGACTTTGCAGGACGAAATAGCCGAGACTGCTTTGTTTTTAAGCGCCTGGCTCGCGTTCTGGTTGGTCATGAGTTCCTTGATTTCCGCGGTGCTCAATTCAGCATTGATCTTGTCGGCGCCGCATTCGCAGTGATCTTTGGCGGTTTTGATGTCCACGTTCTGGCTGGCGGCTGAGCTGCAGTCTTTGACGAATGCGTCCCTGGCGCCCGCAGGCCAGTTCGAAGGGGCGGCGGCCTGTGCGCCGAGGGAGAGAAGGGTAAGGGATGCTGCAAGCGCGAAGGTCGAGGAAAAACGCATCATTAAATGCTCCTAAAGTCGTGAGGACGAATGGCGATTCTCGGCGGATTTGACGGGGGACGTACAGCTCAAGTTCACTTTTGCCGCTATAAAAGCGGGAATTTGTTATTGGCTGTGGCGCCGTGGGCGCGATGACCGTTCATCTGTGCTAGCATCGTGTGCTTGGCTATTTCCGGGCGCGCCAAATGCCGCCTTGCCATGTTCTTTTTGTCCACTCCAGTCACTCTGGTTCGATCACCGGTTGGCCGAAAGGCTCCTGCCGCTGTAAGGCAGGCGTTCATCACTGAACGGCCTGGTATTGGATCTTGTACTGGCTCATCCCAACCCACGTGACCTTTGGTAGGGGTCACCACTAGGAGAGGAGGCGCCATGCCAACTATTACTCTTCCCGATGGCAGTCAACGTTCATTCGATCATTCGGTTTCCGTAGCCGAGGTCGCCGCATCCATTGGTGCTGGCTTGGCCAAGGCCACCGTGGCCGGCAAGGTCGACGGCAAGCTGGTTGACGCCAGCGACCTGATCACCGCCGATGCCAGCCTGCAAATCATCACGCCCAAGGATCAAGAGGGGCTGGAGATCATTCGCCACTCTTGCGCACACCTGATTGGCCACGCGGTCAAGCAGCTGTACCCGACGGCGAAAATGGTGATCGGCCCGGTCATCGACGATGGCTTCTATTACGACATCGCCTACGAGCGTCCTTTTACTCCGGACGATCTGGCCGCGATCGAACAGCGCATGCACGCGCTGATCGAAAAAGATTACGACGTGATCAAGAAAGTCACGCCGCGCGCCGAAGTGATCGACGTGTTCACTGCCCGTGGCGAAGACTACAAGCTGCGCCTGGTGGAAGACATGCCGGACGAACAGGCCATGGGCCTGTACTACCACGAAGAATACGTCGACATGTGCCGTGGCCCGCACGTGCCGAACACGCGTTTCCTCAAATCGTTCAAGTTGACCAAGCTGTCCGGCGCCTACTGGCGCGGCGACGCGAAGAACGAGCAACTGCAGCGGATCTACGGCACGGCCTGGGCTGACAAGAAGCAGCTGGCCGCCTACGTCCAGCGCATCGAAGAAGCCGAGAAACGCGACCACCGCAAGATCGGCAAGCGCCTGAACCTGTTCCACCTCCAGGAAGAAGCGCCGGGCATGGTGTTCTGGCACCCGAACGGCTGGACCCTGTATCAGGTGCTCGAGCAGTACATGCGCAAGGTTCAGCGCGAAAACGGCTACCTGGAGATCAAGACTCCTCAGGTTGTTGACCGCAGCCTGTGGGAGAAATCCGGGCACTGGGCCAACTACGCCGACAACATGTTCACTACCCAGTCGGAAAACCGCGACTACGCCATCAAGCCGATGAACTGCCCTTGCCACGTGCAGGTGTTCAACCAAGGCCTGAAGAGCTACCGCGAGTTGCCGATGCGCCTGGCCGAGTTCGGTGCCTGCCACCGTAACGAGCCGTCGGGTGCGCTGCACGGCATCATGCGCGTGCGCGGCTTCACTCAGGACGACGCCCACATCTTCTGCACCGAAGAGCAGATGCAGGCCGAATCCGCTGCGTTCATCAAGCTGACCATGGACGTTTATCGCGATTTCGGCTTTACCGAAGTCGAAATGAAGCTGTCCACTCGTCCGGAAAAACGCGTCGGTTCCGATGAATTGTGGGATCGCGCCGAAGCCGCACTGGCCGCTGCGCTAGACAGCGCGGGCCTTGCGTATGATCTGCAGCCGGGTGAGGGCGCCTTCTACGGTCCGAAAATCGAGTTTTCGCTGAAAGATTGTCTTGGTCGTGTCTGGCAATGTGGTACTTTGCAGCTCGATTTTAACCTGCCGATCCGTCTGGGAGCCGAATACGTCTCCGAAGACAACAGCCGTAAACACCCGGTTATGCTGCACCGGGCGATCCTCGGCTCGTTCGAACGGTTCGTCGGTATCCTGATCGAGCACTACGAGGGCGCATTCCCCGCGTGGTTGGCTCCGACCCAGGCAGTGATCATGAATATCACTGATAAACAGGCCGATTTTGCTGCTGAAGTTGAAAAAACTCTCAACGAAAGCGGATTTCGTGCCAAGTCCGACTTGAGAAATGAAAAGATCGGCTTTAAAATCCGCGAGCATACTTTGCTCAAGGTTCCCTATCTTTTGGTTATCGGAGATCGGGAAGTCGAGATGCAGACTGTCGCTGTGCGTACTCGTGAAGGTGCTGACCTGGGCTCGATGCCCGTCGCCCAGTTCGCTGAGTTCCTCGCGCAAGCGGTTTCCCGGCGTGGTCGCCCAGATTCGGAGTAATTATTATTAAGCGTGAAATGAGACAAGATAAACGAGCTGCACCGAAAGCCCCGATCAACGAGAATATCTCGGCACGCGAGGTTCGGTTAATTGGCGCTGACGGCGAGCAGATTGGCATCGTCTCGATTGATGAAGCGCTTCGTATCGCTGAAGAGTCCAAACTGGACCTGGTGGAAATTTCCGCCGACGCAGTCCCACCTGTTTGCCGGGTGATGGACTACGGCAAGTCGATCTTCGAAAAGAAGAAGCAGATTGCTGCGGCGAAGAAGAACCAGAAGCAGATTCAAGTAAAAGAAATCAAGTTTCGTCCAGGGACGGAGGAAGGGGATTACCAGGTAAAACTGCGCAACCTGGTACGTTTCCTGAGTGATGGGGACAGGGCCAAGGTATCCTTGCGATTCCGCGGCCGTGAGATGGCCCACCAGGAGCTGGGGATGGAACTCCTCAAGCGGGTTGAAGCTGACCTGCTCGAGTACGGTTCGGTCGAACAGCATCCTAAGATGGAAGGACGCCAACTGATCATGGTCATCGCCCCGAAAAAGAAGAAGTAATCAATAGGGCACGGCAGGCCTTCTGATTATGTTTATCAACTGAATGCGGAGTATCCGAACATGCCAAAGATGAAGACTAAAAGTGGTGCTGCTAAGCGGTTTCTGAAAACTGCTAACGGTATCAAGCACAAGCACGCTTTCAAGAGCCACATCCTGACCAAAATGTCGACCAAGCGTAAGCGTCAACTGCGCGGTAGCAGCTTGCTGCATCCGTCTGACGTGGCAAAAGTCGAGCGCATGCTGCGCCTTCGTTAATTTTTGGATCAAGAATAGAGGAAGTAACTCATGGCTCGTGTAAAGCGTGGCGTCATTGCCCGTAAACGTCACAAAAAAATTCTGAAACTTGCTAAAGGCTACTACGGCGCGCGTTCACGCGTATTCCGTGTCGCCAAGCAAGCGGTAATCAAGGCAGGCCAATACGCCTACCGTGACCGTCGTCAGAAAAAACGTCAGTTCCGCGCTCTGTGGATCGCTCGTATCAACGCTGGTGCTCGTGTTAACGGTCTGTCCTACAGCCGTTTCATCGCTGGCCTGAAAAAAGCGTCCATCGAGATCGACCGTAAGGTTCTGGCTGATCTGGCAGTGAACGAAAAAGCGGCGTTTGCTGCGATTGTCGAGAAAGCTAAAGCCACCTTGGCTTAAGTACCCCCGACAGTCACCCTGGGCTACTCCTGTGGCCCAAGGTGTTAAACGTCATAAATAGGGGAAGAGCCTTCAAGCTCTTCCCCTATTTTGTATCTGGAGTCTGTACATGGAAAACCTGGACGCGCTCGTCGCTCAAGCTCTTGAGGCTGTGCAAAGCGCTGAAGATATCAATGCCCTGGAGCAAATCCGGGTTCACTACCTTGGCAAAAAGGGTGAATTGACTCAGGTGATGAAGACCCTGGGGAATTTGCCGGCTGAAGAGCGTCCGCAAGTCGGTGCGCTGATCAACGTCGCCAAGGAGCGTGTCACAGAGGTTCTCAATGCGCGCAAGGCGTCGCTCGAGGAGGCCGAACTTTCGGCCAAGCTCGCCGCCGAGTCCATTGACGTAACCTTGCCTGGCCGTGGCCAGGCCTCGGGCGGTCTGCATCCGATCACCCGGACTCTGGAACGTATCGAGCAGTTCTTCACCCATATCGGCTACGGCATCGCCGAAGGCCCTGAGGTCGAAGACGACTATCACAACTTCGAGGCGCTCAACATCCCAGGCCATCACCCGGCCCGGTCGATGCACGACACCTTCTATTTCAACGCGAACATGTTGTTGCGCACCCATACCTCGCCGGTACAGGTCCGCACCATGGAAGCGAACAAGCCGCCGATCCGCATCGTCTGCCCAGGCCGTGTGTACCGCAGCGACTCCGATATTACCCACTCGCCGATGTTCCACCAGGTCGAAGGCCTGCTGGTCGATCGCGATATCAATTTCGCCGACCTCAAAGGCACCATCGAAGAGTTCCTGCGGGTGTTCTTCGAGAAAGAGCTGGCGGTGCGTTTCCGTCCATCGTTCTTCCCGTTCACCGAGCCTTCCGCTGAAGTCGACATGGAATGCGTGATGTGCAGCGGTAAAGGCTGCCGCGTCTGCAAGCAGACCGGCTGGCTGGAAGTGATGGGCTGCGGCATGGTTCACCCCAACGTGCTGCGCATGTCCGGGATCGACCCGGAAGAGTTCTCGGGCTTTGCCTTCGGCATGGGCGTTGAGCGTCTGGCCATGCTGCGTTACGGCGTGAACGACTTGCGTCTGTTCTTCGACAACGACTTGCGGTTCCTCGCGCAATTTCGCTAGTCGTAACGAATCTTTAGGAGAGCAGGATGAAATTCAGTGAACAATGGCTGCGTGGCTGGGTAAGCCCGCAGGTAAGCCGCGACGAGCTGGTTGCTCGTCTGTCGATGGCCGGTCTTGAGGTCGATAGCGTTACTCCGGCCGCCGGCGTATTCAGCGGTGTGGTCGTGGGTGAGGTGCTGAGCACCGAGCAGCACCCCGATGCCGACAAATTGCGTGTGTGTCAGGTCAGCAATGGCGCGCAGACGTTCCAGGTCGTGTGCGGAGCGCCTAATGTGCGCCCGGGCCTGAAGATCCCGTTCGCCATGATCGGCGCCGAACTGCCGGGCGACTTCAAGATCAAGAAAGCCAAGCTGCGTGGCGTTGAGTCCAACGGCATGCTGTGCTCCCAGGCGGAACTGCAGGTGGGCGAGGGCAATGATGGCCTGATGGAGCTGCCGGCCGACGCGCCCGTAGGCCAGGACATTCGTGTCTACCTGGAACTGGAAGACGCCAGCATCGAGGTCGACCTGACCCCGAACCGCGGCGACTGCCTGTCCCTGGCGGGTCTGGCACGTGAAGTAGGCGCGCTGTACGACGCGCCCGTCACCCGGCCGGTGGTTGCCGCAGTTGCTGCGGTGCATGATGAAGTGCGCTCGATCGAAGTACTGGCACCCAACGCGTGCCCGCGTTACCTGGGGCGTGTGATCCGCAACGTCGACCTGTCCAAACCAACGCCGCTGTGGATGGTTGAGCGCCTGCGTCGCGCTGACGTGCGCAGCATCGACGCCGCCGTCGATATCACCAACTATGTGATGATTGAACTCGGCCAGCCGTTGCACGCGTTCGATCTCGCCGAAATCAATGGCGGCATCCGTGTGCGGATGGCGGAAGAAGGCGAGAAGCTGGTTCTGCTCGACGGCCAGGAAGTCAGCCTGCGTGCCGACACCCTGGTGATCGCCGACCATTCCCGCGCCCTGGCGATTGCCGGTGTGATGGGTGGCGAACACAGCGGTGTGTCCGCAACCACGCGTGACATCTTTCTTGAGAGCGCATTCTTCGACCAGATCGCCATCGCCGGCAAGGCCCGTTCCTACGGCCTGCACACCGATGCGTCGCACCGCTACGAGCGTGGCGTGGACTGGAAACTGGCGCGTGAAGCCATGGAGCGCGCCACTGGCCTGCTGCTGGAAATCACCGGTGGCGAAGCGGGCCCGATCACTGAAACCGTCAGCGAACAATACCTGCCGTCGATTGCACCGATCACCCTGCGCGCCAAAAGCGTTGAGCAAATGCTCGGCCTGGTGATCGAGCCAGCGGAAATCGAGCGTCTGCTTTCGGCCCTCGACCTGGGCATTGCCGCCGGTGAAGCCGGACAGTGGCGCGTTGAGGTGCCAAGCCATCGCTTCGATATCAACCTCGAAGTCGACCTGATCGAAGAACTGGCCCGTCTCTACGGCTACAACCGTCTGCCGGTTCGCTACCCGCAAGCGCGCCTAGCGCCGCAACCCAAGGCCGAAGCGCGCGCGCACCTGCCTGAGCTGCGCCGTCTGCTGGTTGCCCGTGGCTATCAGGAAGCGGTGACCTACAGCTTCATCGATCCTAAGCAGTTCGAACTGTTCAACCCAGGCGTCGAGCCGCTGCTGTTGGCCAACCCGATCTCCAACGACATGGCCGCCATGCGTTCGTCGTTGTGGCCCGGCCTGGTGAAAGCACTTTCCCACAACCTGAACCGCCAGCAAGACCGCGTGCGTATGTTCGAAAGCGGCCTGCGTTTCGTCGGCCAGCTGGATGGCTTGAAGCAAGAGCCGATGCTTGCCGGTGTTGTTTGCGGTAGCCGCTTGCCGGAAGGCTGGGCCCAAGGCCGTGATGCAGTGGACTTCTTCGACGTTAAAGCGGACGTGGAAGCCGTATTGGGGTTTGCCGGAGCACTGAACGACTTCTCGTTCGTGCCAGGCAGCCACCCAGCGTTGCACCCGGGCCAGACGGCGCGCATCGAGCGCGAAGGTCGACTGGTGGGCTTCGTCGGTGCCCTTCACCCGGAACTGTCGAAAACCCTCGGTCTCGACCGTCCGGTCTTCGTTTTCGAACTGGTCCTGGCCGAAGTCGCTTTGGGCAAGATGCCGAAATTCAGCGAGCTGTCGCGCTTCCCGGAAGTGCGTCGCGACCTGGCGCTGATCGCCGATCGTGAAGTGTCCGCCACGGCCGTTCTGGATGTCATCCGTGAAAATGCAGGCGAATGGCTGACGGACCTCAGGCTATTTGACGTCTATCAGGGTAAAGGCATTGATCCGCATAGAAAAAGCCTTGCAGTTGGCTTGACCTGGCAGCATCCATCGCGCACTCTTAATGACGATGAGGTGAATACCACGACACAAAATATCCTCACCTCGCTCGAACAAAGGTTGAACGCCACGTTAAGGAAGTGACGTATGGGGGCTTTGACGAAAGCTGAGATGGCGGAACGTCTGTACGAAGAGTTGGGTCTGAACAAACGCGAGGCCAAGGAATTGGTCGAGTTGTTCTTTGAAGAAATCAGACACGCTCTGGAAGACAACGAACAGGTCAAATTGTCCGGTTTCGGCAATTTTGACCTGCGAGACAAACGCCAGCGGCCTGGCCGCAATCCAAAAACGGGAGAAGAAATCCCGATCACGGCTCGCCGTGTGGTCACCTTTCGTCCAGGGCAGAAGTTGAAGGCCCGAGTTGAGGCTTATGCTGGAACCAAGTCATAACGACGAGCTACCCGTCATCCCAGGCAAACGCTACTTCACCATCGGTGAAGTCAGCGAGCTCTGTGCGGTAAAACCGCATGTGCTGCGCTATTGGGAGCAGGAGTTTCCTCAACTCAACCCCGTCAAACGCACCGGGAACCGTCGGTATTATCAGCGCCAGGATGTGCTGATGATCCGACAGATCCGTGCATTGCTGTACGACCAGGGGTTCACCATCAGCGGCGCGCGCCAGCGCATGTCCGGTGATGAAGCCAAAGACGACACCACCCAATACAAGCAACTGATCCGCCAAATGATCTCCGAACTCGAAGATGTGCTGGTGGTTCTGAAAAAATGATTCAGGCTTTTAAAATACTTCCACATTTCAAAAGCTTGCGGTATATTCCTGATCGCTTCATTGCGAAGCGAACCCAGTAACACGCCTAGTCGGGGCGTAGCGCAGTCCGGTAGCGCACTAGCATGGGGTGCTAGGGGTCGAGTGTTCGAATCACTCCGTCCCGACCATATTTTTCAATGACTTAGCCGCTTTTTAGCGGCTTTGTTGTTTCTGCCATAGTGACTTTCCGAGTGACCCTGGCCTTTTTCTTCACGCTTCCCTCCTTTTCAGAATCGTCAGCGCTGGTGCGCGCGAGTCGGTTGCTGATACCTTGTTTGCCGCCGCAATAAGCTGATCCAGTTCCGCCGCTGAGTAGTGGCTGGTAATGCTTCCGTTCTTGTGGCCGAGCAGCGCTTTCCGATCCTCCTCCGTCACGCCAGCAGCACGCAGCCTTCTCCCAAAGGTGTGCTTCAAGTCGTGAATGCGGATTCTGGCAAAGCCGTCATGTGCCGGCCGCAAGAACTTCTCCTGCCACTTCTTCGCCGCCCGAATCCTCGCCTTCTTCCAGGCTGAGTCGTTCATGCGGTGAACCGTCGTTTCATTCCCCTCACCATCTGGCTTGCCAAACGGGAACACGTAGAGCGGATGCTTGCCGCGCTGCTTCTCGATCACTGACTTGGCAACGTCATTCATCACGACCAGGCGCTCGTCCCGGTTCTTCACGCCAGCCCTTGCGCTCCTTCCTCCAAATCCAGCCGGTATCAGGAACACACTCGTTCCCAGCTCAGGTACGGCAATCTCCCAATTCCACTGAAGTTTGCAAACCTCCTGCTCCCGGCAGCCCGTGTTGACCTTGAACATTGCCATGGTCTGAAGGTGCGCCGGAAGCTCGGCGAACAGGATCGACTGCTCTTCCCACGAAAGCGGGTAGGGCTTCCGGCTGTTCGTCTTCTCATCCAGCAGAGAAATCATCGGAACCACGTCGAGCAATGGCCGGCGCTCTTCATCTCGCCACTTTCGTGCGCAGAGGTTCAAAACCCGGATAACCCGCTGTAGCGCGATGTTCACAGTCCTGTTCGTGACCGGCTTGCCCGTCGCCGGGTTCAGCTTCGATCGCACGTATGGGGCAAGCGCGTCGTCATCAATGTGAGTCAGCGGCATGTCGCCAATGAACGGGTCGAGCTGCTCCATATAGGTCGCCGAAATATGGATGGATGCCTGATCCTTTACTTCCAGCAGGAAGCGAGTCGCCGCCTCCCGCCACGTCCTAACCCGCCGAATGCCGTACACCTTCTGCTGGCGCAACTTCTCCAGCTTGTGGATCAGGTACTGCTCTGCTTCGGTGCGGTCACAAGTGCCAGTACTCTCTTGAATTCGCTCTCCTCTGTATTTTTTGTCGATCTTCCAGATGCCGTTCGGCATTTGCTGGAGGCCGGTGATTGCTTTTTGGGCCATGGCGTTGCTCCTGTGGCCCGCGCCTGGCGCTCGCTGCGGGGCTGATTGTTGTCCTGATTGGCCGCCTTTTCAATCGACTTGCTCTCGACGTAGGCGTCCGCCCATGCGTCAAGCTCCAGCCGATCAAACCCGACCCCCTGTTTTCCTATGGGGAATTCGCGGACGTAAGGGCGCACCGTCTTGTTGAATACATCCCGGCACATGCCGAGGTACCCGTAAGCCTCGCCCGCGCGAATGAAGCGCGGGAGTATGGGCGCAGCCTGGGCCGCGCTTCTATTTGCCATACTTACCTCCCGCCCACTGTGGGGCGCGCTGTCTTGATGATGTGGATGACCAGGCCGAAGGTGATCAGCATCCAGGCGCAGGTGCCGGCGAATGCGTACAGGAGGTCAGATATCTCTCCGTCCATGACCAGTCCGGGGCCGATCCAGAAGATCCAGCAACTGGTGCCGGCCAGGTACAGCAAAGCGCCCAGCAGGATCAGGGTGAGTTTCATAGCGAACATGTGGTGTCCTTGCCGCGCTGGGCGGCAGAAGGTTGGTGAGGTGGGGTTACGCTGACCGGAGCCCGTTCTCTTTCTGGCGCTCTACGTCGATCTGCTCGTAGAGGGCATCGACTCTTTTGCTTTTCCTGTCGATGGCCTGTGAGCGTTTGATGTGGTCTGACATGGCCTTGTCGTAAGGCTCGATTTGCTTGAGAAGCCGAAATTTTTCTTCTGGGTCTTTCGAATCATTGAATCGGACCGCAAGCCGATCGCGCGCCTTGAAATCCACACCATCCAGCGCCCGGTTTTCCTTTTGCATCTCGTCGAGAACTTCGGCGGATTGCCGTTCCCAGCGCAGATATAGAACGTCGCTTCGCTTGGGGCGGAAGAAGTGCTGGTTCCTGATCCAGGCAACCAGTTCATCCTTTGTCATTTCATCGAGAACATCTTTAGTGGCCGAGCTTTTCATGCGTGCATGCCTCGCCCGCCGCTCACCGGCAGGCACATAGGGAAGTGGAGTAGTGGCCTTTTGCCTAGATGTCTGATTCGTTTAGATAGGTGTACAACAGGTATTCAATCCAATAAGTCGCCAGGAGGGCATGTGTCACATCAACTAGATATTCCGATTACTTACGCGTATCGGGGTCACACGATGTTTCTCAAGTTCGTCTGGCGGCGCCCTAACGACAAAGCACCGGTCGCTGCCAAGATCATCGAGCCGGCGCCCATTCATGGCCTGGGCGAAGTCGCTGCCGAACTGATGGGGCCTTGGCCCGACTACCCAGCCGCCATTGATGAGGCGATGGCCGCTGCTGAGCGCTGGATCGACAGCCAGCTACCCTGAGTCGGCTCACCGGCAGGCATGTAGGGGGATTGGGGTTAGGCTGTTGCGAACAGATTGATTTGCGGTACCGGTACGTCGCGCTCGGTAATTGCGTCGATGATTCGTTGATGGGCGATATCGAAGTAGCCGAGGCGGTTGCCGTCCTCGTCGAGGTCACGCTCGATGCCGATGAACTGCCTACCCAGCTTCATGCAGGCCACACCTGTGGTACCGCTGCCCATGGTGTTATCCAGCACCACCTGGCCGCGCTGCGTGTAGGTGCTGACTAGGAACGACATCCACGGCACTGGTTTCTGCGTCGGGTGAAAGCTGCCGGTCTGCTTGTCGCTGGAAAAGAACTGCACCGACCGCGGGTACCGCTCCGTCGAGTCGTATTCGGTGAGTGCTAATGCCTTGCCGTAGCACTCAGAGTTCACCGTCTTTCGCTTCGCGGTCTTGCGCTCATGCCCGGCTGACATCTGCGGGTTGTACACCGGCTGTTTGCGATAGAAGACCTGGGCGCTTTCATGTGCCCGCAGCGGCTGCTTCTTGGCGTTTAGGAAGCCGGTTGCGTTGCCTTTCTCCCAGATCCATTCGTACCTGTAGTGCTTCGGGTTGCTCGCCACCAGCATCGAGGCGAACGGCTGGGCCGCGCACAGCACGATGGCGGCCTCGGGCTTGGCAATGCGCAAGTACTCACGCCAGAGCGGCTCGAGCGGGATAATGGTGTCCCAGGCGCACTGGGTGGTGCCGTATGGCAGGTCGGCCAGCACCATGTCGACGCTGGCGTCTGGCAACTGCTTCATGACCTCCAGGCAGTCGCCGAGATAGAGCTGGTACTCGCTCATGGCCTCGGCCCCTTGTAGATGAAGACGTAGGCGAACCAGAGGGTGGCGATCATGGTGTCACCCGGTGCGCCCATTGGACGTAGGGGCCATCATCCGTGTCGAAAATCCCCATCAGGAACCACTCAGGCCCTGGCGATTCGGGATTCCAGGCGGTACAGGCGGCATCTTCATCTGGAAGGTCGTAGGTTTCGTCGCCAGAGTGCCAGCCTTTCAGCTCCAGCCCCTGTTCCTTAACCCAGGCAATGTAGGGCGTCGGGTCTTCGCCTTCGCCAAAGCTCGGGATGTTTGGGTGATACCACCAGCCATCCTTATCGCGCTGAACCTCCACGGGGCCGAAGCGATTGGGGCGGTGTATCGTGCAGGGCGTCACGTAGAGCACGTCTGAGTACTCGCCACCGCCGGAGCTGAAATCCATTTTGCAGCCGCACTTCGCAGGCGCACTGTTGATGAACGCAATCTTTTCTTCAGGCATGACTTCGTCCTTGCCGCTATAGCGGCTGACTTTGAAGGGGGAGGGGTTACAGCTGTTTTGTGTTCTGGGCGTGCGAACGTGCGGCAATCATTTCCCTTTCAGTTGCCTTGCGGCCTGACACCCACTGGCCATCGGGGTGCTTCTTGAAGGTCCAGCCGTAGTGGCTGTTCGCCCGGTCGATTATGACGGCGTACTCACCGCCAACCGTCTCGATCATGCCGTTGATGCGATCCGGCTCACCTGGCGCTGGATTGAGTGCGGCGTCGATGTGCTTCTTGAACTGGCTCCCTCCGGGTGCGTCGTTGATATCCCTCAACAACCCCTCCAGCACATCCGCCCGCTCATCCGCTGCGGTCAGGCGCTGTTGCAGGGCGTCACGCTCGGCGGTTACCCGGTCGTGATCGGCGCCGAGCACAACGTTGATTCTGCCAAGGGCCTGGCCCTCAACGAGCCCGGCATCGGTTACGTGATAGCGCTTTACGTCGCTCATACAGCCTCCCTCGTTACCAGATCATGGGCATTCACAACCGTCATGCCGGAGAACTGGGCGGCAGTCGGGAAGTCTTCAAGTTGTTCGTAAATCGGCATGCCAAGCTCGCGGGCGCGCCGGATCTCTCCAAGCGTTCCCTGGCTGCATCCCCAGCCATTGACCAGCACGACGGCGTCACATCGCTCCATCAGCGCCAGAGTGCCGTCCAGAAAGAATTGGTCCTGGTCTGGCAGGTCATCGTCGAAGTGCGCTGTATTGGTGTGCGGGCAGATTGGAAACCATCCCAGGCGGGCAGCGGCAACGGCGACTGCCCGTGCAGCGATGATGTTGTCGGCGATCTTTTCTCGACTGGCGGCCCGGTATGGACCAGCCACATACACGACGGGGATTTTGCTGCGCATGGTCACCGGGTTGCGGCCGTGGTTTCCGTGGTACTTGTGCTGCAACTCGAACGATCTACGCGCTGCTGCGGCCTCAAACAGCGAATCGAATCTTCCGAGGAAAATCTGCCTGTTGTTTTGATAGGCGTATGCCTTCCAGCTTGAACGCTCATCCCAGGAAACGCCGCGAACACCGGTCAGGTTCCCGCTATTGAGTTTTTGATTCCTGGCGTTTTCCAAGTAAGTGGCGGGCCTGAGGTTGCTCCACCGGTTGTCCGCACGATCGCCGTTTATGTGATCAACCAGGTCAGGAGGAAACTCACCGACCATAAACAGGAACGCGAGTCGATGTAGGTAGTAGGGCTTTTTGTCGATGACCACCTTCAAATAACCCTTCCGATCTTTGGTGTTCGCCGCAGTACCGGCGGCAGTCCGGCTGCGGCCAATAACCCAGGTGAACACGCCGGTGACCGGGTTGTAATGCAGCAGCTCTTTCAGCTTTTCCTGAGATATGGACATTACGAGTTCCTGCCGGGCCACGCTCGGCAGCGAGTTGATCGAGGATCTTTACCAGCAGCAGCCTGCAATTCTTCACGTCATCCAGAGCTGCGTGGGCGTTGCGGAGCAGGCCTGTCGCTTCGGCACGGTAGTGCAGGTAGATCATTGCGGACTGGGTGTGGCTGTCGGCGTCCGGCCAGAGTTTGGAACTCAGCGCCCGCGTGCAGATGCGCTTTACATCCGGCTCGCCAATGACGCGCCAGTCGTAATCCACGTTGTGACCGATCAAATACTCAACATCGATCGGCAGGTTGAAGTCGGTGTGCGGGTGAAAGCCAGCAAGCTCTTCGTCGAGGATGTGACTGGTTGCCAGAGCACTCAACTCGATTGGCTTGCCAGGCTTGTAGCGCTGGAGGAAGTCAGCTGTAACCGCGAGGCTGCTGATGCTTTCCAATTGGAGCCATGCTGCCTCGATTAGGTGTGGATCGTTGAGGCCAGTTGTTTCGCTGTCGAAGATGTATGCGGTCATGCCGATTGCCTTTGTGAGGAGAGTTCGTTTTTGCGTTTGTCTTTGGCTGACACGACCTGTTGAACCAGGTCGTCAAATCCGACGGCAATCGCCTTGGCCGCATTGAACGCGGATTGGAGGGAGGCCATGTCCTTAGCTGAAGCAATATCAGCCAAAGCATCCACCAGAAGCTCCTTGGCCCTTTCTTCTGGGTTCAGACCAGAGTTCAGCCAGGTCAGCAGGCGCACACCGGTATCTGCGCTGATCAGCTCAGGTTGGTCGAACAGCTTCGTTCGGTCCTTGCTGGCGGTGGCCGTGTGACCGTCGTGGGTTAGGTCCAGCACCACGGTGAATTCGTAGTCGGTGCCGTCGCGCTGCTCGGACTTCATGCCCAGCTTGAGGATTTTCTTACCCTCGCCCTGAACCGTCTCCGTCTTGCTGCGCATGGTGCAGATGATGTGCATTGAGCTGGTGAGGATCTTGTCCGTCAGCTTCCGGTGGCGCGGCGTGGTCTCGTTCCAGGCTGCCCAGGTGTTGCCACGGAATTTCTGGTGAGCAACGGCTTCGTTGATCTCAAGGCATCCACCGGAACCAGTCCACTCATGCGAGTAGCTGTCGATGACAAGGGTTTCGTACCCTGCCTGCTCGGCGGCGGCGATGACTTCGATATAGCGCTCTGGCGAGTACGGCGCGTGCAACTCCATCGCGTCGAAGTCGACCAGGTCAGCGTAAAGTGACGCGCTGCCGTGTTCGGTGTCTAGCACCGCGATACGCCCGCCAAGCCCCTGCGCTAGGAGAAGAGCGGAGTAGGTTTTGCCTGATCCAGACGGCCCAGCAAGTGCCAGCCGTAGCTTGGCCTGCTTGCGTTCGGCTTTCTTGAACATTTGAGTATCCTCAGCTTGGTTGGTTGTCCCACTGCCGCTGGATGCGGCGGGCGGCTTCTTCGTATTGTTTGCGCTCGTCACCGGTGAATCGCTCGGGCGAGAACGCGCCCTGAGTCATCCAGTCGAACTGGGCGGCCATTGCGGGGCTCATACAGCCCTCCGGTGACTCAATCCCATCAACTGGGCTGCCTGGGCCATGGTTTGTGGCTGGATAACGCCGAGGTTGCTGGCTACTCGCTTGAGAATCACCAAGTCATCCAGCGTCCGAGCCTTGTCGATGTGCCCGGCCAGCGTCACCAGCTTCGACTGGCTGTCCGTTAGCGCCATGCCGAGGTGCACAACGCTGAGTTGCCGCACGTCCCGACCAACCGCAGTGCTGACAGACTCGAAAACCTGCTCCAGCTTCTTTTTGGCGTAGGTCGACTCGATCTGTGCGCGCTTCTTGTCATCGACGGCAGCTGCAAGCCTGGCCTCCAGGTCCAATACCAACTCAGCCGACCCGCCAAGCCTTTCGATGCGCTCCCGTTCCGCCTGGCGGTGGGCAGCATCAAGTTCTTCGCGCTCGATCTTTGCGGTTGGCGCAGCGTGAGCGATGGTCCGCAGATCGGCAGCCGAGAGAGGTGATTTACTTTCTTGAGACATAGAGCCTCCATCACGGCAACAGAAGGCGCCGCGCTTGGTATTCGGAAGGTTTTAGGCGGCAGTAGCGTGAGAGGGCTTGTAGTCGGCGTAGATCTCGTCGATACGAGCCTGAAACTCTCGCTGCTCGGTATCACTGATAGCCCGCAGAAGGAAGGCCAGGGTAATCGCCGAGCGCGCTGCGGAGCTGGCGTTGGGTTTCCCTACATTTCTGCGAAGCTCAGCAAGTTCTGCATTGATCCACCCTACGGCTGTGTCGTGGTCACGCTGCTGTAGGCTCACCGGGAGCGCTCCGACTCCAGGCGCCGAGCGAGCGCACAGGCTTCGTTGTGGTTGCGGCGGAAGCCCATCACCTTGTCGGTCCGGGTATCCACCACATGGAAGAAGTCGCGGCCCGCAGGCTTGACCACCATTCGGAAGGCGACCACTGGCTCAGGCCGGCCGATCAACCGGTACAGTTCAATGGTGGCGAGACGGGAACGCTGATGCAGGCCGTCGACGATGTCGCGGCGCGATTGAATGTCAGGGTGCATGGTCGCCTCCAGGTGGCGTTATCGGTGGGTCCTATTGATTTCGGAAGCGCGCTGGCTGTCGCTCAACTGCTCCCAGCGGTCATGCTGGAAATTGTGATCGTCCAGCGACGCCTGATTACTGGTGCAACATGCCTCGCAGTAACCTTCGTGCAGCGTGTCTGTATGGTCGCCACACAGCGGGCAGTCGAACTGTTCATCGCTCATGGCGACCTCCAGTGTTTGGGGTTAGGCGGAACGGGCGGCTAGCATTGCGTCGGCGACCGTATATGCATCTCGGGCCAACATTTTTTCGTCGCTGGCAGGGTGATAGGGAGCCGCACACATCCCTTGCATCACCTTGGCTGCAAAGTAGTCGCGCAGGCTCATTCCAGACAGTTGCCGTTTTGCCTCGTCAACAGTTGCCGGGTTAAATATCTGATGGTCGTAATCCGCTACCGGGAATGCTGGCTGCCGACCGTCTTCCATTGCTGCTGCATATGCCATTTGCGAACCTTCAATCTGCCGGTCCATTTGACTTGCCATATAGTCCATGACTCTCTCCATTCGTTGGTTCACCCGGTTAGGCGATGGCTCAACGTCCGTGATTTGGGTGGAACCCATGGCGAAGCTCTGCCGATTTCCTTGCAGCCGCTGCGTCAATTAGGGTTTTGTGATAGCCGAGGTAGATGTGCTTCCTATCAACGACTATGTGGGCTTGGAATCTTTGGTCGCAGTGAACGAAAAATACCCCGAGAATCCCGCTGGTGTTGCGGTGCGAAAGCCTCATGTTCTTGTTGTTTTCGGCCGCTGTTACAGCGCGAAGGTTGGCGGCACGATTGTCCCGTCGATCGCCATTTATGTGGTCTATCTGCAAGCCATCCGGGATAGGCCCGTGATGCAACTCCCAAACGAGTCGGTTGGTGCGGAACTGATCGCCGCCCACCCGTATCACTTCGTAGCCGTCTCTGTTCGACGTGCCCGCCCGTTTTCCAGCGTACTTTCTGTTCCAGAGATCAAGCAGTTCGGGGTGGTTGACTTGATGTGCCTGCCTGAGCCTCCAGTACATAGCGCCGTCGGCAGGATCGTAACGGAGCAAAGAAACAACGTCGGTGCTGATTGTTTTCATCTGCGACTCCGATCTGGTAAGTCGGCGCGTAAAAAAGCCCAGTCGAAACCGGGCTTTTTGTTGCGTCACATAGACCTCCCTACGTCACGCTGGGGTGGCGGTCGAGCGCCTGGGTGTGAGTTCACATGGCGGCATCCTCCAGTTGGTCGTACAGGGGAAGTACGCCGTCCAATCAGGCGTGTGCAGCTGTACCTGCATTGGTAGTGTGATCTTGTGGTCAACCGTCAACTCGGGGTAATCCAAGGCTCATTCCACGAGATCCTTGGCGGGTGGAGTCAGCTACCACCCCGCTCGTTTGCGTTTTAGCTGATGAGCAGCGCTACCTGCTCTTGCCGCCATTAAGGCCGCGCCCACTGGGTTGAAGATCACACTCCGATGCAGCCTCTCCCTATACGAGTCTCCCCAAGGAAAGGATCGGGCCAATTTTCGTCTGGCTGACGTGCAAGGAGAGGGCTATACAAAGGTGTAAACTGAATTCAGGGTTTCAACGAAACCTTCTTTGATGCTGCCGGCAACAATCAAAGACGTGCGGCCTTCATTTCCGCGCTCGCCGTCTTCGAAAACAAAGACGCCACGTGCGACGAACTTGCCTTTGCATTGATCGCTATCGGGCCACAGGGCCTCTGCTGAAACAATTTCAGCGTCAGCCATTTTGTACTGAGGTTTTTTCTTGTCCATCGCTGCCGCTCCAATTGGTAAGGCTTCCAAATACCTCCAGGGGGTCTAGAGGCATTTGTGAAACCAGATGGCTACCTGAATCAGCAGGGAGCCATCTGCGCACGATCCAGCTACTGGCTACGGATCGTGGTAGGTCGTCATAGGTGATTGATGCAGGGGGCGGCGTTGCGCCGTGTGAACTCATCCGCATCGGATATAGCTCGAATCCCTCCGAGTGTTGCCCGTCTACGCCGCGGCAAAATCCGCTCAGGCTCGGGACAAGGTGGCCACCCTGCTATCACGCAGAAGGCCGAGCTATATCCGATGCGCTCTCATAGAAAGGATCGGGTAGTTAACGACAGGCTGTCGTGTTTGCTACAGGTGCCGGTATTGAGCCGATGTTCTTCCGTGGTTTTCGTGAAAACCGTGCTCTACCTCTGCGGCCTTTCGTGCTGCCGCTGCGGCTTCAATACTGCTGAACATGCCGAGGTAGATGTATTTGCCATCTACTCGGATCTGAGCGAGCCATTTCGAGTAGCGCTTATGCCAGCAAACGCCGGTGACGCCGCTCTTGTTGCCGCTTTGTTTGCGCTGGTTTCTGCCATTCTGTTTGTTTGAAACCATCCGCAGATTGCAGAACCGGTCATCCGACCTGATGCCGTTTATGTGATCGATCTGTCCTTCCGGCTGTTTGCCGGTCATATACAGCCAAGCCAGTCGATTTGCGCGGTGCTTGATAGCGTCGATACGAACCACCAGATAACCCTCAGCATCAAGGGCCCCAGCAGATGATCCATCACGCACGCCCTGGCGGCCTTTGTGTCGCATAGACCCTGTTTCCGAGTCGTAGACAATTGCCTGCTTAAGCCGCTCCAGCGTAAGGAGCGAAGTCATTGAGGTCATAAGTAGCCTCCGGTTGTTTTCCCGATGCCCACCGCTCTGGATGGGCATCAGTGAAAAGGTCCGCACGCAATCAAAGATCCTTTGGCTCAAGCGCGTATTTGATCTGCAGGTTCTGCTCTGGCGAGTAGATCGGGTTGCAGGTGCTGCAATGTCCAGCCACCGCGATCTCAATCTTGAACTGCGCTCGCTCAGCAGGTCTCAGGCAGCTCGGGCAATACTCACTGTCAGCGCCCTCCAGATCGGCATGACCGAGAATGCATCTCTCGGCGCCTTTCATTTGGTCGTGCTCTGAATCACAGATCGGACAGAAGTAGATCGTGCTCACTTCTGGCTGGCAGCACTCGTGGGCGCCGTCTTCACAGTCGTGACGCTCGTAGCACTGCCCGCATTCATACTTGATCGCCACTTCTTTGCTCATAGCCTATTCCTCGGTTGTCATCCCAAGCAGCCCTCGCAAGAAGGCTGCTCAGTGATGCTTTCCGCCGTGACCCGCTACTGGCGTCGGTCACCGGCTTGAATCAATGTGGTCGCCTGTTTTTACAGGGGCAGGCTCCCTGTTTCCTCGCTTTCCACAGTCGAGGGAAATCCATATGCTTCGACTTCCACAGTCGAAACAAGGAATGTAGTAATGGCGAATTACATGGTGCGGGTTGAGATTTTCAAGGCTGACAGCGAGGAATACGCAGACCTACATAAGGCGCTGGAAGCGCTTGGCCTCAAGAGGACGGTTCAAGGGGATAATGGGGTTCTCAGGATGCCGCCTGGCACCTACTACGGAGCAAGCTCGCTGGGAACCTATGAGCTGAGGGAGAAAGTTAAGACTATTGCCGCCCCCTTCTCCTACCCGGCCGATCCTTCAGTGTTTGTCTCTGAGTCAAGCGACTGGTCTGGCTGGCTGAAGCCTGCTTGATGTGAGCCACCACCAGCGAACGCTCTGCCTTTAGGCATCTCGCTTACCCAGTAGGCCAGGTAGTTTGAAGCGATGGAGAAAGCCTCACCAAAAGTGACGCTTTCATCCGTCGCTATCTCCTGAACGATCTGGCGAAACCGTTCGATCTGTTCTTCGTTCATCTCGCTCTCCTGCTTTCCGCGTGGTCCTGAGTAGGGCCACCTGGAGAGCATCCGGGCTGCAATATGCGGCCCGGCATCTCTGTTTCTTCTCGCTACGCATATCTGGATCATTCGCCAGTTCGGTATCCCTCGATCCGCCGCAGGTTCTCCCTGCGTTTCCTTCCAGCACCCAAGTCACTCCCCAGGCGGTAGGTCAGATCAGATCGCCGGTCCCCAGTAGAGGCGTAGCGGCTTAATAGTTAGTTTTTGACAGAGCCTTTGCATCGGCCCTCCCTGTCCTTGCCGGACAGGCGGCCCCGCTGTTATTTCCGCAGCGGGATCGTCTTCTGAATTTTTAAAGAGCGGGTCAGGCCGTGAGGCCCTGGCGAGTCCCTGTTGGGTGACTCGATGGGGTGAACAATACCGCCGGTATTGTGTATTGGTCAATACCTCCGGTCATATATTTTTCGACTGGCGTAAAAAAGCCCGCAGCAGAGGCGGGCTCAGGCGGGCGGTCAGTCTTCTTTCGGCACGGTCCAGAATAGCTGTATCAGGCCGTCATCGCGGTGAGCGATGGTGACGTTCTCGTTTTCGGCTATCTCATCCAGGATGCGGTCCCAGTCGGCGGCAGCATCATCTTCTGAACGCTCCAGCAGCACCGACTTCGAGAGCTGGGCCTTGGGCGTATTGATCGCCCTCTGGATTCGCATACCCAGCAGCTCGTAAGAGGAGGGTGGTTTCGGTGCTGCCTTTGCTTTTGCCATGATTTATCTCTGATTTACTGTATGAATAAACAGTATTTTATCCATGGGTAAAAGGCAAGATGGCGAGAGTACTTTTGTACTCCTGTGGGATGCAGGCGATAAAAAGCCCGCTCAATGGCGGGCTCAGTTCGCGACCCGGTCAGGTGCAGGCCGACCACAAATCAGCAGGTCGTACCGTTCGGTGCAGGCGGTGCAGGCGGTGCAGGTCGATGCCTGCGAGGGGTAGGGGGTAATGCAGGAAGGGCAGATACAAAAAAGCCCGCATGTGCGGGCAAAGTCGAGCCAGTTGGGGGACCAGTAGCTCGACTATGTAATCGTAGACCAATTTAGGAGGCGATCAAGGAAGGCCAGAAACAAGAAGCCCGGCGCTGGGCCGGGCTGATACTCAGTGGATCGAGGATCCATAGTGCTGCTGGAAGTCGCTAAACAACGTGGTGGCAGCAAGCCCTCCGAGAACGGAAACTTCGTCCTCGGCTTTTTTTCTTTTGCTGCCTCGATCATCCACGATGAAAAGTACATCCGCTGGATCATCGACCTTACTAATAAGTACAGCCTTCCTGAGTTTTGGGTTGACCGACTGAGGAATAGGGGCAACGGCGTCGATGTAAGTACTGCCCCACAGGAAATCGAATGACATTTCAACCTTGCCTACATGCAAAACAGCGTTCCTTGTCAGCGCGCGACCTGGCTCCTTTGCCCTCAAGAGCAGTTCTATTTCATCGGTCAGAGAGAAATCATTATCGCCCTCTGCGGATCGCTCCTCTTCCCATGTCGCGACGGCAGCCATCAATCGAATAATATTCGAGCCCCATAGATCCATATCTGCTAGCGGGAAAATAGCCTCGAATGCGCCGGAGTCAGACAGCTGAAAGCCGAATTTTGCCCCGAGATTATCTAGCCCTCTCCAATTTCTCTTGTCAGAAAGGGCGTACCCAATAGATTTCAACGCGAATAGCGTGACGCCATCATCGGTGAATTCTACGAGATCGCCACGCTGGACCAGGTAAAAATCAAGAGGTTTCCCGCCCGGTAGCGTGATTGGGCTGCTTATGTAAGTAGCTGGCCCACTGCCAGCGTTTATTGTCTGGCAATGCCACCCGGCCTTGGTAAAGAAGTTCCCACACCCGAGAGCGCACATGGCTATTGTCCAAAAAGATCGAGACCGAACGGCGGCTCTATAGAGCCTCGCCCGCTCTTGATTCTAGCGTGACGTACAAAGCGGTCAACCCAGCCCCGCTCAGCGGCACCAGTGATAGATGATCTAACGTGCCGAGTAATTTCTTCCAGTCGATAGTCGCCTAGATGTATGTGGGGGCCGAAAAGCGGGGTGCCATCTTTAAACCTATGAGAGCGCTGGTGCTCGGGCCATATTTCTAGCATGAACACCCGACGCCTTTCCTTGCCGTCCTTGTGCATCAGCCCGTAGGTCACTCGATCTCCCATCCGGCCGGCCTGAAACTCGCCCTTGAAGTAGAGGTGAGGGATAGTGACCCTGCGATCATCGAGTAGGAGGCTCGTAGCCTCTTTCCAGCCGCTATGAGATGGTTTTTCTGACCATTCGATTTCTTCAGCTAGATACTTTATCTGTCGGCACCATGTGCGGCAGTCCTCTAGCCATGTTTCCTTGCTCATTCATTGACATCCATGCTCGGTTGATAGGCTTCCGCGTTTCTATTTGCTCGGCTTCGACAGATCTCTTACCACTAGACCCGCCTTCACCTCATCCGCATAACCCACCAGCTTGTCCTCAGCGTCCGGAAACCCTGAGAGGATCGTGAGTATCTCTCTGGAATAGCTCTCAAAGCCCTCTTCAGAAAGACGAACGGCCATCCTCATCAGATCGACGCCTGACCACTTGAGAATTGCAGCAGCCTCTTTCAGATCGAGGTGGAGTTGCTGGCTGGGCTTGGTGAGGGGCATGACTTACAAATCCCCGCCGCGCCAGACCACCTTGCCGATGATGCGGTGTTCGTTCACTTCGCTGCGCGCCAGCATCACATCCGCATAGTCGTCGCAGTCGTCGTTGTCACTCCGAATGATCCAGCCGCCCATGGCGGTCTTGATCAGCCGCTTTACAATTGTTCCTTTGTCCGAACTAGTGAGCACGAAGATCTGGCGGTCGGCCGGTTCAGTCTTGGACGTATCCAGCAGCAGTACGTCATGGTCATTGATCGTTGGCCACATGCTGTCGCCGTCGGCAGAGATAGCTATCAAGTGCTTTGAGTTGAGCCCCTTAGCGCGCAGCCATTCCCGCTTGAATGCGAGAGTGTTCACTGACTCCACATGAGGGTTCTCATGTCCGAGGCCTGCCGCTGCCTTCGCGGTGTACTGCGGAATGAAGGCGAAATTGTCGTCATTCTCGCTGCCCGACTCATCCTCGGCGGTGGCGGGTGTATCAGTGAGGTTTTTCAGCTCGCTAGCCAGTCGAGGGCTGAACTCCTCAACCGGAACCTTTAAGTGTTTGGCGAAAACTGAAGCTGCCTTGATGTTGAGCGCCGTCCGGCGATTCATGAAATGGCTGACCGCACCTTGCGAAACACCTTCACCCAAATCTGCTGCGATTTTGTCTTGAGTGAAACCAAGCTCTGGCTTCTTGCGCGTGTAGATAGCCTTCAGAAGATCGCTTTCACGAATCTGCTCATCTGTGAGGGGTAGTTTTCGGCTGTCTTTTTTCATGCTGCGATCTTATTACCTACGGTATTCGCATAACCAATATCGCCGGTATTGACTATCAACAATACCGGCGGTCATACTTGGATAGAGTTTCTACATTGAGGACGCCGCAATGCGCCGTATCCCGCTTACCGAATTTGCCAAAGAGCATGGCCACACAAAGGCCGCGCAGATGCTCGGCTGCACACAAGGAGCCTTGAGCAAGGCGATTCGTGTAGGTCGAGACGTGTTCGTGATCCTTGAAGAGGACGGCAGCCTTTCTGCTCAAGAGCAGCGTCCGTTCCCGTCCCAAAAATCCGCCGCTTAACCCTTTCGAACAACCAAGGAGCCTCACCAATGGCATATCACGATACGCGCCACCTGAAAGACCGGGAGATCAAGTCCCGCTATGACGACGAAACCTACGAGGCGCTGAAGGCTGTCGCGCGCCTGCACAAGCTCCAGCTCGCGGTTTTCGTTCGCATGTGCGTCGAGGAAAAGCTGGAAAGCATCGTTGAGCTGGATGTTAACGGGAAACACATGCAGGCCTGAAGGCCCTTAAGGAGGCCGTGTGCCTGAAACCACGATCTGCCACGGGATCGATGGGCGCCTCTACGAAAAGCTTGAACGGTTGGCAGCAGCGGCAGGGATGACCCCTGACGAGTACGCCGCAAAGCTTGGAGCGGAACGCTTTTTCGAGAAGACCAGGCCAAGAGGGGCCGGAAAGATCCGGCATCTACCAACAACAAGGCGTGACCCGCCGAAGGCCGTATTAGGGCCTGAAAAAGGAGGGACTGATGAAGACCTCAACCCATAAACCCAAATCGCAGGCACAAAAAAGCCGGGGCGCAATCCCGGCTCTTTCACAGCGCTTGCAAAAATCGTTTCAATCTGGAGCCGATTATGCACACCTCTAATCTCGATGTACAGGCCCTGAATAATCCAGCGCCACGTTTTTCGCAATCTGAAAACGTGGCGCGGATTAAGCCAGTGACTCCTTTCGACTTCCACGGTTTCCCTGTCCGCGTAATTGACGACGGTCACGGGGAGCCCTGGTTCATCGCCAAGGACATCGCCGAAGCCCTCGGCTACTCCAACACGTCGAAGGCGATCAATGTCCACTGCAAAGCGGTCAGTACCTGCCATACCGAAATGGGAGGTCAGGTTCGCGCAGTGCAAATCATCCCTGAGCGCGATCTCTACCGTCTGGTGATGAAGTCCAAGCTTCCGGCTGCTGAGCAGTTCGAAGAATGGGTGGTGGGCCAGGTGCTGCCGACTATTCGAAAGACTGGTTCTTACACTGCCCAGGACACGAACAACTCCAAGGTCATTGGCGAACTCGCCATTCTGGAATGCTTCGATCGTCTACTGAAGCCGGCACCCTCCAGCAAAATGATGATGCTTGCGCAGATCGCCGCCAATAACGGACTGGATGCGAAATTCCTCCCTGGCTATGCCATCGACGCCGCTCCAGACGCTACTGGCGGATCTTCGATGGAAACCAAGCCCATCACCGACCTCATCAAAGAAAACGGGATAGCCAGCACGGCCACGGCCTTCAACCGCTTGTTGGCTGCCAACGGCTTTATCAAGAAGTGCCAGCGCAACAGCACCAAGCGCGGCGTCGTCGACTTCTGGTCGGTGACTGATAAGGGCCTTCGTTATGGCAAGAACCTGACCAGTCCCAACAACCCCCGCGAGACCGCCCCGCACTGGTACGTGGATCGCTTCCTTGAATTGGCCGGCCTTGTCGGCAAAGGAGCCAAGTAATGGCCCGCGCGCGCAACATAAAACCCGCGCTGTTCACCAATGAGATACTCGGCGTTGGACACCCCTTATGCACCCTTCTGTTCCAGGGTCTATGGCTGCTGGCTGATAAAGAGGGCCGTCTTGAGGATCGCCCTCTGCGCATCAAGGCCGAAATCTTCCCTTACCGCGAAGCCGACGTTGACGCGATGTTGCACTGGTTGGCGCACAAAGGCTTCATCGTTCGGTACACGGCGAGCGGGAAGGCCTACATCGAGGTCGTGAACTTCACCAAGCACCAGAATCCGCACAAGAACGAGAAGGACTCAGAAATTCCTTCTATTTCAGAAGGTTGTATCACTTCCGATATTCTCGGTACTCGTTCCGAAATTATCGGTACGACTCGGGCTGATTCCCTCTCTTCTGATTCTGATCTTCTGATTCCTGATTCACTGATTCCTGATGTCCTGAACCCGGATTCAAAAACCTTGCCGGTCGCCAAGGCTCCGGCGCCGACGAACATCAAGGTTCTGAAGCCGAAGCAAAAGCAAAAGACCGACGCGCAGATTGCCAACACCAACACCTGGGACGCCTACACCATCGCTTACCTTGAGCGCTATGGCGTGGAGCCGGTGCGCAACGCCAAGGTCAATGGGCAGGTTGCCCAACTTGTTCAGCGTCTCGGGACTGAAGAGGCTCCGGGTGTCGCCGCGTTCTACGTGACGATCAACGACTCGTTCTTCATTCGCGCATCGCACGAGTTCGGATTGCTGGTCTCGCGTGCCGAGGGCATCCGAACCCAGTGGCTCACAGGGCGCCAGGTCAACGCCGTGACCGCCCGCCAGATGGAGAACACCCAGGCCAACATCAGCGCCGCCCAGGAAGCCAGTCGCAGCATTCTCGAAGGAGGTGCGCCCAATGCTTTCCTACGCCGAAACCGCTGAACTGAGCATGGCCATCTGCGCCACTGCTGAAACCCTTGGGCAAACCCTGAGCGCTCCAGCCGCCAAGCTGATGGCTGAAGACCTGGCAGAACATCCAATGGACGTGATCGCCAACGCCCTTTGGGCCTGCCGCCGCGAGCTGACCGGAAAGCTGACCCTGGCCTCAATCCTTCAGCGCGTCCAGGCCGCCGACGGTCGCCCAGGCAAGGACGAAGCGTGGGCTATCGCCATGACCACCAACGACGAATACGAAACCGTTGTCCTGACCGACGAAATCCAGTTGGCCCTGGCCGCCGCAAAGCCTGTGCTCGATGCCGGGGACAAGATTGGCGCCAGGATGGCCTTCATCAGCGCGTATGAGCGGTTTGTCGGCCAATCCCGAGAGGATGCCAAGCCTGTCAACTGGCACGTCTCTGTGGGCTTTGACGCCAACCGCAGAATCCAGGCGGTAACCAAGGCAATGGAGCTGAAGCGCATCCCCCGCGAGCACGCCCAGAAGTACCTCGCCGACCTGAGCGTTGAGCCGATCACCGAAGACGGTCGCGCCATTGCTGGCTTGCTGACTGGCAACGTCACTCAGCCAGCGCCTGTGCTGCGCAAGAAGCTGGAACTGGTCAAGAACTCAATGATGGAAATGCGAATGGCCAGCGCCGAACGAAAAACCGAAATGCGGATTGCAGCGGCCAACGAATTGGCAGATCGCCGGGCACTGCTCATCAAGCAGGCGCAGGAGTTGGAATCGAAGAGGGTGGCGCAATGAACGACAAGATCAGCGTCAACTGTCAGGCCAAGCTCACCGAGGCCATCACATGCTTGACCGCCATGTACCGGGACAAGAAGTTTGTGGTGGTCTCCCTACGCCCGGGCAAGGACCGCACCCTCGACCAGAACCGGCTGTGGTTCGGGATGTACAAGCGAATCGCCGAAATGACCCAGATCGGCGATGCGGCGGACGCTCGACGCTACTGCAAGCTGCACTTTGGCGTGCAGATCTTGTTGAACGAGGACGCAGGGTTCCAGGCCGAGTGGTACCGGGTCATGCGCCATCTTCCCTACGAAACGAAGCTGACCATGATGGGGGAATGCCACCTGTTCGGGCCGGACGGCTTCCCGGTGACCAGCCTGTTCAATCGCGCCCAGGGCGTCCAGTACACCGATCGCATGGCCAATTACTTCACCGGCCAGGGCGTTGTCTTTGCCGATCTGCTGAGCAAGGAGGCCGCATGAACCACAACTTCAAGCCTGGCGACCTGGCGCTGGTGATATCTGGTGGCTACATGGGCCAGACGGCGGAACTCATGCACTTCGTCATGCCGAACGAGGTGGTGGTTTCACCAGTGTCGGGGAAGAAATATCAGTTCAGACCTTCGGCGGGAATTGGTGGCTGGATGTGCCGATTCCGCGATGAGTGGGCAATCAAGCACGAAAAGAACCTGATACCCCTGCGCGGTGACTTCACTCATGAGCAGCAAAAAGCCAAGGAGGCCGAGCCATGCGCGTAGCCATCGAGAAGAAGGCGCCCAAGCCCAAGACCTGCAAGAACCCAGCATGCAGGGCCTCATTCGTCCCTCAGCGCCTCGGGCAGGCGGTGTGCAGTCCGAAGTGCGGCCTGGCCATCAAGGACGTGAACGCCAACAAAGCCCGCAAGGCCCTCGCTGATGTAGGCCGCAAGGAGCTGAGAGCGGCCAAGGAGCGCGTTAAGCCTAAGGGGCAGTACATGCGTGAGGCTCAAGCCGCTTTTAACGCCTGGGTACGCCTGCGTGACGCCGCACTTGGCTGTGTGAGCTGCAACAAGCCCGCGACCTGGGACGGTCAATGGCACGCATCTCACTTCCGCAGCGTTGGATCGTCGCCAGAACACAGGTTTAACCCGCTCAACGTGCACCGCGCCTGTTCAGTCTGCAACAACCACCTGAGCGGAAACATCCTTGGCTATCAGCCTGAGCTGATCCGCCGCATCGGCGCCGAGGCCGTAGAGGCCCTATTAGGGCCCAGCGAGCCAAAGCGCTACACCATCGACGACCTGAAGGCGATCACCGCCGAGTACCGGGCAAAGACCAGAGAGCTGAAAAAGGGGCAGGTAGCATGATCTATCGAGACGTTATTTCCGCAGTGATCCGTGCCTTGGCGTCCGAGACGATCAACAGCGCCGGCGGCTGCGACTTTGAGCCAAAGGTGCAGTGCGCCAAGCAGAAGGGGGAGATCGTCGGCAAGGAGGCGGCCCTACTTGCTGACTGCATCGTGCACAAGCTTCTGCATGCCCAGCTCAGCCCGCGCCACTGGAATGCATTGGTGGCGAAGTACAGCACCCACCGCGGTCGCAAGATCGATTCCATCGGGCGGCTTGTCGCGGTTGTGCCTTCGCCGGCTCCACTGCGCTTCACTCAGCAGGCGGTACTGGTGTGGGCTGTGCCGCAGCAGTCGAAAGGCATCAAGCGCGCCGTGATCGAGGTCAAAGCTCCAAAGCATCGGGAAAACAAGGATGAGGGACAGTGGGACTGGCGCAACAAGGCAGCGGACGCAGATGTTGCGCGAGCCAACAAGCAAGCCAGGTCGGTTGCTGAGTCGAAGCCGGGCGAGATGATCGTCCTTGCAGAGTCGAACTACGACATGACGAACTGGGATACCCAAGGGCTTACAGAGCGCACTTACCAGCGATGGAATAAGGCCATCAAGGACGGGCTGGAGTCGCTTGTGAACGAGGCTCTGGTCGAGGCGCAACACATGCTTGAAGCAGTCGGAGTGCTGGAAGGTGAGGCGGCGTGAAATAGTCCCTTAAAAGGGCTTGCAATGTCATGTCGCCATGTCGCATTATTCACCCATCCTGTCATTCCTGCGTGTGTAGGAGTGACGAACGAAACCCGGCCACCGTGCCGGGTTTTTTATTGCCTCGAATTAAGCCTGCTGGAGGGGTTCGCGTGAAGCTGAAAGCCAAAAGCAATCTGCTGGAGCGCGCCAGAACGGCATGGGAGGCGGTCGCACGCCAAGTTGGCGAGACCGACTTCTCGCGCCATCCACGCACCGGCGAGTATTTGCATCCCGGTGTCGCCATGGGTTGGCGGATCCACAAAAAGAATCTGTAGTTTCACCTGTAACCAGGGCAGCCTCACGGAAGGCCTGGACGCTGATAAGCCGGTAGTGCAGCGCTACGGAAAAACACCGGCAGCCCGCGCGCTCTGTTCACATCTGACTTCCAGAGTGGTGCGAGACCAGTTCAGCGAGATCGATGCACTTGGGTGTCGACGCTGGGAAGGTCTTTGGCTGACTGATGGAAAGACATCGCACCTATTCAGGGCCTCAGCATTCGCTGGGGCTTTTCTCGTTGTGAGGCTCAGAAAATGTCCGGCACTATCCAATCCAGCAACTACGTGCCGGGCGTTTCCGGCTGGAAGTTCGGCCACGTCAGCGGCGACTTCGAAATCAACAGCGCCCAGATCCAAGTCGGCACCCTGCCAAGCGATCCTCAGTTGATCACCGTCACGGCGGGCTCTTGGTCGGAATACGATCTTCCAGCCAACGCGCTGGAGCGCCTGGCGTTTATCGGGGCTGAGCTGGAGAATATCCCAGCAGAGTGCCGAGCAAGCGCTGAGTTCACGACCGAGGACATCTCATTTGATCGTGATGGCTCGGATGTGCGGACATCGCTGACCTACGAGCGCCACGAAACTGCCGAAGAGGTAGCTGCGCGGCAGGCGAGGGCGAAAGTCGCTGGAACACGCATCACGCAAAAGGGCGGGTTGACGACCATCTCTATCGATGGCGTCACTCGCTTTCGCTATGGCGACCTCACGAAGACCGAACAACCGCCGCCATTCGTAGTAGCTGATGACCAGGTGTTTATAGATAGGGCCTTCATCGTCGCCGGGATTGGCCCGGGCCTGCCTTCGCAGTTCTTGGTTTCGGCTGATCGCTTCGCCATCAATGACCGAAGCGCCTCGGACATTCTCCGGGACATCGCCGGCATGATCGGCGAGACCAAGCTTGGCCAGGATCTGAAAGAGCAGATTGACCTGATGGGCTCAAATCTCGCTGACCAGGTAAAGGCTGTGATCCGCAAGGAGCTCATGCCTGGCGGTCTGCTGCACCGTTCACGCTAATCAACCCCCTAACTCCCTGAAGGGGAGGAACTGAGATGGCCCCCATGCCCGAAAAAGACCCTAACTTGTGGGCCGCTGCATTTGCCTGGCTTGCAGCTCACCAGCCGCAACTCTATGCCTCTGGCTTATCGGTGCTCATTGCCATCCTGCGGGTTGTGTATGGCGGCGGCACTCGTCGCCAGATGATCCTTGAGGGCGCCCTGTGCGGGCTGATTACCCTGGCTCTGGTGCCGCTACTGGAGTGGATGGGACTACCTCAGGGCATGGCTACCTTCGCCGGTGGTGCGGTTGGGTTCGTAGGTGTTGAGAAGCTGCGCGACTACTCAGACAGGTTTATTGGTCGCAAGGCTGACTCGCTGTAATCCGCGCCACGTTTTCGAATGCGCCAAATCGTGGCGCGAGACAGGTCACATGAAAGTAATCGTCACCAAGCTACTGGGGTCGGCTGAAGTCGAGTTCCTGCGTAAGGGTGTGGTCGTTCATCGTGAGCGGTTCACCGGCAAGGTCACCTCCGAGTGCCGGCGCACCATTGCGTTCAATGAATCGTTCGACGACCACCGCTGCCGGTTTGTGACGGCCGTACCTGCTGATCAGGCGTTCCAGTATGAGGTGGCGCCATGAGCGACCAATCAGGCGAACACGTCCACTACTGGGATGATGGCCGGGGCCGACGGGAAGTGATCATCGACGGGCAGCGCGTTGACCGCGTGACCTACTGCGACACCAAGGCAGGTATCGCCGTTGTCCTGGATGCTCCGCTCAAGTCCACGGATGGTGAGCATGTCGACTTCCACCCAGTGTGGGGTGAGATCAGGGTCATCTATTGTGGCGGCTACACCGGCGCCAACAAGGTATTCCGCATGGGAGAGGGGCTGATTCAATGACGACCATTGTCTACAGGGATGGCGTTATCGCCTATGACTCCCAGGTAACCCGTGGCGATGTCATTACCGATGACGCCTACGAGAAGTGCATCGAACTGAAGGGCATCAAGTTCTTCTGTTCTGGTGCGGTATCGGATCACCAGAGACTGATTGATGTGTACTTCGGCTCCAAGGCAGAGGGCAGTATCGATGCATCCGCCCTTGTGGTTGATGGCGAAAGCCTGATGCATGTCGCGGTGGATGACGACACAGGCCTATGGAAGACGCCAATCCGTCTGGATCGTGTGTATGCAATCGGCAGCGGTACGCCGTATGCCTTCGCCGCGATGGATATGGGGGCGAGTGCGCGCAAGGCCGTCGAGATGGCTGCGAAGCGCGATACCAATACGGGCGGCACGATCCGCACTGTGAACATAAAGCCAGTCGAATGACCATTGAACGACGTTGAATGACCATTCATTCGCGAAACACCCCATGAATGAGGCTTAGCCATGGCCCTATGCGGCGCAAAGAAGCGCAGCAACGGGGAACCATGCAAGCGACATGCTGTTCCGGGTTCCTCTCGCTGCAAGCTACACGGCGGGGCGGCTGCCAAGGCCAACAAGGGCAACCAGCACGCTCGCAAACACGGAATCTACTCCGACACGCTGACTGCTGATGAGCATGGCCTGTGGGATGACATCGGCATCGGCACGTTGGATGACGACATCAAGATTGCCAAGCTCCAGTTGCGCCGCGCACTGATGGCTCAGGCCAAAGCTGAGGCTGGTGACGGGCTTGTTCTGGATATGGAGAGCATCCACACCCAGGCGACAGATCCTGTTGAAGAGGGTGAGCCTGCGCAAGATCCAGGCCGCCCATCAATGACAACCCAGCGTCGACGCCAGGGCTACGAAGACATCATCAATCGTCTGCTCGGCCGCATTGGCGACCTTGAGTCGAAGCGCGCCGACATTATCAAGAAGCTCGACCCTGAAGACGACGGGCCATTGCCTCAGCGCATCGAAGTGGTGGTGACTGACGCGAGACGCCCGAATGCCGAGCCTTAACGTACCTCAAGCCCAATTCCTAGCGCTTCCTCACAAGTTCCGCGCCTTCGTGGCTGGGTTCGGCTCAGGCAAGACCTGGGTGGGCTGCTCGGCGCTTGGAAAGCACTTCTGGGAGTGGCCGCGCATCAATGCCGGATATTTCGCGCCTACCTATGCCCAGATCCGCGACATTTTCTATCCGACCATGGAAGAGGTGGCGCAAGACTGGGGGCTTCGCACTGAAATCAATCAGTCGAATCATGAGGTCCATGTTTACAGTGGCCGGCAATATCGCGGCACTGTGATCTGTCGCTCCATGGAAAAGCCGCAGACAATCGTTGGTTTCAAGATCGGGCACGCACTGGTCGACGAACTCGACGTGATGAGCTCGGTGAAGGCCCAGCAAGCCTGGCGCAAGATCATTGCCAGGATGCGCTACAAGGCCGACGGGCTTCGCAACGGAGTGGATGTAACGACGACTCCTGAGGGCTTCAAGTTCGTTTACCAGCAGTTCGTCAAGCAGATCCGCGACAAGCCTTCCATGGCTTCGCTGTACGGCCTGGTGCAGGCCAGCACTTTCGACAACGAGTTGAACCTGCCGGACGACTACATCGAATCGCTGATGGAGTCGTATCCGCCTCAGTTGATCCTGGCGTACCTCAAAGGCCAGTTCGTCAACCTGACCTCCGGCACGATCTACACGGCCTACGACCGCAAGCTCAACGGGTGCTTCGACACAGTGCAGCCAGGTGAGCCGCTGTTCATCGGGATGGACTTCAACGTCGGCAAGATGGCGGCAATCACCCACGTAAAGCGCGATCAGGGCTTGCCCAGGGCAGTAGATGAGCTAGTGGATGGCTACGACACGCCCGACATGATCCGTAGAATCAAAGAGCGGTATTGGCGCCACAACGGCAATACGTTCGAGAAGACCTGCGAAATTCGGATATATCCGGATGCCTCCGGTGGATCGAGGAAATCAGTCAATGCGAGCGAGACCGACATTGCGATCTTGAGTCAGGCCGGGTTCTCGGTGATTGCGCCTGACGCAAACCCTCCCGTGAAGGACCGTATCAACGCCATGAACGCCATGTTCTGTAACGCGCAGGGCGAGCGGCGCTACCTGGTGAACCCGTTCGCCTGCCCAACCTATGCCGATGGCCTGGAGCAGCAGGTGTGGTCACCCAACGGGGAGCCGGACAAGAAGTCAGGAAACGACCATGCGAACGACGCCGGCGGCTACTTCATCCACTACGACTACCCGATCATCAGACCATTCACGATGACCCAGCCTTTGAGAATGTAACCATGAGCAATAATCCAAGTAGCAAGCTGCCGGCCGTTGACGCCATGCGCAAGTACTGGGACGTGATTACTCCACTCATGGGTGGGACGATGGCGATACGCGCTGCAGGCAAGAGCCTTCTGCCCCAGTATCCAGCCGAGGCTGAAGACTCGTACAGGGAGCGCCTGCGTCTCTCCACGCTGTTGCCTGCTTACTCGGAGACGGTCATGAACATGACTTCCCGGGTGTTCGCTGAGCCCTTGCAGGTCGGCGACGATGTGCCTGAGCAGCTCAAGGAAATGACCAGGGACATCGACCATGCTGGGAATGACCTGAATTCGTGGGCCGTTGAGTTCTTTCGCGAAGGCCTGAGTCACGGTCTTTGCCATGCATTCGTGGATCATCCGGCTTCTGATGGCGTCCGCACGCAGGCTGATGAGATTGCCGCAGGTGTTCGTCCGTATGCAGTTTTGGTAAAGCCTGAGCAGGTTCTGGGGTGGCGCTCTAAGGGCGGACAACTCACTATGATCCGCTACAGGGAGATCATCGAAGAACCTGACGGGGAATTTGGATCGAAGTTCGTCGAGCAGATTCGTGTATTGGAGCCTGGCGTATGGCGAATCTATCGAGCAGCGGTCAAGGGTGGAGATCCAGTTCCTTATGATGAAGGCACAAACAGCCTTCCATACATCCCGTGGGTGACCTTCTACACTGGCCGCACAGGCTTCATGACGGCAAAGCCGCCACTCCTGGAACTGGCCCACCTCAACGTCAAGCACTGGCAGAGCCAGAGCGACCAGGACAACATCCTTCATGTTATCCGCGTGCCAATCCTGGTCCGTATCGGCGTGCAGGCTACGTTCGACAACCAGGGCAAGCCAGTTCCGCCTGAATTCAAGGTGGGCACGGGTTCGCTGACTGATCTTCCACCTAACGGCGACCTCAAGTACGTCGAGCACACCGGGGCGGCGGTAAAAGCTGGACGGGAAGCCCTGCAAGACCTCATCGATGAGATGCGGATGGCGGGTGCCAAGCTACTCACGCCTGAGAAGAGCGCCACCAAGACCGCCACGCAGGCAGATGAAGAGGCAGCGCAGGAGCTTTCCCCGCTGGCCCGCATGGCAAGCCACTTCGCTGACTGCCTGGCTCAACTGCTCCAGTTCATGGCCGATTACCGCGGCCTGGGCGACGGCGGCACGATCGAGATGCGCGGCAACTTCGATGTGGACTACATGCCTGAAGTGTCTCTTCCGACGCTGGTGTCCATGGCTAATGCCGGGATGCTGTCCAAGGAAACGCTGTTCGCCGAGATGCAGCGCCGCGGCGTGATCAGTGACGAATACGAATGGGCCAAGGAGCTGGCGAAGATTGAAGGCCAAGGCCCTGCACTCGGTAACCTGTGATGAAGACTGCCAACGAGAAGCTGCTCGACAAGCTGATCGGGCACGAGGTCGACCTGCAACACCTGAGCAATGCCCAGGTCGTGGCGATCATCAAGATCCTCAACAGCAAGGATGCCGAGCTGCGTGCTGCGCTGATTGCGGCGATCGACAATCTCGGTCCTAATCTGTCGGCAGCCTCAGTGGATGCGGCTCTATCCACGGTCCTGCGCCTGAATCAGTCAACCTTCGCGGATATCCGCCAGGCACTGGACCAGGCAAACGACGGCTTGATCAGCTATGAGATCGCCTTCCAGCAAGGCGCGCTCCAGGCTGTGATCCCCGCGGCGGTGCAGGAGTCATTCCCGATTGCTGCGGCGAAGTTCAGTCAGGTCAAGGCGATTGCCCAGGCCAGGCCGTTTCAGGGGCGATTGCTCAGGGAGTGGATGAACGGCATCGAAGCGTCTCGCGCTGCGTCAGTTCGCGATGCCGTCCGTGCCGGCGTGGTCGAGGGTAGAACGACTGCCGATATCGTCCGAAACATAATGGGCACTCGGGCAGAGAACTACGCCGACGGCATCCTTCAGAAGTCGCGCAGGGAGATAGAGGCCGTTGTCCGGTCTGCCGTTTCCAGCACCGCCGAGGCCGCCAGCGACAAGGCCTACGAGGCGAACAGCGACATTATCAGCCACGTCGAGTGGATCAGTACCCTCGATACGCGAACCTCGACCACCTGCCGCATCAGGGACCGCCTGCCGTACACCTTGGGCACCTACTTGCCGATCGGGCACAAGATCCCATGGCTGGCCGGTCCTGGGCGAATCCACTGGTGCTGTCGCTCGACCAAGCTTCCGATCCTGAAGAGCGCATCGAAGCTCGGCTTCAACGATGGCGCCACGCGGGCCTCAATGGACGGCCAGGTGCCGCAATCAACGAACTATGCCGAATGGCTGGGCCGGCAGCCAGCATCACGTCAGGACGAGATTCTTGGGCCTGAACGAGGAAAGCTGCTGCGACAGGAAAAGCTCAAGCTGGACGACTTCTACAACGACAAGGGCGTGTTTTTGACCCTTGAGCAGTTGCGGGAGCGCCTGTAACTCCCTGCGACACGAAATGCCGACATTCGATTTTGTGTCGCAACCAAAGCCTCGCTATGTGCGGGGCTTTTTTCTGCCTGCGGTTCGGATGGACGGGGCGACAAAGAGCCGGATGGCTCATCAACTGGCCGGATGGCCCAGAGAGACGAGATGAAACTCAAGACTGTTGAAGTGGATGGCAAGCAATACGCTGAGATCCAGGATGGCAAGCCCGTATATGTCGAAGACGACGGAAAAGAAGTCGCCTTTGATGCGGTGGGCACTCGCAGCACCATCACCCGCCTGAATGCAGAAGCCAAAGACCACCGTGTACGCGCCGAATCCGCCGAGAAGATCGTTAAGACCTTCGAAGGCATCGACGACCCCGCGGCGGCCAAAAAAGCTCTGGGTATCGTTGCAAATCTCGACGCTAAGACCCTGGTGGATGCCGGTGAGATCGAGAAGGTGAAGGGCGAGATCAGCAAGGCTTACCAAACCCAGCTGGATGAGGCCAACGGAAAAGCGCAGACCTTCGAGCAGCAGTTGTATGCCGAAAAGATCGGTGGCAGCTTCGCGCGCTCTCAGTTCATCGCCGAGAAGATGGCTGTCCCTGCGGACATGGTCCAGGCCACGTTTGGCGGCAACTTCAAGATTGAGGAAGGCAAGGTAATCGCCTATGACACCCAGGGCCAGAAGATCTTCAGTCGTGCTCGCCCAGGCGAACTGGCTGACTTCAATGAAGCGCTTGAAACCCTCGTCTCACAGTACCCCCATCGCGATCACATCCTGAAGGGCTCCGGCGCCAATGGCGGCGGCGCACCAAATGGCGGTAATCCGAACCAAAAAACCAAGGGTGACTTTGGTGGCAGCAAGGAAGATCGAGTCGCCGCTATCAAAGGCCTGACCGCTACCGAATAAGGAGGCCCAATGGCCCTTTCGAACATGAAGGTATTCAACGAATACCTCAAACGCGTCACCATCGAGACCCTGGCGCAAGACGTTGAGAAATTCAACGCTGCTTCGGCAGGTTCCATCCGCCTGACCACTCAGGGCATTGACGGCGACTTCCTTCAAGAGTCGTTCTGGGCCGGCCTGCATGGCGCACAGCGTCGTGTTGATCGTTACGCTGCAAACGGCGCCCAGGCTGCAACGCCTCTGGCGCAGAAGCAGTACGACTCCGTGAAGATCGCGGGCGGCTTCGGTCCTATCCTGTGGGAGCCGGCGCAGTTGTCGTGGGTGCAGAAGAACCCGGAAGAGGCGCTGGAAGTAATCAGCCGCAACCTGTCCGAAGCCATCATGTCGGACCAGCTGAACACTGCGATTGCCGCCCTGGTGGCTGCGATTGGTAACCAGCCGTCCGCCACCAACGATGTTTCGGCCACTGCCGGCGTGAGCTACATCGCCATCAACAATGCCCACGCGTTGTTCGGTGATGCCTCTCAGCGCCTGGTTGCCCAAGTCATGACCGGTGCCATGTACCACAAGCTCCTGGGTCAGAACCTGGCGAACGCCGAGCGACTGTTCCAGTTCAGCGGCGTGCAGGTGGTCGACATCCTCGGCAAGGCCGTAATCATCACTGATGCCGCGGCCCTGTACGAAGCCGGCACGCCGAACAAGCAGAAGGTGCTGAGCCTGGCCGACGGTGCGGCGGTGGTGATGGACGGTTCCGACCTGATTACCAACATCCAGACCTCCAACGGCAAGGAGCGCATCGAAACCACCATGCAAGCCGACTACACCTTCGGCCTGGGCATGAAGGGCTACACCTGGGACACCGCCAACGGCGGCAAGTCGCCAACCAGCGCCGAGCTGGCCACCGGTTCGAATTGGGATCTCGTGGCAAACAGCATCAAGGCTTCGGCCGGCGTTCTCACCATCGGCGATGCCGCCCAGTAATCGAGAAGGCGGCCTTCGGGTCGCCTAATCCACCTTCCAGGAGTCCACCATGGACGAGAAAATCGTTTACGAGAAACACCCGGTCACTGCTGAGCGCAAAGCCGAACTGCGCCAGAAGGGCTACAAGATCATCGACGCCAAGTTTGCGCCGGATGACTACAAGCACCCCGAGCCGATGAAAAAAGGGTCTTCGGGTGGCGACAAGCCGTCCAAGGGTCTGAAGGTCGACGAGATCAAGGCGAAGCTGACCGAGAAAGGCATCACGTTCGATGAAAACGCCGAGCGCCCAGACCTGGCCGAGCTGCTCGATAAGCCGCAGGAGTAAAGCCCCGTGACGACCTACGTCAGTGTTGCGCAGGTGGATGCCCTGCTTGGGCCGACATGGACCGCCGAAGAAAAGAAGCCGCGCGCGGTGCTGATGGCGAACACCTGGCTTACCAATCTCGGTCTGCCAGCGTTCGACCCGATCCCGGATGATGTGATCCAGGCCGGCGCCGAGGTTGCCGCGGAGGCAGCCGCCGGCAGGATCTACGGCTCGAAGGAAACCGGCGTAACGGCGAAGTCAGTGACCGCCGACGGCGTGTCGAGCAGCAAGTCGTTCTCCGAATCGTCCCGTACCGTCAGTGCTGGTGAATCTTTCGCCTTGGCGCTGCTTTCCCACTATCTCGGCTCAGGCCAGGTCAAAGTCGTGAGGTGCTGACATGGGGCTGCGAGACGACCTACAGAGGGATCTGGCTGAAGCCTTCGACACTGACCTGGCCGATGCTGTGAATCCTGTTGTTGGCGTGCGCAAGGTTCAGGGTGAGTACGACCCGGACTCAGGCTCAACGTCCGAGACCATCACGAATTACGCCGGCCGGGGAGTGTTTGGAAAATACCTAGCCAAAGAGATCGACGGCTCGCTGATCCAGACTACTGACGAAAAGCTCACCATCCTGCAGAACGAGCTTTTCATCACGCTTGCGGGCGAGCTAACCGAAAACCCGGCCATTCCGGTGATCGGCGACGTGATTGGCGGTAAGCGCGCAATGAATGTCAGTCAAGACCCAGCCAAAGCCACTTGGACCGTTCAACTGAGGAAATAGCCATGGCGCGCGGATCGCACATGACGGAGCGTTACGGCGGCTTGAGTGGAAGTTTCGAGCTGCAACTGGCCGAGTTCGCGGCGCAGGCAAAAGACGCTATCGACGCGAGTCTGCGGGAAATCATCATCGAGCTTGGCGGGTCGCTGATCCGCATGTCTCCGGTTGATACCGGGCGATTTCGTGGAAATTGGCAGTTCAGCATCGCGGCGCCCGCCGGCGGAACGCTGGACACCGTTGACCCGACCGGGGCAGAAGCCACGGCGCGCATTGTGGGTGATTCGATTGAGTTCCGCGCCGGAATCACGGCCTTCATCGTGAACAATCTGCCCTATGCCATCGCTCTCGAATACGGACATTCCGACCAAGCGCCGGGCGGCATGGTGCGCATTACCCAGGCCCGCTTCCAGCAGATCGTCGAAGAAGCCATCAGGAATAATCAGGTATGAGCCATAACATCATCGCTGCGGCTTTTGAGTCGCGCCTGCTGGCCTGGGCCAAGGCTCGAACAAAGCCGCTGAAAGTGGTGGTGGAGAACGAGACCTACACACCAGCGTCCAGCGAGACGTACCTGCGGGCCTTCACGCTACCGGCGGCGACTGCCAGTAACACGCTGGGCGGTGATCACCACCTTTACGTCGGCGTGTTCCAGGTCAACATCGTGGCCCCGTCAGGGAAGTATCGGACCGAGGCCTGCGGCATCGTCGACGAACTGGCCACACTGTTCCCGGTAAACCTGCGCATCCCGCGCGCCGGCCTGGTAGCCATCGTGCTGGCTCCGGTCGGCCCGGGCCCAGGCATTCCTGACGGAACCACCTACACCGTGCCGGCCTCGTTCCAGTATCGAGCAGACACGCCGTGATAGCTGTGTTTGCATACAGTGGAAGTGGTAAAATGATCGGGCCTGGAGCTGCCAACAAAGCAGTCCGTACCCAACCACGCCAGACTTAAAGGAGTGCTGGAATGGATCAAAATACCCTAACTGCTGACCGGGTACGCGAGCTGCTCAGCTACTGCCCTGAGACTGGTATATTTACCCGAAAGATCAGGACTGCCCAGCGCCATAAAGCTGGCAGCCGCGCCGACTTCCTCGTTACCTCTGGCTCATCTCCCGGATACCACCGGGTATCGGTTGACTCCAAACGATATCAAGCTCACCGAGTTGCGTGGCTGTACGTGCACGGCGTCTGGCCCGCCGAGCAAATTGACCACATCAACGGGGTAAGGTCCGATAACCGGATTGCGAACCTGCGGGTGGCCGATTACACACTGAACATGGAAAACCAGCGGTCAGCCTACCGGAACAACCGAAGCGGATTGCTTGGCGCCATATGGGATCAGCAGTCCTCGAAATGGCGCGGACAGATCGTAGTAGAGAAAAAGAAAATTCATCTAGGGTCGTTTAGTACGGCCCAAGACGCTCACGCGGCCTACCTGGAAGCGAAAAGAACCCTGCATAAGGGATGCACGATTTAACGAACAACCCGCCATTGAGCGGGTTTTTTTATGCCCGAAGAATCTATATGCGCCGCCAAGAAGCGGCATAGGAGTTGAAATTGTCTTTCAGATTACCCAACGGCGCGACCCTGCAAATCGCTGCAACCTATGGCACTGCGATTCCAGTGACCGCGCTGAGCAACGCCAATCCGGCTGTAGCGACCGCCGCGGCCCACGGTCTGAGCGATGGCGACATCATCGCCGTGACCTCCGGCTGGACTCGCCTTAATGACCGCGCCGCACGCGTAGCGGACAGCCTGACCGGCACCTTCGCCCTGGAAAACGTCAACACCACCAACCTTCAACCATACCCGGCCGGCTCTGGCGTTGGATCGGTGCGCGAAGTAACCGGTTTCGTTGAGATTTCGCAGATCACCGACGTGGCAACCAGCGGCGGCGACCAGCAGTTCCTCACCTTCGGCTTCCTGGCTGACGATGACGACCGCCAGATCCCGACCACCAAGAACCCGATCAGCATGACCTTCACCGTGGCTGACGATCCTGATTTGCCCTACGTGCCAGTGGTAGAAGGCGCTGATGAGGACAAGCAGACCCGAGTGCTTCGCCTGAACTTGCCTGGCGGCAGCAGTATTCTCTACAACGCCTATGTATCCATCACTTCGGCGCCTACCTTGGGCCGCAACAGCCTGATGTCGCGCGTCATCACTATCTCCCTCGCCGGCCGCCCAACCCGTTACTCGGCCGTGGTGGTGTAACCCATGGCCAAGATCAAGATCGCGCCAAACCCAACGTTCAAGGCCAAAGTGCAGATCCCCCGTGTGGGCGGTGAAGCAGTGGCCGTGGACTTCGAGTTCAAGTACCTGGACCGCATTGCGCTGTCGTCGCTGTTCGACCGCTGGAACGCCGCCCGCGACGCGCACGCCACCAAGGTGCAAGACGAGGGCATGTCCTGGCAGGACGCCACGGTCTCTGAAATCGCGCTGCAGGTCGAGCAGCTCAAGGACATCGTCAGCGGCTGGGGCTTCGATGAGAAGCTGTCCGACGAGGCCATGACTGCGCTGGTCACCACCTGCGTGGGTGCGCCTCAGGCAGTTCTCGCGGCCTACCAGTCCGCCTACCAGCCGGCCCGCCTGGGAAACTGACCGGCGTCGCCCGCATCCTTTACGAGCAAGGGCCGTCAGAGGCTGACCTGGCGGCCTTCGGCATGACCAAGGCCGACATCCCCGACGAAGAGTACGAGGTCTGGCCAGACAACTGGTCGGCCTTCCTGCTGTTCGAGGCGATGTCTACGCAGTGGCGTGTGGGTATGGGCGGCGCCGTGGGCCTGGATTACAGCGCAATCAAGCCGGTAGCCAGCATGATCGGCCTCAAGCGTGCCGAGCTGTCACAGGCTTTCCCTGACCTTCGGATGATGGAGGCCGAAGCACTGCTGGTGATGAGCGAGAGCAAGTAGAGGGTGTGAATCGGATGCACGCCCTTCATTGGATAAGGGTTTCAGTCGTCATCGCCAGAAAGCGCATCGATTCGCTCAAGCATGCCGGGAAATTCTTCCTCAAGCATTTTCCTCGTGGCCGGGTCTTTGGCTTTCATCCTGAGCCCGATCATTGTCAGCTTTCGCATCAGCTCTTCGGTGGTGATTCCAAGCTTGGCGGCTTCAGCATCGAATTGCTCGGCCTCTTCGGCGCTGAGCTGGACCTCAATTTCCTTTGTGGTTTTTCGAAGCTCAGGCATCAAATCGTAAGCGTCCATACCAAGTACGCGGGCCAGCTTAAGAGCTGCGCCCAGTCTTGGGGTGGAGCGGCCTGTTTCGTACCTGGCGACCTGAACGAGGCTTACACCTGCAGCTTCAGCCAGCTCTTTCTGCGTTAGGCCCAGCTCAGCGCGCGCCCAAGCAAGGCGCTCTGGGAATTCTCTTGTGTCGGTCATGGGGTGCCTCTTAACTCGGTTTAATATCACTATACCAGAGAAGAAAAGATTTCAAACGACATCGCTTGACACTCAAAGTTAAGTGACATTAAATGACATCTACCGACACGCAAGGACTAGGAGAAAACAGTGAAAAAGAAGGAAACGAAGGTCCCGACAATCCTCAGGCTTCCAGAGCAGATGCGCGAATGGCTGTGTGGTGAGGCGGATGGCAATGGAAGAACGATCAACGGAGAGGTGATCTTCCGGCTCAAGAAAATGATGGAGAGGGAAAATGCGGAAAAACAGCAGGCATGAAAAAGCCCCAAGCGCGCCAACGCTTGAGGCCAATGAAGCAGAACGTCAATCTATCAGGAAAAACGTCATGTCGAATAATAGCACAGCGGTATCCAATGTCATCCCGTTTGACTTCCGGGGTGACAGCATTCGTGCAGTATCCATTAGTGGTGTGCCTTGGTTCGTGGCATCAGACGTATGCCGTGTTCTTGACGTGACAAATACTACTCAGGCTGTGCAATCGCTGGACGACGACGAACGGTCTATGTTCAACATAGGTCGACAGGGGCAAGCCAACGTCGTAAACGAGTCAGGCCTTTACACTCTGATTCTGCGTAGTCGAGATGCCGTTAAGAAAGGCAGCAAGCCCCATGCATTTCGGAAATGGGTCACAGCTGAGGTTTTGCCATCGATTCGCGAGCAAGGCCACTACATTGACCAGCATGCGGTAATGGGGGACTTGGTCGGCGCAGTCATTGGCACAAGTGGCGAGCATGTCCTGGATCGTGTCATTGACCAGAAGGCCTCGCCGGTCCCTCATTCACTCCAGCGCAGCTTCAAGCACACGATGAAGAGCCGCCTTCGCTCGCGATTCAATGTGCAGCGAACTGCTCTCATTCCGGCTGAGAATTTGTCGGATGCGTGTAATTTTGTGGTGGCTTATGCGCTTGAAGGTGAATGGATTGGAAGAGAAATCTCGCCATCCGACAAGGTGAATTGGTCCGCACAGCGCTGGCTTCAAGAGTCTCCCGCATATGTCCAGCGGACAATGACCGAGATGCAGGGCCGGGGCAACATGATGCTCACACCGCACATGCTGTTCGGCGGTGATAGTATTTCTCCTACCCTCAAGGCTATTTCCGAGCTTGAGAAGCAGGGTCACGACTTGGAGGCGTGCAGTTTTGAGGTGCAAGCACTCAAGCATCACCTCGAAGGCGCTCACTACACCATTCAATCGTTGCAGATGCTGATCGAGCGTAGCGATGGGAAGGGCGTTCGATTTCCCATGGCTCAGCCTGGGCACGCAGCTTAAATTAGACCTGCTGTAGGTCGGCCCCGCACATGCGGGGCTTTGGCGCTTCCTGCGGATGGTGGTAGATTGCCGCTATCTACAGGGAGGCAAGAGAATGCTCATATTGGCTTGGCTTGTTATGGCCATACTTACCGCAATAGCTGCAAACGCGAAGAATAGATCGGCTATAACTGGTTTTCTGGTGGGCGCATGCTTTCCACTCGCCGGCCTTATCGGCTTCTTGATTGTCAAACCACTACCACAACGAGCGGGTTCTATTCGGAAGGGGCTGCTTGTTACGAGCGCGGGTGAGCGCGAGTGCCCTCACTGTGCCGAACTGATCAAGATGCAGGCCAGCAAGTGCAAGCATTGCTCAGCAGATGTCACTCCTATCACCGAGGAGCAGGCTAGAGCCGCAAGCGCCGAGCTGTATGACCCAATGAGAAGGAGTCGGACATTAATCGTTTGCGCCGTCGGGGTAGTGATAGTCACGGCGTCCTATTTATACCAATCATAATTACGAAACCCGCTACGGCGGGTTTTTTTACGCCCGGAGAAAAGTATGCCGTCGATTGCTGAGCTTGGTATCAAGGTCGATTCGACCGATGCGGCGCAGGCAAGCACTGACCTCGAAAAGCTTGTGGCTGCTGGTGGTCGAGCAGAAAAAGCAGCCGAAGGTGTATCGAAGGGTGCAGACAAAGCCTCCGCGTCTTTGAAAAAACAGAAAGACGAACTGGCCGAACTGCTTGGAGAAATTAACCCGACAGTAAAGGCCCTTGGCAGACTTGATGAGCTGGAGGCGAAGCTCGCACGGCACAAAGGCGTCGGCCTGGACGCTGCTACTTTCAGCGAATACCAAGGAAAGATTCAGCAGTCCAGAGAAGCTCTCGGCCGGTTTGATGACTCAATAAATCGTACTGGCAATACTGCAAAACAAAATGCCGCAGCTCTCAGGATGCTGCCTGCCCAGTTTTCGGACATTTTCGTTTCGCTGCAGGGTGGTCAAGCGCCGCTGACTGTTTTTCTCCAGCAAGGCTCGCAAATCAAAGATTCATTTGGCGGGATTGGAGCAGCAACCAAGGCCCTTGGTGGATACATCGGCGGACTCATAAGCCCGGTCACTATAGCTGGCGCCGCTCTTGCTGGGCTGGGCCTGGCCTTCTACAGCGCTCAGAAAGAGGCCTCCGATTTCAATAAAGCGCTTTTCTCTGGAGCGGCGAGCACAGGCTTCACATCAGATGGACTCTCGTCCATCGCTACCGCTGCATCTGTACTGACAGGAAGCTTTTCGCAAGCAAAAGAAGCGGTAATGGCTCTCGCGGGCAGCGGACGGCTAAGCGAGAAGCAGTTTGTGAGCCTCGCAAATGCCGCTGCAGCAATAGGTGAGGTTACCGGCAAGAGCGCTGGCGAGGTGGCAGCGTCTCTTGGGGGCATGGGCGATGACGCAACGAAAGCTGCGCAGAAAATCAGCTCTCAATACGGCCTTCTAACTGCCGCACAATACGAAGCTATCGCAGCACTCGACGAGCAGGGCAAGAAGCAAGAAGCGCTCGACTTGCTAGGAGAAACACTTAACACAAATGCCCAGAAGCGATTGGAGCGTTACAAGCAGTCGCTATCTGGCGTAGAGGCCGGATGGGATGCGATCGGCAGCGCAATCAGCAGGGCGTATCGGAATGTCCGGTCCGAGCTGTTCCCGGACGCCAAAAAAGAAATAGAGATCCTTGAGCGGATCATTAAGACCCGCGAAGACGGAGGCATTGCAGGCGCTATCTCCTCCGGCTTGAGCAAGCTGAACTCTGGCCTCGGGCTGGCAGACGGAGAGAATGACGACTCCACGGCGGCGCTTCAAAAGCGTCTTGCGGGCCTGAAAGCTATCGCAGCGGCGAGCGAGAAAGCAGCGAAGGAGCAGGGAGATGCTGATAGGGCGGAGCAAGCAAGGATTGACGCGATCGGCAAGTGGGATGCTCGCCAAAAGAGCAACTTAACCGGCCGGGCGAAGCTTGAAAGCGATATCAAGGATGCCAGACAGCTCGGGGTGGAGGCAGGTCGCTCTGAGGTCGAGATCGAAAAAGAGATTGCAGGGATTCGGGAGAAATTCAATAAAAGTCAGCCAAAAAATGGCGTCGACCTGACCTCCTTCAGCAGTGCAAAAAACAATCTGTCTGACATCGTCAACGATTACCGAAACGCTCAGAAGGAATTGGATGCGGAGCAGAAGCGCGGCGCTGTATCGCTATCTGACTATTCCAAGCAGCGGTCAGCGCTGATCAAGCAGGAAAAGGACGATGTAACTGCTGCTTACCAGGCCGAGATTGACGCTTTGGAGGCGGCCAAGTCCAAAAAGGGAACAACCGCTGCGCAGAGTATCCAGATCGACCAGAAGATCGCCGATGCACGGCAGGGGATGGTCAAGGCGCAAAAGGATGCGGACAGCCAGCTCAAGGTGCTCTCTTCAAACGAAGAGGGTCGCCTGAGGCAGCTGACTGTGGCCTCGGAGGCTTATGTAGAGCAGCTGGAGCGTCAGCGCAGAGCGTTGTCACTAACGGGCGACCGAAACGCTGCGGCAGTCGGCATGGGTGACCGTGAATCGGGATTGCAGCGCGACCTTGATGCATCGCGTGACAAGTTCAATGACGAGCGCGCCAAGCTGCTGGATCGCCGCAAGACCGCTCCGGACAAGTACAGCAAGGAGGACTACGAGAGTGACTTGGCCAGCCTTCAGGATGCCGAGGTCAAGTACCGAGACACGGTAGTCGAAAACTACGGAAAGATGTCAGAAGCTCAGGGTGATTGGAGGAAGGGGGCGACCTCGGCTTATCACAACTACCTTGAATCCGCTCGGGATGTGGCTGGGCAGACGCGCAGCCTGTTCACCAATGCTTTTTCCAGCATGGAGGATGCGGTCGCTAACTTTGCTGTCACCGGCAAGCTTTCGTTTTCCGATTTCACCAAGTCAATCATTGCCGATATGGCGCGGATCGCTACTAGGCAAGCGGCATCAGGATTGCTTTCGAGCATCGCCGGCACTGCTCTTGGCGCATGGCTTGGTGGGGGCGGAGGTGGCAGCACTACCAGCTTCGGCTCTGACATTGGTGGCGCTATCACCGCCAACGCCAAGGGCGGCGTGTACGACTCGCCAAGCCTGTCGAGTTTCAGCAACCAGGTACACGACAAGCCGCAGATGTTCGCCTTCGCCAAGGGTGCGGGTATCTTCGCCGAGGCCGGGCCGGAGGCAATCATGCCGCTGACCAGGACGGCTGGCGGCGAGCTTGGAGTTCGCGCGCTGAGCGGCGGTGGTGCAGGGGGAGGCGGCGGAAGCACCGAGTCGAAGACGGAGATCACCATCAACATCAATCGTAATGGTGAAGCTGATGCGACCGCAGATACTGCAATGGGTCAAAAGCTGGCGCCGCAGTTCCTCACCTTGGTCCGGGCTGAGATCGCAGCAAATGAACGCAGAACGTTGAGCCCCAGCGGGGGCGCAACGTGGCGCGTGATCAACGGAAGATAAGCAGCGGAAATGATTAGCCGTTAAATTTCGGTCAGGGATGACCGGACCTTATCAAGGACGAGTTGCTCAAGCTGGCGATAGGTCAGATCTTTCGCGCCCTCATGCTCGAAAGTTACCCCGAAAGTGCCACCTGCCTGCCCATCTGCCATCTTCAGCGAGATTTTTACGCTCCCTCCGATGGTGGTTTTTCCAGTGTCCGGAGAGTCTTCGTAAACGCTTACTTCTGCCAGTTTCATTTTCATGTAATTACCCATTTCCTTGGTCAAAAAAATCATTCTACCCGGAGCGATCATGGCGATCGAGACATTCACCTGGGCCACCCAGCACGGGGAGGCACCCGATATCAAGTATCGGGTGCGTACCTCGCAATTCGGGGATGGCTACAAGCAGGAGGTCGGGGACGGTATCAACAACAAGGTCGATGCCTACCCGATCACCCATACCGGCAACACATCGGCGGCGGCGGCCATTATGGCGTTCTTCGACCGCCACCAGGGCGCCAAGGCGTTCCTGTGGACAACCCCGATGGGACAGCTTGGCCTGTTCACCTGCAAGAACCCAACCCCTATGCCCATGGGCGGGGGCGTATTCAAAGTGACAGCGACGTTCGAGCGCGCTTTCCACCCGTAAAGGTCAATCCATGTCGCTGATCAATGCTATCCAGACTCTTGAGCCTGGCAATGAAGTCATGCTGTTTGAGCTGGACGGCAGCGACTACGGCGCCGATGTGCTGCGCTTCCATGGCCATGCGATCCCGCACACGCCTGCCGAGCTGATCGCCGCCGGCGTCGACGCCGACCAGCTTCCGGCCAAATCGATCTGGTGGAAGGGCGAGGAGTACGGCGCCTGGCCCATGCAGTACGAGGGCAGTGAGGCGAATGGCGACGGCACGGCAGTACGGCCGAAGCTATCGGTCGGCAACGTCAACGGGCGCATCACCGCGCTTTGCCTGGCGTTCGAGGATCTGCTTGAGTTCAAGCTGACCATCCATAACACGCTGGCCGAGTTTCTGGACGCGGTGAACTTCGAGGGCGGCAACCCAGCGGCCGACCCCACCCAGGAATCGATCGAGGTCTGGTATGTCGACCAGAAGACCAACGAGGACGGCGAGACAGTCAGCTGGGACTTGGCCAGCCCTGGCGATGTCGGCGGCGAGACGATCGGCCGGCAGATGACCACTCTGTGCCACTGGTGCCTAACCGGTGGATACCGGGGCCCGAACTGCGGCTATACCGGCCCCTACGTCACGAAGGACGGTGTGGTTACCGATGATCCTGAATTGGACGTGTGTGACGCCACCTTGGGCAAGGGATGCATTCCGCGTTTTGGCGAGGGTAACCCCTACCCATTTGGGGGTTTTCCCGCTGTGTCACTCATTACCCGGAGCTGAAGAATGCGCAAACACATCATTGCGGCCATCCAGGCGCATGCGGCGTCCGAGTACCCGAAAGAGTGCTGCGGCCTGTTACTGGCCGTGGGCCGCGCGCAGAAGTATTTCCCATGCCGGAACATCGCCACCGAGCCAAACGAAGAGTTCCGGCTTGAGCCAGAGGACTATGCCGCGGCGGAAGACCATGGTCAGGTGATCGGTATCGTTCACTCGCACCCGGACGCCACCAGCCGCCCATCATCGCGCGACCTGGCCATGTGTGAGGCCACGGCCTTGCCATGGCACATTTTGTCCTGGCCAGAGGGCGACCTGCGCACGATCACGCCAACGGGCAGCACGCCACTACTCAAGCGACCATTCGTCCACGGCGCCTGGGACTGCTGGCAGGTCTGCGCAGATTGGTACAAGCGCGAATGGGGTCTGGAATTCGAAACCTTCCAGCGCACCGAAGGCTGGTGGGAGAGTGCAGACAGCGCCAGCCTGTACGAGGCGAACTATGCCGCCGCCGGCTTCGAGCAAGTCGACAGCCCGCGGCGCGGCGACATGATCGTGATGGAGGTGGGCCGCACAGCTCACCCGAACCACGCTGGGATTTACCTGGGGGGTGACCCAGCGCTGCCTGGAGAGGACTCAGGGGTATTCGGTCCTGGTCCATTCGTGCTGCATCACCTGTATGGCCGCCCGTCGGAGGTGATCGTCTACGGCGGCCCATGGCTTCAGCGCACCCGTTTAATTCTTCGACACAAGGAGGCCCGATGAGCGCCATCGTCTACTCACCGATGACCACTATCAAGCTGTCCGGCTCGCTGGCTCAGAAGTTCGGCCGGCTGCACCGGCGCCAGGTTAGCTCGGGCGATACCTGGGAGGTATTCAGGGCGTTGAAGGCTACCATTGACGGATTCGAGGCTGAAATCCGGCGCCTTGACCGACTTGGCCTTCGTTTCGCTATCTTCCGCAACAGGAAGAACGCCGGGCAGGATCAGTTCGGCATGGGCGGCACCAAAGAAATTCGGATTGTTCCGGTGGTCGAGGGTGCAAAGCGCGCAGGACTGTTGCAGACAGTTCTCGGCGTAATCCTGATTGCCATGAGCACTATAACCAACGGCGCAACCCTGGCGCCGGGTATCGCCCTCACTGCAGGCGGCGTCATCCAGATGCTCAGCCCTCAGGCCGCAGGCCTCAAGCAGAGCGCATCACCGGAAAACATGCCCAGCTACGCGTTCGGCAGCGCGAAGAACACCACAGCAAGCGGCAATCCCGTCCCGATCTGCATCGGCGAGCGCCGGTGGGGCGGGGCAATCATCTCGGCATCGATCTACGCCGAGGACAAGACATAGACGCAACGCAGCGAACAGGCCGCCCAAGAGGCGGTTTTTTATTGCCTGGAGGAAAGCATGGGCGCAGCACAGAAGCTGGATATTCACGGTGCCAAAGGTGGCGAGAGCAAGCCAAAGTCGCCAGTAGAGGCGCCCGACAGCCTGCGCTCCACCAACGTGGCCAAGATCCTGATCGCCGTGGGCGAGGGTGAATTCGACGGCACTCCAACCGCGCGCGATATCTTCCTCGATAACACCCCGATCCAAGATTCCAGCGGTAATTTCAACTTCACCAACGTCAAATGGGACTGGCGGCCGGGATCTGTCGAGCAGGCCTACATCCCTGGTATCCCATCGGTCGACAACGAGACCTCGCTGAATATCGAACTGCGCAGCGGGACGCCGTGGGTTCAGTCGCTGACCAACCTGCAACTGTCGGCGGCACGCATCCGGCTGGCTACTCCGCGGCTTGCTAGCCAGGATAGCGAAGGCAACATCAACGGCTACACCATCCAGTACGCGGTGGACGTGGCAACCGACGGGGGCGCCTATCAGGAAGTGCTGACTGGCGCGATGTCAGGAAAGACCACCACCCGTTATGAGCGATCCCTGCGTATTGATCTGCCACCGGCAACCAGCGGCTGGCTGATTCGAGTTCGCCGGATCACCCCAAACCAAAATACTGACAAGATTGCTGACAGCCTGTTCATTGCCGGCTACACCCAGGTGATCGACGCGAAGTTGCGCTATCCAAACACTGCGCTGTTGTTCATCGAGTTCGACGCAGAGCAGTTCACCAACATTCCCGCCGTCACCGTGAAGTGCAAAGCCCGCCGCTGGCAGGTGCCGAGCAACTACGACCCTGTGGCCAGGACTTACTCCGGCGCCTGGGACGGCACCATGAAAGAGGCCTGGACCAACAACCCGGCGTGGGTCACCTACGGTATCTGCACCCAGGACCGTTTCGGCCTGGGCCGCCGCATCAAGCCATGGATGGTGGACAAGTGGGAGCTGTACCGCATTGCGCAGTACTGCGACCAATTGGTGCCGAACGGCGCTGATGGCGTTGAGCCTCGCTTCCTTTGCGACATGAACCTGCAAGGTAAGGCTGACGCCTGGTCACTGCTGCGCGATATCGCCGGCATTTACCGCGGCATGACATATTGGGCGCAGGGTCAGCTGGTTATGCAGGCTGATATGCCTCGGGCGCAGGACATGGACTACGTCTTCACCCGCTCCAATGTCATCGACGGAAAAATCTCATATGTCAGCGCCTCGGCGAAGACCCGCTTCACGCGCTGCCTAGTCAGCTATGACAACCCACTGAACAACTACGACACCGATGTCACCGTCTATGCCGACCTGCCGCTCCAGCGCCGCCTGGGCGACAAGCCGACTGAAATAAGTGCCATTGGTTGTACTCGGGCATCCGAGGCCCAGCGTCGGGCCAAATGGCTGGTGCTGAGCAACAACCAGGACCGCACCATCAGCTTCAGGACCGGCATGGAAGGTCGTATTCCGCTGCCAGGCTTCATTATCCCCGTGGCAGACTCGATACTGGCGGGCCGTGAAATCGGCGGGCGCATTGCAGCGGCGGCGGGCAAGGTCATCACCCTGGACCGCGATACCCTGGTTAAGGCCGGCGACCGGCTGGTGATCAACCTGCCCGGTGGGCGCGCAGAAGGGCGCACCGTGGAAAGCGTGAGCGGTCGCGACGTAACCGTCACCATTGCCTACAGCGAAGCGCCTGCTGAACAGCTTCAGTGGGCTATCGACGCTGACGACCTGGCAATCCCTCTGTATAGGGTGATGAGGACTGCGCGGACGCAAGAAGGCGATTATGACATCAGCGCGCTGCAGTACGAGCCGAGCAAGTTCGACAGCATCGATACCGGCGCGAGGCTTGAGGAGCGCCCGATCAGCGTTATACCGATCACGGTGGTTCCCCCGCCGGATAGCGTAACCGTCACGTCGAACGTGTCGATCGACCAGGGCCTGGCTATCAGCACCATGAACATCTCGTGGCCTGCCGTGACTGGTGCCGTCGCGTATGACGTGGAGTGGCGCAAGGACAGCGGCAACTGGATCAAGGTGCAGCGTACCGGTTCGACCAGTGTCGACGTCACTGGCATTTACTCGGGTGCCTACGTGGCCCGGGTTCGGTCAGTGAGCGCCTTCGAGATTTCCTCGATCTGGAAGAGCTCCAACCTGACCAACCTGGAAGGGAAGGTTGGCCTGCCGCCGGCGGTGGCGTTCCTGACCACCACCAGCGAGTTGTTCGGCATCGGCATCAACTGGGGCTTCCCGGCCGGCGCCGAAGACACCCAGCGCACCGAGCTATGGTACGGCCCGGCCAATGACTTGTCGGTGGCCACCAAGCTGGCCGACCTGGCGTACCCACAGGCCGATTACCGCATGCAGTCGCTGCTGGCCGGTGCTACGTTGTTCTTCTGGGCGCGCCTGGTGGACCGTACTGGCAACGTCGGGCCGTTCTATCCGGTGGTGAATGGGGTGATGGGCCAGGCTAGCTCTGATGCTGGGCCTTTGCTCGAAATTCTTACCGGAAAGGTCACCAAGACGCAGCTTGGCCAGGACCTGATCAGCGAACTGGACGGACTTCAGGACCAGATCGATAGCCTGGACGGCCTTGGTGGATA
>NZ_JAFCXJ010000014.1:0-121902 GCF_049898265.1 Pseudomonas sp. PSPC2-3 | reverse complement strand
ATGGTCGTCACCGTTGTGGTCGTGGTGGCCACCCACAACCTTGCCTTCGGCGTGTTGGCCGGCGTGCTGCTGGCCGCGATGTTCTTCGCCAACAAGGTTGGCCATTACATGGCGATCAGCTCTTCGCTGGACGAAGCCGGCGAGCATCGTAGCTATAACGTCACCGGCCAGGTGTTCTTCAGCTCGGCTGACAAGTTCGTCGCTGCCTTTGACTTCAAGGAAGCCCTGAACAAGGTAACCATCGACCTGAATCGCGCCCACTTCTGGGATATCACCGCCGTAGCTGCCCTGGACAAGGTGGTTATCAAGTTCCGCCGCGAAGGCACCGAAGTTGAAGTGCTGGGACTCAACGAAGCGAGCGCCACTATTGTGGATCGCTTCGGTGTTCACGATAAACCCGACGCCATTGATCAACTCATGGGCCACTAAGAAGGAGAACAACGATGACCCAAGTAATTGCCTGTATAGACGGTTCCTCCTCGGCTCCAGCCGTATGCGACTACGCGGCCTGGGCCAGTCTGAGCCTGGAAGCCCCGCTGACCTTCCTGCATGTGCTGGATCAGCGCCAGTACCCGGTTGCGGCAGACCTGAGTGGCAATATCGGCCTTGGCAGCCGCGAGCATCTGCTCGATGAGCTTGCTTCCCTGGATGAACAGCGCGGTAAGTTGGCCCTGGAGCAGGGGCGGATCATGTTAGCGGCCGCGAAAGAGCGGGCCATGACGGATGGTGTGACCGCGCCGGAGTCCAAGCAGCGTCATGGCGATCTGCTGGAAAGCCTGCAAGAGCTGCAAACCGAAACGCGCCTGCTGGTCATCGGTCGCCAGGGCGAGTCTAGTGGCGGTCTGAGTCAGCATGTCGGAAGCCAGCTGGAGAGCGTGATCCGTATCATGCACCGGCCAATCCTTGTCACCCCAGCCAGCTTCCAAAAGCCCAAGAGCGCGATGCTGGCATTCGATGGCGGCGCTACCACCCGCAAGGGTGTGGAGATGCTGGCAGCCAGCCCGCTGCTGAAGGGGCTGCCGGTCCACCTGGTCATGGTTGGGCCCGTGAGCGATGAAGCGTCCGCTCAGCTGGACTGGGCGCAGAAAGTGCTGATCAACGCCGGCTTCACTGTTCGTGCCGAGACTCGGAGCGGAGAGATAGAGCCAACCCTGCACGCCTATCAGAAAGAGCATGGCATTGATCTGCTGGTGATGGGGGCCTATGGTCATTCCCGTATCCGGCAGTTCCTGGTCGGTAGCACCACGACCAGCATGCTCCGCACCACCACCAGTCCGCTGTTACTGCTGCGCTAATGGCCATGGACGACGCCCTCGATCTTGCCCATTTCAAGACCCTGCTGGAACAGCGGGCTGCCGAGCTGGATCGATTGCTGGAAGACGCTGAGTCTCGCTCGCAATCGGTAGAGTTGGATCAAAGCAAGGTAGGGCGTCTGTCGAGAATGGATGCACTCCAGCAGCAAGCAATGAACGATGCCATTCGCAGTCGGGCGCAGCATGAACGCGTCCGCCTCCAACTGGCCCTCAAGCGTTGGCGCGAGGGTGAGTATGGCTGGTGTAACCAATGCGGCGAGTTGATCGCCTCGGGCCGCCTGGAATTTGATCCGGCCACGCTGCTGTGCATCACCTGTGCGAGTCGCACAGAGTCGGGTTGAAACCATCACGGCTCGTGGCGTCAGCCCCAATTAACGAGGCTTCTAATGTATTTGATGGCTAAAAACTGGCTGGGCCGAACACGGAAAGCAAGCGCTTGGATGTGGGCACTGCTGTGCCTTGTGTTGCTTACCGTATTCCAAGTCCGCACCCATCACCTGGATGATCGTTTGTACTTCTGGATCAAGACCAATTGGCACACTGACGATTGGCAGGAGCGCTCTGTGTGGCTGCCTAGCTATCGGGTTGAGCTGGACGCTAAGGCGGTTTCCGGGGTGGACAACAATCTTTCGGGTCTGACCTTCGACCCTGACCTAAACCTGCTGTGGGCGGTCACCAACGGCCCAAACGAACTATTGGCCCTTAGTCGTGACGGTGATGTGGAAAGGCGCTATAGCCTGGACGGTTTCCACGATGTGGAGGCGGTGTCCTATGCCGGCAACGGCCAGCTGGTAATCGCCGAAGAGCGCCGGCAGAGCCTGGTTGTCGTGGATGTCCCCATCGCCGAAGACGGTAAACTTTCTCCTGATCGACCATTGAGCCGAGACCAGTATCCAGCTCTCACCCTGGCGCTTGGCAAGGAGGACAATAAAGGGCTTGAAGGGCTCGCCTACGATCTGAAAGGCGACCGCTTGTTTGTGACCAAGGAGCGTGACCCTCGCCAATTGCTGGAAGTGAGCGGCCTTCGTACCAGCCTGGCAGGAGGCTTTTCCCTGCACGTCCGCGACCTGTCCAGCCTGGTAAAAGACAAGGTGTTTGCGACTGACTTATCTTCGGTCGTCTTCGATCAACAGAGCGGCCATCTGATTCTGCTCAGCGACGAGTCGAAACTGCTGATTGAAATGACCGACGAGGGCAAGGTGGTGAGTTTCCGCTCCCTGGCGAGAGGTTTTGCTGGTTTGCTGAAAGGCATACCCCAGGCCGAAGGCGTAACCATCGACGATGAAGGGTATTTGTACGTGGTCAGCGAGCCGAACCTGTTCTATCGCTTTAGCCGCGAGACAGATTAACCGGCCAACAAGCTACAGTCGGGCGTGGTCGGTACGCTTGAACTGTTAGCGTACGATTTTTTCCGAATTCTGCGGGCTCCCCTCCTAAGAAGAAAGCCCAGCTTACGTGTGCTGAAACACTGCTCCCCTCTGATCTCAGACACACGGCGGATAGGCGGGGCGAGCCGATACCTGGGCGGCAACGGGGCTAATGCCCGCGTAGAGGGTTCTGGGAATGGAGATAGGTGCAGGGGGAGGCAACAACGTGATGATCAAGCTAGTCGTCGCAACGGCCAGCATGAGCAGTTGAATGATTCGGTCGTACATGTGAAGGCACTCCTGGGCCTGGAAGGTGACTGGAAGCTTGCCGTCACGACCGATTCGAAATCCTCTTGGGTTATTTCCGCTCGAATCTGATTCGTCACGACGCCGGCCACGTCAATGATCATCCGCCCAAGAACCCACACATTCCGCAAGGTTTCCGATTAACCACGCTGTCCGTGATCGAGGCAGCAACCTGGCAATCCCTGACAAATGCCAGCTCAAAGTCCATCTCAGAAATAAAGAGGGCGCTCTACGCTGCAATCTGAGCGATTCGTAAGGGTGAGATGCACCAGATTCCACGTAGGAGCACGCCCATTAACAAGAGCGGCACCGCACCTAACGGAGATATTCAAGGATGGAATGAAGGTGGCACGGAGGAGAGCAGGTTATGTAGAGCAGGCTGGAGGTTCAGTGTGTCGAATCACTCCCCATGCACACCCACCATCTGAATAACTAATCAGGCAAAGGCGGAAGCAAAGCAGCCCCGGTAGGGGCAGGTACCTGATATACAGCATCCTTTACACCAGGTTTAATTGGCTCAGCCCCATGGTTTGGACCGGCTGGTTGTGCTGCTGGGGTGGTCTGGGGGGTCTGCTTAGGGCGAAGGGGAACAACCGACGGCGACTGTGCTTCTGTGATGACCGCCTTGTACTTGGCCACGGTTTGGCGAGAGACGCCTGCAGTCAGGGCGATAGCGGTGTAGGTAAGATGAGACCCTTTAGCGATCAACTGCCGGCAAGCCCCACGGATCTTGTTTGCGGTCTGGTTTTGCCTGACTGCATGGGTCCGTTTGGCGGCGAGGCTCTGGCGCTCCTCGAGTGGCAGCGATCGATCAAGCTCCATCACACCACGGTGATAGTCACCACTTCCGCGGTAATGGGACCAGGTCCATCGGGCAATCGATTTAGCCGTGGCGCGCACTGATGACAAGGGCAGGTCGTTGCAACGTTCTCGCGTGCGAAAACGGTTGTCGTTGTGACATTGCGCAAGGACCCGAGAGTAAAACGACTCGAAGTAACCTCCAGCTCGCTCAGCATTGACGATGCTGTATGCGTAGAAACGGACACGTTCGAACAAGGTGCAATGCCTGGAGTGGGACACTGCATCCATGTCGGGTCCTTTGGACCACAAAGGCATCGGCCTGGCCAAGTCGAGTTCTTCAGCCAGATCGCCCAAGTCGTAGACATGATTGTGCAGCTCGGTGGTGATCCACCAAGGATGACCTGGTGTCTTGGCAACTGGACCACTGTGGTAATCGGGGTCAGCCTTGAGCAGTGCGGCCATGCTGTCGTAGACAGCCTTCATGTACAGGATCGGCTTTTCACGGGCTCGCTCGGTGGTACACACCGGAGCAATCGCATAATAGAGGTGCGAGTTGCCTGAGTTTCGGTTACGGACAATGAAGTTGGGGGGGGGAAGCCCATGCTCCTCCCAAATCAGGGAGTTGGTATGGTCGAGATCGAAAACGAGCCATGACACACGGCCAGGACGATTCACCTGCATGTAGGGGTAGCGGATCGCGTATTCACGCGGCCGTACTCTCATCGCCGTTTTATTGTCACTGCAGCGTGCGAGATAAGAAGCCTCTTCGAGGATACGGCTCATCGCTGACGCCGGCTGGTAATAACCCGGGTGCGCAGGCGCCGTCGAAGCTGCCGTGATGAGGTTGCTCACAAGCAGGCCTCAATGAAGAAGCTGACAAATTCAGGGCGAATTAACCCGTGCCGCGTATTGCGCAGCAGAGTGCAGGTGTCCATACTCGAATTACCTGAAAGGGGCCCTCACGTCATCGATCTGCCAGGACCAGATGTGTGGGCTCTTTTTTTTTGCCCGGCAACGGTGGCCGGATCCCTCTTTTAATCGCTCGACCTTTCGATAAAACCTTCCTAAAAAGTGGCATTCGTTGAGCAAGTTTTGGCGAAGGCTAGAGGCTCAGTTTCGCCCCGTCAACCCGCTGAAACCCGCGTATTTACTGGGTTCCCTCCAAATTTCAGAACCGTTTTTCTAATTAGAATGGGCTGCGTTGTCTAAGCGGGTAGCCGCATTGATCCCGAACCCCCTCCCCACGACTGCCCTTGTATGTCGGGGGATCCGAACGCTTCGTACGTCGGTGAAATACGAAATTTCGCATCGGCGATATACGACGTAACTGTCGGTGATGTACGAACCGAAAAATCGGCGATATACGAGCCACAGCAAGTGAAAAAAAACAGCATCGGCGATATACGACTGGCATCGGTGATGTACGAATGCAGGCCACTGCCCCAGGGCGGGTTTTGATCACCCGAAATTTGACCTGCAAGCCCCTGTTTTGGGGGGGTTGAAGGCCAAATCCTGCGCACATTTCATCGGTGAAATACGACCCATACCAGAAAATATCGGTGAAGTACGAGTCGTAATGAAATCACAATGCCATTACTGGCAATTTCGTATTGTAGGTATGCCGTAAAACTAGAAAGCATACGGCCCCCGTTATTACGGGTCAGGCAAAAAGTTTTTTTGTGTTGACCGATTCCGCATCATGGTTAGAATACGGAAAACGGAGGGCCAGACATGACCAACATCAGGGACGCAGCAGCGCCGCATCTCGAACATCCTGGATCGAGGGAGGATCTCGGACGTGCAGCATACGAACAAGAGCTGATAGAAATCGCTGAAAAACTGCATCAAAACCAGGATGCAGTCGATCCAGTTGCACGTGATCTGGAAGATCGCAAGCAGTTGGCCAGCCATACGTCCAGCATCGTCAAATCAAACCTGGTCCTGTCTTGGGGACTTGCAATTTCGATAGGCCTGAACTGTGTGTTCGGCTGGTTTGTGATGCACCCCCACTACGTGTACTTCGCAGCCGACGGCCTCCGGATCGTCAGGCTGGTTCCTCTTGAAGAGCCGTACATCACCGACGCCGAGGCGATTCAATTCGCACGGGATGCGCTGAACCGCTCGATGACGATCAACTTCACCGACTACAGGCAACAGCTTGAAGACGTACGTGGCGATTGGACCAAGCGCGGGTTTGCACAGTATTTGGAGCAGCTGCAGTCAGCAGGCTACCTGGACCTCGTTAAATCCAAGCGCATGAACATGACGGTTACCACTGAAACCGGCGTGCTAGTGAAATCCGAGATTGTTGACGGTGTTTTCGTCCGCCATATCGAAGTTCCGATCGAGATCAAGCTGGTCGGCCAAACCACCGACCTTCAACCCAAGCGATTCATCGCCAAAGTGCCTGTCGCACGTATTCCCACACTGGATTCCATCGTGGGCGTAGGGCTGGACGGCATTGTCACCACGCCCCGGTAAGGAGGAACCCATGATGATGAAATCAGTCTTCGTCGCGTCAGTCTTGACGCTAGCGATCGGCACGGCTAAGGCAGAGCAACAAGGCAATGGTGCGCAAGCCCAACCTCAAGGCCAACCCACGCAAGGCCAACAGCAGCCCATTCAAGCGCCGAACGGGGGGCAATGGGTCCGGGTTGAAGGTCCTAGCAGGCAGTCGGGCTTTCCCGCCGCGCCAGGTGCTCCACAGCCTGGCGTGAATCCTCAGATGCAGAATGCTTTCCCACAGACCAACTACGGGCCAGCAAATTACGCCGTGGCAGGGCAACCCGCTGGAGATCCTCAACAGCAAAACGGTACAGCTCCACTGCCTCCCCTGAACCCGCCTGAAAATGATCATTTCGACGAGGCGATGGAGGTCGCTCAGCCATTCACCCCTGAGCAAATCAAGCAAATGCGTCAGGCGTTGGAGAACACGCGAAAGGCGAAGGCCTGGCAGCCAGTACGGGGAATCCCCCGTATTTCCAGCGTATCGGTTGATTTGAGCCCTGGCGCGTCGATGCCTGTGTTGCGCGTGGTTCCCGGTGAGCTGTCCAACCTCATCGTGCTGGACTCAACGGGAGCTCCGTGGCCGCTGGCCGCTACGCCTCGTGTTTCCAACCCCGATCTCTATAGCGCGGAATGGCTGCAGGGTACCCATACAGTAGTGGTGTCGACTCCATCGGCTTACGAGACCGGCAGCCTAGCTCTGTACTTGGAAGGGGCTACAACACCGGTGATCGTCAAAATCGTCAGTGGCGAACCCGATGGGAAGAAGGACCGAGCCCGTGTGTATGACGCTCGGCTTGATCTGCGTGTTCCAGGCCGTGGCCCGCTGGCCAAGGCGGCTGTGATGGGCCCGGGGAAGATTGCCCTCTACGACGACCTCCTGCAGGCCTTTCTGGATGGGATTCCACCAAAAGACGCCAAACAGGTGAAGGCGCAAGGCGCAGTGCCTTCGCATACCCAGATCTGGCAATACGACGGAAATCTCTACGTCCGTACTCGCCAGGATTTTCAAACTGCATTCGATAACACCCTCGCTGCCGGCGACGGTACTCGTGTGTACCGCTTACCCGTGACTCCCTTCATCACCCTCTCCCAGATGGGTCAAAAAGTCACCCTCCAACTCGACATTTACTGAGGTAGCGCATGAGCACTCAAGCTGACATTGGAAGGCAGACCAAGGTAACCATCCTCGCGGCAGTAATTGCTGTCGCAGCCCTCGGCTATGCCGGTTACACCTGGCTCAATAGCCGCCATCAAACCAGCTCCAACCTCGGGGTAATCAACGGTGATGGCAAGGGGGGCACCACTGAAGAGAGTGAGGCCTATCGCCGGGTCTTGGAGAAATACAACCACAACAACGCCAAGCAGGCAGAGTCCAACGGGCAGTCCTACATGTCCGTCATGTCAACCGCCCAAGCGAACCCTGCGGGAACTGCGGATAAGGCAGGTTCGGGCCAGCAGCAGCCTCAGGTCAACTATTACTACCAAGCCGCGGCACAGCCCCAACAGCCCGTCGAGCGCAACAAAGAAATGGACAAGCTTGTCGCGAATCAGGTGGGTGCCTTCATGACCGGCTGGACGGTGAAAACCCATGGGACCGGCACCACGACCCAGGAACAGGCGTACTCGCAGTCTATCAAACCCGCGTCCCTGACTAGCGCAGGAGGTGCTGCTGGTACCGCGAGCACTGCGCAATCTACGAACTCGCGTGCTGGCAAGGCACAGGACCAGGTTGTCGTGGACGGTTTCTTCCTCACGCCTGCGCTGCTTAAAACCGAGCTCGACACTGACGAAAACTCGATGGTTACAGCTGAGATCCCGGGTGGCCGACTCGCAGGCGCCAGGGTGTTCGCGATGGGCTACAAGCGCCTCAACGAAACCATTGATATGACCTTTACCTACATGGAGTGGAAGGGCCGTAGCTACAAGATCACAGCCAAAGCGGTTGATCCTGAAAGCATGCGTACGGCGCTGTCGGGTGATGTGAACAACCGCTATTTCAGCCGAATCATTCTCCCTGCCCTGGCTCTGGCGATCGGCAAAACTGGTCAGCTGTACGAGCGCTCCGCCTCGGAGAACATCATCACGAGCGAAGGCGCCGTGATTCAGACATATCCAACGACGCCTAGTGGTCAAGCCGTCGCGGGCACCTTTGCCGGCGGTATCGGCCAACAGGCCGGGCAGGTGCTGGCCAATGACGCCGCCAACATGCCGCAGAAACAAGTGATCCGTCCAATCAACTCCACGATCGGTGTTCAATTCGTTGGACCAGTGCTGGCCAGTGACCAGTTAGAAAAGGACGCGCTGATGGCGAACCAGAAAGCCGAGCTGAATACCCTCGGCCAACCAGGTGGCCAGCCTCAGCAGCAGTATCGCCTCTCACCAAATGCCGCAGGTGCTACTAACTCGAACGGGTTCGGTGGGTACCAGGGTGTCTCGCCAGGATATGGCCAGCAGTACATGGGCCAGCCAACCATCGTCGATCCCACTCGCTACTGAGTTAGGGCAGAGGACTTTCACATGACTACACAAGCAGCGGAAGAGTTGGACATTTTCAAAACTGGCGCTCAGTCGGGTAAACCGGTTGAGGCGCCGAAAGCCGAAGAGCCGTCAAAGAAAACATCTCCAGCTAACGCGATCCAGGGCGACCGCAAGAAGCGCATCTTCAATTTCGTCAACCGGATTGAGGGCTGGCATTTCTTGGTACTGGCAGTAGTGCTGGCAGTCCTCTTCGTGATGGTGCCCAAGCTGTTTCCGAAACATCAAACCAGCGCGCAACAGCAGCCCACTCCAGTGCAACAAGCCGCTGTGAACAACGTTTTGACGGCCCCTGAACCGGAGCCTCAAGAGGCAGTGGTACCGGCAGCGAGTCCGGAACAGTCCGCTCTATCTGCCGAACAACTGAAAGGCCTCAATGAGCAAGTGGGGAGCCTGAGCGGTGTAGTGGTCGGTCTGCAAAAAACCATCAGCGAATTAGAAGCAAAGGTCGCTCTTCTCGAATCGGACAAAGCTGATGCGGGCAAGAAAGTTGTCCATTCCCCCGCTGTACGCCGTCAAGCTCAGGTGAGCCAACCATCGGCAATGGCTGGCTACACCCTGAATACCGTTTACTCAGACCAAGCCTGGATTCAGCACGGAGAAAAAACTTTCGTAGTCCAGGTAGGCGATCTCGTAGACGGCGTGAAGATCACGGGGATTGACCCTGTGGCACGTCGAGTCACCACTTCTCGTGGCGTGATCCGCTAAGGAACCGAATATGGATCTGGCAAGCATGATCATCTCGGCGGCCAACTCATTGGTCGCCGTTCTGTGGGGGTTGCTCTGGTCCTTGAGCGCTCTCGCCGGGATGGTTTACGCCGGGACCGTGCTGCGTCGGATGCAGCTTGCCACCATTGAACCTGGCCACCGTCCAATCACGCTCGGCAGCACATTCGCAGTGCTCGTGATTGGCGCTGCTCTGTTCAACATGTCCGGGATGATCAGCACAACTTGGACGAGCTTTGGTAGCGGCTCTACCACCTACGGGGCCATTTCCTACAGCGGAGCCGATAGCTTTGGCAGGTTTAAGGATGCTGTAAACGCGGTGCTGACCCTTGCTTCATTTGCAGGCGGTTGCTTCTTCTTCAAAGGGCTGCTGCTGATGAAGAAAGCAGCACTAGAGGGAGAAAGCTCACAGGGGGGCGACGACGCCATTTGGCGCGGCCTAACCCACATGATTTTCGGCGCTGCGTTGACACATGTCGACAAGGTGATCGAGGCCTTCCAGGCCACCTTCCAACTCTACTGGTAACAAAACAAGGAGCGTCATCATGAAATTTAACCCTATCGAGTTTGCAGTTGATGCTGTGCGTCGTGGCCATATCCGCCTGTTGACCAAAGCTGAGGAATACAAAGCCAACCCCATGCAGCGCGGCCTCATGCTCATGACTGCCGGCCTCACCATGTCAACGTTGCTGGTCACCAAAACCGCTTATGCCGACGGTCTCGCCGGTATGGCTGAGAAGGGCAGTGAACAGGGCGACTCCATCAAAGAGAGCCTTGGTCCAATTTTCCTGGCGCTTGGGTTCGCCGGCGCTGCTTTCGGTGGCATGAACATGTGGAAGAAAACCAACGACGAGAACTCGCGAATTACTGGCAAGCAGATCTGGGGCCCGATGCTCGCCGGGGCAGCGCTGGGCGGCACTGGTTTCATGATGACCACTGCCGGCGAGACAGTGGGTATCAGCGGTAGCGAGTTCGGCAAAGTTCCTAACTGATCAAGACCACTTGGCAGCCTGAAACATGGCTGCCTTGGAGACTGCATGAGCGACGTGAAACAGGATCAGACAGTACCGGTATCGGGGCTTGGCCAAAACTTCGAGAAACCCGTTCTTCCGCTGATGGCCATGGCCACGAAAGCGCGGGTTTGGGGGGATGCCACTCCAAATGCGATCGAGCCCAACCCGGAGCAACTGACGGCCGAAATGCGGGCGACCATTACCCGTCAGGCGCAGGGGCAGTGCTATTTCTGCGGTGTACGCGCTCGTGCCGGTCATGTTCACAACATTAACCATAACCATCAGGATCTGCGGCCGGAAAATCTCCGGCTTGTAGATCCGCTGTGTCATGGGTGGCAGCACCTGGGTGAAATCGACGACGGCCAAGCCTTCATCGCCTACCTCCCGGGCTTGTCTCCCCAGGATGCGAATCATCTGCAGCGAGCCACCATGATCGCCTTGGAAACCGGGGACGAACAAACGAAGGCGGACGCGAAGAAAATCCTCAACTGGATGGCTTCCCATCGGGAATACACCGAAAAGGCCTGGGGCACTCACTCGCCCAAAATTTTCGCTGAGGCGATGACTCGCCTCGGCAAGGTTGACGCCGATGTTAACTCCCTCGTTTTCCAAGGGTTGAGCGTCATTTTCAATCCCGCTCAGTTCAGCCAGGTCGTTAAGGGTTGGGCACAGGATGCGTATGGCGCAGCTCCCACTTCTACGTGGGCCCAAGTACATCACGATGTGATGAACGCGCCGAGCTAAGGAGGCAGCATGGGACTTCTCGATAAGTGCGTAGACGCACTGGAAGGTACCTTGGAGTACCTCGCAAAACACTTCATTCACAAGGACATGACCAGTTACTGCGAACTGGCCACTGCTGTGGGGCTGACCGATGCTGATATCGAGAAATCCCCGGATCTGAAGGATCCCTACACCTTGGTCAACAGTGACTACTCGCTGCTGACAGTATTCGATCTGCAGGGCACGTACCAGATGCTTTCTGAAGCTGAGTTTTCAGAGATGCTGGAGTCCCTGCGCATCCGCATGACCGGATATATGCGTGAAAAGGGCCATAGCCTGACGTTCAGCTTCGAGCGTGATCCTGAGCGTGCTACCGATGAGCTTATGCGCCTCGCCGAACCCTTGTTGAATACCGCCCGACGAATCGGCCTCAAAAGCGAGGACATCATTCTTGATCGAGTGAAGCGAAACGCTCCGCATTGCGCCTGGGAGCAAAACCTGCTGGTCGTCTACACGCACCTCACGTCCTTGAGCAAGGAAGAACAGGATCGCGAACTCGGCGAACTGGCTAAAAGTGCCTCGAAGCACAAGCTTCCGCGGCTCACCTATGGGCAAAATCCCGCATTTGCCCTGGCTGCTCTCAAGTACCGTCATGACACGATGATTGATCGGCTCATGGACGACTTCATCTCGTGTGGGGTTGAGGGCAAGAAAGGGATCATGATGAAGCCATTGAGCGCCCACGAGGCGATCAAGCGCATCAGGATCATGTTGAATCGGGAAGGCACTTCACAGAAGTTCCGGCCCCAAATCGTCGGCGACCGTTTCATGCTTCGCGGCTCGACCGACGCCAAAGACTATTCGGAACTCGTACCCCCGCGCCTCTGCTATCAAGTCTGCAGCAACGACGTTGAGCCAGTTGGTAACTACGTCAAGACTGACAGCCTGTGGCATGGATCGCTTGCGATGGAGCTTGGCCCGCAAGACGTCGTTCACTTCTCAAAACTTTTTGACGCCGTTGGTAAAAAGGATCCGTGGCGCATTCGTTTCGATATCTCGCCGGGCGGGCTTTCAATGATGCGTGCGCGCAAATTGATGGTCGGTTTTGTCGGCGTGTTGCCAGACAACAGGGCGATCCGCGATTCTTTCAAAGACTTAGAGGCAATTTCGAAAGATCAGGCCGTCATGTCGATGAAGGTCATGGCCTCTTGCTGGAGCAATACCAAGACAGATCTCGAAACCAGGCTTTCCCGCCTGGAGAAGGCAATCCAGTCTTGGGGCACCTGCCAAGTACAGAAAACACATGGCGACCCCATGGCCGCTCTCGCATCCTCGATCCCAGGCTTCACGACAAAAAACACCGCTAACCGTCTTCTGCCACCGTTGAAAGAGGCCATGAAAATGTTGCCTTTGCAGCGGCCTGCGACCCCGTGGCCAGATAACGGTTCGTGGATCACTCGGACTCCGGATGGAAAGATTTATCCGATTGGGCTAGGCAGCTCGATCCAAGACACCTGGATCGAACTTGTCTCAGGCATCCCAGGCTCGGGTAAGTCGGTCGCTGCGAACTGCATGCACAACGCAACGTTGCATCGTCCAGGTGCGACCCAGCTCCCTCTGCTAACGATTGCGGATGTTGGCCCATCCTCCTCAGGTCTGATTCAAATGATCCAGGATTCGCTTCCAGATCATCGGAAGTCCGAAGCGGCGTACATCAGGCTGCAGAACAATCGCGACTTCGCATCGAATCCTTTTGATCCTCAGCTTGGGGCGCGTCAACCCACTCGCCGAGAACGCGAATATTGCGTCGACTTCTTGAATTTGCTCTGTGCCAGCGTCGCCAGTGATGGTCAAGGCGGGGCTAAAGCCCGCACGCCTTCCGACTGTGCCGCGGTCAACGAAATGCTGATGACCCTTGTGTATGACGACAAAGCGGGTCGAGGCGCCAATCTGTATGAACCTGATGTAGTGCCTGCGGTGGACAAGGTGCTAGCCGAGTCGGGGATCAGCGCTGAGCATGATGAGAAATGGTGGAGTGCTGCAACCTGGTACGAAGTGACTGACATGCTGTTCGCTGCCGGTTATGTGCGTGAAGCAACCTACGCTCACCGCCAAGCGGCCCCTGTACTGCCCGACTTCACTGCGATGCTGAACAACGAAGGCGTGCGTCAGACATTCGGAGATATCAAGATGGCCAGCGGCGGCGAGTCACTCCTGAAGTACATGGGGCGTTGCTTCACCTTAGCATCGACGACGTACGCGGTCTTTTCCGGCCGTACACGATTTGAAGTTGACTCGACGACACGAGTCATTTCGGTGGACCTCAACGACGTAATTGGATCGAAAACACCAGAGGGCTCGATCAGAACCTCCTGCATGTACATGTTTGCCCGCCACCTAGGGGCTAAGAACTATTTCCTGCGCGAGGAAGACATCCGCCTTGTATCTCCGCCGCTGTACCTCGACTACCACCTGAAGCGTGCCGAAGATGTGGCTTCGCAGCAGAAGACCATAGCCTATGACGAATGGCACAACACCGAAGGCATGGATACCCCAGTGGAAACGCTGAAGAAGGACGGTCGTGAAGGCCGGAAGTGGGGTATCCGAATCATGGTGATTTCACAGTATCTGCGAGACTTTCCCCAGGCCCTGCTCAACGCGGCCACATCGGTCTATGTGTTGCGCGGCGGAAATGTGGATGACGAAAACGTGCTGCGCGAAACCTTCAAGGTTTCTCACGAAACGATCCAGCAGCTGCACCTGCAGTGCATAGGTCCTGGGCGCAATGGCGCAAATATGCTGGCCCTATTCAAGACGAACCAAGGCACGATCACCCAAATTTTGACCAATACAACTGGTCCGCTTGAACTCTGGGCAATGTCTACCACCCAGCAGGATATGGCGCTACGAAAAGAGTTGTACAACCGGATCGGTCCTATGGCTGCTCGCCAGGTCCTCGCCAAGCGGTTCCCTCTGGGTTCTGCCAAGACTCACATTGAGGCACTCGAGTACGCGTCTACCTCCAACGCCAAGGTGAGCGTCGTGAAGAAATTGGCAGAGGATCTGGTAACCGAGTACTACGCCGAACAAAGCCACCGGGGAGAACACGCATGAAGACCATATTCCGCATTACTCCTCTGGCCGTAGCTCTCCTGATCGGCTCCGCAGCTTCAACTCCCGCTTACGCACTTTGCGACGGCTGCGTTGTAGGCGCGATCGGAACCTCAACTGTCACGTTGACCGGGGCGATCGCCGCTACAACAGCCTCAGTGAGCGCCATGAACCTGTCGGTTAGCCAGCTGCTTTACCAGGTGGGTACCGCGACTACCCAAGGCGCAAGCAAGGTTGCCAATACCATTGAAACTGCTGCTCGGGTTCAACGGGAGTTTGACGCGAATCAGGAGCGTAGCCGTCGCTACGAGAATGCCCGCCAGAACTACTACGTGCCCAACTCGATCTGCAGCGAATCCGGTTCGGGCGGTTTCAATGAAGTCAGGGCGGGGGTTGCCGCAGTAAAAGCCTCTATCCGCACAGGTGGAGGGGGGAAAGCTGCCAGCACCAAAATCAACCAGGCTCTTACTGCTCCAGCCCAGCCGCCCTCGATCGATGCCATGCGCTCGGCAAGCATTCATGCTGACTACTGCGATACCGATGATTACGCTGCATATGGTGGAGCAACAGCTTGCCCAGCCGTTTCGACTACCATGCCCGGGGCCGACAAACGCCTCGACTCGTTGACTATCGGCGCCGGCAAGGATGGCAAGGACCAGGACCTCACCTTTACTCAGGCGCAAACCGACGCAGCCAGGATGTACACGCAGAACTCCGCGCGGCGTTCAGTGGCTCCCCAGCTCAAGAAGGGGCAGGCCGAATCTGACGCTGGTGTCCAGTACATCGGCCTGATGAACCAGTACAACTCGATCATCTCCGCTGCGACGGATCCTCAAGATCAAATGATCGCCGCAAGCCAACCACTGGACTCAACTAAAGATCTGCTTAAAGAAGCACGGTCCTCAAAATCGGCTGAGTCTTACTACCAAAAGATTGCCTCGGCAGAAGCTAAGCGCACGGGAACCATGTCGGCCCGCGAATTCGAGTATTTCGAGGTGGGGCGTCGCTACGCAAACACAGAGTACCAAGCTGATCTGCAGAACATGACAGGCGATAACCTGGTGCGTGAGCAGATCCGCGTCCAAACGCAGACCAACTGGTTGCTACTCGAACTGCGCAACGATGTGACCCGCGGGAACATCATCAACGGTCTGAACCTGGCCAGCTCTGCACGGCAGGAATTCGAGCCTGTCTTGGGTGAAAAATACCGGGCTGTTAACGGTCGTATGGGGGGGGCCAACTGATGAGTGAAGAAAAGCTGCAGTCTTCCAAGGTCCGTCGGGGGCTGTCCATCGGGCTCCACCTAGTGATTCCGTTCTGGGCCATGCGTCAGACTTATCGACTGGCCAAAAACGAAGTCTCCAGGTCCAAGGAGCATTTAGAGGTCATTCGGCAATTGTCGGCCGAAGCAAAGGAAACACTGCGCGACCGCCGTGAAAAGGCAGATAGTGAGCAGCTGTCATTCAGCGAGGCGATGAAAAATCGCAAGCCTGGAGCCATGTCCATTCCTGAGCTCTATCGCTACTTTCTGTCCCGCAAGCGCGCCTGCCAGCTGGCAGCCTTGGTCTTGGGACTCTTCGCAGTGCTCGGCATTTTGCTTGGAGTCCATTTCGACTCGTCGAAAGGGGTGGTCCAGGGCTTGCTCTCGATCGCCACGGCAATGCCTCTACTCTTCGCAATGGCTCTGAGCGCCCAGCTGCGGCTATGGCAGCTCAAGACGCAGCGCCTTTCAAAGGAGGAAAAAGGTGGCTTGAAGGACTTCATTCGGGAGAACCGGAACTGGTTCCGGCAGCTGCTCGATCCTGAATACGGCCACGGGAAAGGAGGCCGGCCATGAGAATTCAGCACAAAGCATTTGCCGTGATTGCTGCCATGCTCTGCAGCACCTTGGCTTGGGCTGACAGCACCACACTGGGCGAAATCTCGGAAGCGGCCAAGCGCAGCGGCGATAAATCGCGTGAAGCGCTTGTCTCCATCTATGGCCAGGTCGTGAACAACCCGTTGGCCTCGGCCGGCGGAAGTGGCGACACCATCCTCGCGAATATCTTCCAGGTGTTTAACAGCGCATTGCTTGTCGTGGGTGCGATGTGGGCCTGCTATATCGTATTCCGCAAGCTGACGCGCACTGCCCACGATGGATCGATCTTCGACCGTCAGCAGTCCTCGTCGTGGGGACCTGTGCGACTTGTGTGGGGTGTCGTGTCGCTGGTCCCTACTGCCAACGGTTGGTCGCTCTCGCAGCTGTTGATGCTGTGGTCGGCGTCAGTAATGGGGGTTGGTGTGGCCAACCTCGGCGTCGATGCTGCGATCTCCAGTTTTGAAGATGGCCAATCGATGGTCGTGCAGCCAGTAATGCCCTCAACTGCCGCTCTGGCGCACAGTGTGTATGAAGCCAACCTTTGCTTGCACGGTATCAATGCCGGCATCGCTCAAGCCCAAGCGAGCGGTGGCCTGGTCATTCCGGGCGGCTACATTCAACAGACCGCTACTAACAAAGGGTTCATCCTCAAAAACAACAGCTTTGTCTGTGGTGGAGCGGACATCAGTGGCGACCTCACAGCACAGCCGGCCTCCACGAACATTATCAGCGGCACGATCGATGTAGCCGATATCAGGCAGGCGCACCTGGATGCGCTGAAGGCTATGCAGGCGTCCCTGAGCCAGTCGGCCCAGTCGTTTGTGAATGCCTCTGTCCAACGAGCCAGTGGGTCTAAAACGGCTCTGCCCGACAGCGAGTACGCCATCCAGATCGCAGCGCAGACCTATGAAAACTCGGTGAACAAGGTCGCCGGTACTAAGCAAGGGGACATCAAGCGACTTGCTCAGGAACTCAGCTCAAACATCAGCAAATCGGGATGGTGGGTATTGGGTGCCTGGTATCAGACTTTCGCTCAAGCGAACACCAAACTTTCTGACGCCATGGCCGCAAAAGCAACTGTGTTCGGTATGTCGACCAGCGGAGATCCCTCAGTCGTATCCGTATACGACGAAGCCTACGCGGCCTATAAGGCCCAGCAGGAAACAACCTCCTACACCCCTACGGCAGGCACCAGTGCTACCGGCGACTACTCCAAAGGCGTCGTAGGCGCGGATGCGGGCAACATCATCGGGAGTATGTTCGCTGCGCCTGGCCAGCGAATCGTGAACTACCTGATCGACGTGAATGCCGGCGGCGAAGGGCTGGGTCAGCTCAACCCCCTGATCAAGATGAAGAACCTGGGCGACTACACGATGGTTGCGGCAGAAACGGCCATGGGCGCCTATGTGACCGCGAAGGCCATCGAGAAGGTCAAGGATGGCTGGAGTGTTGCCGGCGTATTCGCCAAGGTGGCAAACGCCGTGACATCGGTTGGAGATGCTTTGAGCGGCGTGCTTGAAGGTGTATCACCATTCATCATTGGCCTCGTCCTGGCGATGTTCATTCTGGGCGGTACGCTCTCGACATATCTCCCCATGGTTCCATTCATCATCTGGTTTGGGGCCGCGGTCAACTGGCTGGTAGTGGTTGGCGAAGCAATCATTGCGGCGCCACTGTGGGCCTTTACGCATCTGGGTAGCGAAGGGGAGGGCATGGGCCACAAAACCTCCCATGGCTATATTTTCCTGCTGAACGTGATGATCCGCCCTGCACTGATGGTCGTCGGGTTCTTCTTGGGCGGGGCCGCGCTGATCGCAGGAGGCACGTTGCTCAACCAGTGCTTCGGGATTGCCCTGGCCAATGCTCAGTTCGACTCTGTGACGGGATTGTTCTCGATCATCTTCTACTTGGCGATCTACTGCAGCATGTGTTTGACCTTGGTCCACAGCTGCTTCAACCTGATCCTGATCGTTCCCGACCAGGTCATTAACTGGGTCGGTGGTCACGCCGCTGCATCGGTGGGCCGTGAGGACAATGAGCGGATGCGCAACGCGATGAACATCTTCGGTAGCCGCCTCGAGCACTTGGCGCCCAGAGGGGGAGCTGGGGGCGACAACAGACGCACCAAGGGAGGAGATGGGATCAAGGGATGATCAAATCGGGGGCCTTCGGGCCCCTTATCAATTGAGGATTGACCTGTCAATGGGTCATGGTAGAATGAACCTAACCTAATTCCGTATTGTGTATCTCATACGGACTTTTGAGGGGGTCGATATGAACATTATCTGGTGGGTCCTTCGTCCTTTTTATTGGCTCGGTCTGTTGCCAGTGATTGCCGTATTCCTGATCGCCTGTGCCCACTTTTCCAGGGACACAGAGGTATCGCTGGGGATCATGGCCATCGCGCTGGTCTATTTCGGGCTCGGTTACCTGCTGTTCTCGGTGGCTCCACGTTATTTCAAATCGCGCCTCGATCGCATGGTCGAGAAGGCCAAGATGACGGGCTTCAACCCGAGCCATGAAGTCGTCTCGGTGATGTTCAACCGCTACGTCGGCTTTGATGCCGCAGCAAAGAAGGCCTTGTACGTAGACGTCAACTTGAACAGCGCGACCTTGATTGACTTTGATCAGGTGTCCAGCTGGGAGCTGGTACCCGATAAAAGCCCGCTCTTGCTGTTTAAGTTAGTCACTCGTGTTCCGAACCTGCATGAAATCGGGGTACGCATCAAGGCGAACCAGTTCGGGGCCTGGAAGTCGGATATGCACACTTTGTTCGGCTGACCAAAAAATTCAACGGAATTGATGCTTTATGAACCTAAAAATGACTGCTGCAGCATGTGTTGTGATGGGGCTCCTGACTGGATGCAATGACAAGGAAGCACCTGCACCAGTATCCACACCCAAGCAGAGCCAGAACGCACAGACGCCTCCCGCGGCACCGGAAAAGCCTGCACAAGTGATCGACACTTCTGTTCCGCTGAACCAGTACCAGGACTTGGCGAGTAACAACGGCAAGCCACTCACGTTCCTGGTGCTTGCTAAGGCGCCTGGGGCCACGACGGAGGACAAGATGGGCTACCTCTCCGCCGACTACCTGGCCACCAGCGACGCCTTCAAGCGCAAGGACATCGAGTCAGCCCAGTGGCCGGCATTCGAGGCCTCGCTGAAATCCTATGCTGCCAATGATTACTACTCGCTGCCGATCTCCGGGTTTGGGGTATCAAGCGTGTTGAGCATGCAGAACGTTTCTGTCGGTCCATACGATTTCAATACGCATTCGTTCCCCCTCACCAGCTACGGGCAGTACTGCTGGGCGAATCCTGTTCGCAACGCTCAAGGAATGAACCTGCAGGTTAAGCCATCGGCGTTCCCATGCAGCCTGCAAGTCAATGACTCTGCCCAGGCTCGGATCATCGAAGAAGCCCGGGCAAAAGGCAGCCTTGACCTTCGAGGCACCTTGTACCTGTACATCCCGGAAGCTGATGGCAACACCGCAGTCGGTCAGATCGTGCGCGGCTCGATCGACCTGGTCGACCAACAAACTAATCAGGTTATGGCGAACTTCACCATGTGACGATCCAAAGCAAAGGAGGTGGCCTATGAAGCATTTAGTGACTCGCGAACCGTGGTGGGCTCAACCGCCCAAACCTGGGCAAAGTGACAAAGACTGCACATGGGGCTACCTCGAACGCTACGACGATGGATCGTTTTCGTTCGACCAGGCCAATCGCCCAAGCGATGAAGAAATTCAAAACCGAAAGGGATGCCGGGTGCCGCCGCACTCTACGTCGCCCTCGACCGGGATTTTACAAGGGAAGGAGACTTCGATGAGTGCGAGCTCGATTCAAGAATGGCAAGGCGTCCTGCAGGACATTGCTGAACAAAAACGGCATCGCCTGACGGGTAGCGAATACAAAGAGGTCATCGCCGCGATCGAGGCGCAGCCCAAGGACATTGAAAGCCAGCACATAGCGCGTCAGTTGGTGGCCAAGCTGGCTCAGCACCAAGGGCACGAATCCGAAGCTCCCTTTCGCGATCAAGGCCTGAATCGGGTGTTCAACGTTGAAAAGTTGCCCGCAGCGCCTGCAGAGGGCGACGAACGTCTGCGGGAACGCGTCATCGCCGGTACCACTATTTTCAAGTCACGTGAATTCGATCATACGTCCGAGCCTTCAAAGCTCAACGAACGCGGGGAGCCTGGCCGGCTTGTCCACGGAAAACGCCTCGACGTCTTCCACAATACCGAAGGCCCGGGCGACAAGTTCGAAGTGTTCCAGGTACGAACCTCCACGCACATTCCTTACAGCACTGGAATCCCAGGCAAACCAGTGGATGGTGAGCGCAAGCCTCATGGGGTGTTCCATAGCTTTGAGGAGGCTGGGAAGAGCATCGACAAGACAGTGGGGGTGATGAGGCATTCTGAGCTGATCAGACAGCGGCAGGCCGAGCATGGCATTCACTGGAAGGAAGCCCCTCCAGCGCCGAAGCCCAGGGCTCCACGGCCAGCATAACCATCCAGAGAGGGCTACGGCCCTCTCGTTCATTTGGAGCAAGCATGTGATTCTACAATTCAAGTTTTTCAACACCGAACAACAAGAAACCGCTCTCTTTCAAACCGAAATAGATCTGAGCGGATTGGTTGCTGTTGCAGAGTCAAAACGCGAAATGATTCGGGAAAAAGGGAAGTCTTTTGCGCAGAGTGCAGTTCCGTTCTGGGCCAGCGAACTGGTCAAAGCAATGGAAGAAAATGATGAGCAGGCCATGGGGCGTCACGCCATTCAAGCCGCTATGGCCGCGTGGTTGGCTGACTCGGTATTCGACGGAGCTACAAAGGCTGATTACGAGTCGAGTTACTTGGAGTTTAACGTTCATCCGACGGGGATGGTCGTACTGAATAGACACCCAATGGCGAGGTACAAGGCGCCCAAAGGGGCGCCTTCCCCTTAAAGGATGATGAAAGGGCAGGCCACGCTGTGGCAGATGGCTTTGCCCTTTGCTTGCACCGGTTCTGCTCGGTCGATGTCAATGAGACCTTGACCCAGCGGGACTGTACAGACCACTCCGTCGACCATGATCAACGCGCTTGATTGGCAAGCCTGGTCAGAGCGGGCCTGAAGCAGATGTGCATAGGCATTCTTGATGTTCTGAACGCCCTGCAATAAAACGCAACGATGAGTATTCATGATTTTCTCCTCACGCTGCGCCGGCAATTTCTGCCGCACGCCGGGTAACGATGATCACCGGAATGGGAAGGGACAGCTCGTCCCGTACGACCAGGGCTTTGCTCTGGCTGTACATCGCGCTGGCCAGCTGACGGCGGGCGAGCATCGACCCGATGCTCGACTGAGTTGATTGAGTGGTTTTGCCATTGCACGGCACGATCAGAGATTCACCAGGCTTCAACTCAGCCAGTGCTTGGGAAACATTGCCGCATGAGATTTTGAGTTCCATCGCTTGCTCCTAGAGAGGGGTAGCCGCCCCGTTTGAATGTTGAAAGTACGTACGTACGTACTTATAATAGATCTTGTTGCACGACTTGTCAGCCAAAAGAGAGAAATCTCTAGATCCAATTGGCATCACCGCTCACGGAAGGAGAAGGGAATGAAACAAGCAATCTCGGTAGGGGGAGGATTGGTGCTGTTGCTACTAGCAACAGTCAGCGCTGCAGCAGAGGAGAGCGGACCGGCGCCTAGCCTCGCTTGATAGTTGTTTGGGCTCGTTTGGCGAGAGCTGCTGCAACAACTTCTTAATAAGTTCGGGAATATCCTGACGCTCGCGAAGCGGTGCGATCACCACTCGCATGCCATTAATTCGGTAGTACAAATCCTCACGAAAACCTTGCTCGTGGATCAATCGGTCCAACTCACGTAATGATGCACTTACCAGCCGGAAGTCCACAGAAATGCTTCGATTAATGAGATCTAATCAGGTCGGCCATACGTTTCTGTAGATCCGATAATGCCAACAGTGCCGCACGTGAGAGTTGGCGATGAGGAGCTACACAAATGGAAAGAACTGGATGACTGACGTGGATACCGTCAAGAGGAACGAAGGCAATGGTTTGCGCTTCTACTTCGCTTGCGACATCCAACCAGGACAGAATCCCCACCCCCACGCCGGCGCGAATTAACGAACGCATCATACGCAAATCGTTGCACGCTACTCGCTGCCGAACATCAAGCCTCAAATGATCGTGAAGCGCATGCACGTGCTTTTGTACAACCAAGGGAGCAGCAGGGAAGATCACTGTCACATCCTGAGTATCGCTCAGACGTAGGCTTTTCCTTCCCGCCAGTGGATGGGAAGTGGGCATGGCAACACCCATCTTGATCACCGCACTCGCGGTCACCGACAGCTCAGCCCCCGCAACAGCATCCAGAACGAAGCCGAAGTCCACCTCAGCAGAGGCAATCATTTTTGCGACATTCTGGCTGTCAGCAACCTTCATACCAAATGTGAGGCCCGGGTACTGCTGCATGAGAGACGAGATGGCTTCAGCCACCATTCCCTCACTAAGCGCGTCGATCAATCCAATATCGATATGACCGCGGCGCAACCCTTGCATCTCGTCGATCTGCTCACGAGTTCGAGCATATTCTTTCTGCCACTGACGGGCATTCGCCAATACTAATTCGCCCGCGGACGTAAGCCTCAAACCGCTTGGGAGTCGCTCAAATAAGGGCACTCCAAGCTCTTCCTCAACCTTAAGAATCTGCCGATCAATAGCCGAGGCAGAGACGTGCAAAACCTCCGCCGCTCGGCGAATGCTGCGGTGCTGAGTGACCTCGAGAAAGTACCGGGTGAATCGAGAGAAAGGGAACATGTGTTGTGTTTTTTGCAACGCGATGATGAGAAATCGATGTTTGAGTTCATCACGCCGTGATCTTAAAGTCCATACCGAAGCGCCTCAGAGCGCGCTTTTCAGACCGTTATGGCAGCTGACGAGGCTTATGTCCCATGATCAAAGACCGTACTCTTCCACTCAATTGCACTTTTGTCGAAAGTGACTGGCGCATTCTCGCTTCGCATTGGTACCCAATCGCCGAATCAATCACAGTGGGCGTTGAGCCGATCAAAGCGATGCTTCTCGACGAGCCGCTTGTGGTTTATCGGATAGGCGAAGAGTTGATCGTGGCGCGGGACGTATGCCCGCATCGTGGTGTTCCGCTGAGTATGGGGAAGAGCGACGGCCAAGGAGTGGTTTGTCCGTACCACGGCTTGCGCTTCGGTCACGGAGGCAAGTGCAACAAGGTTCCGGCAAGCCCCAATGGATCCATCCCAAGCCGTATGCAGCTTTACACGTATCCTGCGGTCGAGCGTTATGGACTGATCTGGACGTGCCTCGATCCTCAGAACGATCAAGTCGACATACCGAACATGCCTCATTGGGAGGATGCAGGGTTTCAGCAAATTGTTTGCCCAGCTTTCGACGTTAAGGCATTTGCAGGGCGTCAGCTTGAGGGCTTCCTTGATGTCGCTCATTTTGGCTTCGTTCACACGGACACTTTTGGCAATCCGAACAACGTTGAGGTTCCTGCCTATCGTCCCGAAGAAACACCTCAAGGTTTCGAAGTTCGCTATCTAAGCACAGTGGCAAACTACCCGATCGGCGTAGAGGCTGACATTCCTTCTGATTTCATTTGGCTGAGACACTTCGAGGTACACCTGCCGTTCACGGCTACTCTGACGGTGCACTTTCCGAACGATGGTCGGCTGGTGATCATGAATGCGGCTTCCCCCGTGTCGGCGAAATACACGCGAATGTTTGCCCCGATCGCGCGTAATTTTGACAAGCATATTCCTGTAGAGGACGTTCATAGCTTTAACTTTCAGGTGTTCGAAGAGGATCGTCTTATCGTCGAAGCTCAAAAACCGGAGCGTCTGCCACTCGATCCATCTCTAGAAGTGCACATTCCGGCGGACATGAGCTCGATTGCCTATCGCAAAGGGTTGCGTAGCCAAGGACTAAGCCAGTTCTTCCTGAGCTAAGTATGCGATTGTTTTACCTGAAAAGACGTGGGGAGCATGCGTGGCATGCTACCCGTGTCCCGGGGCGCGGACACTAACCAGTGCTGGTGGAGGTGCTCTCCCAATTCACACTGGCAAATGACCAGGAACAATCAGCCCAAGCGATCTTTTCATCTCTTCATCTTTGGTGCGTTCGCAATGACTCTTTCACCTTCTAACTCGAAGCCGTTGGATATCGTCATCATCGGCGCAGGCATCGGTGGGCTAACGGCGGGTATTGCCCTGCAACGTCACGGACATCGCGTACGGCTGTTCGATCGGGTTGCAGAGCTGACACCTGCAGGCGCAGCGATCTCCGTCTGGCCCAACGGCGTCAACATCCTAGAAAAGCTTGGTCTCGGAGATGAGATCAAAAGCTTCAGCGGTAGCATGGACACCATGAGTTACAGCACGCACAAAGGTGCCCTGCTAACCCGCTTCAGCCTCGAACCGCTATATAAATCCGTCGAGCAGCGCGCTTGCCCCATCGCCCGTACAGTCTTGCAGAAAGTCCTGCTGAATGCCTGTGGCGCTGAGAACGTCACTCTGAGTGTGAGCTGCGACAGTGTCGAGGCTCAGGAGGGCGGTGTGCTGGTGAAGCTCTCCGATGGCCAGCGCATCCAGGCCGATCTTGTGGTGGCCGCTGACGGTACCCACTCGCGGCTGCGCAACTACGTGGCAGGCTGCGAAGTAGCGCGTGACTACTGCGGCTATGTCAACTGGAATGGGCGCGTGGACGCTAGCGACGATCTTGCTTCTGCTGCCGAGTGGACCCAGTTTGTCGGTGACCAAAAACGCGTTTCGCTCATGCCTATCGGCAACGGCCAGTTCTACTTCTTTTTCGATGTACCACTTCCCGCTGGAACTCTCAATGTGCGGGAACGCTACCGTGAAGAGCTGTACAGCCACTTCGAAGGCTGGGCTCCTCCAGTGCGAGCCCTAATAGAGCGTATGGATACCTCCATCGTCAGCCGCGTCGAAATCCACGACATAGCGCCAATCACCAGCTTCGTCAAAGGCAGGGTAGTTCTGCTGGGCGATGCGGCGCACCCCATGGCGCCTGACTTGGGCCAAGGAGGCTGTCAGGCTATGGAGGATGCCTGGGTACTTGCCAAATGCCTGGAGCTAAGAGCCGCTGATGTCGTAGCCGCGCTTGACCTCTACAACACCGCTCGTGTCGATCGCACCGCGCAGATCATGCTGCGTGCCCGTAGCCGGTCAGAACTGACCCACGGAAGAAGCCCGGCGCATACGCAAGCTTGGTATCAGGAGCTCGCGCAGGAGACAGGGCAACGTGTAATTGCGGGGATCGTCAAAACTACCCTAGGAGGCGGGGAAATGGTACTCGGCTGATCCGGAAGTGACCAACCCTGCCTGCGCAATCTGAGGCAGTAATGATCTCCCTTGAAAGTCTCTTCAGACGCATAGGCGCCTGGTCGATCAGGTCATGGGTGGCATCTGCGTCATTACCGATCGAACCATGCGTTCAACCAGATAACCTTCACCTGCGACCTGGATTGTACCTGTGCAAGGGCGGACACCATCGCCCTTGATGCTGGAGTTTGGAGGTGGGTTCGCCGAACGCATACGTTCGAGTAGCGATCTCGACTGCTCATGCTGATAGGTCCAACCGTGATTGCTCCAGGGGCCGCTCTACACGAGGTCCACTTTCAGTTGGTGCCCGGCATACCTCGCAAAAGCTGCCGTCAAGCCCAGCCGGTGACCATTCCCATTCAGGCGCAAGTGTTTCATCGTCCCAAAGCTTCGTGCGGGGCATTGTCAGAATGGCTGGATAAAGGCCAGTGCGATCGCGCTGGCCGTGCAGACCGCATTACATGGCGTAGGTTTTGCGGAACATGTTTTTGTAGTGGTCCTCGACAGTGATCACCGGGTACTTGGGCGACTCTCCTGGAATGAGGCATTGATGGATACACTCGATCTTGTGATCAACATTTCCAGAATAGAAATAGGGCACTGAGTAACGCTCGTTCCCTGACAAATTCACCACCCGATGCAAGGTCGAGCGATACAGATCGTTGGTCCAGCGCGAAATCAGGTCGCCGATGTTTACCACGTAGGAGCCAGGCACAGGCATCGCCCAAATCCAGTCGTTACTTTCCTGATCCCAAACCTGCAAGCCCGAATTGTCGTCCTGGAGTAGCAGCGTCAGGCCGCCCCAATCGGTGTGTGCTCCGCAACCTTTTTCACCAGGTGCTGCCGAAGGGGACTGGGGAGGATAATGGAGCAGCCTTAAGGTCGTCATCGCATCGTGGCAGAAGCTGGCAAAGTGCTGCTCAGGAAGACCCAGGGACAGCGCAACACCTTGCATCAGCAGTTGCGCGACACCCTCCAGCTCCCTTTGGTATTGCTCCATCGTTGCACGAAACTCAGGCAAGGCTTCTGGCCAGAGGTTTGGACCTTGGTTGAACTTACCGTTCAAAACATCGGGGTGGTCGAGCGGTTTATCCTGCCCGATATAAAATCCCTCTTTGACATCGGCGGGCGCCCCGGCCTCAAGCACCTGATTGCGTAGTGGTTCGTAGCCTCGATTTGCTTGAGAGAGCGACTTATCAACCTTGGCTTTTTCCTCGGGTGGCAGTGCAAACAGCTTCGCTGCCTGGTCGATGACTCGCTGCTGGAGGGCCGAGGATATCTCGTGACCAGTCACATAAAAGAACCCTTTATCGCGGCAAGCCGCACCGATCTGCCGGCCTACCTTGGCACGTACATCGATGTTCGATGAGCGCAGTCCGGACATATCGATGATCGGCAGCGATGCAGCCGTATCGGAGATTTCAATGGTTGTAGGTACGAGTTGAGCGTTTGACATGGGAGCAACTCCTGCGTGAAGACTTTTAGTGTCATCGGTTGAGCCGCTTACGAAAAGCATCGATTATCGCTCTAGCTGATGCTTTTTTGGCATCGCTAGCCAAGAGTCCTGTAATCAGCGGCTTCTTGGCGCTCGCGGAGCAAAATCTCATCTGCGAGAATTCTGGCAAAGGCATCGACAGCAGTCGGGATATAACGACCTGCCCGCTTATACAACCCAAGATCGCAAAAAATCCCGCCGCCATCCGTTAGCGGCAGCATTTTTAGCAGCTTCGCCTCCATTTGCGCCTCAATACCAAATCTGGTCTGGAAAGCGATGCCACGGCCCCGGAGCACCATCTGCTTAGCAAGCTCGAGTGAGCCAGACTCAATTCGGGCTTTGCCTGGGATATTCGCTGCCTTGAGCAGAGCCGCCAATCGATGGCGAGTCGATAATTCAGGTTTACCCAGGATGAGATCGTAATCGGCGCAAGCACCGAAACTGACTTGTACCCTTGCGCCTAATGCATGTCCTGGGGGCACTATTGCGCCAAGTCGAAAATGCCCGAGGGCTAGCTGCTGAAGTTCTTCGTGTCTGGGCAGCGCAAACGCCAAACCAAGGTCAGCGGCTCCCTCGACGATCGCGTCAGGAATGCGATCAGCACCGCAGAGAGAAACCCCAATAGTCACCCTCGGATAACGCTGATGCATTATCTCCATCACCGTGGGTAAGAGGTCGACCGCTAGCGTCTCTACCGTTACCAGTTCTACATGCCCAGCACGCAGCCCCTCCATGGCGTCAAATTCTGCGCGCAGTCTTTCAACGTCATGCAAAACCACACCGATGTGACGCGCGAATAACTCGCCGGCAGGCGTCAATCGAAGTCCGGAATTGAGTCGATCGAACAGGGGGGCACCAATGTCATCTTCGAGCTTAAGGATCTGACGGTTTACCGCTGATGAGGCGACATTCAAACGCCGCGCGGCTTCGCGGATGGACTCGCAACGGCGGACCATATCGAAGTAAGTGACGGCAACTGAGTGAAACTTTAAACGGCGAGCCATTGTTAATCCCTCAAATCACTATGCGGGCTTAAAGGTCTTCAGCCCAAGCGATGCTAGGGCAAAGACTGGAGGTAGCACGCGTGCGCAAGCAGACATACACCTCACCAGCGCACCAATCTGAATCACAAAAGAAGATTGGCGCACCTCTTTGGCGCTAAAAGCCTCGCCAAGAATCTTCGGACGCTTTCATCAAAAGCTGTCCGACCAGTCAAATAGAGGGCTAGCCCTATCAATCAAGTGAATTGGCACAGGAAGTGCTTTGACATCGGCATAACTGGTATACCAGATTGTGCATCTGGAAAGCCATGAAATTTGATGATGACAGCAAATGGCCTTTGACTCTGGCACACGCGATAGGGGATCAACACATGAAAAAGATGTTCAAGCTGGGATGTGCCGGTCTAGGCATTCAAGCGTCATCCATGGAGCGGCCAGTTTCCCTGGTCGAACTGCCCATCCTCGAGCAGTTCAAGCTGGTAAAGGAAGCCCAAGTTTGGGATTTCATCGATCGTATTCCGAACAATCGTCAGGAGCTGGACGAGTACATCAAGGGCAGCCAACTCTACGATCTGCCGGTACTGTCGGGCAGTGGCTGCTACACCTTGGGGCTCGATGAGGCAGTCATCAGGGAAAACCTGGATCTCACCGTAGAAGTAGGCGGCAAGTACCACAACTTCATGGTTTGGGCCAAACACAAGGACGGCCACTACGTCACCAATGAGGAAGTGGCTGCCTGCTACCTCGACGCTTATGAATACGCTGCCAAATCTGGGGTCATCATCACCTTCGAAAACCACGTTGACATGTGGTCAGAAGACTACCGGCGAGTGCTGGAAGTAGCCGATCTGGTTGAGACTCGCGGTGTGCCATTCAACATGGCGATGGATTACAGCCACTGCATCTTCAAGATTGAAAATGAGGTCGAGCACGCGGTTTCACAGATGCGCGGAGATAACGAGGCCATTGCGATGCTTGACCCGTTCAATTCCGATAGCTACGCAGATCAATGGCTTAGCCGCAACCTAGTGCACTGGGCGCAGATGCGGCCAGCAGCACCGAACGGCCCATTGAACTGGTGGGGCTTTGAGACTGGCCCTTGGGACGCGAAAGGTATTGACCGCCCAGGTCGATCTATTCAGTACCCATTCGAGCGTCCAGCCAAGGGGGAATGGCACACCGATATGTGGCATGCGCACAAGTTGGCTTGCACCAAAGAAGTGACCCGCAAAGTCATCGATGCGTATCTGCAAAGTGACGACACCTCGCTGTCGCTGATGACCATCGACAACATCAATCTGAACGCCTACGGCCTAGGCTGGAAATACAACATGTTCGCTGACAGCTGCGCCTACGCGAACTTCGTTCGTGAGCTGTATGCCGAGCGTGCGGCTGTCCATCAAGCCCGCAGTGCTGTTTCACCTACCGAATTCGTTGCCCAGTACCGGGCCCAATAACCGTGACTGCCCCGGTCACTCCACGGTGCGCCGGGCTTCAGAAGGCATTTTCATGCACGCAGAAAACAGCTTTGTAATCGACGACTGGTATCCCGTCGGGGCGCTGGCCGAGACAGTCAGCGGCCGGAAATACCACACTCGAATTTTAGGGACGGAGATCTGGTACCAACTTGCAGATGGCACTGTATCCGCCGGGCTGGCAGATAACACGGCGGAGCTAGCGTCCAAGAGCATTTATGGTCTGCTTTGGGTGTCACTAAGCGATAACCCTAGGGACGTCATTGCGATACCGGAGTTCGCGGAAGCGGACCGCAGAGTGGTCAGCGCAGGCTCGATCCGAGTAGCTACGTCAGGACTGAGGGTTATCGAGAACTTTCTCGACATGGCGCATTTTCCGTTTGTTCATACCGACATTCTTGGCGCGGAGCCCCTGACCGAGGTTGCCGCTTACGATGTCGAAATAGATGAAGCGGCTGATGAAATTCGGGCAGTCAATTGTCGTTTCCCGCAGCCCAAGGGGTCAGCAGCTGCGAGCGAGCCGGTGGAGATGCAATACGTCTACCGGATAGCTCGCCCTTTCATTGCCATCCTCTACAAAACATGTGTGATCGATGCCAACCGCTTGGATGTGCTTGGACTTTTCGTGCAGCCGGTGGATCAGGAGAGCAGCATCGCTCACACGATCATGTGCTACCTGGACGACATCAATACCGACAAACAACTGCGCGACTTTCAGCAGCGCATTTTCGGGCAGGACATCATGATCCTGATAAACCAAGTCCCCAAGGCCTTGCCCCTTAATCCAAGACATGAAACCCCCGTGCGAGCGGATGCACTCTCCAGTGCCTATCGACGCTGGCTTAATGACAGAAACGTGACGTTCGGCACCACCCGTGGGTGAGCTGTATTAGCAGGTGATGAGATATGGTTTCGTTGAATCAACAATGGCACGTGATTGCCAGCTCTGAAGACTTGCCGTTCAGGCATGTGTACCAGACACGTCTGCTTGGCCAGGAGCTTGCCGTCTGGCGTGACGACGCAGGTGAAGTAAACGTATGGGAGAATCGTTGCCCACACCGTGGTGTGCGGTTAAGCCTAGGCGTGAATGTCGGCGACCAGCTCAAATGCCAATACCACGGCTGGAAATACGAGAGCGGCTCGGGGCAGTGCTCCTTTGTACCGGCACATCCCGGCGCAAAACCTAGCACTGCATGCGTTCGCACGTTCCAGTGTACGGAGGTGAACGGTGTAGTTTTTGCTCGGCTTGAGGCCGCTGGATCTGAACACAAACCGAACAACTCTGCACCGATCGATGCAGCCGTAGCGAGCAACCTACGCAGTCATACTGTTCCCATGAGCGCCACTGCAGCCGCAGGCTTGCTCAAAGAAGCAGCAACGTTATTCGCTCCTGTTTTGGGCAGTTCTACCGATGGGGTTCAGGTGCTGGCCACCGGCCTTATTATAGACCTGAAGTGCGCAGGCCTTTTGGACACCCTACGGCTGTTCGTGCAGCCGGAGTCGGATGGACGAGCAGTAATTCATGCTCGCCTTTTCTCTAACCAACCCGTGTCCTTAGAGCGTAAGTCGACTTTCATTGATATTCTGGGAAATTTGTTCTTGCCCGCGCGGGAGAGCACTAGCAACGTCGCGGCTCCCCCTGTCCGACTAATTGCATCTGATGCCGTACCAGTGGCGGCAACACGCAAGGCTACAGCGAACCACCAGTTCTGGTGCACCGTGACGTCACGTCGTAGTGAAACTCCGGACATTGACTCTTATTGGCTCACGCCTGACGAGCCACAACAATTCGATCTCGAACCGGGAATGCATGTCAGCGTGCTCACGCCCTCCCGACACCTACGCCAGTATTCTTTAGTGAACACCCCGGAGGAACGGGACGTGCTGGTGATCGGAGTCAAGCATGAAGTGAACTCACGAGGCGGCTCGCGCAGCATGCACGCTGATGTGCACGTCGGCACCAAAATCCTGGTCTCACTACCACGAAACCAGTTCATCCTACAGCCGCCTGGCCGCACACCATTGCTGATCGCGGGTGGCATTGGGGTCACACCGATCTTGGCGATGGCTTTGCATCTGCAGTACGTAGGGCGCCCCTATGGTTTTCATTACCTGGCGCGAGGTGAGCAACATATCGCCTTCCCGGATCGAATCGCTACCTTGGCCAGTGATCATCCACCTTATCTAGGATTGGATGTCCTTGGGACCCAACGAACGATCACTGAACTGCTGCAGTCGGTGGATAGCGACAAGCACGATGTGTACGTTTGTGGTCCACAACAGATGATCGAGTTGGTGGCTACAGTTGCTCAGCAAGCGGGGTTTACCCCAGAGCAGATTCACTTCGAGTACTTTGGTCTGACGCCTTCCACAGGCTCAGGCCCCGCCACCACAACGACCGGGTACCAAGTCGCAATAAATTCTACAGGCCAAGAGTTCACCGTCGAACCAGGGCAAACACTTCTAAAGGCGTGTCTGGATCACGGCATAACAATAGATTACTCCTGCGAGCAAGGCGTCTGCGGGGCTTGCGTCACCCCTGTTATCAGTGGCGATATAAATCATGAAGACGTCTACCTTTCCGCCAAAGAGAAGGAAAGTGGGAAGCTAATCATGCCATGTGTGTCGGGCTGTAATTCCAAGAAGCTGGTGTTGAATATTTAATCGGTGCCCCATGTTAAAACTTTACGATTTCGAGTTGTCTGGCAATTGCTTCAAAGTCCGATTAATGATGTCGATTCTAGGTCTAAAATACAAGACCGAGGTTGTGGAGTTTTACCCAGGGCGGGAACATAAAACCCCAGCATTTCTGAGAATTAATCCGATGGGGCAATTGCCAGTTTTGCAGGATGGTGAAAAAACCATTCGAGACTCCCAGGCGATATTGGTTCATCTCGCTGCGATGTATGACTCGACGCGTCAATGGTATCCGGTCAATCGCCCCGACGTGCTTGGAGATATCCAGATCTGGCTAGCATTCGCGGACAGTTTGACTGGGTCCATCTCAGCTGCTCGGTTGCACGAGCTTTTCATGTACGACTTCGATGCTGAGAGTTGCCGCTCTCGCGCTTACGATCTGCTGAATGTAATGGATAAGCATCTTTGGATGCAGCGTCAACAGGGCTTCAATTATTTATGCCCGTTGGCACATGCGACTGTGGCTGACATTGCCTGTTTTCCGTATGTAGCGATGGCCGACGAAGCAGGACTATGCCTGCAAGATTATCCCTCCGTACGTTTGTGGCTGGATGCAGTCAAGCGAGTTCCTGGATTTACAGTAATGTCGGGGATTTTCCCAGCAGGAGACGCACCGCACTAATCAGGATTGGCACTGGGCGAAGCGCCGAGCCGAGCATCGGCGCCCGAAAATTCGTGCCGAACCGATTCAATTTGAAACGCTGCCTTGCTACTAAAACATTTGGCTGAATGAGGCTTGGAAATGGTCATTTACACCCCGCCATCAGTGGCAAAAAACATTCCTGTTATCGATTTGCTCGACAGCTTTTCTCACGATATTGAAAAACGCAAGGCAGTAGCTTGGGAAATTCATAAAGCTGCTCGACAGACTGGTTTTTTTTACATTAAAAACCACGGCGTTCCGTTAGAGCTGCAACAGGCGCAATTCGCGGTGGCCAAAGATTATTTCCGAACTCCGCTTGAAGATAAGATGCGAATTAACTCTAAGAAATCGAGTTGTCTGCGTGGCTATGAGCCTATCGCGGCACAAACCTTGGACGAGGGTTCGCCACCCGATTTGAAGGAAGGGTTCCTTTTGGGGCGAGAGCTAACCGAGGCGCATCCCCATGTTCAGCGCAAGACTCCTTACCATGGCCCCAATCAATGGCCAGAAGGGAATCCACGTTTTCGTCAGCATACCGAAGATTACATGCAGTACATGGATCTACTCGGCCGTAGGCTGGTTCGCTTACTCGCGCTATCACTGCAACTGCCTGAAGACTTTTTCGACGAAGGTCTCAAGGAACCAATGATCATCACTCGGATGCTTCACTATCCAAGTCAGCCGGCCGATGCTCGTGAAAATCAGCTGGGTGCCGGCGCACACACCGACTGGGGTCTAATCACTCTCCTGCTGCAGGATGAAGTGGGTGGTCTGGAGGTACGTAATGCCGACGGGGAATGGCTGAAAGCCCCCTACATTGATGGTACTTTCGTTGTGAATCTGGGCGACATGGTTCCGTTGCTAACGGATGGCCTGTATCACTCCACCATGCATCGGGTCTTCAACGCGAGACAAGACGCCGCGCGTTACTCGATTCCTACCTTCTTTGACCTGGATTACTACTACGAGGTCGAAGTAGTACCGTCACTTCGCAAGCCTGACACTACCTACCCGGCACCTATCACGGTTGGGGGGCACATTGCTGCGATGTTCGACAAGACGTTCGGCGTCACCAAAGCCACGGTATAATCACTCGCCGGAATGCAAAGGCCACCCTCGGGTGGCCTTTTTAATTTCTGGCTCTGCCAACTATAAATGGCGAACTACCAGCCCGCCACTATAGTTAAAAATAGTATTTCACAATCAGGCTTGTCACATTCTGATTGGTATTGAACTCCTTGGTACTCTTAATGGCGTACTTGTTAGACCAATTATTATACTCGATACCTGCATAGAAGTGCTTCGCTTTATAGCCTAGATACTTGCCAATGTCATATTTTACCTGGGGATTGAAGAGCAAATTGCGATGGTAGCTCCCCTTGTTATTGACTACCCAGTCCAAATAACCATCGATAACTAGATCGGAGCGTCCCATCGGAATCGTATAAGCCCAGCTTGGAGTAATCTGCCATTGACCAGAGGGCGCGGCGCCGCCATCTGGCTTGCGGTAATAGAAATTTATCTGGAAATAATCGAATCCTGGAAGAGCGAGATCAAATCCCGGGCCTAGTAGATAATTGACCTGATCGTGTGAACCGTTCCGGTCGTTCTTATCCCATTCAATGCTTGTTGCGATTAGCACATCCTTGATCGGACCAAAGGCAAGGTTGCTGTTGAACATTTTGCCAAGTGAAAGACGCGGCGCCGTCTCACTGTAGATAGAATGATGCCCGTCATTGTAGGTCCCACCTCCTGGATACCAGTTGTTATCAATGAAAAAATACACGTCGCCCCACGACCAATCGCTAAAATGTTCATAGGTGATGGTCTGAACAGTCTTGGCATCGACTTTGAACTCTTTACCATATTGGTATGTAAGGCTGTCGCTATGCCAATTCATGTCTGCAAATGCAGATAGTGGGAGACAAGTGATACCCAGCAGCCCAGCAGAGCCTACCGCAGCGACCAACTTATTAACTTCCATCTTACCTCCAATATATAAAACTGACCGAGCGATCAGCTATTTATACATAGCAAGTATGGGGCCAGCCAAACACTCTATTGCGCAGATTTTACCGACGAAATCAACACATAAAAAAATCTTTTGCGCTGTGTGAGAGCATATAAATAAATGGCGGCGTATTACGGTGCGGGATAATCTCTCTCTTGCAACGTGATGGTGCGGCCGCGCCCCATAATAATCGGGAGTTTCAGAGGCAAAAAAAAGCGACCGATAACGGTCGCTAAGCGCAATCCTGACCTGGGAGCATTAAGGCAGGTACCACTTCATATTTTCTAAAACATTTATCAACATTACTGAGTTCTACTTTATAGAGTTTGCGATTGAGCAGGAGTTGATTCGGATCCTTGACGCATTGGTTTCGCAGCTACTCCATTGAAGAACAAATTAAGGAGAGTGGCGACGATCGCGGTTAGTAGAATAGGACTTTCAAGAATAGGCCCTAACGCAGACGGTAACTTATTGAAGAATTGCGGAGACACTACCGGCAGCAGGCCTACCGCAAGGCTGATCGCCACTATATAAAGGTTGCCCACTTTCTTGAAGTCTACCCGAGCCAAGACCTTCATCCCGCTAGCAGTCACCATGCCGAACATTACAATGCCCGCACCACCCAACACAAAAGGAGGTATGGAGGCGACGAAATACGCGACCTTCGGAAATAACCCAAGCACAATCAGTATCATTCCGGCAAAAGCGCAAACCCAACGGCTCCGTACCCCGGTGATACTCACCAGGCCTATGTTCTGCGCATAGGAGGTGTAAGGGAACGTGTTGAATATGCCGCCAATCATAGTGCCTGCAGCATCAGCACGAAAACCCCGAACCAGCGTTCGCTCGTCCATTGGTTTCTCTACTATCTCGCCTAGGGCGATGAACATTCCGGTGGACTCGATGAAGGTGACCAGCATCACGATGCACATGGCTGCGATTGGCCAGATATGGAAGGTCGGTATGCCGAAATGAAAGGGCTTGATAAGCCCGAACACTGGTGCTTCCTGAATCCCCTCCAGGCTTACTAAACCCGCCACCGCAGCCACTGCGAACCCAAATACTAGCCCTAGAAGTACAGATATGTTATTCAGAAAACCCTTGGCATACCGCACAATTAGCAGAATACAGACCAACACTGCGGCAGCGATTCCAAGGTAGAGAGGTCGACCAAAGTCCGGATTCCCAAAGCCGCCGCCAGACCAAGCGGCAGCTACGGACATTAGCGAAAGTCCTACTGCGACGATCTCTGTTCCCGTCACCACGGGCGGGAAAAAACGCAGGAGTTTCCCCACCAATGGCGCGACAGCCAAGCCGAACAAACCAGCAGCGATGGTAGCCCCAAAGATTCCCGACAAGCCCACTGTAGCGTCGGAACCGATTGCAATCATGGGGCCAATAGCTGTGAACGTTACCCCCATCATTACAGGCATGCGAATACCTATTGGCCCCACACCTAACGCTTGAATGATCGTGACGATCCCGCACGCGAATAGGTCGGCGTTGATTAGAAAAGCGATGTCGGCCTTAGACAATCCAAGCGCCGCACCCAGCACCAATGGAATCGCCACGGCACCGGCGTACATCACCATTACGTGCTGGCATGCCATTAAGAGCATTGAAATGAAGCGCGCATTATTTCTAGGTGGAGAGTTCTTCATACAGACCTGCGCTGTGGGGCTCCTTGCTTATGGCAACTGGCTGGAGCTAGTAGTCGAAGTAGACACTGAAATGCCAGATTGGATATCTGGTATACCAGTAGCCATCTGACGCAAGCATCCTTCATGCCAGATCCACAAGCTGTCTCGGTGATCAGGTTTCTGAGGGCTGCGCCGGGATTTTATGTTGGGCTTTTCGACCAAAACGCCCCTTTTCGGACCATTTTCTGCGGAGGCTCCCCAAGACAGTGCCAATCCCGCCGGAGAAGGCGGTGTGATAGGCTACCCGGCTGCTAACTTCCATTGATAGCTGGTGCCATGCTCACTCAAAAAATTGTTTCCGCTATTTCAGACGCCATCTATCATCGCCGACTACCGCCAGGGACCAAGCTGAACGAGCGGGACATCGCTGAGCTGTTCGAAGTAAGCCGCACCGTTGTAAGGCAAGCGTTGATACGCTTGTCACAGGATCGGCTGGTAGTGGTCTCGCCTAAACGCTCCTCAACAGTTGCCTGCCCCACCTTCGATGACGCCTACCAGCTGTATCAAATGCTGCTGGTCATGGAAAGTGGGGTCATTGACCAGTTGACCCGCAGCATCAGTGAAAAAGATCTAGAAACTTTACGGGCTCATACCCTGAAGGAGCGAGTTGCCTTCGAAAACCACGACCACGATCTTGGCGACCAGCTTGGCCGGCAGTTTCACTCGCTACTCATTTCGTTTCTGCAGAACGACATCCTGAATCAAATCCATACCCAGCTTCGACGCCAAGAAGCGCTTATCAATGCCTTGTACCGTTCAGGATTCGACTACTGTCAGCTACGAAATGAGCATTCCCGTCTGGTCGACTGCCTCGAACTTAAAGATGGCGAATCGGCTAAGGCCCTGCTGGCCTCGCACTACAACCTGGTCATTAAGGGCTACAAGTTCGACACCGCAGTGCCCCCAGAAATCGACCTGAAATCGGTACTTGGTTTGTAGCGACGGAGGGTGTTGACGCTGCATCCACCCCCACAAGTTTTTCACTAGGCAGGGTGTTTAGGGACTCTCCGATCAAGTCAGCACAGGCAGCCGGACCTGTGCTGAAATAGCGCTCCGTTCATCCACGCCAAGAAGTCTTGCCCATGAGTCAGATGAGCTTCTCCGATTTCGAATATGCCGGTAAGCGCAAGCAAACCCGTCGTGAGCGTTTCCTGGCCGAGATGGAACAGGTCGTACCGTGGAGCGGACTGGTCGCATTGATCGAGCCGCATTACCCAAAGGCAGGTGGCGGTCGCAAACCCTATCCATTGGAAACCATGCTGCGCATTCATCTGCTGCAAAACTGGTTTTCACTGAGCGACCCCGCTATGGAGGAAGCGTTGTACGAGATCACCTCGATGCGCCAGTTCGCTCGACTGACGCTCAGCGCCCCGATCCCCGAAGACACGACGATCATGAACTTCCGGCATCTGCTGGAGAAGCACCAGTTGGCGGCGTGTATTCTGGAAACCATCAACGCGTACCTGCGAGACAAAGGCTTGTCGCTGCGCCAGGGCACGATCGTCGATGCCACGATCATCCACGCCCCCAGTTCGACCAAGAATAAGGAAGGCAAACGCGACCCGGAAATGCACCAGACGAAGAAAGGCAACCAGTACTTCTTCGGCATGAAGGCGCATATTGGTGCCGATGCTGAGTCGGGCCTGGTACATCACGTTCACGGCACTGCCGCGAACGTAGCTGACGTGACGGAGGTCGCTCAGCTACTGCATGGCGAAGAGAATGTCGTCTGTGCGGATGCGGGCTACACAGGCGTGGAAAAGCGGCCTGAACACGAGGGGCGCCAGGTGATATGGCAATCGCTGCCCGCCGCAGCACCTACAAACACTTGAGTAAACGCAGCGTACTATACAAAGCCAAGCGCAAGATCGAAAAGGCCAAGGCGCAAGTACGTGCGAAAGTGGAGCACCCGTTCCGGGTGATCCAACGCCAGTTCGGCTATGTGAAGACTCGCTTTCGCGGCTTGGCCAAGAACACGGCGCAACTGACCACGCTATTTGCGCTGTCGAATCTGTGGAGCTCGCTCGTCATGCTTAACGGAATATTCAGGTCGCAACAAACGACGCCCTTTGCGATCAGGTTCCACAACACGGGGATCAGCTCACCGCGCTGCTTGGGATCAGGAGCAAGCATTCCAAGGAGGTTGCCCACACTGATCAAGTTGTAGCTTTCAAATACACCCACGACTTGGGCGCGCTGAAGCGGGCCAGGCTCTCGGCTTCGAAACGGCCAAAGAAATTTGACGTTATCCAGATATGGCGTGCGGATTTCCCGTTCCGTGTAGACCTCAAAACGCCACCCGCGCTCAGCGCAGTACGATTTTGCCGCGCGAAATTTGGGCAACAGGTTTCGCCACTGCTCGCGAAAATTCGCTCGGTATTTGACCTCATAAAGGATTGGCGGCGGTGATGACGCCGATTCCTGGAATGTGATGAGGCCGTCGGGCGTGTACGACCGCTCCTCACCGGCATCGCCCTTGTATTCGATCCTAACGGGCTGAGGTAGGAAGCTGCTGACGCGGCGATCGAAGCGGACAAGCTCCATTAGGTCGCGCTCGAGGGTCGATTCAAACCGACCCATCAGCGGTACGATGCCTGTGACGCTACGACCGCTAACGCCGATGCTGCGGACCGGCAAAGTGGGCAGAGCCTTCTTCATTCTCATTGATCTCTAGAAACTAACCGTATTTTCTCATTTTACGATGTGTTTTACAGCGGCATCGCAGCGAACCTTACCGCACAGTTCTATGACGTTACCGAGGAGGTCGTGGAAGTACATGTACTGCAGCAAACAGCGCTGACTGCGACAGTCGTTGCATCGGCGCCTGGGGGTCATACTTGTACATTTCAAATGGTGCCGGCCCCTGCAGAAACAGCGGCTCCACATGGCTGGCTGATCGCACACACCAGCTGCAAGCCCTAAGCTTGGAGGAGGGCAAGGAACGTGAGTACCCGATTAACCGAAACAGCTACCCACGATGACTGGCAGGAATTTGAGCACGGTGGCCAGCGCTGGTCGTTCAACGCTGATGAGCTCGCCCAGCTCGATGAGGAAGACGGGTTCTTCCACTTCGTGGACTACCACCGACTGAGTAAACCGACAGTGGAACGTGTAGCGGCATTCATCGACAGCATGTGAACCATCAGCCCGCCCAGCGCGGGTTGAACTCAATCAGTGAGCAAGTCAGTTACGACTGGTGTGGATCGGCAGTGATGCGGATGGTTTGCTCCCTTGCCAACACGCGCTCGATGCGTTGAAACAACCCCTGATTCTTTGCCTTGGCTGCTGGGCGCAGCCGATCGGCCTCCTCGATCACAGCCTGCAGTGCTTTTGCTGGATCGGGTTGCTTGCTCGAATAGCCCAACCGTTGCCCAAGGTCGTACCGCAAGTTCTGCGCAGCGCCGTTTACCGCCTGAGTAAGTGTCTCCTCGCCACTCTCGAAACGGTCAAAATCCCGCCCGAATTGCGACGAAAGCCCCCCTCGTAATAGTCTTCCAGGTAGTTGCAGTCGAATAAGGCCAGATGAAGCTCCATGATCTCCAACAATTGCTCAGCTCGCCCGGGAGTCTCATCGGTGACTGAAGGGAAGCGCTTCGCGATCAGCCCGCTGATTGCTACCAAATAGGCTTTACGCGCCTTGTCTTCTCGTTTTTCGAGTTCAACCCGTACCTCTTTTGCCCGCTCAACGTGACGGTTAAGGTCGCGCAGGAGAACTGCAGCCCGCTTAAGCAGGTCGCGGTCCTCCATATCCAGGAGCTCGCTAAGGCCGATACTGGGGGTACTGAGCTGCTCCAGCTGATTGCAGGTAGCAGTGAGCTGGGCCTGCTGGGTTTTGAGGTCACTACCGCTGCTGTATTTGAGCACTTCGAGGACCTGCGCAGAGGTAATACGTCCGTAGAGCGGGGTCGATTTGGTAGCCATACTGGGGCCTCAGATAATCTTAAATGAAGCATCGGCCCAGCCTCGGAGATGGAGAGCGGCTAGGCCAGTTGGGGGGGCAAGCAGAACACCAGCTTACCATGCGAAGGTTCTAGCAAACCGAGCTGCTAAACCGGCGCGAAGTCAGGTCGCATGCTTCTTAGCGCGGCTCAGGTCCTGTACTCGTGAGGCCGAAATGCCTGCGAGTTTGGCCAACAATGAATGGGGGATAACACCCAAGAGGTGGTTGTATCTAACAGCTCTGGATACGCGCTCGTAAGGCTTCACGCCGAGAAAATCACGGCGCTTTTCGATGATGCTGTAAGGGACCCCTACAATGCGGCTGATCTTGGCGATCGACATGCTGTGCAATAGGGATTCGTAACCCAGCAAAGGACCATGGAAGTCCTGCAGAGGGGCTATTTCGATGGGTTGGAGTAGAGGAGCGACTGGCTCGAACCCGAGCGACTCTCTCGCTTGCTGTACGGCATCGAGCGGCACGTCGGACACTCGAGCTATCTCTTGATCACTCACGAAGCCGAAAAGGGGCTTGTAGGCCCTCAGAGGGTGTCCTATGGGTAGGCTTTGCTGCCGCGGTTTGGGCCTAAACACCGGCAGAATTTTTTGGGACTCCCTGTAGACTTTCACCATGTGGGCCGAGACGCCGCATCGAGCTGCAACAGAACGATCCGAGATAACCCCCAGCAAGTGCGTATAAGGAGCGATAGCTTGCGCTACGGTGTAGGGCGGCAATCCATACGCTTCTCTACGGCGTTTGATGGCGTGCCTCGAAGTGCCCACCTGCAGGGACAGGTGAAGATCTTTCATGGTGCCCAGTAGGTGGTCATAGTCCCGTGGTTTACCGATCGCAGCCGGATTTACGATCCTCGGTAGGCTTGCTTCCATTCAATGCTCCAACACTTGCTAAATGCCGCCGGCATTCCGGTAAAAACTCAACTCAGTTACGCGGCAAAAGGAACATGTTAACAGCCCTCAACCTGAGAGTTCATACCATCCTTTGGGCGGACGAGGTGATCTTTCTGACAATCCAGCACTCCACTCTGAAGGGAAATCTCAGTTAGCGAGGTCGCGGATCGTGCAACCACCCAAGGCACCGAATCCGGGTTGGATCGCTCCACAACTGGTGACTTTGACGACTCGGCCTCCGCAAGGCGAATGGAGGTACGAGATCAAGTACGACGGGTATCGCCTTTTAGTCCGGATCGATGGTGACCAGGTGCAGCTTTTTACGAAGAACGGTTTTGACTGGACCGATCGTATGCCACTGCTTACCAAAGACCTAGAACGCCTGGCCGTGCATTCGGCCTGGCTCGATGGTGAGGTCGTGATCCAGGAGGATGACGGTCGACCTGCCTTCCAAGCCCTGCAGTCGGCGTTCGCCTCAAAGGCCACCGATGACCTGGTATATGTGGCCTTTGATTTGCTGTATCTCAATGGTGCGGATCTTAGAGGTGAAGCTGTCGAGCTTAGGCGACAGGTCCTCGAGGCGCTTCTTGAGCATTGCCCAATGGAGCGAGTGCGGTTCTCCGTGACATTGGATGCTGACCCGATGCAATTGCTTGCCAATGCCTGCCGGATGAACTTAGAGGGAATCGTCGGGAAGCGAGACGGTAGCCGATACAGCAGCGCGCGGGACGGTGCCTGGGTGAAGCTCAAGTGTGGCAATCGGCAAGAATTCGTCATAGCCGGCTACACACGGGCTGCAGCCGGCATTGGCTCGCTATTGCTGGGCCTGCATAACGACGATGGTCAGCTGGTCTACGCAGGGAGGGTTCGCTCCGGGATCAGCGAGCGTACCCTAAAGGCTTTACGGGTTGCTCTCGCACCGCTTGCCCAGGATCGCACCCCTCTCATCGACCCGCCCCGTATGGAGCGCGCAGGGGTTGTGTGGCTTGCCCCGCAGCAGGTGTGTGAAGTGAAGTTCGCGGAGATTACCCCGGCCGGCAAGGTTCGGCACGCCGTGTTCGTCGGGTTACGCGACGACAAGCCGGCCGACGCCATCAGCCTGGAAAACGACAGCGAGCTGGACTGAGCGGACAACTTCCTCAGAAGGTTTTCCGTTAGTCGTGTTCGTTGGAGGCCAGCTCAACACCGCCGTCCCACTCGGCCTGGACCTCGGAACCGCACGACGCACAGGCCGTCGTCACCTCGGGCGCAGATTCCGGAAGTTGCAACTGGCCGGCATGCCCACAAGCCTCGCAGCGGTAGACGTACAGCACTATCGGGGCGGTCGTATCCATGGTCACGTTTTCCTATGGTCAGGCGTAGCGCTCAAGCCGGGAATGCAGTTCAAAAATGAATTTGCTTGAACTGCGCGATTTGTCCTTTCTCCAGCATACGGACTGCACCGCTGGTCTGGGGACGTAAATACTTTAGGTCTTTCACATCGATCTTGAGCTTGCGGGCAGCCTCATCCCAATCGGCAGTGGCCAGGTTCAGAAGCAGCAAGGTGCCAGCGTTCTTGATGAAGTCAGAGCTAAAATGTGCTGGGGACTGTCCTGCCAATAGAATGGACAACCCAAACTTACGCATTTCAGTGACGATGATGTTAATAGGATTGCTAACGTCCTCATCGTTAAATTTCTTGGATTCATCCAACACAACAAGGCGCCGCAGCTTTCCACCAGACTCACCTCGTTGCATCATCTCGCGGATGATGGAACGGAGGCGGAAGCGCACGAACATTTTTAGTTCGTCCTCGGATTGAGCCAAAGGTTTCAAATTGTAGCGCCGCACCCTTGCATTACCAAACGGGGGAGGGTTTGGGTTGAAAATGCCAGTAGCGTGAAGATTCTCAAGTCGAGTGATCACACTTAATACAACGTCCTTGCTGTGGTACTTGATGACATCCTCAAACTCATGGCCAGTTTCAATATTATTTAGGAAGGTCATATGTGCCTCGGCTGCTTTGTCTTTTGCCGAATTGAGTCGCTTCTGCTGTGCCTCCATATCTGCATCATCGCCTCGCGCTTTTGCTTTTGCGAGTTCAGTACGCCTTTTGTTCACCGCCGACATGCACCTGCAATATTCCTCAAAACAGCTCAAGGCTTTTTTTCCATCGCCACTGTCGTCCACCCCCATCCAAAGTGAACGCAGCTTTCGTTTCGCAAGCCGGATCACATCAGGTAGCGTAGGGTAAACACCACGGAGGTCATTCCACTGCTTTGTCTGAATTAAGTGGCGAATTTCATCCTCGGTCGCTTCACGCCGCACCCAGGTACGAGGATCACCAGGCAGTATGCCGCGGGCGGTGTACGCATCTGTTAGCAAATGCCGAAGCACACCTTCCTGATTACCGCCGAGCTTTCTTGAGGTTGAATTGATCGACTCAATGACGTCATTCACTGCGCGACGAACACCGCCATAATGCGGATCAGTATTTAGAATGAGCGGGTTGAACCCGTAGCGTGATGACTCACTAAACATGACGGTCTCTGTGCCAGGGATCTCGATATCACCGTGATAGTCGAAGATGTCGATTTCGATCTCTTCATTCATGTTCGTCACGAACTCGCGAATCCAATGAGTTTTACCAGCACCGGATGTCCCGGCAACACCAACATGGTGATTCGAAACTCGGTCCTCTGACCAAACAACAGGTAACTCAACGTTATCTTTTTTGAGTTTCCAGTAGTCGTTCCCCAATTTGATAGCTGTGGACATAAAAACTCCTTAGTCGTCGAAGGCTTCTTCGGGTATCTCTAGATCATCCCCTTCATCACCCAGCAACTCCTCGAATTCGTCTTCATCACGAACCTGGTGGTAATAGCCGGAGAGCCCTTTCGCCTCTGCAGCGTGTACTGCTTTTCGAGCAGCTTGGAACAACACAATGCCGCGTTGTTCAGGGCTCACTTCAAACCGGGTAATAGTGTCCATGTGAGCTGCCGTTGCCACAATTTCATCGAGAACCGGATCATCCAGCTTTGGATAGTAGGCGGATTCGACTCTGCGCAACTGGGCAGTTACGTAATCGACTGAATGGTGATCGGTTATGCTGATCTTTTCGGCGCTGTGAGGTAGCCGCGAATATTCTGGTCGCTCAATTTGAAGGAACCGGTTGATACGTGCCGACAGTTTGCTAGTTTTTTTGTGCTCATCCGGGATGTAGAAACTGGAGCTCGGAACAACGCTATCTTTGAAGATGACCATGCCTTCGCCGGCTTGGAGCTTTTTCAAATCAGGCAGCTCGATCTTGTTACGTTTCTCAATATTGGCTCCCGCTTGAGCGCGGAAAGAGGACTGCATGGCACCGGAGCTTTCATCGTAGCCACCCAGGACACTGTAATACCCTTCACCGCCAGCCTTGCGGATGAAGTCGTAGGTGTCCTCAGGGTCTTCCAATGCGAGCACCCACTTAACCTTGGTATTGGCCAGCATCGAAGCAGCTTCGTCAGCTGCCTCGCCACGTTTCAGACCTTGCATGTCTTGAACTGCCGCAACCATCATGAAGCCCAGACTACGAGCCTGTGCGAACATTACAGCGATCCCTGCAGCAAAGTAGTAAGCCAGCTCATCACTGATGATGAGGTAGGGGTTGGGCGCATTGGTCGCTTTTGTGTCGAGCACCTGCTCTTTCGTCCCCTCCAGTTTGTAACCGAGGTTCTGTGCCATCATCAACCGAATGGACGAGATATAGAGCTTGCCCAGCGATGCCGCTTCGGAGGCTGATTTCTCCAGGCTCGGGATCATCACCACAAGCAGCCTATCGTTAAGCAACACATCCATCATGTCGATTTCCGGATACTTGTCGCTGAACACGTGCGAGTAGGTATCCATCATCATCGAGAAAATTCGCGAGAATTGACCAGTCAAATAGCCATGCTGGTTAAATACCTCCGCGTCCCATTTAGAAGGATCGTCCACCAAGTCGGGGTTGAAGCCCGGCAGGCCGGTCTCAAAGTACGCTTTGATAGGCAGGTAGGCAGTCTCGGGAATCAGTCCCTGCTGGCCTTCTTTGTATAGCTCGACCAGATTCTTCAGCGCGAGATAATGCCGGAAGGTAGCAACGGAAATTTCAATTTCGCCCCTGGCGCGTTTGTAGCAGAGCGTCCTGATCACTGCGTCGACCATGTTGATCGCTTTTTCTTGCCACTTCGCACCATCGCCACTGGCCGCAGGCAGCAGCGACGCCAAGAGCTGCAGCAAAAAGTCGGCAGCACCGTCACCAAAGGGATTCAGCGAGTTCGACTGCGCTCTAAAGTCCGAGGTCCACTCTTTTCCATTCTCGCGTGCCACCATGCTATCGAATGGGTCCATACCCCCGGTCAAATAGTTGAGGATCAAGAAGTCATCTTCACGGCCTAGGCGCCTGGCAAGCGACCACAGGCAAAATGCTAGGTTGGAGTCTGCTTTGCCGTCTGCGTAGCAAGCTCCCGATCCCCAGCAAAGTGCGTTGAAGAACAGCGCCATGAGAGTTTCACTTTTTCCACTGCCGGTGGTTCCAGGAATCCACATATGCGTACGGCAGTCGGAGTTGTTGAGCCAAAGTTCTCGACCTTCGTCTTCACTCCTTGCAATGCCCTCGGCGTTTGGCGTACGCAAATACCCCAGATACATGATGCCACCAGCAGCAAGGAGCTTGCGAAACGTCCGAGAGCTTTTAAATAAGCCCCACAAGGTTTTTTGTTCGACCAGTTCTTCGTAATAATCAGTTCGATCTTTACCACCGATGTCTTTTGGCATGCGCAATGGCATTCGAAAACGCTGATCATTGAAGGACATAACCATCATGCACATGATCAGTATCCAAACAGGCCACGCGGCAGGTTGATAGATCATCAACCCAATAAGTGCGAGCATCGCCAGCTTGAAGTTATTTGGCCGATGAAGTGAGACCATAAATCGGGTCCAAGCTGACCGGGTGTCTCTGGACAAGCGTCCAGCTTGGATCTCGTGTTGAGAATCGATAGCCATTAATCGTCTCCTACGCGCTCAAGGTAATGCCAATAGCGCGTTCAAATTGCAAGCTAAGCGCTTTTTTGAAGAGAGCCGCATCGCGAATACGGGCTATGACAGCCCGACCGCGCTCCGCTGCTTTAACCTGGGATTCGGGGATCTCGATATCCAGACGGTGCTTAACAAAATCGGTCAGAAAACGGCTGAGCGGTTGCGCTTGGTTCAGCATCTCAATCCAATATTCGAGACCGTTTTCTCGCAGGACACTGTCCGGGTCGGTACCTTCTGGAAGGAATAAGAATTGAGCATTTTTCCCATCGCACATTTCTTCCAAAACAACCGCAGAGGATCTTAAAGCCGCTTTTCGTCCCGCTTTATCGCCATCGAAGGCGAATGTAACGGTATCTGCGTTTTGAAAGAGCCTACGCATTTGCACATTGGTAAGGGACGTGCCCATGGGAGCAACTGCCCGCGAATCACCAGCCTGGTGGAGGCTCAACACATCGAAAAAGCCTTCGACCACCACCGCATGTCTGTCAGCGCGGATGAATTGGCGGGCGATGTTGAAGGCATACAGCTCCTCGCCTTTATGAAAAAGTTTCGTCTCTGGCGAGTTAATGTATTTAGGCGTTCGGTCAGGGCTCTCAATAACAGATCGGCCAGCAAAGCCAACCAGGGCCCCGCCGTGGTCGTGAATCGGGATCATTATCCGGCTTCGAAATCTGTCAAATAACCGGCCATCTTCGGCTTCACATACCAGACCACAATCAATCAGGATCTGCCGGTCGTGGCGCTTCAGCAGGAGATCTGCAATACCAGTACCTACGGTGCCTAAACCGTATTTACCGATCGTCTCGGAACTCAACCCTCGCTGTTGAGTCAGGTAGCCATATGACTTTGCATTCCTCTGAATGCCTCCGGCATAGAGGGTTTGGGCATCCTTGAGGGCTCGGTACATGGCTGCCAACTCTGCATTCCGGGCTTGATCTGCCGCAGTATCCTGGCAGGGCTCAGGGAGTTGGATGCCCGAAAACTCGGCAACCGCTGCAACGGCATCAGGGAAGGGCAGGTGGTGATGGTCCATCATCCACGTGATAGCGTCACCCTTCGCGTCACATCCATAGCAGCGGTAGAAATTACGCTCTGGGGAAACACTAAACGACGGCGTTTTTTCTTTGTGGAAGGGGCAACAAGCGCTAAAGTTTTTGCCCGATTTCTTCAGTGTAATGTCACGCGATATCAACCCTACCAAATCCGCTGCTTGGCGGACTCGGTCGAGAAACTCGTCACTGTATCTAACGTACTTCCCCATGGGCGATCCCTACTGAGCCTGCGTCTGTTCCAGCCACTGGGCAATAGCTGCCGCTTGGTTGGGAAGGGTGAGCGGCGTCTGCGCGCCCTGCTGGTTGATCACTGTTGGGGTGCCCAGGAACTGCAGTTTTCTGAAGACTTGGTCATTGGCCCGAACATGGGTAAGGCCTTCCTCGCATACAGGCCCATCGATCGGCCGCCCCTTGGCGATGGCTTTCCACATCGAGGCGCGCTGCTCGATCGGAGCGCAAAGCATCTGTGCGATAGGCTTGGCTGAGCCTTCACCACCGATCACCGATACAGGGAAGATCTCAACGGTATGATCCGCGGCGAGCTGCTCGAGCTCAGGCTCGAATTTCTGGCAATGAGGGCAAGAAGGATCAGAGAAGACGTAGACAGTCCCTTTAGCCCCTTCGGATAGCTTCACTGAATACTTGCCGGTAGCCACCCCGGCCTTGATCGCCTCGCGGACAATTTTCGGGTCTGTTGGTTTGGGAAGGCCGGGGATGTTAGAGAGGTCTGGGGCAGGCTGTTGGAATGTCTGTGGGTTCTGTGGGGCAAATGTCGGGGTAGGGGTCTGTGGTGTTTGGAGACCGCTTCCCGAACCATACTGCGCCTCGGTAGGCGCCTGCAGCCCGGTCAGTTTTGCCGCAAACATGTTCAGGCCGAGGGCAAAAATGATTGCGAAAGCGGGGATAACTCCCCACTTTACGATCCCTTTGGCCCGGGAGGTCCAGCGCCGGCGCAATCCATGCGAAACAATAGCGCTCTGGAGTGCATCAAAGGCGTCAGTAGCCAGTTGTTCGGTGCCAAAGGACTCGAGAACGACCTGCTCCAGCTTCCCGCCAAATGCGCTGGTCACGAGGATCTGCTTACCCTCACGCTTCAGAGACAGCCCGCGCTCCAAGGGCAACAACGATACACTCCGTTCTTCACCAGTCGAGCCGAAGTGAATGTGAAGGGTGTTGTCGTATTGACGAATCTTGTCTCGGTTCTTCATTGGATATCTCCAGTATTGAGGTCGACGAGACCAAGCTTGGCCAGATACTTTTCAACCCCGTCGATTGCATCTTCGATAAATGGCTCGGTTAATCTATAACCCGTGTCATCGGCGTAACTTTCCCAGTGGGTCTGCGTGTAAACTGCTCCCGCTTCTATAAGCGGAGCTTTACGCTTACCTAAATTCAGCGCGTAAAACAAAGGGCGGTCCATCCCTTTCAACCAACGAAACTGAGACGATGGCAATTTTCCCAAATTACTAGCTTGCTGGTGCATGGCATAAAGCATTGTTCTAGGGTAGGGGTGTTTATCAAGAAAAGTTTGAGCTTCCGGGTGTATGGCATACTTCTTGAAAGCATCGTCAGCCAAGCTCAAATCGGGGTAGCCCTTTTTTCCCTCAAAGGTGTTGTGGTGGCATGAACGATTCAGAGCGTCCAGCAGCTCCTGGGCCTTTTTCATATCGCGCCCATCCGATAACAGCCTGGCGCCGAACACTGCAAACAGGGCTCGCTCGGTAGGACTCAGCTCATTCAGGCTTTTGATCCGGCTACCCAAGTCTTTCACCAGCAGCTCCCGGCAGCGCTCCCGGTCGAGCCGTCGGTTGACGATGAGGCCACGCTGCAGAGCCCATTCTTCGGGATGGATCGCGCTGCGATGCTCCTCAGGATCTTCATTCAAAAGCAGCGTGTGCGGATCGCCGTAATACAAGGACGGGATGATTGCGGGCGAATGGTTAGACATCACCCATGGCAGCGTTTCTACTGTGATAACTCGGCGAGTTTTGTTAGCCGCGTGCCGATGCGCCGCACGAAATCCACGTAGCGCTAATATGACGGGGATGAAAATGAAAAAGTACCCGGAAATATTGAGCAGACGCAGCAAGTCAGCAAACTTTACTTGCGAGGGGTTCATCGCAAGCTGGGCCGCTTCGTATCGCCACAGGCGAATTTGATCTGGCATAAATGACCAATCAAACACACCAAGTTGGTGCCAAGCCCATTTCAACCCCCAGTAGCTGATCGTGCCGTGCCAGCGAGACCAGCACATCCAGCCAAACACAACAGGAAGTGCGATCATCACCAACCACACAACTCCCATACCATCAGACTCACCCTGGTTATGGCGCGCCATATTCCCTCCTAGAATCTCAATGAGTTGTTATATACGCGCTGTATATAGGGATATTTGAATTTCGGAGTTCTTGAGTGGTAGTGCCCAACACCGTCCCAAAAACTCCCACCGGCCTGATTAATTTCGTACCGCAGGATGTAAGCGCCGGCCCTTGCCGCCCAGCAGAAATCGCTCGTGATGAGTTCGGGCGGGACGCCGAACTCGCTTTGCAGGCGGTTTGCCCAAACCGTGTTGATCTGGAAGGGCCCGTGATCGACCGTCCCGTTCTTGTTCACGCTCTTCAACGGTTCACCGCTGCCGCTCTCGGTAAGCCATACAGCGATTAGGCCACGCAATGGCAGGCTGTAATCCCGAGCAGCCTGCACCATGCAGGCAGGTACCAGGTCTTGGGCGACATCAGGCGGTGGAGCGGGAATTGGAACCATTAGGCAATCCTTCCGTAATAACCCGTGATGGTTTATGATTTTCCGTATGATAGCTATTCTACGGAATCAAGGCAAGGCAAACCATACCAGTCGCTGGGTAGGTCCAGACGGCTCCAGACTTAAGGGTAAGGAGGGTTGATGGAAAAAATTCTTTGGATCGCTGAGAAAGAATCCCAGCTATCGCAGGGTGTATTCCCTGTGCTCAATGGACACTCTTCTGATCGTGGGGCAGGCTGGACGAAACATGGTAACGACTGGTGCGTATGGCTGGATGGACATGCCTTCCAACAGGCGACGCCTGATGACTATTTGCCGGACGATCTGCCTACTACCGGCAAGGGTCGGAAAATTTGGCGGATGGAAGATCTGCCAATTATTCCACCAGAACAACAATGGAAAATTCTGCCTGATCCTCGCAAACGGCCCCGGCTCAGCAAGCTGAAAGAGCTTCTGGCCTGGTGTGACGTTGTGTACCACCTTGGCGATCCGGATAGCGAGGGACAAAGTCTGGTCGACGAGGCGCTTGAGTACTATCGCTGCCGCAAGCCTGTTAAACGGGTGTTGATCAACGACTACAACCCCAGCAAGGTCCGCGAAGCACTCGCCAATATGCGTGACAACTCTGACCCGCTGTTCAGTGGATGGCGGTTGTGGGGGCTTGCTCGGAGCCGTTATGACTGGCTTTTGGGCATGAACGGTACAAGGGCGATGACCCTTCGAGGGCGCGACATGGGCCACCAAGGATTGCTGCCCGTTGGTAGCGTGCAAAGCCCTCTGCTGTACGTCGTCCGCGAGCGGGACCGAGCGATCGAGTCTTTCAAGCCTGTCCCTTATCAAGACATCACTGCCGTTTTCACAGCCGAAGCTGGGATTTCAATCCGCGGCCGCTGGATGCCACAGGATGACCAGGCTGGCCTGGATGAATCCGGTCGCCTGGTCGACGAAGGGGTTGCTAAATCCCTCCTTGCACGCCTGCAGGATGGTGTGCCCGGGGAAGCCTCAGTCATCGAGCACTCGGTCACCGACAAGAAGAAGGAGCCCCCACTTCCCTTGTCCATGAATGAATTGCAAATGGAAGGTTTCAGCCGCTTCGGCTACACCGGTGACGAGGTAATGGAGGCCGCGCAAAAGCTCTACGACACCTACAAGGTCATGACATATCCTCGTACCGATGTGCGCTTCCTTTCTGAAGCCCATCATGCCGAGGCGCCCTGCGTGATCGCCGGCATCATACAGCTGCGGCCAGATCTGCAGGCCATTGCTCGTGAGCTGGACCCATACCGCAAATCAGCAGCCTTCAATGATGCGAAAATGCGTACTCCCACGGGGGAACCCACCCCGCATCACGGCATCATCCCTTCAATCCCGGAAAATCCAGTCAATGTGGCTGACTGGTCGGAGCCTGAGCGGAACGTGTACGACATGGTGGTGCGGGCGTATCTTGCCCAGTTTGCAGCCGATTACCGGTATCGGTCGATGGTGTTGCGCATTCGCGTTCAGGTTGGTGAGGTGTTCGCCGCAACTGGTGTCTGCCCAACCGAGCAAGGTTGGAAAGCTGTTTACAAGGAACCCCCACCGCTGGATGGTGCGCCCGCCGAAGATGAAGGGCCCGAGGGTGAACTCCCTAATGTGCAGATCGGCGATCTGTTGCAGTGGCTGGAAGTAAGTGCAACAGGCAAGGTGACTACTGCGCCACCGCGCTTTGACGACAACATGCTCCTCGATGCAATGAAAAACTTGCATCGATACGTAGACGATGTGGAGTTGAAAAAGCGGCTCAAAGAGGGTGAGGGGATAGGTACTACTGCCACTCGTGCAGGCATCATCGCCGACATGAAGCGACGTAGCCTGTTTGTGCCGGCGGGGGGAAAGGGCAAAAAGCTCATGACCAGCCCTGAAGCCAGGAGCTTGATTGACGCTCTGCCCATGCGCGTTAAAGACCCCGCACAAGCCGGTGCCTTCAAGCGCTCGCTGGATCAAGTCGCTGATGGAGCGATGAGCCTGAGCGACTTCATGCGCTACGCCGAGGAATTCGTTCGTGACGTTGTAGCCACGGCCAAGGACGCCTCTATCACGCCCCTCCCGCCCGCAGCTGGCGAAGGCGTTCCCTGTCCTAACTGCAAGAGCGCATTGCAAAACCGGGGCAAGCGTACCGTATGTTCCAGCTGCGAGTTCGTGCTTTGGCACGAGGTATCAGGAAAGACTCTCACTCCAGGCCAGGTCGAACTGTTGTTGGTGAAGGGTGAAACACCTGTCATCAAGGGCTTCGTGAGTCGTCAAAAGCAGTCCAAGTTTTCCGCGAAGCTGAGGCTGGACACCGGCACAGGAAAAACGACGTTCGTGTTCGACTCAGCACCCAGCACCCCAGATCGTCCAGCTCCAGCTGTGCCGGCGATGTCGTCCAACAAGCTTGAGTGCCCACGCTGCTCAGGTGAGATTGCAGCGGTACCAGGTCACTTTGAATGCAAAGCGTGCCAGTTCAAAGTCGGTGCAGTGATCGCCAGTAGGCCGCTGAGTGCTTCTGAAGCGGATGCGCTGTTCAAGAGCGGGATTACGGAGAAGCTCTCTGGATTTCTCAACCGTGAAAAGCGCCCATTCACCGCTTACCTCAAACTCAACCGGGATAGCTGGAAAGTCGAATTCGACTTCGGCAAGAAGGTGGGCTGAATGATCACCGATTTCCTGAACGAACATGACCGGCAGCTGCTGGCCCACGAAAAGGGTTTCCAGGATCTGGTGCTGCAGCACATGCGAGCGCTACCTGCGCTGGAGTGGATGAGGTTCAGAACCATCGCCCGGGACAATAGCGCTTGGGGAGATGCCGCCGCGCGAAGCCTCTACAAACACGAGGAGGTGCTGCACGCATCACTCAACCTGCCAACGTTGGGTTTGGGCGACTTGCCCAAATCCTATGCCGCCGGGTCCAGCGTCATAGGCCAGCTCGGGGGACAACCCGTGCTCTATTTTGAGGGCACTGGCTATTACGCATGGGCCATGGCTCCCGAAACATCGTCAATCCTCGAGGCTTCAATCACTTATCCAGCCTACCCGCCAGGGTGGGCTGAAGGAGATCGTTCATGATTCGCCGCACATTGCCGATCCTGCTGATGATCCTATTGGCTGGCTGCAACCAGGAGTCAGGGGCATCAAAAGAGCCTGGCGAACACAGGGAAGTTATCCAGGGGATGCACACCCAATTTATTAAAGTCACCGAGGGTCAGAATCAGTGGTATGAGATGGCCATTTCGGTAGACGACAGCAATACGTTCCGCATGCCAGTGTTCTTTGCTGAGGACGGAAAATTGGTTCGTGTCGATGACAAGCAAGCTCGCAAGCTGTTTGATCGGTGGCTCAAAGAACGAGCCAAAGGGATAGCAGCGTTCAGTTCAGTAGACGAGCAGGTTGGCTTCAAAGGGCCATTCCTGGCGCTCGACGTCAAACGGTAGGGAATCAAATGTTCAACGAGACTGAAATGAAGGTCGTCCCGGCCTACTTCGCCAAAAATCCTGCAGGAATGTCGGTGCCATTTATCGTCTCCCTGATGCTGGTGGATGCGGATCACAAACCTGCTTTGCCGCCGTCGGTTGAGACCTCCATCGATCGCACGGCAGGTATCACAGGCGCGGAGGGGGTGGCATTGGCGAACGTCTATGACACCGATGATTTACGTGCCTTGGCGGTCAATAGCATCAACCGAGCCCATGGCCTTAAAGAGTTGGCCATCGTGCTGTTCCGCTGCCAAAGCGCGCCTACTGCGGAACAACTGATGACCGTGTTGAATGACTGCTTCGAGCTGTCCTTGGTCAAAGACATCGCCGCAAGGGGAAGCGATGAATAATCGAATCATGCGGTTATTTGTAGGTGCTTTGAGTGCCTTAGTGGGCCTGGCCATGGCGATCAACTCTCGACTCAATGAACTCAGTACCACAGCCGATTGGCTTCAGTCTGCGATATTTTTGATACTTGGCCTCGCCTTGATCACCAAGGCCTTCACACCAAAAAAGAAGGACAATTCCATGCCGGCACAGTGGACGGATCACCAGCTTGCGGCCTTTGAAGCCGCGATGGAAACCATTGGCAACATGATCGCCCTCAAAGCTCGCGACATTCACAACGAGCGCAGCAAGGACGAACCGAACCAGGCCCTGATTGATCAGCTGAGGGCCGAGCAAGCTGAGCTCGTAGTCGAGCGCTCCCGGCTTCGCATTGACGACAATTTGGCGGTAGCGCACGCAATAGAGCGCTACGGGCCGATTGTCAAAGCTTCGGTTTGAAGGGGATACCTCATGGCATCTCCCGATCACGTTGGCCTTACCGTTGCTCAGGCCCAGGCGATAGTGGATCGATTCATGGCCGAATATCGTGGTCACATAGGTGTGACTGCTATTATCAAGGCCACGCAGGAGGAAATTTATGGACCCGACGCCGCAAGAGAAAAAATCGGATACCGAATTGACGCAGCCTACCACCCAGCAAGAGCCATCTTTACCCTTGCCGCTTCCAATATGGGTGATGAAGGGGCCGTGCGACGAGCGCTGCGCCACGAGCTCCTCGGGCATTATGGGCTTAACACCTTCAATCCCGAAGAAAAGCGGGAATTCCTGGATCGCGTTCTTGAAACGCGCGGCGAACCTTCACTAGCCCATATTTGGGCGTACGTGGATCAGCACTACGCCAAACTCCCCGGCATCCATCGTGCAGAAGAGGTCTTCGCATTTGTCGCGGAGGAGGAGCGTTCATTCCTCGGAAAAGCATGGGACCGCACCCGCAATGCCCTACAAGGCATGTTGAAGGCCGTCGGACTTTCAGACGGTAGGCTTACTATCAGCGAGCTGCGCATTGAAGCTCAGGCAATCGCTGCTGGTATCAAGGAAGGACACCGACAGCAAATGACGTTTCCCAAGGACGACCAGTCGCAATTCCGACTGTCCCCCGAAGACCACGATGCCATTTTTGACGACATCGCCCTCCTGGCGCTCTCCACTACCAAACCTGTCAACCATCCAACCGCCGTTCTTCTCGGGGGACAACCTGGTGCAGGCAAGGCCGGACTCAGCAGCAAAGCACTGGATGAGTTCGGTGGTAACACCATCAAGGTTGATGCTGATGAGCTGCGCAAGCACCATCCGCAATACCTGCAGCTGATGCGGCAGAACGATCGATTGGCCGCCGATCGTACTCATCCGGACGCCGGCGCATGGTCGGTAAAGCTCACCAATTTGGCGATCAAGAATCGGCGGAATCTCTTGATCGACGGGACCATGCGGGATCCCGATAGTCTCGCCAGGCTGTGCTCTCGCCTTCACACCGCTGGCTATCGGGTCGAAGCCCGTGTATTGGCAGTAGATCCCCTCGTCAGCCGCATGAGCATTCATATGCGCTACGAGCTGCAGCGAGAAGCCAACGGATTTGGTCGTTGGTCGAATCGAGATAAGCATGATCAGGCCTACGCAGGCCTGCCTGTAACCGTCGAACGGCTAGAATCAGATAACCTAGTCCATACGCTGCAGGTGTTTAGCCGCAACGGTACCGAGTTGTATGCGCGTCGCCTCTCTGAGGTGGATTGCACTCCAGCAGCTGGCCGACTGCGCATCACTCAAGAACGCGAGCGCGTCTGGACTCCCGAGGAGATTCGCGGTTTCAGTTACAACCTGGAAGTGATCGAGGGAAAGATGCTTGTACGGCGAGCTGCCCCGAGCGAGCATGCTGAGCTGGATGGCATCCGATCGGAGTACCGTCACAAGTACCCGACCGATCTTAGCCAGGGAGATTTCCTGAAAAGGCCGAAGCCGGGCTACTAACAGTACCTTTTAAAAACAGTGAGTTAGAAACGCACATTGTCGTGTCTTCAGTAGTTTGTATAATGACTATTATACAAACTGGAATAGGAGGCGACGGCAATGCCTAGAAAACGGCGGCAGACCCCAGAGAATCAGGGGCAGATGACGTTCGATTTCGCTTTTCAAGAGACGGTAAATACCATCGAGGACCTGCAAGCCGGCCTCGATTCCGACGAAGACCAAGGAGACCGCCATTATGATCACCAACCAAACACAGCCCCTGGAAATCTCCGCACGAGTCCTGAGCCAACAGACACTCGCATCGATCCGCCAGTCGCCGTCGTTCAGTCTCCAAGGCTGGAAGATTCTGGATCGCTGGGCGCTGAACAGCCCGGAACGCCTCAAGGCGATGGAGCTTCAGGGCGAGCTGCAACTGCTCAGCCGGCTATTGGAGCAGCAAGCCCTGGAATTGACGGCCATCAACAGCCTGCCAGCGGACAGCAAGCAGGGTCTGACCGAGCACGAGATCTTGCAAATGTTGGAGATCAAAACGGACCTGTAGCCCCCTCTGACTATGCGATTACCGGTGCTGATTCACTGGGCTCTGGCGGTCCAAAATCGAAATTCCGCGATAACGTCGCTGCCATTCAACTGCTGCAGGTGCTGCACAAGGAAGGCCGTGGCGCCACCCCAGACGAACAATCCACGCTGGTCAGATATGTAGGATGGGGTGGACTGCCGCAGGCTTTCGATCATCGAAATGATGCTTGGCGTGCCGAGTACCAGGAACTGGCCTCACTGCTCAGCCAAGATGAGTACGAGAGGGCCAGGCGCTCCACCCAGGACGCGCACTACACCTCAACCACCGTAATCGACGGCATTTACGAGGGTCTGGAGCGACTAGGGTTCAAAGGTGGCAAGGTTCTGGAACCAGCTGCCGGCATTGGCAATTTCATCGGCCTGATGCCGACAGAAATGCGGAGCAACAGTCGCATCACCGCCATCGAGCTTGACCCTCTGACAGCGCAGATCGGCGCTCATCTTTATCCATCATCCACCTTCATCAATCGCGGTCTGCAGGATGTGGCTATCCCAAGCGCATACTTCGATGCCTGCGTGGCGAACCCGCCCTTCGGTTCGCAATCGTTGTATGACCCGCACCACCGCGAATTGGCTGGTTTCTCGATCCACAACTACTTCCTGGCTAAATCGCTCAATACGCTCAAACCTGGTGGTGTGATGGGAGCCGTTGTCAGTCGGTATTTCCTCGATGCCGCCAATAGCAAGGCGCGTGAACATATCGCAGATACGGCCCACTTCCTGGGCGCTATTCGTCTACCCAACACGGCGTTCAAAGAGAATGCCCTGACCGAAGTAACGACGGATATCGTGTTCTTCCAGAAGGCACTCCCCGGAGACCAACCGGAGCGCCGCTGGGTAGATGTCGGTGAAATACGAGATCGCGAATCGGGTGAGCCAATCACGATCAACCAGTATTTCATCGACAATCCCGAGCAGATGGCCGGCCGGATGGCCCTCACCGGGAAGATGCGCCGCGATGCCGCTGATTTGATGGCGGAGCCAGGCCAGGACCTGAGCGCGGCGATCAGCGCCCGACTTCAATCGTTGCCTGCAGGTGTTATCCGCACCTTCACAGGCGAGCCTCTTGATCATGAAACTGATGGCCAATTAGGTAAACCCGAGGTCGACCTGCCAGCGAATACCAAAGTGGGTTCCTACTTTGTGACCGCTGACGACCGTTTGGCCCGTCGCTTGCCAGATCAGCTTGCAGCCCACGACTACCAGTTCATTACCCCGAAAACCGAGCGGGCAGGCCAACGAATTCGCGGCATGATTGAGGTACGTGACGCTCTGCGCGCGTTGATGAATGCTGAGCAGTCCGTTGACCCTCAAGATCTGGAAACCTTGCGCGGCCGTTTGAATGGACTGTACGACAAGTACGTCCGTCGATTTGGCCACCTGAGTAGCCAAGCCAACCGCCTGGCGATGGGGGAGGATCCTGAATACCCTCTGCTCAATGCGCTTGAGAGCAACTACGATCGCGGCGTATCGGCTGACATGGCACGCAAGCACGGAGTGCCGGCGCGCAATCCCACAGCTGATAAAGCCGCAATCTTCTCGCGCCGCGTGATGAGCCCACGCGAAGAAATTCGGCACGTCGAATCCGCTAAGGATGCACTGGTTGTCAGCATGAACCAGGTGGGCCGTGTAGACCTCGAGCGCATGATCCGCTTGTGCGGTCTGAGTGAGCCTGAACTCCTTCGTGACCTGAAGGGACTTGTCTACTTCAATCCGGGCAAGGATCGCTGGGAAACAGCCGATCAGTACCTGACCGGGAACGTGAAAGCGAAACTCAGGGGAGCGCTTCGAGCCGCGGAACACGATCCAAAGTTCTTGGAGAACGTCGAGGCGCTGCGTCCGATACAGCCAGCAGACATCGAGCCGATCGACATTTCCGTGCAGCTGGGTTCGACTTGGGTACCGGCGAAAACAATCGATGATTTCGTCGTACACCTGATGGGGGATGTACGCCGGCGCATCGACTACCAGGAGGCCTTGGGCAAGTGGATGGTGAACATCTCCGAGGGGGATAACACCACCATGCGCGTCACCTGGGGCACCGAAGCGTACCCCGCAAACAAGCTGGTAGAGGCGGTTTTAACGAACCGCCCGATCCAAGTGAAAGTGGAGGTCGGAAAGGACGATCATGGCCATCCGATCATGCAGGTTGATGAAACTCAGACCGCTGCAGCCAACCAAAAGGCGGACGAGATCCGCGCTGCGTTCACCGACTGGATCTGGGAGGATCAGGATCGTCGTGAATCCCTCTCGCGACTCTACAACGATCGGTTCAACACCAATATTCCCAGCCGCTACGACGGCTCACACCTGCAGCTGCCCGGCACCTCGCTGGACATCACGCTCCGTCCGCACCAGAAGGACGCAATTTGGCGCGGAATTCAGGACGGCACAGCACTGTTCGATCACGTAGTCGGCGCCGGTAAGACGCTGGTGTGTGTCGGAACCGTGATGGAGAGCAAGCGGATGGGGCTTTTCCGAAAGCCAATGGTGTTGGTACCGAATCATCTTCTACTGCAGTGGAAGGATGCCTTCTACGACCTCTACCCTAACGCCAACGTGCTGGTTGCTGAGAAGACGGATTTCAAGAAAGAAAACCGGGAGCGACTCTTTGCCCGAATCGCTACCGGGGATTGGGATGCTGTGGTGGTGGCTCACAGCTCGTTCAAAAAAATTGGCATGCCCCCGGAGACGCTCGAGGAGCTGCTGCAGGAGCAAATCCAGGATCTCACTGACGCCATTTTGGACCTCAAGAGCAGCCAGGGCGATCGCGTGACCATCAAGGAGATGGAAAAGGCGAAAGAGCGGATGACCGAGCGACTGGAAAAGAAAGCCGACACCGGTTCTAAAGACCAGGCTGTCAGCTTTGCCGATCTGGGTGTTGACGCCTTGGTTGTAGATGAGGCGCAGGAATTCAAAAACCTGTTCATCACGACCTCGCTCAGCAGGGTATCGGGGCTGGGTAATCTGGCAGGATCGGAAAAAGCATTCGATCTTTTCGTCAAGTGTCGCTACCTGCAGCAACGGAACGACGGCCGAGGCGTGTTTCTGGCCACGGGTACCCCATTGAGCAACACGATCGCTGAGCTCTACACCGTACAACGATACCTCCAGTACGATGAAATGAAGGCCCGGGGCATCATTCATTTTGATGCCTGGGCTTCGACATTCGGCCAGGTTGTAACCGGCTGGGAGCTTGACGCTACCGGCGTCAACTACAAGCTCAACTCGCGTTTTGCAAAGTTCCAGAACGTTCCCGAGCTGACGGCGATGTATCGAACCTTCGCTGATGTAATCACACGCAAGGATCTACAGGACCAGGCCGAGGCCCGCGGTACCCGATTCCCAGTACCGAAGCTGAAAGGCGGTCGCCCGCAGAACGTGATTGTGGATCGATCGGAGGCTCAAGCTTGGTACATGGGCATTCAGCAAGAGGCGATCGACGCAGAGGGTAATCCGCTGCTTAAAGCGGATGGATCGACGTTCAAGACTTGGAACGATGGATCGATCATCCATCGCATGGAGCATTTGCCGAAAGACCCACGCCTCGACAATCCTTTGAAGATCACCAACGACGCGCGCAAAGCGGGGTTGGATTTCCGACTCATCGATCCCGGCGCTGGGGATTTCGCAGGTAGCAAAGTGAATGCGTGTGTCGATCAAGCATTCCGCATTTGGCAGGACTGGGACGACCGTAAAGGCACGCAACTGATTTTCTGTGACCTATCCACGCCAAAAGGTCCAAAACGCCCAGAACAGGCTGCTGTGAGCTCAGAGGACGAAGAAGAAGGAGAAGCCTCGATCTCTATGGACGATATTCTGGCAGGTGCCAGCTCGTTCAGCGTATACGACGACATTCGATCAAAGCTCCTCGCTCGCGGGATCCCGGCGAACCAGATTCGCTACATCCATGAGGCCAACACAGATCTGCAGAAAGCCAAGCTCTTTGCGGAGATGAATGCCGGCGAGGTCAGGATCATTCTGGGGTCAACAGCGAAGATGGGTGCCGGCATGAATGTCCAACGCCGCCTGGTCGCTCTCCACCACCTGGATGCACCATGGCGCCCAAGCGACCTGGAGCAACGCGATGGTCGCATCGAGCGGCAAGGTAACCTCTTCTATGAGATGGATCCTGACGGATTCGAGATCGAGATTCTGCGCTACGCAACGAAACAGACCTACGATAGCCGCATGTGGCAGACCATCGAATTCAAGGCAGCTGGCATCGAACAATTCCGCAAGGGGGACAGCCTCCAGCGTGTGATCGAGGATGTGGCCAGCGAGGCAGCCAACGCCGCCGAGATGAAAGCCGCGGCCACCGGTAATCCTCTGATCTTCCAGCAGGTGCAAATCGCTGCAGACCTCAAGAAGGTGGAAGCATTGTTTTCCAACTTCAAACGTGGCCAGCACTCGCTCGACAGCCGCATTGCGTGGCTGCGTGACGCCGACTCACGTGCCGATCGGGCAATCGCCCGTTGGTCAAGTGAGATCCAGCGGCGCGATGCCGGCACCAAACCTGAATTCGAGTTCTCGGCGAATGGCAGACCCTACAAAGACGCGGACAAGGAAAGACTGGCCGCGGTATTCGCCACCGCCATGAAGCGGGCCGTCGAGCGGCGGTCTGAAGACACGTTCCAGCGCGCAGAGCTTGTGCCCGTAGGAAGCTATCGAGGTTTCGAAATTCAAGTGTCATGCGAGCGGCAGAAAATCCACTTCACCGTCACCGGTCGGGACTCATACGAGCCGGACAACCTGGTGTATCGCGTTGACGACAAATTCAGCATCAGCGGGTTCATCAGCCGATTGGACAACTTCCTGGAGCGCCTGGAAGGCTGGAGGGATGAGGCCGAGTCGACGCGGGGACGCGAGCTGTCAGAGCTCAACAAAGCGATCCAAGAGAAGGCGAAGCCGTTCCTGCAGCAGACTCGGCTTGACTACCTGCGCGAGGATGCTCGGGATGTGCTTCGGGAACTGAAACTGATGCAAGCTGACGACTCCTATCAGTCGAAGTGGGAGCCAAAATCGGTCCTCCTACAAGGTTCCGCAGCTCCCGGACGGAGTAAAATGCGAGCGTAATGAAAAAGGGCGCCCATGGCGCCCTTTTTCATACTGATCATTTGCGCCCGCCATTCAGCTCTCAACAATGCGTAGCGCAGGGACGTCTACCCAAACTGCACTAAACATCCAGTGCCTGAATTCCTCAACTGTCTGCCCGCTTTTGGTCTGTAGGCGAGCAAGCAATCCCGAAAGCCGCTGCTCCAGACACCCAGCTTCTTCGTCCTCGTACTCGACATAGTCGCTGTAGGGGTCATCCGGTTCGAAAACCTTCGAGATATGTGATCGATGCAGCCAGTGGTAGTAGTCATGATCTCGCCATCCTTTTGGAAACCGAGTCGCAAGCTCACTCCAGTCGGTCAAGCTGTAATGATCGGGGTAATTGCAATCAGCATTGGATGTGAATACCCAGTACAACCTTCCGATAGCCGGATGAACCGTGCTGACAAAAACTTCGCTCATGGCCGATCCTCCTTAAGCGCCGCCGCGCCGGCCGTAACTCTTCACTCCGAAAACCAAAAGCCCGCGAATCCGCGGGCTCGATGGTTTTTATTTCCAAACCTCATTCCAATTTGTCGACGAATCGGCCGCGTCACTGGTGTGTCCGACCTCTACAGGGTTGCTGATATGCGTATCGCCGCTACCGACAACGGTGCCAAGGCCGGTATCGTTGACGCCCGTTTGATTGACAGCATCAGTTACGGCCCCGTTAACCTCGCTCATGACTCCGTTGATCTGTCCATTCACCTCGGAAATCACACCGTTTACTGAGGAGCTGGCGATCGAGCAAACCTTGTCCTTGATCATTTGCCAGATGGCAGACAGATCAGGGAAAGAGGTGGTGCTGAATATGCCGGTGATCCCCCCGACACATTTGCCCAAAATGTCTGACGATGTCTGAGCAGCCGTTTGGTTGGTGTCGGCCGCGTCCTGATCTCGAGCCAGGCCGGCCTCACCACCACGCACCGCGGCTTCTCCGCTACGGCAGGTGGCAGCATGGGCTGTCACAGCCGAGCTCATGAGCAGCACAACGAGTAACGCGCGGGTCAGTGTCTTCATACCAGTCCTCCAAGAACATTCAACGGCCAGGAGCATCAAGCTCGTGCCCGGGATTTAACAGCGGGTTGCGCCGGGCTGGGCTGTTGCTTGACGGGCTCCGTCAGAGCCTCGGGCTTTGGGGAAGCGCTTGATTTCTCCCGCTCTTTACGTTGCTCGAGGAAACCCAGCTTGCGGTGCATATCCTCATCAACGTGCTTGGTAACCTTTGCCTTGAGGATCTGGTTATCAACGTTGAAAAGCACCTCATCGAAGTAAACGGCTTTCCCGTCGCCGCGGCGATTAACCGCGTTCCCGAAGCCGATCTGCGTCCACTTCTGGTCGCTTCCATCGTTGTTCGGCTGGGACAGGGTGATAAAGTTAGGCTTGATCTCACCGGTACCTGGGTCGGGGTTACGCTCATTGATGAACGCAAGGACCTGGTGCTTCTCACCGTTGACCTTCACGTATCCCTGTAGGTAATCCCCACTGCCCTGGTACAGGAGCACTGTGGTGTCGTACTGATCGTTATCCAGCTTGGTCACACCGCGAAGGATGAGTTTCTGTCCCGTATTGCTGTCAGCGTTTGCCATACCAACCTCCTGAGGAGTGGTTGAGTCACTGGTTGAAGCGCCGGTAATGTCCCCGGGTACACCGGAGTTGCTCGACCTGCCTTGAAGGCCAGCGCCAAAGCCTTCAATCTGGGATTCGGGGGTATGCTCATCCTTGATAAAGGCTTTCGCCATGATCCAGTCGTACTCGTTCACTGGTGCCGGCACAGGACGGCCTGTTTTGTCGAACCAGTAGTACTGATCGGTCGCAGGCTCTGGCCCAAGAGCGGCCAGATCGTGCTCAAGCTCTTCCAGCGACTTGCTCCAGGTACTGATGGCCTCAGACTGATCTCGCCACCAGGCGGCGGCGTTTACCGCAACAAGGTTCTCAGCCTGTTGCAGATCGGAGTCCCCAAATGGCACTCCCTCAGTTGCCTGGAAATGTCGCTGCTCGACCGCTGCTGCAGCTAAATCCCCCAGTTCTACTTCATCAGCAGCCTGTGGAGCTTCTCCTGTACAGTCCAGAGTTCTGGACTTCTCGTACTCGGAGATAGCACCAGCAAGCACGGCGATATCCGCGCCTGGATCGTTGATCATTGGCTGGGGGATGCGCTGACCATTAAGGAAGGTTGCAGGAGCGCTCTCGAGCTTGCCCGTCCCGCACAATTCAGTGTGGATACCGGTCGGTTGCCCTTCACGGTCGAAATAGGCAATGGAGTACGTGACACCATCGACCCTTTCCGATTCGTTCACTAGACCAATTTTCGCGGTGTAGCCGTGCTTAGCAGCCTCGCTGTTCAGCAATTCCCACCTAGCTGAAGGCGTCGTATCTGAGTCATAGGGATACTGGCTGTAGCTATCCAGCGTGAACGACTCCAAAACTTCTGTCGGAATTGAATCCGTCGAGGAGCGAGGGGGGATATCTGTGCCTTGATGATTTTTCAGTGAGGCCAGATAAGCAGCATCTATCTGTTCAATTGCTTCGATGACTTCATCTGGATCCCAGCAATTCTCTAACTGGTACATCCGGTCAAACTCATTGCTGCCAGGCTCGGGCAGTGGCCCGTACTGCTTATCAGCGTCTGCCAGCAGCTCTCTAGCTATGGCGTAACCCTCTGATGCTTCCATCTGCCCGCGGAAGTGCGTATTGAGCTTGCCGAGCTCACTGTCCAGCTTGGCTTGGAACGCGGCGCGATATTTTGCCTCGGCCATGCAGCTTTCGATTGTCCGCAGTCCTTCCGGAGAGCTGTCATGCTCCCACATGACTGCCATAGCGTGATCCTCGGCCCGATACGGCAGCAAATCAGGGTAGTCATTGATATCACCTGTAGGCAGACCGATTGACTCAACGAATCTCGCATCGCGTCCAGCAACTGTGAGGGACTCAGCTGCCAACGGTTCGACTGGGGGGGCCTGCTCACGATCAGCTTTAGCAAGCAGAACGGCTTCCCACTCATTACGATGAACCGTTTTTTCTTCGTAACGCTCGACACGGCCATCGCTGCCACGTACCGGCACCTCTACCGTCACCTGCTTACGACCCAAGTTATTCAACGTGACGGTATCGCCTGCTGCGATTTCGTTCTCGCGGAACACTCGGGCCAGATCTACCCCCCAGGTAACACGCTCTTCTCCGTCGCTATTGCGCAACTTCACGTAGAAGCTTTTGCTTTGCTTCTTGTCGAAAAGATACGGCGCCGGGCCGAAATCTACGATCACACCCTCACGGGCATTCACAGGTGTAGGATCATTTGCGGCCGGTTCTGCAGGTGATGCCGTTTCTTCGCTGGAGGTGCCCACCTTCTCAGCGGTTGCCTCGGTCGGTTTCGGCGTTTCAGTTTGCGCGGCGGCTTTGTCTGGTACAGCTGCAATGGGTGGCAAGCCGAGCAGTTCGCGGCGAATAGCTTCTTGTGCGGGGTTATTGAGTTCTACCGGAACCTCATGCTTGATCAGAACCGCGATCGCCCGGCGCTTAAACTCTTCACTGCCAGTGAGCTCGATAGACCCACCGAACTTCTGTTTCGCCATGTAGAGGCCGGCGAGAATGGCCATCTCATCATCTTTTGCTTCAGCCACCATGAGGATTTGCTGCCCATGGTCGATGAAAATAGGTCTGTCATGCAGGGAATAGAGGACGCTGCCATCGCGCCGCTCCTTGTAGGTGATCTCCTTCAAGAGCTCGCTAATCTGGATTTTTGGATCCTGATCAACACTTTCTTGATCTAAATCAGGGTTTCCACGGCCAAAACCGTTACCGAATGCTTCATGCCCCCTCAAATGCGAAATAATTTCGCTGTAAAGGGCCTGGTCTAGTTCCTTTAGCAATTCCGCATATGTATCGTATGCGAAAATATTCTGATAAACGGTAGTTGCTGCTTCAGCTGTATTCTTGGCGTCAATTGAGCGCCATGACGACAGGTCTGCAGCAACCCAATGTCTGACCAACGCAGTAGGGACGGCCGCAGCCTCTTCTTCGGAAGGTTGGCTATTTAGCCAGGCTTGGTACGCCTTAGCACGACGTTCGATCGCTTCACGGGGAGAGGCCTCCGTTGCCTGCGGCGAATTCAATCGCTCGTAGACAGCTTGGCGGAACTCTTGCATCAAGGCTTCGCTTACTTCGCTCATGGCAATCCTGCCTCCTTCCGGATGGTGGGGTAGTCCGTTGCCCTGAGCCCCCCGTGGAGGGGCTGGGTAAAGTTGGGTTAAGCGCGTCGCTCTGGGCTGGACCGTGACTGCTGAAATTTCGTATTGTGTATATTATTCAAAATTCAGCGGAATGGGAAGCTCCGCGCCCTAAGGCCCAGGAGGGCTACGTCTGCTACATTTGAGGGGATCAAATGTCCTTTGGAACTGATGAAATTCAGCCAATTTGTGGGACGGATTTGGAGAGATGGCGGATCGAGAACGGTCTGACCAAGGTTGCTGCTGCAGACGCCTTTGGCCTGCAGAAAGCGAAGTGGGAAGAGCTAACAGGCCCGGATAAGTCGGCTGAGCAGATCAACGACCCCGTGGTGGCTATGCTGCTTTTTCTCTACAGAACGCATCCTGAGTCTTCACCGGTGCAACCGCCGTTGGATATCAAGGATTTTTACGACTATTTAGGACTGCAAGATTCGCCTCAAGATCGAGATACGTTTGCCACCCTTATTGGTAGATCGCCACCCTCGGTTTACCGCTTGATGCTTCATGATGGCAAGCCCGGTCGGCCGGTCATGAAGTGGGTTGAGGCCTTGAAGCGCATGGATTTGACACCTAAACAGTGCAAACGCGTGATGCAGGATGTCGTAAGTAAGGTAGGTGAACGACAGAAGGTGGAAAGGGTCTTGATTCAGGGTTGGTCAAAAGGTGGCATTGGTGAGCACGACTGAGAAAACAGACTCGCACATTATCGAGCTCTCCAGCGTTTACTTCTACGCTGGCCCAGCGCCGCGGGCGATCGCCTTGAAGGACTGCGGCGCGCTACTCAACGGGCAACCTGGGGACGTGTTCCCGGCACTGTACGGGTATCAGAGCAAGCAGGACGGCTTTATGGCGGCTCGGGCGTACGCTGACAAAAACCGACTCCATTTTACTGTTATCGATTTCCTGGTGGAGCTTGATCACAAGCAGAATCCACTCATGATGAAGCCGGAGGACCTGGCCAACCACGACTTTGTGTCGTTTGCCAGAATGTCCAGGAGCATGATGGATGATCTGCAGGATCTTCTGCGGGAAAGGTTGGTCTGCGAAGGCTTGACCCCGACAAAGACTGAATTGGCGAAGCCTCATCTATTGCTGCAGCAACGCCCCGAGTTGTTGAGCACACTGACGGCCGCTCCGGACTGGGAACATATGAAGGTAATTGCCTATCCTGCCAAGGTGGCCTTCAGTGAGAAGCCATTGACGGTAGGAGTGCTCCCCCATAAACACTGGTCGGCAATCAAGGAGGCGACTTGCCGCCTCAACCCCGGTATCCGGATCACGTTAGAACCTCCAGGGCCAGCCAGTACCGACGCTGCACCATTGGCTGCACAAGCCAGCAGGGACCGAGGTCCTCGAGCACGCTGAACGACTGACATCAAAAAACCGCCTCTCAGGGCGGTTTTTTTCTAATCTCTGAATCGGTTCCTGTACCACCACGGCCGTGACACGATCCGACCTCCGCGCATGAAGCCCAGGAACTTGTTCCAGCAAACATCCAGGGTCCACCCAATATGAGCCATGACGCCGAAGCAGACGATGATCATCACTGCGGTGATCCATACCCACGGTTTATGCCCTACATACAGACAGGCCATCAACGGCAGATAAGCCCCGCAGGGTATGCCGAAGGCCTTGGGTGAGATTGATGCGCCTCTCCAGCTAGATGCCATGGTTTAGACCCTCCAACTCCCAGCGTTTCTTGAACTCTTTAGCGCCGGCCAGGCTGATGAACTCGCCAGCATCAATGCGATCCGCTTGGAACAAACGCCAGGCTTTGTCATCCAGGGTGGCCTCGGCCTTCTCCAGTAAACCCCGAATGAACCGGCCCCAGTCCGTGTAAGGAAGGGACTGTAGTTCATTGCGCACCTCACGATCGAACACCAGGTACTCACGGATCGCAGCTCGCTTGCCGTCCGTGGTTTTGAGCAGGCGTTGAACCAGAATGACACGTAAGGCACCGGCCAGGCGTGAAGCCATACCGGCTTGCTGGTCAGGTGGATAGGTTTGAATTGCACGGTTGATCGTCTCAGCAACAGACTCGGTGTGCATGGTGGCAAAGCATAAGTGACCAGTCAGCCCAGCCTCAGTCATTGCCTCGATCGTCTCGCGGTCCCGAGCTTCACCGATACCGATGATACTGGGTTTACGACGCATGGCATTCCGAAGTGCTTTCGGGAAGTCGCCAATGTCTCTACGCAGTTGCGATTGCGACGGTTGCGGTCCCAACCAGTGCGGACCACCAAGTACATACTCGATGGGGTCCTCATAGGTGATCACTTTCCGGTCGGGCATTTCTGTCCCTGCCTTCTTGTACAGGCCCGCGAGGAAAGTTGTTTTTCCAGACCCAGTGGGTCCGCAGACCAGAACCAGGCCCATTTCTGCGTAGCAGCCCCGGATCAAGTCGGGCTCGATTCCCATTTTATCGATATCAGGCAGATCCGACGGAATCACCCGCATGGTGATCGAATAAGCCTCATCGATGCTGGCTATGCGCGCTTGAACAAAGTTGGTCCGAAAGCGAAGCGTGGTACCCCGAGCCAGCCCAAACTCTTCTCCAGCCAGCTCCAAGGCACGGTCAACACCCTCATCACCCTGCTTGATCATGCTTTCAATTTCAGCGGACCAAGCCGACGCCATCAACGGTGATAGCTGACCTTGCTTGATTGTCGTCGTTGACGCTTTCAGTTGCCGTCCATGCAGCTCGACCCAAATGTAGTCGCCGCCTTGTACGAGAATGTCAGACACCCCCCGATCCGCACACAGCTTCAGAAAGCGCATGAAATTATCGGGAGACAAGTCGCCCTCGAAATTGTACGGATCGAATATTGGACTCGTCACTTGGTCGCACCATCACCGGTCTGCCGGTACTGCGTTTTGACCGTAGGGCGCCATTTTTTAGGATCAGTCTCGAACGTCGCACGGCCGGTTACGCGACGCAATTTGTCGCCAAGCATCATTTGCTTACCATCACCCGTAACAGTCTGCTGGCTTTCAGCCACGCTGGTCGAGCTGATCATGTCGTTCTGCAGAAGAGAGGAATAGAGGTGCATGCCGAGGTAATCGCGGGTCAAACGATTGAAATTGGCGGCGAGGATAGCGTCCGCTTGTTTGTAACCATCGTCCCAACCTTTACGGACTGCTACCTCCCAGATTTCAGCCTCGTCACTGTCTTGAGGGCGTGCTTCGAAGTCGGGCAGTTCAACACTGGCATTCAGAGGCAGGCCAACATAGAGGTAGTCACGCCAAGTAGGGGGAACACTCACAAACCGTTCCTCCCGCTCAATTTTGTAGACGCGATTCGCTGTTCGGACCTGGTCTTGAGAGAACGCAGCAACGTCCCGGGCTTCTACGATAACTGGTGGAAGCGTGCCGTTCTTAGCGATCATGGGAGCGAACTTGAACATTGCATCGAGTGACGGCGATCGTGCGTTAAGGCCATCAACCAGCTCACGAGCTCGAGCTGCCATACCGCCGCGGAAGCCGACAGTGTTACCCATGTCGGTCAGCAATTGATTGCGAATGTCGGTGACCTTGGTGGTCGCTTTTGACTGTGGTTTCAGCAACGAGTCGAGATCAGGCGGTGCCGTTTCAACGACTGGAGCGCTTGTCTGCCCGCTGGCATCAAGCTCGGGGGTTTCACCCGCATGGACAGCAAGCGAAACCATCAGAGGCAACAATGCGAAAATCCGCTTCATAGCGTACCTCCAGCTCAGGCCTGAGGCCGGTTGTAATGAAGTTCCAACTTCCCGGGCGTCTGGGTCACATTGGCGCGGTAGCCAACTTGGGAGCGAATCATCAGCATCAAGGTGTTGTAGGGCACCTTGTTTACATCGATGTCGACCGGCAGCGGCATACGCACGCCCATGAACGAGAACTCAAGCCCACGATCCCGAGCCAAGGCTGCTAACAGTTCGACTGCATCGCCCTGCCACTTGAGCGACACACGCTGCTTGTCGTCCACGATGGTCGACGGAAGGCGCATCACCACGCGGCTATTAATCGCGCCCTGCTGATATAGGTCGGCCTGAGCCATCTCAATGCGTTGCGACGCTTCGAGGATCTGTTGGTCGATCAGCTGCTGGGCCGATTCGTCCGGTTTCTTCGATGCGCAGCCCCCAAGGGCAAGAGCCAAGGCAACCAGTGCCAGTGGGTAACGTGTGTTGGCCATTATCAAACCCTCCGTTGATTTCGTATAGATACTATAATACGGAATGAGCACAAGCAAACACTATCCCCCCCGCGGGCCGCTTCTTGACCTCTGCTGTGCGTCCCGCTCGGCCTTGAGCTCACGAAGCAATTTTTCGAGCTCTGGATCTGCTAGCGCACCGCTGTATCGTTCATCGACCAAAGCCTCGATCAGCGAGCGCTTAAATTCGGCACTGCCGGTGATCCGCAACGGACCAGGTGGTGCCGTGTTCGGCATCGCGCGTAAGGCGCGGGTGATCAGCTCACTGTCTACCGCTTGGCCAGGGAAGTTGAACTGGCCGCCAAGGTCTACAAATCCCGGATCGCCAGCGGCCCGCCGGTAAATGACTGTGCCGTTTCTCCTAACTACACCGAGCATTCCATCGATCGACTGATATTTAGGATCGAGATCCCGGGCAAATTCGAAACCGTTAGCTCCTTCAGCCTTCGCTGCGCGTTTCTCGCCATATGTGAAACCTCGCAGCTGACTGATTGCCCCTGGATCACCGGTGGCTGCTTCTTGCTCAACCCATTCACGATAACTGAGCCTTTTATTAGAAGGATCATTCTTTAAATCTGCGCGCATTTTTGAAATCTTAGTTTTCAGTTCCTCTCTAGCTCTTAGTGTCTCGAACGCCAAGATACTGTAAAATGCTTTTCGATCCTTTGGATTTTTAATACGCAATTTGATATCCAGGCGCTGCTGTCTGGAGTCATCGCGTACGCGTTTGAATTGTTGCTTGACCCACTCTTTATCAACTCGGCGATATACAAATTTTGTCCGATAGGCTTCGTATCGGGCACGTAGTGCCCTGCGCAAATTAGCTCGCTCTGTGCGGCGCTGCTGACGATCTTCGGGATTCCGTCGTGGGCTTGCGAATTTTTCGTAACTCATAAGAGCCATCAGCTCTTGTGTAACTTTACGCTCCTCATAGTCACCAAGACGCTTTTCCAATCGAGCCTTAGACAAGGCCTCGTGCATGTCGCTTGCTTTGATAGGCACCAAGCTCTGTTCTTCAAGCGAATAAATACCCATGCCGCGACCTTTGGGTTTGATCCCCAACCCAAATCGCGCTAGTTCCGCGTGCAGTTTCTGCCAGGTAAGGCTTTTCTTTTTCAGAAGCGTTGCAATTGCATCGCGAGGTTCACCGCGAGAATAAGTGTGCAGACTTTCCTGGTCAAGATGACGTTCCATATCCGCAGCACGAGTAGGCTGTTTACCTTGAAATTTGGGTTTAGGCGCTGACCAGGCAATTTCAGGCGAGCCCTTTTTGTCTTTGACACTGTAGGGACCATTGTCATGAGTCCAACCATAGCGAAGCTCAAGCTCTCGCATTGCATAATCGAGCTTAAAATAATCTCTATCCGGGTACACCGCGTTATACGAATCGGGGTGAACCCGATTCACCGTCATGTGTAAGTGAACATTGTCCGTGTCATGATGGATAGCAAACACATACTGGTGCTCCGCCATACCGACCGCATCCATTGCATGCAGAGCACAATCGAAAGCTTGATCATCAGTTGGTTTCTCTGATTGCGGCCAGCTCAAGATGACATGGTAAACAGGATCCTTAACACGTGAATTTTGAGCCGCGACTGCTTTCATTTCTGCCGCGGCTGTCGCCAAGCTCAAGCAGTTGTGCTGGCAGGATACACCGGAACGTGTAACTTCCCTTACTGGTGCTCCGAGGAGGAGTCCGGATTCGAGCTCGGCGATAGCATTGAGCTCATCTCCTGCATCCCTTCTTTGAGCGGCTGCAGCATGAAACGCAAGGTTGGCTCCACGGGATCTTGCTCTTGCCGCAAAGTCAGGATGATTTCTAACAGCTTGTCGGAGATGGTTTGCTGCTGCTGCAAGATGGTGCTGAGCAACGGCAAGACGGCTTTCATGTCCATCAGCGCTTACCCCTCGTTCTGTGATGGGTCCAGGCTCGTCAATGCGGACTGGAACTGGGTGTTGATCCTGTTGATATCGACGCCAATTGGAATCAAGAGCAATTCCAATACTTCGAGCACGTTCTCGGATGGCATTTTGAGTTGCAGCATCAATTCGTCCAATCTCTCGCAAACGGTCTGCTGCTCTTTCGATATGTTCTCGAGCAGACTCAAGAATTGAGTCGTCTCTTCGGGTGTGGCCTGGATTGAGCTCATCCGTTTGTGTCTCCTTTTCTTCGTCACGTTCTGTCGCGTAGTCGACCAACGCCGAGAAGCTTGAGCTCCCATCGGCCCGTTTCGGTGGAACCTTCGCAAGCATTACGAACCGATCCTTTCGATAGCAGCTTTCAACGCCACCAGGATCTGTGCGTACTCTTTTGAAAGCTTCCCACCGCCTTCATTGAACAAGTGTTTCTGGAGGCCTCCGAGCCTCCGCAGTTCGTTGAGGATATGCCCCTCCACCTTAGACCTGGTACGTCTCCCAAGCGCAGCTGCGAGCATGAATTGACCCACGCTCTGGCCGCAGTCCTTCGCCTTGTCACGGACGATTTCCTCTTCATCCTCGAAGCACCGGATAGGTGGTAGCCGACCGGTGCGACGCCTTTGCTCACTGGTACTCATAAGCAGGATCCTCAGGTGTTCCAAGGGGTCTCGGGGCGCAGCCCTGAGCAGGGTGGTAGGCATCGCAAGGGAGTGAAACGACTGTCAGCGATGCCGGTTGGACGGACGCCATTTATGGCGGGAGTACAAACCCTACCCTGTCCAAAACTGTAGACCTAGTTTCGTATCAAGGCTATCGTACGGAACTTGACTACGCAAGGGATGCCCATAGAATCAGGGCATAGAGGACGTTAGGGGGACGGCAAAATGGGATTCACCATTTCGCAAATCGAGAAGCTCATGGGCGATCTCGAAAACCTGCCAGAGGTAGAACAACCGGACAAGCCGGTCTCAAAGCTGAAAGCAGTCGAGATGATGCAAGGATCGATAAAAGAGCTGCAATCACGCGGCTACAGCCTGGCGAAGATTTCCGAAATTTTGACTGCAGGTGGAATGCAAATTTCTGAGACAACGCTGAAAAGCTATCTCACTAGGGCGAGGGGTTCTGTGAAAGGCAAAACCCGGCGCACGCCAAAAGCCCGGGTTAAGTCTTCCGGCGAGGATCGCCAAGGCGGGAAAGAAAAATCCACTCAGGCCGGCGCGAAGGCGGCTCAGGGTGTACGTCAGGTAACAACCGGGGTAACACGAGATGGGAATCCCGGTTTCCAACCGAAAACAGATACGGATGACATTTGAGGAGCAACCCTATGAAAGAAAAATCGACTACCCAGGTTGGTCAAATCTACGTCAGCGGTGGTGGCAAAGGAGGCGTAGGCAAAAGCTTCACTACGATAGGTTTGGTTGACACTTTGATCCAAGCTGGATTCAAGGTCTTGCTGATTGAATCGGATACCTCCAATCCAGATGTTTGGAAGATGTATAAAGACGAAATAGAGTGCAGGCTGATTGATCTGGACGACGCAAACGGCTGGATTGACCTGGTCAACGTCTGCGACGAATTCCGCGATCACGTTGTGGTAGTCAACACAGCAGCACGGAACAATAAAGGCGTAGCTGCGTACGGAGAAACGTTGAACAGCACGCTCGGTGAACTGAACCGGAAACTCATCACTCTCTGGGTGATCAACCGACAGCGAGACAGTCTGGAACTGCTCAAGGAATATCGAGAAGCGCTGCCAGGATCAACTACTCATGTTATCCGAAATGCTTACTTCGGTGATGAAATCAAGTTTGAGCTTTACAACAATTCAAACATCAGGGAAAGCATCGAGGGCGCAGGCGGAAAGTCACTGATGCTGCCAGACTTGGCCGATCGGGTGAGTGATGATTTGTACAGCAAACGACTTTCGATCGGAAAAGCTTTGAAAGAATTACCAATCGGAAATCGCGCTGAACTGACCAGGTGGCGTCGCGATGTGAATAAGGTGATGGGGGAGGTTATCAATGGATGATATTGAGGTAGCTTTCGAGAAACTCTTAGGGAGGCAAGCCTCTGATAAAGAGGTGCAGGATCTCTATAGGGTTAAAAATGCATTGAATCTGCATAATAATGATTCGCTCTGGCTAATCTTAATGGCCTTGCAGTCCTACGACACGATGTATGCAAAGTATCCAGAGCTGATTGCCAGGCAGGTTGACAAACAAGTTGACAAGCATAAGTCATTGTTCGCCGAGATGGCAGACGCAGAAACAAAAAAGGCGCTCTCTACATTGTCCGTTGCTGTAAGCGAAGCTAGTCAAGCTGTTGCGCTGAAAGTTGCTGATGCCGCTCGATGGAGAGCCTGGGGATTCGTTTTATTCGCGCTTCTCTGTTTTGCCGGCTTGTGCATGACTGTCGGGTTTGTGCTTGGCAGCGGGCAGGTTCCTTATTGGGCTCAAATTGGCTCGGCAAGGGGACCACTCTTCAATATCGTCACGATAATCCTCAATGCCCCCGTCGGGTGGCTACTCCCCATTATCGCTGCTGAGTTATTCGGAGCAACATTCATATATCAAAAACCTACAATCAGGTCGGTCTTGTTGCTGGGGCTATTGCTGGCCTTATCGTTGCTTTCCCTGGGGTTTGTACTATGACAAGTGGGCCATTATTTTTTTGGCCCATTTATTCCGTATGATACATACTATACGGAATTAGGATGTGTAATGACTCTACGTCAATACGGAGGTCAATTATGGAAGCGTACTCAAACATCAAGGCGTATCGCAGTGTCGGCCTGGACATCAAGGGCTACAAGGAAGCTGAGGCCTCCAGAGGCCTCGCGTGGTCCTGCAAAGTGTATCTCCACAAAAAAATGCTTGGGCTTGTATCCAACAATGGCGATGGCGGCATGACGCGGGTTGAAATCGATTATGCTCAGCAAACGAACTTGGTTGCGCAGTTGAAAGCGCAAGGCTACCAACTTCAATTGACCTTCCAAGGGCACGCTATGGATGAGCCAACTGAAACGCCAGAATGGCTCGACATGGCCATCACCCAGATGATCGATGAAGTTGCCCAGCTGCGGAGATTGAAACGTCTCGGCAAGACTCATCTGATCGTCCTGCAGCATTCGAACTCACCAGAATTCTCCTTCTATAAAGCGCCTCCTAGTGACACCTCGATTGCTCGTATTCGTCGTCAGCTGGGCCCGGATCTGGCCTGCGTCATGAATGCGGAAATTGCCGCCCTGTAGGGCATTTGATGCCCGATCACTGAAGGATGGACCCTATGGACTTGAAAGACATGCTTAGACAGCTCGATGAAGACCTGCTTGCCGAAATCTTGGAAGCCGCGCATTGCGCCCTGAATCGACCAGGTGCAGCCAAACGAGTAGCAAAAGCAATGAACACCTCGGTTGACCGTGTTCGGACCCTGGCCTACATCTCTGCCCAGCTCAACCTGTGTCCAAGGCTTGTGCCAGACATCAGCACAATGAAAGAAATGGAAGCATTTCAAGCGCGCTTGAGCGCTGCATAGCCTCCCTCCCCCCGCGTTCATAAATTGGTGATAAAATACGTTATCACCAATTTTGGACAGGGAGAGGTTTTGTGGACTGGTTTGACCCTCTGCGTGATTTTTTCGAACACACGCGCCGGAAATCCCCAAAAACGACCAAGCTCGAACAATCCGTTCAGTTAGTGACTGAACGGGAGAGTTCGCACCCGCTCCAATTTGGTTATCCGTCTCCGACCATTTACGCCGGCATTTATGCCGGCGCTACGCGCGTGGGTAGTATCGAATACGGTTTGAACCCGATCCTCGACCGCGTGTACGTTCACAAGATTGATGTGGACGATCAGCACCGCGCAAATGGCCATGGCCTGGCCACTTTAAAAGTGCTTCATGAACAGCACCGGGTTCCGATCGTGCCGGTTCATGTCTGGGGATCTGCACTAGGCTTTTGGTCGAAGGCAAAATCCGCCTTGGCAAAGTCTGGTGGCTCCATTGCCGCTGAAATCCGTGGTGAAGATGAGATGGATGCGGAAACTCAACGGTGGGAGCGATTACTGAACGCTAAGCCTGTCGATCCTGTAGATACCAGCACGCCTAATAGACGACGGCGGATGCGTTGATGAAAGACATTCAGATAACCAGGCAGCCTGGCAAACTCACTGAAGCGCAGTACCTGGCTCTATCTGAGGTGCCAGCTGCTACCGAGTGGTTGGCCAACATTGATAACCCGCAGACCCGCCGTGCCTACAGCATCGATATCGGCGATTTCACCGCTTTCGTGGGCATTGTCCATCCGGACCAGTTCAGAGAGGTTCAACGCGCCCATGTTCTAGCTTGGCGAGCTGACCTCGAGCGCAGAGTGTTGTCCGCCGCAACCATCCGGCGAAAGCTTGCTGCGTTGACCAGCCTGTTTGATCACCTGCTGGACAGCAACGCTGTGGCGGGAGGCAATCCCGTCCATGGCGTCAAGCGGCCTCCGAATGAAAGCAATGAAGGTAAAACGCCGGCGCTGGGCGACGACCAGGCCAAGGCACTACTTGATGCTCCAGATCTGGATAGCGTGAAGGGGCTTCGCGATCGAGCCCTGCTGGCGGTTCTCCTATACCACGGATTGCGTCGTGAGGAGGCAGCTATGTTGGATGTCGACGACCTGCAGGAACGCCGCGGCGTTCGTCATTTGAAGGTGCATGGCAAAGGTCGCAAGGTGCGCTACCTGCCACTCCATCCAGTGGCTGCAGAGCGGATCCACCAATACCTGGAAGCGGATGGCGAGCGGACCACGGGCCCATTGTTTCGCTCTGTTCGCGGACGGACCCCAGGGGCGCGTTTGCTGGCCAACGGTATTTATTCGATCATCGGGTTTTGGGCCAAAACGGCCGGCATTGCGGTGGCTGGCCTTGGTGTGCATGGGCTGCGGGCTACTGCCGCAACCAATGCTTTGGAGCACGAGGCTGATATCGCGAAGGTCCAGACCTGGCTGGGACATTCCAATATCAGCACGACGCGCCTTTACGATCGGCGTGGCCAGCGGCCGGAGGATTCGCCGACCTACAAGGTCAAATATTGACGCGGATTCTCCAGGGCATCATCAAACGCCGCGTTCGCACGTTCACGGAACAGATTGCGCCAGAAGATTGCCCATGGATTGAAAGCCAGAAACGGGCCGGTAACATAAATTGCGAACGTTTGAGAGATGTCCCCAGGCAAGCCGATTCGCTCAATCACCATTCCGAGTGCAACCGTAATGCAAACAGCCTTGATTGCACCGCAAACGACATTGACCAGCTGGTCCCGCCAAAGCATCCGGTCGCGTAGCGCAGCACGCATCGCAACTTTCCTGGCGGTATCGGCCGCGAGCCACATCCTCTCCATTTCTTCGAGCTCCTTCATACTGGCGACCAGTGCGTGGCACCGTTGTAGGCATCCCCCCCTTCAGCGATGAACACCTGACCGGCAGGGTCCACTGCGATAGCGCCTGGCTGCTCATGCTGAGGGTCGCGCAACTCATTTTTCCAACCGTATACGGTCCCCTGCCAGACCAGGACGATTCCTCCCTGATTGCATTGGTTGCTATCGCGCCAGTTCTGGGCTGTCTTCTGAAGGGTGCTGATTTCAAGTTCCATGAGTTCCTCCGCGAACAATCCATCCCGGGATTAGTGGAAATTTTTCCGATACAGCCAGTAGTACCCGCCACCCAGAATCGCTGCGAGCCCTACCCACTTCACCGCGCTCGAGGCCCACCAAGCAACCGGTGGCGTCTGCCCTGGAAACGCAAGGCCGACCGCTCCCCACTCTGTCATCCCAGGCCAAAGCCCTCCCCAGATCGACCCAACTGCCAGCGGTAGAACACCTACGGCAGTGATCATTCCAATACCATCAGGCTGGGTCTCGCACCAGAGACCTGTCCCGAGTATGCCGACCGCAATCAGCACCCCGAGCATCATCCAGGCGTGTGCGGCAAAGCTTACTTCCGGTAGCAACTGCAGCACACCGTGCGTGAAAGCCGCAGCGACTACAGCCACCAGCGCAGTACCAACCGGTATCAGCCTTTCAGTTCCTACAGACATATCGATCTCCTTGAAGTGTGATCGAGGCGCCTACGCGCCTCGCTGCGGTGTACTCACTTGATGATGCGCTGGTGCAATTCGGCCAGCGATTCCGGCATAGGAATGTTGGCAATCGAAAGCAGCTGAGCGGCAGTGGCTTTGGTCCCGTCGACCGTCTTCTGCATTTTGCCCAATACCACGCACCGATTCTCCCACATGCCGTCGCTCTTTGACGGTTGAAGCGCCTCGAGCGGTCTCAACACATGCCACTTGGCCTTGCCTGGATCAATGACCTTGGCGCTCTTCTCTTGAGGCGATAGATGCGTACCGTAAAACAGCGCTTCACGACCGAACGTCCCAAGCGCCTCCAGGAAGACCGCGTGTCCAATGACGAAATTCTCACGCACATCCGAGGCAGCGATCTTGCCGGAAACCATATTGCCCCACTGGGGGATGTACTTCTCACAACCTTCGAGGAACTCACGCACAAGATCGGCGCAGTCCATTAGCTCATCATCACTCAGGCCAGTGATAGTTTTCTCACTGAGCCCCGTAAGCAGTGTCACGAATTTTTTGAAGGCAATCAGGCTCCAGAGCTTGGACGAACGCATGCCCGGAGTACCGTTCTCGAAGTCGATCTTGCGCTTGATCGCAGGAAGCTGTGTGAGGAGATCCTGGAGCCAGGTGTTGTATGGATTGCGATGATCATACAGCGCATTGATCGCGCTGGACGGCTTCACCGCCTTGCTGTTGATGTCAGCAAAGATCTGTTGAGAGCGCTGCAGGCCTTGGTCAAAGTGAATCTGTACCGGCGCCGTTTCATGGCGCAGCGTCTCGTCGTTGCGCAGTGCCATTTCGATAGCCAGGCGCCGGTGCTGCCCATCATTGATCAGCATGGTGGCGCTCATGGGAATGTGTAGCGTGCCCAGCTGCTCGATGCCTTCAAGCGCTTCAAAAGCCATAGCCTTGTCGACGCTCGCCGTTAGCGCCGGCAGTACATAGGTGTCCCGGTTGTCGAGCATGTATTCACTGATAGATTCTGCCCGTTTCTTGTTCAACGCACGCTGAGCGCGCAATTCCGCAGGCACGGCTTCCTCTTCGTCGAAAACAAACAGGCGAGCCAGGATTGGGTATGGAATCTGGGCGAGAAAATACTCCTGCCCAGCCTGGATACCACGCACGGCTGGTACGGCAAAGCAGGGTTGGTTACGAATCTCATCGATAGCTTTTTGAGCCTCGAACCCTCTTGCCCGCAAGTGTGCATGCTCCTGATATCGGATCTGTTGCTCAAGATGTTCTGCCCGAACCTCTTCTTCGTACCACTCTTTGAGCTCCTCCAAAGTGATGCCTAAATGCTGCAGGTGATATCCAGCGTCGTCAGCCATTACGTTTCGCTTACCGGTGAGCTCGTCGGACAAGATTGCTCGCATCAGTCGCTTGCCATACTCACGGCGCTCATTCAGCTCATGTTGATTCAACAGGTCTTCCCGCAAATCCCCCTTCTTCACCAGGCTCTCTGAATGAACCGCCACAAAAAGGCCGTACTCGCCTTTGCGCTTGTTGGCTTTGTCCGCGGCATTACGAGCCGCTGTGCCATCCCTGTGAATCGAAACAACCTCCCCCGGTACAAACCGCTGTGTCTCAAGGGAGCACGCTTCTTTGGCGATCACTGCGTCGTACATTCCAGCCTCCGATTACCTGGTGAGAATGCACAAATGATAATATGCGTACGTACGTATGTACATACTTTTATGTGAAGGCAATGGCGCGGCGGCATAGCTAACACATATATGTATTAGGCTAAGTTTCTTCTACTGCGCTACCGTGCGCGTCTTCAAGCACTTCAACCGGTCACATCCAGCCTGGAAGCAGCGATGCCCAAATATTCCAAGATCGAACCCTACGACTGGCTTCTTGGCCAATGCTACGACCGCATTGTGGCCTACCTGGCGGGCACGACTACTAATGCGGTCCAGATCCGTCGGGCCAATAAAGGCATCCCACCATATGCGGACGACAAAACGATCAGCAAACCCTATGACCCGCTCTTGGGCACTATGTCGGACGTAGCCCTGGCAAAAATATTCTGCGTCACTGCGTACGAAATTGGCCGCCGGCGACGGCTATTGAAAGTGGATATTTACGAACCCCGCCAAGGGCAAAAGCTGGAAGATTTCGATCATCTTCTCCCGACCACAAGTAACGCGGAGATTGCACGCCGCGCAGGCTGCTCCAGACAAGCTGTCGCCCAGCGCCGCAAGAGACTGATCGTGTGAAGCCTGTCCTCCCTAGCGCGACGGTTGCCCATTTATAGCCTAAAACATATATGTTTTAGGCTAACTAACGCATCTATTTATTAGGCTCCTGAATTTCCTTGGAGCTCTTTGACCGCGGCCTCGACGCGGTCGACGTACTCTTCCTTGTGGCGCTCACGGATCACCGTCATCTCGTATATGAGCAAACTCACCTGCGGAGACAGCTGCGCTTCAATACTGGCCATGTCTTCCTGGACCACGCCAGATTTTTGCGCTGCGGTACGGCCAGGCGTACCAAAGAAAGTTAGCGCCTTTCGGAAATCTACCCCACGGCCGATTAGCCGTTCACACACGTGCTCAGCAACTGTAGGGGTGATGTCCAAGCCAGCATCACGAGCAATCACCAGCTCGGAAAACACTAATCCTCGCTTGCACCGCTTGTGCGCTGCAGCAACCCGTGCGCCGCATCGACCAGCCATAGACCTGGGATCCCCTACCCCAAGCGTCAGCATGTTCATAAACGCATCAAGAAGCTCGGCATACGCGGCCTCTATCTCCTCTTCATAGATCTGTAACAGCCTTTCTTTTTCGAGCACTTGCATAGTTTTGCCCTAACTAAAGCATATATCTGTTAGGGTACTATAGGCGGAAATCTCAGGGACTGTCAGCTCCTGGAAACGCCTTTTGTCTAACCGACGCTAGTCGCGCAGCGATTGCTGGATTACTGTATATGCAAACAGTAATTGCTGGTGTCTTTTATGAATGCCCTCACGCCGTATCCACTGGCGCCGTCGACGCAGCTGCTCCAAGTCTTGGCTGGTACTGCAGCGGGCGGTTTCCCAAGCCCCGCGGCTGACTACTACGAAGCCCCTCTGTCCCTGGATGAGCGCATGAATATTCGTGCTCCTCACGTCTGGATCGTCCAGGTTGAAGGTGACAGCATGCGCGACGCCGGCATCTTCGATGGTAGCCTCCTGGTAGTCGACCGATCAATTTCTCCGACTGCCGGCCATATCGTACTAGCTTACGTCGACAATCAACCTCTAGTGAAGCGGCTGGCCAGGTCAGCTGCAGGGTGGGTATTGGAGTCGGCAAATCCAGCGTACAAGAGCATCGCTCCCAGCGAATATGGCACCATTGAAGTGTTCGGCGTCGTGACATGGGACCTGACGCCCCATGCACACTAATCATCAGCCTATCTTCGGCCTGGTGGACGTCAACTCGTTCTACTGCAGCTGTGAACGCATTTTCAGACCAGAGCTGCGACAGCGCCCAGTCGTCGTATTGTCCAACTCGGACGGCTGCATCGTGGCACGTACCCCTGAAGCGAAAGCGCTCGGTCTGAAAATGGGAGATCCCTATTTCAAGGTGCGCTCGTTTCTGGAGCGGCATGGCGTCGCCGTGTTCAGCAGTAATTACACCCTCTACGGGGAATTGAGTCATCGATGCGGTGTCGCCATCGCGTCGTTGGTGCCGGACTGGGAGCGATACTCCATCGATGAGCTGTTTGTTCGACTGGACGGGCTACCTGAGCCGATCGCTGATGTTGGCAGGGCCATTCAAACCCGCGTGCTGCAGTGGACAGCGCTGCCGGTCGGCATTGGCATCGGTCACACGAAGACCCTAGCCAAGGCTGCGCAGCACGCCTCAAAGGTTTGGCGGGAAAGAACTGGCGGCGTCGTCGACCTGCGCAAGCCGGAAGCCGTTGAATGGCTGCTCAGACGCATGCCGGTCGATGAGGTATGGGGCATTGGCAGACGCATGCGGGAAAACCTCGCAAGCGACGGTATCAGCACAGCTTGGGAGCTCTCCCGGGCGGACGCCAGGGCCATGGGACGCAAATACAGCGTAGTGCTTGAACGTACGATACGTGAGCTGCAGGGCGAGTCCTGCATGGACCTGGAGCAATCCGTAGCGCCCAAGCAATCGATCTGCTCAAGCAAAATGTTCGGTCAGCGCGTCCATACGCTCAAAGGCCTACAGGAGGCCTTGGCGACATACATACACCGTGCCGCCGAGAAGCTGCGCATGCAGCGCTCGCTGTGCGGGGCCATGCGGATAGGCATCCAGACTTCGTTTCACGGGGACGGGGCGAAGTATGCGAACGCGGCAACGTGCATACCGCCCTACCCTACCGACGATGTACGCCAGTTGACCAAATGCGCCCTGCAGGCGGTCGAGCAGATCTACCGGCCAGGTTTCGCGTACAGCAAGGCCGAAGTCTTGCTGATGGATCTGCGCAAGCGAGGGGAGTTCACGCAGGACCTTTTCAGCCCGAGCCAGCCTGAGCGCTCCGACGCACTCATGGCTGCCATGGATCGGATCAATCGTCGGTGGGGGCATGACTGCTTGCGCACTGCTGCCGTTCCGCTGACGCCGGACTGGGGTATGCGCCGGGCTCTGCTAAGCCCCAGTTATATGACCAGCTGGGACCAACTTTGGAAGGTCGGATGCCGGTGACAAAAAAAGCATCCTCAAGGCATGCGGGGGAGATAAAACAAAGCCCGCACAGACAGGCTTGAAGGTAATATGCCACCACAATGACTCGGGGGCCGCGTGACAGGAATTCTTAAACTCAAGCCGAACCAGCTGATCGAGCACCCGAATGGGGGCCATGTGTTCGGCGTGATTCCGGAGATTGTCCGTCTGGGCGCTGCTGAAGCTTCCGTCTACCTGAAGGCCGGCCTGCACCGGATGAGGCCCGGACAGCCCGCCGCTGGCTACGGTGTCAAGCACATCTGGGAAGGCAAGAAAAAGGAGCTGCGCAGTCGAGGCTGCACCAAGGCTGACGATGTGCCGCTGTTCGTGGCGAATCTCATTGTCCTGGGCGCAGAGCTTTACCATGATTCCGCGCATCCTCGAGCGGCGATGAATCGCATCACGATCCTGCGCACGCAGGATGGGACATTGCTGCTGGAGCCGCTGATGGATCGCAACCTGGGGTTTCACTATTCAGTGGTCACCTGGACGCCGCGCACCAAGCCCATGGGCATTCAGGTTGGCACCATTGCCAAAAACCGGGCATGAAAAAAGCGGCCCGAGGGCCGCTTTCTTCTTGGTTCGAGAGGCTATAGTCGCAGCGATTCTTTAGCTTTGAGGCTCGTTTCCGTGTCTCTTGGGTCAGAATCCAATCGAGTCAAGCAGCCATACGAAGGTGGCCTATCGATTGTCCCTACGTCAGTGAGTACCAGTTTCACTGCTGCCGAAAGTCCGGGGGGCCAATACTGGACAGCCAAGCCCGGAAATGCGCGTTTGCAGTCCTCAAGACAAACTCTACCAACCCCTGAGCGATTATTCAACGGATAGTTGAATAGGGGCCAGGTTAAATGCGAAACGGCAGACCCTAAAGGCTAGAACGGCAAATCGTCATCAAAGTTATCAAAGTCAGGCTCCGGTTGGGGTGCTGGTTGGTCGGGAGCCCGGCGCGGCGGCTGACGTGGTGTTTGCTGGTGGCCAGCCTGGTAATGCTGATCGCCGCCCTGCTGTTGGCCTTGCGGACGGCCACCGAGCAGCTGCATGGTGCCGTTGATGTCGACAATGATCTCGGTGGTGTAGCGTTTGATGCCGTCCTTTTCCCACTCCCGGGTCTGCAGTTTGCCTTCTATATAAACCTGCGAACCCTTGCGCAGATATTCTCCGGCGATTTCGGCTACCTTACCGAACAGCGACACACGGTGCCACTCGGTACGCTCGACCTTTTGGCCCGACTGCTTGTCATTCCACTGCTCGCTGGTAGCCAAGCTAAGGTTGGTGACGGCGTTGCCATTAGGCAGGTAGCGGACTTCGGGATCCTGGCCACAGGTGCCGACCAGAATGACTTTGTTTACTCCTCGAGCCATGATGTCTCTCCTCTTCTCGACACGACCTCGTGCCAATTACTGTTGGTAGAGCCGGTGGTAGACGGGGTGACTTGTCGCGCTGGATAGCACCGGCCAGCAAGCCACCTGGCGCGCTAGGCCTCGGACTCTTGGTGCCGCCATTTCAAATAAGTCTCGACGCGACTGAATCCAGCAGCTGCGGCATTACGCTCAAGCAACCAGAAATTCTCACCTTCATAGACGAACTCGCGGCAATCCTCGTCGACGCGCCATAGCTCGTCCGCGATCGGCTTTTCCTTCGCCATTTCGCGTTCGAATTCTGCTTCCATAGCGGCTTCAAGCTCCGGATCGATAGGTTCGTCTGGGTCGAAGTCTTCGTGGTAATACTCACCTGGGTGATCTTGCTGTTCCCATTCCTTGTTTGCCCAAGCGCGTTTGATGTCGTCATCAGAGTACCCTCCATACACCATGGAACTGACCAGATAAGCCAGGACGCCCTGGGGGAATTCTGCCGCTTCGAGCTCGAGGAGTTTTTGCACATCGGCGGCGGCGTCGTCTTCAACGCTGTTGATGTAGCGCTCCAACTCGGCGTCTTCCGCTTTTCGTTTTTCATGCGCATCACGCGCACGCTCAGTAACAGCCTGTTGATCGATGCGCGCCTGCTCCCGAACCGCCTCCCAGTTCGGCGGCTCGGGGCATGCACCTGTCTGAACCAATGAAGCGTTGATGATATTCAGCAACGCCATGCTTTGCTCTGGAACGGCTTCGGTGACAATAGGATCTGCCGACACGTCCTCAATGACCGGGGAAAGTCCGCGCTTCATACGGCCGCTGCCTACTCGGTCGACGAGATATCGCTCGCTCCATGCCCTGCCCCGGCTTTTCTGCCCTTCCCGCTCCAAGCTCATGGTGTATTTCATGAGCCATTTGTGCATGAACCGCTGACGCTCGGGGGCCATTCGGATCGAGATATCGTGGTAACGCTGATAGAAGGCCTCATCATGGCCACATGCGATGCTGTCGCCCTGGTGAGCAACTTCGTGTTCGACCAGGCCGAAGATGTAAGCAACTGTCTCTAGTGGCTTGCTATTGAGCCGTTTGACAATATCGCTACCGATAGCCAAGTAGGTTCGCCCATCTGTCCAAGCCTCAGCAGTGTTCGATTCACCCAGCAGGATTTGCATCCGCTTTTCGCCGTGGCGAAGGGTTCCATCCCTGTATCGTTCTGCCCCAATACATGCGCCGGCATAGTGCTGGAGGCACCACCGCAGCGCTGTCCACGCTCTGCGCGTCTCCTTGTCCAGCGTTTGGCGGTCGTCAACGATCTGCGTTCTTTCGATGAAGGCATTTCGGAACGTGGAATATGCGGCCAGAGATGGCGCATCGAGCGCTTTTCCACGCCAGAACCATGGAGCACGTTCGCCGCGTTCTTCGAAGGCCTGTGCTGCCTCACTGACGTTGCAAAGGGCGCGATCAAGCGCTTCCTCGAAATCGATGTGATTGTGGCAGCCGAACCGTTCCAAGGTCTTAGGGTGGACAATTTGAATCAGACCTTCACGAGCAATAGCCTCGCCCTTGGGAATATCGTCCCCATGCTCGATCAGGGTGTATGTTCCCTTGTGCCAGTTGAATGCCTTGAGTCGGAACTCCATCAGCGTGATGTGCCGCTTGCCAGGGAGCAGCGTGATCACCTCCTCCTTTGCAAACACTTCACAGATATTCTCGTCACCGCTGAGCAACGATCGCGCCGATTTTTCCCGACGGGCTTCGGTCTTACGGTGATCCCCTAGCTTTGCCGATACAGCCTCGGCCAGGCGCCTGAACTCTTTGGCGATCGGTTTCCATACGGGGCAGGTTTTGCGCAGGATTTCTGTGCGGGAAACGTTAAGGTTGATAGCCTTTTTCGAGACGATCAGGCCTCCAGCTCCCCAGACATGAGAAGAATCATGTCGAATCAGCACACCTTGGTTGTAGATCGAGACGGGGCCTTCTTCTTTGGCCCGGTAGTAAGCAAAGTCGTCCTCGAAATCCCATTTTTCACTTGCCGGATTGCGCGTAATGACACGCCCGTTCAGCTCAACGCTAATGGGCGTGTAACGAACCAAATCGCGTATCTCCTGCACCGCAGACATCAGCTCAAGGTCATTGAGGGCTTCGTACCAGGTGCCGGTGATACTGCACCCGTTAGACGGTTCCTGGAGATCCTCAAGCTCGTAGCTGTACCCCATGACCCGAGTATCAACCTGCATCGACCAGCGATTGGATACCCACTCAGTCCTGGCATGCGCCATGATTTGGCCGCGCCCCAGACGGAACCGCCCGTAAGTCGCATCGCCTTCTTGATGCGGCGTGCCGAATCGGCCGAAGTAGCGCACAACATCCTCACGGCTCGCAAAACCGGTACCGTCGTCGACGCAATCGAATCCAGCCTTGGTCATGGTGAGCCTCACCGTGGTGGCCTTTGCGTCAACCGAGTTCATGATCAACTCGATCACTGCCTTGCCGATGGAACCGGCCTGGCTGTAGATGATGTGATGAATGATCTGCGGGTCAAGCTCAAAAGGTAGAAGCACGAGGCACCTCCTTCATGGGTTTCGAAATGGTTGCAAAGCACATCTCAGCGCATACGGCGGCGAGGACGATCCGGGGTTTCACACCCAGCCCTCACCTGTTGCGCGATCCATTCGATTTGGGGTGTGTCCAGTCCGAACCGCTGGGCGTAATCGTCCCGGTGCTGGTCGAGATCTTTGGCAAACTCTTCCGAATTGAAGTCTCGGCCTACACCCCGCAGGAACCGGCCGGCACCTTCTCTGCCTTTGTAGGTGGGATGAGAGCCATCCAGGATCAATTTCACTTCCTGGAGCAATTCGTCGTGGTTGAAGGTTTCAAGTGACATATTGCTAATTCCGTATAATGTCTTGAATACAGAATATAGCATACAAAAAAAGGCCTGTGCCCTGCCCTTTCGCACTCTGTAAAAACAGCCATTCAGGCTGTTGCTAGTAGCAACATTCAGCTGTTGCTACTAGCAACACTTGGAAAGATCCGCCCGGCGCACTAGGCGGATCAGGCGTCTACCTAGATCAGCATTGCCAATTGCCCGGTGGACTCGACCACCGAAAAGGACTTTTCGACCAGAAGGTCACTCAACAGCTTGGTCACGGCATCGTCATCGCAGTCATAGTAGGCATCGTCCAAGAGGTTGGAGAGATCTTGAAGCTTCAAACCGTTCTCAATGGCCATCGATAGGAGCCGAGGATCGATGCGGTCATATTTCCCGGCAATTTCCAAGGCTGGATGGTGATAGGCGTTGTTGGCCATGAAGAAGGCGTAAGCAAATCCTGCTGGTGTCACGCTACGTGCATTCTTCGTGGCCAGGCTGCTCCCACCGTACTGCGTGTGCATTTTTGAGCCCTCGGTGGGATGGACAGGTGCAACGGGTAAGTCTGCGTTGAAGCGGCCCCATATGAGGGTTTTCTTCGTGTAAGGCTCGCCGAGATCGCAGGGGTTGAAGCTGAGGCGCCACGGTGGAAGACCAGCTAGCTTCTCGATTCGACCTACTGGATTTTCAATCGCCCAGATCGACGGCCGATAATACTCGACCAGTCGCAGAGTCTGATGAACCAGCTCTATTGAGGCCGCAGTGCGCCCATCGAGATCCTTGGCTGCAAAGTGCCTTGCCCCTGAGTTCGCAAAATCAGTGCAAGGGCAAGCTGCGATGATCGCGTACACCTCTGCCCCTTCGAAGTCGCCGAAGTACTCCATGAAGAACTCAACGTCGAATTTGCTGACGTCACCCAGCTCTGGGTTGTCTTGAATATCAAACCGGTATACCTGGTAGCCGGCCTCAACCCAAGGGTCAGACCATTGCCCGCTCTTATCAAACAGCGACAGCACAACTTTATCGCTGTTATCGCCCGTCGAACCTTGAGACACAGCCTCTTGTCTCCAGGTGCTGATGACATCAGCAGCATCGTCCAGGGACAGCATGCCGTGAGTCCGAGCCTTGGCGCTGAGTCGGATAACCTCTCTTGCCAAAGGGGCTGTGAATAGGCGATGAACGCCCTCCTCCGACATTTGCTGAAGAACTGAAGCATATGGGGTCACAAATTGGCTCACTGGAATTGGTGTGAGTGAGCGCTGATGCTCTGGGGCACTGCTTGGGGAAGATCGGACGGGAGAAAAACCATTCATGCTCTTGCTCCTAGACTGGTGGGCCTGCAGGGGAGGTAGCCGCCTCGCCTGCAGGATGTCTAACACAAGAACATTTTACACGTACGTACGTACGTACGCATTCAATGATATTAATGCGAGTATGCCACGCTGGCCCGAGTTACATTGTCTGGTACTTTTCCATGTGGCTAAGCACTACTTGTCTATCAGCATGCACCAACGAGCACGCGGTAAAATCCCCCTCCCACACAGCGGTCGCCCATGTTCCATCAAGCCCTGCTTGCCAGAATGCACCCCACTCGCCGCTTGGCAGCTCTAGCAAGAGCCAGTCTGGAAACGGACATTGCCTAGCCAGGCTCAGAACGTACCTGACGTGATGTGGTTCACTAGGCATTCCCATGCGTTTCGCTCCGTTAGCTGATTGAACCCACCCCGATCGGGGCGGGCTTGGCCATGCTCAATTTCGCGTGCCTTGTGTCGCAAATTCAGAAGCATCAATCGAATCAAGGAAAGCTGCGAGCTTGTCCATGATTTTCTGAGGGTCCACTTCCTTATCGATCTTGAATTCAAGCTTGCGCCCATTCAAACGAACTGAGCCAACCCCTTGCAGCTTCCGAGGTTCTGCCATCATGGGCTTAGGACCGCTACAAGCAGCAAGCTTCTGCCCAATCATGCGAAGCGCGGCCTCCTGGCCAGTCCCCTTCTCGGCCATTTGAATCACAATGCGATGGACGATGTTCACATCCGCCTTTGAATGCTCTACAAACTTTTTCGCATAGTTCGCTGTAATCAAGTGGGGTTTGGTGTCCAGAATTTCCTTGATCTGTTCGGGCAGCTGAATAAGGTCAAGGCAGCGGTTCACGACTGTGTGATCTACACCAAGGCGTCGAGCCAATGCCCGCTGGCTTTTATCAGCGCCTTTCAGCATGTATCGCTGATAACTCACAGCTTTTTCGTAATCAGTGAGCTCATTTTGGAGGTTGTCGGTGATTGCCAAAAGCATCGCCATGTCGTCTGACATTGGCTTTACATGAGCCATGATTTTGTCGCGACCCAGCATTTTGTGAGCCCGCCATCGGCATTCACCGCCGATAAGCTCGAAACGCTCCCCTACAGGCCGGATTGTAATCGGTTTACCCAGGCCCACAGAGTCAATCGAGCCAGCGAGCTCTTCAAGCTTGGCTTGATCGAAGAACATCCTTGGCTGATACGGCGAGGGATCGATCTGCTCAACCAGGACCTCCTCGAGCCATTCGTCCTTGAGTATGAGTTGACCTTCTTGAGCGCCTTGAGCAATGAGATGCTTGTTATCAGTCTCATGCTCAGATCCCATGGCCTGCTGGAGCATCGCCGCCCTGCTGCCACGGCTACCTGTGGTTGGCGGCATTTCCGTAGGCTTGCGCAGTGATGCCATTGCCGTGCTTGGCTTGCCTGGGTAGTCGGTGGATTTCATTAATCACCCTCCTGTGTTGCTACTAGCAACACTCCAATCTGCTGTTGCTACTAGCAACAAAATCGTTGCGTGTTGCTAGTAGCAACACCTTTGAGAATATGAGCCCTGTTGCTAGTAGCAACACTCACTCTTGGGGCTGAGCAGCAACACGGCGGATCTTCTCCAGAACCTCGGCATGCACTGCGCGAGCGTTGTCGATGGTGTCCCGATTAGCACCCTTCCAGAACATCAGGGGGACACCGTCATCGAGGGAGTTCACATAGTCTGCAGAGTGATAAATCTTTTCCTCTGTCACGCGACCTGGGAAAAGCTGGTTCAGTCTGTACAGGTTGTTCAACATCCGAGGACGCCCCTTTGCAAACATGGTCGGCACAGCTACCAGTTCAGGGGCGAAACCGTATTCGCGTGCGAAACCAGCGCACCAGTCATGCAGTCGCAAGATCGCCTTGAATGAGAATTTGTCCATTCGAACTGGGCTCATGAGCAGATCGCTTGCCGCTACCGAGTTCTTGGTCAGGCGCGAGCCTGCGGGGGCGTTATCGAAAATGATGACGTCGTATTGCGATAGGTCGCAGCCTGAAATCTTGCCGGCTTTACCATCTTCAACCCACTTCGCGTACCACATATCCGAATTATTGGCTGCGTCCAACGCCACGCCCAGGTCTTCTAGCGATGCGTCGGCTGGGATCAGGTGGGGGCCATTTTCACCAAAGGGTTTCTTGATGACTTCATCAAGCGTTTTGGGTTGGAACGAACGCATGCGAAGCATTGGGCTGATCAAGTGGCCGAGGTGACCATCAACGATGCGGTCAGCAGGAATTCCAAGCTCCTGCAGATCTTCTGGAGTAGCGTCCGGGTCGTAGCCGAGCATGCTCGACGTATCACCCTGGGGATCATTGTCGACCAAAAGAACGCGCAACCCGGCGAGAGAACAGGTAATGGCCTGGCCGACCGCTGTGGTGGTTTTGTTGGTGCCACCCTTCGAGATGTAGGTGGACATGACCACCTGGCGCGCCAAGCCCTTCAAGTGACCAAGTTCACGGCGAAGTGCTGCCAAATCGAAAAGGTCCGATGGCGTATAAACCCGGGAGGTCACGGTTCCGCGCGGCACACGACGGATCTCGATGTTGTTCGATTCTTCGATGTCTTTCAGGCGCCGAGTCGTAAGGCCAAAGCAGTCCGCGGCGAAACGGGGCGTGAAAAACAACTCATTGAAATCCACGTAGGTTGCAACATCTTCGACCATTTCCACATTCGAGTTCATAGCACTTCTCCGTTTTGCTGTTGCATTCAGTATAGATCCTGAACTCCTGTTGTAAACCGTGGAATTCAGGTTATTTTCATTTTTTAGCCTTATAACCTGAATCTTTTGGCCGATTGTGTTGCTAGTAGCAACGATATGAGCGGCCCAAGCACTCGCGCAGGCGCCTACGCCGCAGCAAGCGAAGGCTGAGAGCATCTGAAAGGGGAGGGGGAGGGGATTTGTGGCAAAAAGGCGCTAAGCAGGGCTCATTGCGAACCCGCTTTGAGGGGTTACTTCGTGGGTGGAGTTGACTCGATGCCCCACATCATCTCAAGTGCCTGCTCGATCAGGAATGACATAGCAGTGTTTTGTTCGAATGCCTGCTTGCGAAGGCGCTCATGGTAGTCGTCGCGCATGGTGATCGTTTTGGCGCTCCGCTTAGGTTGCGAAGGTGCTGGCGCAGCGTCTTTACGTGATGCCATGAACAGGCCCCCATATGGATTGAAGTCGCGACAATGATAAACCGTTTGCTTATTTATAGATACGTACGCACGTACAATGCGTACGCATCATTTAAGCCCCTTACTGCTGCTCAACCAACCTCGCACCGCGGCCGTCATTGGCGCCACGCTTCAAGTCGGACAGCTGTTGGATAGTGTCCTGGAGGTTGCGCAAGACATATGCAGGAAAGCCTGGTTTACCCTCGGAATGACGCACTTTCAGATCGTCGATGTGGTCACTATCGAATCCCAAACGAGTAAGGCCCAAATCATCGCCCTCTACTAGGGCACGATTCGCGGAGATCATTACTGAATGGGCTTCTTCCAGTTTTTTGATTTCATCATCGATGTGGAGGGTATCGTCGCGATCAACGGACCATAGCGAAATGCGCTTCATGATATTGCTCCTAGACGCTTGGTTAGCCTGGTAGCCGCCAGGCACAACTCGGTGGGTTTCCTTACACACACTATACGTATGTACGTACGCATACAACACTATTTGTCGGCGATATACGACGACTCGGCTAGTTTTTCTATCGGGTGTCGCGGTTTGCTGAGACATTTAGCTGGAGCCGACGCCTCCGTGCGCACTCTTTTGAGCAGCCAGCAAGATCAGCCAAGGCCTGGTCAGACATCGCCCCCTGCAAATGGTCGAAGTTAGCGATTGCTGATCGCTTGAAGGTGGGCTTCTCCAGTTGCTTCATACGCTTGATGACGAAGTAGGCCGATACGCCAGCGAGCTCGGCGATTTCAGCCACAGGGCGCTTTGCTAGAAGATATTGATACTTGAGAAGGGCAGGGGGGGTGGACTCGGCGAGGGCAAATCGTTCTTTGCCAATCTTGAGCCTGCGCCGCCGAACAGCTTCCGTGCTGCAGTCAGCTAATTCAGCAATGGCCTGGTCAGTCCGTTCCCCCATCAAATGATCGTATTGCTCAAGCCTAGATCGCGCCGGCATTCAACCCTCCATGTCTCGCTTTTCAAGCGCAGCGAACCAATCCAATTCCCCTTTGGCAGCCAGCTCCTCGAGGAGCGATTGCTCATCGCGCGTGTAGAACACGATCCGATGAGGCTTCACACTGGTATCCAACCCCATGTGATAGTCCGGCAACAGGTCTCGCTGAATGATCTTGCGGATCTCCGCTCTGTAATGGGTGAGGCTCTGTTTTGAGCCACATTTTTGCTGCAGCGCAACAATGTCCGCGGCCCAAATCATCTTGCTACCCAAGTGCTTACGAGCGAGTTCATATAACCGCCGTTCAAGAGGCATCCGCAGCCCAAAGTAGCGCCGATCAATGCTCATCACTTCAAAATGCAGGAAGGCGTTGTAGATCCACTCTGACAGCACGACTTCGCATTCCAACACGCCTTTGCCATTGGATGCGGTCTTGGTGACGGTGTAGTCCTCGATCCAGCCAAATCCCTTGGTCTGCTCTTGACCACCAGTAACGATATTGGTTTCGAGCTGAGTCCCTTTTAATCGCCGAAGCATGTCCAGGACGTTCGAATACGCGTTTCCACCAGGATCGCGGGATGTACCTGTCAAAAAATCGTATGTGTCGAACTTAACGCGCTTGGAAATTGGCATCCCTGCTTTGCGTGCCTCGATGATCTGCGATCCGAGGAACAGCAATAGGTCTTTGTCGAAAACGGTGGCGGCACCGATCACTGGCGGGATGATGCGTACCCGCTTGTTCGTTCCGGGCTGGCTGTACTCACGAACGCTCGTATCTGGTTTGGTCGACAAGCTGAAAAGCGGAAACTCCATGCTGGCCAGGTCATCCTTAACTGGCCATTCAACAATGTTCGCCTGGAACATGTCGGTCTGTACGTAGGGTACTACGTTCGCTTTTCGACCTCTCTTGAGAGGCTTATCATCTTCCGCTGCCATATCGGCCATCTTCATCTCGATCATTACGCGTTCCCGCCATTGTACACAGGTAGATAGCAACGCTTGTGCAGCTGCCGACTCACCCTGTGTATCAGTTTTGTGCAGGCCTCATCCGAGGCCAATACGGTTCGTATTTCACCGACACCGTGCTCTCCAGAGATTCCCCAGTTCCGCATTGCCACGGTGTGACCAATCAGATCGACGAGGATCCGCAGCTCGTAGAAACGCGCACCACGTTCCCATCTAGCGTAATAGGGTCGGTTGAGGTACCTGGTTGCAGTCGTTATCATGTGCGAACCCAGACGCTCCTAGACGAGTTCATTTCTGGTAGAAGCCCGGAACCGGTAGCCGCCGACCGGGCTTCGCTCTGCTTACGGCAAGACTTTATCGTCGTAGAGCATGACCATCTCAGCCATTACACACAGCTCCCCCTGCACCTTGGCCATTAAGCCGCGGCAATCGCCTCGCTCCAGGACACCTGCATCCCACAATTTGCACAGCTCCGCATAGCTGTAAGTCTGCATCGGCCAGTCACAATGCCGAACGAACGTCCAACCATGGCTATCCCGAAACTCACGGGAATATGAAGCGCCCATGATCACAAATTGTCGGCCATTAACCTTCACCGTTGGAACAGTCGGGACCTTGTCGCCCGCCTCTGCGAACGCTGCAGGGCAAACAGCACCATCCCAGCGGTGAGAGTCAAGCTTATGCAGGTGGACAACGTCACGATGACTGGCCCGAAAGAAACTCGACTCCCACGGTACGAACTCACACCAGCAACGCTGTTCAGCGCTTTTCAGCCAGGCCTGCACGACTATTGAGCCGACGCCAGGAACATGGATGCCCAAGGTTTGCGAGCGCGGTGCGCGGCGCTGCTTGAAACGGCAACCATTCACACCACCAGCGTCTGCAAGGAATGACAAATCCGCCCATTGGTCCATGGACACAGGCAATGCCGATCGCCACATAAACGAGCCAGTTTGAACGGTGTCGGTACCGCAGCGCTTTTCCTGAAGCAATGCTTGAAGACATGATTCGATGCTCTGCTCGAACAGCGGTCGGACTTCGGCGGGTACGTCATGCAATCGGGCAGCTGCAGTGTCAAGCATCGCCTTATAGGCATCATGGGTATATTCAGGCGAGCACCAGCTCTCGCTACCGCCGAAAGCAGCTTCAGCGACAGTTTCATCAAAACTCAAGCCCATTTGCACAGGATTCATCTTCTGCACTCCTAGAGAAATTCAACCCGGTAGCCGCCGGGGAAGCAGGAACGCTTCAAAACAAAGAATAACATACGTACGTACGTACGCAAAGAGCAAATAGATTTCACCACGGACACCTGGTGCAAACGCAGTTGATATCAACTTAGGTAGTTGAATTTCGGGTCCAGCTCGGGGCTGGTAAGAGGAGGGGAGGGAGGGAGGAGGGGTCGGTCAGTGCCTGAAACCCCGAGGGCCGATTGCGCGGCCCCTTTTTCATCATTCAGCCTTAGCCTTGGCCTTCACCGGCAGAGTCTGGTTATGGTGATAGGCGGGCATCCAGCGGGTAAGCAGCTTGATCCCATGGAAAGAGCTGCCTTGGCCACTGATCACAAATGCAACTGGATCCGCCCCCTTGGGGACGCGTCGACCTTCCTTCTTCCAATACCCCGCGGTTTTGACGTCATCAGGTTGTAGTGGCCAGCACGATACATCAGGTTTGCAGTCGTAATGCGGGAGCCCGGGATGCTCGGCTTCTTCGGTCGTCAACCGTTCAATGATTGCTGCTGAACGAGTCATAAAAACCTCCATCAACAAGGGTTTCCAATTCGCTACCCGCGTGCAGGTAACGGGTGATCGGGTCGCTTCGGAGTCACGCACGGCGATGCGGGGTGATTTGGGTTAGCCGCTATCGCCGCGCACTCCGCCTCATACGCAGCCTGGTCAGCTGTCTTTTCGTACCTCTGCTGCCCATATCCGACGATGAGGAACGTGCCGATCAGGATCAACTTTGTAGACGTTTTCATGCTGTGTTCACTTCCCTGTAAGTCCATTTTTCAAGGTCGCCTTCCGGGCATCCTTACTTGGGGGCGTGCCGAGATAAGCCAAAAATTAGGACATTCGTTCTGTAAGTAACTGTTTTTAAGGGAACTGCTCATGTGCTGCGGAAGGACGGTCGAGAATAGAGGGTGGCCACTTGGGATTCTAACCAGCCCTGCTTACAAACCTTGGCTACGGTTTGCGTCGTAATAACGAGCCAGCCGCATTCTCCTCGAAAGCTCCAGCTTCCTCGATATAGCCGTGTACGGTGCCATCGTGCCGCCAGCCACCCTGTCGTTTGATCTCAAGGAAATCCGCCCCAGCCCGATGCGCACTGGTAGCCAGTCCCCGACGCAGACTGTGGCTGCTCAGTTCGGGCACATACAACAGCCCTGCGGCTTCGGCACGTGCCGTCAGGATGGTATTCACGCTGCCCTCGTGCAGTGCCACCTCGCCGAGTACGCCCCAGCGGCTGATGCGCCGGAACAGTGGCCCCTGAACGATCTGAGCCGCGTCCAACCACCGGCGTAGCGCTGTCGCGGGGCAGCAGATGCTGTCGCCGTATGGGATCGCCTTGTCGAGTCCCTCGCCCTCCTGATCGGTCTTGGAACGGGGCAGCGTGATCCGTAGACCTTCCTGCTCCCACTCGAGGTATTGCATCTCCAGCGTGACCAATTCGCTGCGCCGGAACGCACCAAAATACCCGACCTGGAGCAGTGCACTGTCCCGCAGTGTCGCCAGTCCGTCGAGCGTGTTCAGGTGCACCACGATGCGTTCGAGATCCTCTAGGACCAGGGCCTTGGCTTTTTGTCGAGGCCGCCCGTTCACCCGCTCAATACCGCGCAAGGTTTTGCCCACGGTGGCGCTGGCGGTAGGGTCAGGAAAACCCTGATAACGGTGCCATTGCGACAGCGCCGTGAGGCGCAGGGCCAGGGTGCGCGGGTTCAATACTTCCGCAAAAGACAATAGATAACGAATCAGCGCGGCTTCATCGCACGGCAGCACGCCGCCCCAGGCGAGAAAGTGGCGAATGGCCGAGCGGTAGGTGCGCCGGGTGTTGTCGGTTGTCGCGGCGGCGAGAAAACGCTGATGTTGCTCAGCCAATTGTTCGGGGGTGGTGAGCGTACCGGGGGTACGCGCAAGTACTGTCGGCTCTTCGTGCCGCCTGGTGGGGAGGTTTTCGTCATTATTGCCGGCTGTCATCACGAAGCGCCTGTTTAGGCCATGTGTACCGCAGATTATAGACACAACCCTCGATCGCGATGACTTAACTCACGATAACCGCGCTTATCGTGGGTCAACTGACGGTCTCAGTCGGCTGAACTATTCTGTACTTAAATCGAGGTATTACGTTTTCCATAATACGGTACGAAAAAATCCGAGGTGTTCATGGCCCGTTCCGGCGTCCTCTACCTGCATGTTGCCCAGGCGGCCACCCAACTGGTGGCTGCGGGCCACAACCCCACCATTGACAGCATCCGCGTCGCCCTGGGTGGGACGGGCAGCAAAAGCACGATTGCTCCGTTGTTAAAGCGTTGGAAAGCCGCGCATCCCGGCACGCTGGCCCAGGCCGAACTGGGATTGCCCGCGGAGCTGGTCCTGGCGCTGAAAGGACTGTACGAAAAAGTTCAGGCGGAGGCGGCCGTCCAACTCCAGCAGGCCGTAGCGGCTCACCAGGCAGAGGCCGACGCGTTGCAGGAACAGTTGCAGCAGGCATTCGTCGAGCGCGACGCGCAACTCAGCGTTCAGGAGCAGCAGGCCCAGGCACTTGCCGTAGCCACTACGCGCAGCCAGGGGCTGGCTGACACCCTGCAGCGTCAGGAGATCGCCCTGGCCAGCCTGGGCAGTGAAAAGACCGGGCTCGAACAACGTCTGGCTGACCGCGCCGCCGAGGCGGCCGCACTGACCCGGCAACTGCAACAAGCGCGGGAGCAGTTTGAGCACTACCAGGCATCGGTCGCGCAACAACGCAGCGACGAGCGCCAGGCCACTGAGCAACGCCAGCAGCGCCTGGAACACGAATTGGCAGCGCTCCGGCAGCGTCTGCTCGCGCAGCAAACCCGCCTGGGCGAACTGCAGGCGCAGGAACAACGCCTGGTGCAGGACCATGATCGTCTAGAGAGCACCCTGCTCACGACGCAAGCGACGCTCGCGCAGAGTCAGATTGCGCATGAACACGTCTTACTTCAATTCACCGACTTGCAACAGTCGCATCAGGCACTGGAGCAGCGCCATGGCCAAGGTGAGCAGCGTTTGGCTGAGACGCGGACTTACCTGGCCGTCAATGAACGGGAGCGAAGCCTGCTGGCGGAACGCTTAAGCCAAACTGAAAGCCAATTGAGCCAGTTGGCCACAGAAAAGCAGCTTCTCGTGCAAGACAACGCGGTGCTGTCAAGCCAGCTCGCAGAGTCCAGAGCGATGAAGCCGAAGACTTGTTGACCGAAAAAGGCGCCTACCTCAGGCGCCTGAAACCATCCTCCAAACCAAAGGAGCCAAACAGGAGGACAGTGGAGCAATCAACTCTTCAATACACAGCCTGGCTGGAAACCAAGGTCGTAGATGAGGAGAGTCGCCATGCGTAACGCCATTACCTACACCGTCCTTGCTACCTTCATAGCCCTTGGAACTGTTGCCACGGGATTTGCCGAACAGGCCAAAGCCCCCGCCCAAAGCAGTGCCGAGACAAATAAGGGTGAGGACATGCACATGATGGACGGCAACCATATGCCGATGATGGACATGCAGGAAATGTCCAAGATGATGAAAAACTGCAATACAATGATGGAGAACATGAACCAACACATTGGAATGGAGTCCCCGAAGGGCGATAGCAAGGCACAATAGCGATCTGGTTCACGTCGGCCGTCTCCGTCCCTCGCCGGTGTGCGCCCCGACACGGAGGCCGACCTTGCCGCTCCAGATATCGTTCTCAAAACTGCCGAGGAGCTGCTTCCCCTCATCGACGGCCTTGTAGTAATTCAAACCACCGACCAAGGCGACATCATCTGCAAGCGGGTAGCTCCAGGTAGTGCCGGTATAGTATTGGTTTCAGGCATCCTTGAGACAACTGGTGTAAAGGCTGAAGCCAAGGTTGTCGTTGGGTGTGTAATCACCGCCGACTATCCACGGAGAGCCGACTTCGCCTGCGTAGAAGGTTGCAAAATCATCCCGCATGCTGCTGGAGCTGGGTTGGCTCATCGCGTGCAGGCGTCCGCCCTGTAGCACCAAGCCCTCGACACTGGTGTTGTATGCGGTGACGCCGCGGAAGCTTTCCGGAAGCAGTCGCGAATCGCCGTACTGCACGACAGGCGTGACAGGGAAGACATCGCCTACTTTGATTTCAGTGTCCAGGAAACGGGTCTTTACGGCGCCGCCGAGCTTGGAGTAATTGTCCTCGGCCTGGCCGAGCCCGACTCGAATCGGCCTATGACTCCGTGGGCCCATTCTTCCGAGTAGCCATTTCCTGTACTGCTGGACTGGCCTTTGCGAAAATCACGGTTGAAGTAGAAATTTCGATTGAGGATGCTCAGGCTGCTGCCTTCGATGAATCCCTCGCCTTTTTCCTCGGCGGCCATTGCAGCCTGCGCAGCGCTGATGCTCAAGACGATCTGAGAAAGTCCCAACAGGGCCTTGTTGTTCATAAACGCTCTTGATGTTTTGGCAGATTTTTCATTGTGCGGTTGTGTATATGCCGAAGCGCGCCGGGCATAGCCGGGTGCGCTTCTTACATACTTCCACATGCAAAATAACGTCAGGGTGACGTGAAAATTACTTTTCCGTCAGCAACACGTCAACAATGCTCAGTGCTGGCTCCTGCAGTCCGTTCCTGATACGCGGTACTCCAGAATATGCAGGTTTCCGCTCGAATCCTCGTAGGTCATTTGCGCAGGCATCACATCGCAGTTGCCATTGGTCGACGTGACGTGAATGACCTTGGCGATGTCGAGCTTCATGCCATAGCGGTAGTGAGTGACTTCTGGCGGGTTCTTGCCTTGGGCGCTAGCGTATTCGCGCATGGATTGCTCGTTGGCCTGGATCATCTTACCGTACAGGCGATCGGAACTGCCATCGGCCCATACGGTGGATGACAGCAGAGTCGCACTCACTATCAGCAGCAGTCTTAGGTGTTTCATAACGGCGATCTCCTCTCGGGTTTTCGATCCACGATTCAACTCTACCTCCGTAGTTAAGTACGGAATCAAGGAGGGAGGAGATGAAGGTCCTGGTTTATGGCGCCGAGATAAGATGGTAGGGCTTAAGTACACTTTCGTCGGGTAACAGCAGCGCATTACTGCGCCACCGCCCCCAAAGAACCGGGCATGAGAGTCGCGCCTCATCCGGCTCAAGTCTTTCGTCAGCACCATGGTCTAGTACCGGGCAATCAATCCACGTCTATCGCAGCTCGACGTTGGGCAAAGTAAGACGACCACGCAGGATCACAGGGATTGGCCAAGTTACGTAGTGCCGTTTCTCGATCCGGCTTAGGTATGTGCGCCACGTAATCACGCTTGATCGTCTTCACGAAGCTCTCGGCCATGCCGTTGCTCTGCGGGCTGCGAACTGGGGGGTCACCGGCTGCAAGCCGATCTGTCGAGCAAACAGGCACGTCTGGTCGGCGGTGTACGCCGAGCCGTTATCGCTTAGCCATTGCACCGGCGTGGCGGGCAGTTGATCACCGAAGCGCCTCTCCACGCTTTCCAGCATCAAGTCGCGGATATCATCGCCGCTGTACCCGGTCGGGCTCGCGACCTAGCCGATGGCCTCGCGATCACAGCAGTCCAGGGCGAAGGTTACGCTCAATTTGGCTCCGTCCTCGCAGCGGAACTCAAAGCCGTCCGAGCACCAACGCGTATCGCTGGTTTGCACCGCAATACGGCCTTCGTGCCGACGCGGCACGCCGGGCTGTTTTCGTAGACAGATTCAGCAGCGGTTGCAGGTGCTCGCCGCACTGGATCACCCAGCGCGCCAGGGTTTGGCGGGGGATATCGACGCCGTGACGACCGAGGATTTTTTTGAAGCGGTGCAGCGGCAGACCATCGACGTATTTGGTGATCAACAGCATCGCCAGGACGCTAGGACTGGCCATGCTCTTTTCGATCAGTTGAGCCGGTTTGTCGGCGGTGACCGGTGCGGCTTCACAGCCGCGGCAGCCGTAGACCTTGTCCGCTGGTTCCCTTCACAACCACTGGCCAACGCAGAGCGTTTTACCCATGCAGCGAAACGATTAGCGGACAGGAAACGGTCCCGTGGCTCGCACAACAGTCGTGAACCAGTTGCACCAAAACAGACTCGATCCGTCGCAGATCCGCGAGCTTGCCACGCACATCCCCAAGCTTCTGCTCGGCGAGCACGCGCGCTTCATCACAGTGAGCGCCGTCATCGAGCCTCAACAGCCCGGCCACTTCTTCGAGGCTAAAGCCCAGCCGTTGCGCGGACTTTACGAATTTCACCCGGGCGACATCGGGGGTTGGGGAGCAATGGAACTGAAAACCAACGTAAGCCGAATTAGAGTTCGTTTTACTCGTCAGCGACTGCGAATTAACGAACTTTGATTCGTGAGAAAGGTTTATTGCACTGATTTTCGGGTGTTGGTGACCTTTCCTCGCGATAGCGGAAACGGTTTCATAAAACGGTCGTTTTTCGAAACTATCCAGACGTTGCAAGGGTTTGCGGGGCAGCGACTGAGCTTAAGTGCACTTTCTGTTCCGTTGCTCCCCCAACCCCGAATTCCATCAATCAATCCCTCGCGGACCAGGGAGGCCCTGCTCGGTGGTTTGCGTTTCTGGGTTTCGGTGATCAAGGCTTCAAGACGGGCACGCAACTCAGCATCTGGCACCGCACCTTGCGCGCTCAAGGCAACAAGTTCGCCGAGCAGCGTTTTGTACATTGCGGCCCAATTGACGGTAGCGGGGACATCGGCGGCAGCCTGACGCCACAGATCGGCGATCCGGCGCTGCACCATAAGGATCAACTGGTCTGTGGTGGTGAACAGGCAATACCGAAGAAAGCATGCGACCTCCACGGTGCGCGCTGGCTCTTTGATCTTGGGGCGAATAGAGAAAACGGAAATTTTCGTACGCTAAGCGCTCTGTCTGTCAGGTTGAGGTCGTAGAGGTGGACGCTGGAACGTCAGGAAATTCAGAAAGCCATCCTACTCTGACGCGGCCTGAATGGTCGGCCTTACGCCCGGTTGGGGTGTACTTCAACTGGACGCAGTCCATGCCCGTTGCGGCTTACAGCCATCACGCGGGGCTTAGCGTACAAAAAACTCCGTATTCTGCGGGCTCCCCTATAACATTAATATCTGTTTTTATTTTTGATTGGAATACCAATTGGAATGCCTTGAAGAAGCGCGGTTCACCGCTGCTCAAGAACCTTGATCAAGGTTGACTGACTTCCTCAGGGCGTGAAGCAGCGATCGAATATCCAAATATTAAGGGGTGATTCAGCTATCTCTGGAATCCGTCCAGTAGCGCTTGCTGCTGCTTTTTACTCTGCCCCAAAGCAGTGATTTCCAAGGCTGAGGTTTGCAAGCTACCAGCGAAGCTCTCTGTTAGATGGCGGATGCTCGCTACGCTGCCGTTAACCTCAGGTGTGACCGTACTTTGCTCCTCGGTAGCGCTTGCGATCTGGGCGTTCATATTCGAGATACAAATCACCCCGTCGCCAACCAGTCTTAGGGCATTCACCAGCTCCTCGAACAGTTCCCCAAGCTGCTCGGAGAGCTTTCGCGACAGCATCATAGTCCGCGCAGCGGTAGCAGTACCGCCGCAGTCCTCCGGCGCTGTTCGACCAGGCCAAGGGCAACTACCTGCAAACCCCCGTGATGCCCCCACAAATAATGCTATTTCTGGCTATTTAACGCAGGCAGGGCTCGGCAGAATACTGCCTGATGTTTAAAGGCTCAAGCGCATAGATAAGTCTATGGCTTTTATATTTTTAGTTATCGCGCCCATTGATATGTAGTCGACCCCAGTATCTGCGATAGCTACCAATGTACTTTCATTGATTCCGCCGCTGGCCTCAAGCCGGGCCTGTCCGTTGTTGAGTCGAACGCCTTCACGCATGTCATCCAGACTCAGTTCGTCGAACATGATTAAATCCGCTCCACCTCTCAGTGCTTCTTGCAGTTCGCCCAGGTTTTCGACTTCGATCTCTACCGGTCTACCTGGTGCAATGCGTTGTGCAGTATTGATAGCTTCGAGAATACCACCGCAAGCTGCAATATGATTTTCTTTGATGAGGAAGGCGTCGTAGAGACCAATGCGATGATTATGGCAACCACCGCAAGTGACGGCGTATTTTTGTGCGAGCCGAAGGCCAGGGATAGTCTTTCGAGTGTCGAGCAACTTTACGTGAGTATGCGAAACTTTATCAGCTAGCCGCCGGCATTGTGTCGCGACGCCCGATAAAAACTGTAAGTAGTTCAGCGCGGTTCGCTCACCGGTCAATAAAGAGCGGGCAGGGCCCTCTAAATGTAATACGGTTTGATTGGGTTCCGCGCGATCTCCATCCTTAACGTTCCACTTCAGGATGACAAGCGGATCCAGTTGGCGAAAGACGGCCTCCACCCACGACACACCACTGATGATGCAAGGTTCTCTAGTAATGATTTTTGCACTGGCCAAGCGAGCGGACGGTACAAGTTTCGCGGAGATGTCACCACTTCCGACATCCTCCAATAACGCCCTGTGTACGTTTTCATCGATCTCGGAACCCAAGCCCGTCAGTTCTATATTTTGCATTCCAGCCCACCTGAATCAATAAATAACGAAATATCAGCTCGCCATGCCCAAGCGCAGAATCCAGACGAGCATTGCACCTGAGCATGGCTATCAATCAAAAGTTATAGACATATCCAATGATGAGTCGGTTCTCATCGGCCCCATCTGTATAAGTGGAGCGATTGATTGCATTCCTCCATCGGAATGAAACATTTTTAAACGCACCACTTTGGACTACGTAAGTGATATCAGAACTTCTTTCCCATTCCTCACCGTCGGAACCTTCCGCCCTGAGCGCCTTTGCCTTCACTGTTTTAATATTCGCGGGATCGACGTTTTCTCCTTTCGCATAACGCAGATTCCATGTCAGGCCACGCAAGCCGAGGGTGGCAAAGTCATACGAATATCCGGCATACCAGACGTCTTCATTTGCAAGAGCGAAGTTGCTCACCAGCATTTCACCAAACAGATAGGTGTCCGTACCGTTTACATACGGGTATGCAGTCGCGCCGGATGCCGCTTGATAACCCACACTCAAGGTGTGTCCCATGGCCGAATAGCCCGCATTGCTACTGATCGTCCGATTATCCACTTTTCCCAGTAGTTTTTTGCCACTTTCTTGACCTTCAAAGTATCTGACTTCAGCAAACACGCGACCTATGGACAAGGGCTTGTTGAACTTTAAGCCGACGTAATCCCGCCGAAACAAGTTCTCCAGATCGCTGTACTGATACGCCACATTGAGGGAAGGAAGAAGTTGATAGTCAAATCCCGCATATGTGTAGTGGTCACTGGTGATGGCAGAAGAGTAGCCGCCTTGTTGAGAACTGGCAGACAGATCTTCAGAGTCGGTTGAGTCACGCTGCTTGACGGAGTCGACTTGACCAAGAGTCGCAGTCAACGACGTGATATCCTTTGATGATAGTTGCACGCCGTTAAACACTTGTGGCAAAAGTCGTGTATTGTTTGAGGCCAGTAAGGGAAGAACTGGATTCAAACCGCCAACTCTTAACTCACTCTGAGCGATTCTGGCCTTCGCCGTCAGTTCAAGCTTCGAGTAATCATCATAGGCACGCCGATCGCTACCGCGAGATAGAAGTCCTGTGCCCGATCGGTCGGGGCTGGAGTCAAGTTTGAGCCCCAACATGCCAAGCGCGTCCAATCCAAAACCAACAGGTCCGTCGGTAAAACCGGACTGGAGATTAACGATGAAGCCCTGAGCCCACTCCTCTCGCTTGGAATCAGTGGCCGTCGAGTCTCTGAAGTCGCGATTGAAGTAGAAATTTTTTAGTTCAAGATTGCCTTTGCTATCTTTCAAGATGTCCGCCGCCGCAAAAGATGGGGCGAAGGGTAATGTGATAAGCAGAGCAGGCATCAGCGTCTTACATGTTTGTTTATTCATTGTCACCCTTCCTTATTTTTATTATTCACAGGTGTTCGCCAGGCCTATTGACCTTTGGCAGCTAGCCAGCCCTCTTGGGAATTCCGCATGCACGTATGTTTTTACCTGGCCTTATATATACGTGCGTTTTCGAGCATGGCGATCGCCAACATACGCAGCGTGCAAAAAAGTTGTGGCCGCCATCTAACCGCACGATAGGAGCAGCCACAAAATTTATTACCATGCTAAGTACACGAAATGCCCTATAACGTTTGTTCGAGGGGTAAACCTTCGCCAGGACTTTCGTTAAATCTTGAAACTCTCCAACGAAGCTGGATGGAACAGCTCTTCAGGCTGAAGCAAGCGTGACGACAGGCCTTCGGCGTGGTGGCGTTCCAGGAAGCGACTGAGTACGTGGCGGTTAGCTTCGAAACCATAGGACCAGAAGTCTTCACCGAGCAACTGGCGCGCCGCTCTTAACTGATCCTCGATAAACGGTAACGTTACCTTGGTGGCGGAGGTGTCGCTCAATTTGTGCAGCGCTACGGACTTGGACTTCTCGAATGCTTTGGCAACGGCCCCGGGTAACCAAGGGTGCTGCTCGGCCAACGTGCGCCGGATCCCCAGCACGTGCATGATCGGGAATAGCTGAGTGCGGCGATACCAGTCCGAGGCCGCTCCCTGAGGATCACGATAGAGATAGCTGACCTTAGGATGGCCCTGGGTGAAACAGGAAGGTGCACGTGGACCGATCACGGCATCCAGCTCACCAGAGGCGAGCATGCCAGAAAGCGTTTCAGTCTCCGGTGCGTTCTCGACGATTACATCCGCCGGCAGCTTCAGAACAATTTTCTCCAGACGCCCGGTCTCTTCATACCCGCCACGGACCCAGGTGACGTCAGACGCTTTCAAACCATGGTCTTCTTCCAGGAACAGTCGAACCCATACGTTCGCTGTCAACTGGTACTCCGGCACACCGATACGTTTGCCCTTGAGGTCTGCCGCGGACTCGATTCCGCGATCATTGCGGATATAGATCGAGGTGTGTCGAAACGCGCGGGACGGGAAGACGGGGACAGCAATATAGGGACTGGTGCCAGCCGCGGTTTTAACGCTGTAGCTGCTCAACGATAACTCGCAGATGTCGTAGTCAGCATGGCGAAATGCGCGAAAGAAGATCTCTTCGGGATCTTGCAGCATAAAGATCGGGTCGACCCCATCGATCTGTACTTCGCCGTCCACCAATGGTCGGATACGATCGTAGTTGCCCACAGCAATAGATAAGTTCAACTTGTTCATGATGGGTTCTCGCAGGATTGAGTATCTTCAACATTCACACCCAGTGTGATGTCGCGTTGTTCTTCGCTGGATCGCAACATGGCGAGACAGATCTCCAACGTGTCACGAGCCCACTCGCCGTCATGCAACGGAGTGACCCCGTAGAACTGCGCTAGATACAGTTCGTCTATGACTTCGGAACGCGGCACCGTTGGCCGCTCAAGCATCATTCGATCACGACTATGCGGCCGGTAAATCATGACGGCATCCGCCATTGGCCTAAGGTCGCCACCTTCGCACGACACAATAATCGGGCCGAAATGCTGGAAGGCCGTCGCGTCGTCGGTAGGGGAGGGGCTGACGTAGCGTGTGCCGCCATAAGTGCCCTCAGCCTTGAGCCGCGCCTCCTCATCCGCCGTTTGCACCTGCTGCAATAACCGACGTGCGCCGCCGTAAGCTTCGGGGTTTTTGGGCTTGCCCATTTCTCCAACCCAGTCCATCCACTCGTCGGAGTCGAAGTGTCCGTAGCCGTTGTAGGTAATGGAGGCGAATGCCCCATTCTCGAACCATAAAGTGGCTGTGTAGGCGCCTTCAGTAGGCCGGGCGGGGTCCCAGTTACCCACTGCCGCGCGGACACGGGTCGCGCGACTGCCAGCCAGCAAACGGACCACGTCTACTTGGTGGGCGGCCTGGCTGAATACTGCTCCGCCGCCTTCAGCGGTCGAGAGTTCTTCCGGGCGGCGAGGACGCTGCAGGTAGTCGGTGTAGTTCAACGCTTGAATCATCTTGACCGCGCCGAACTCGCCACTACCAATCAGCTCCCGGGTACGCAGGTACGGGGTATCGAAGCTGTGGCAATGCCCAACGATCAACTTCACACCCGCCTCGGCGCAATCGGCGATCATCCGGTCGCACTCGTCCAACGACAACGCCATGGGTTTTTCGACCAGCACGTGCTTGCGGTTAGCCGCAGCTATACGGGTGTGTTCGGCGTGAAACTGATGTGGGCTGGCGATGTATAAGGCGTCGACATTGCTGTCGGCTGCCAGGTCTTCGATGGTCTCGTATGCAGGCGCATCGAAATCCCGTTCGAATTGCCTGCGAGCTTGTTCACGAGGGTCACAGGCGCCCACCAACTGGACGCGGCGATCGGCCAGGAAGGTAGGCAGCATGAGGGTGAATGCCCGGCCCAGACCGACCACCCCCAGACGTAGCCGAGCCGTGGATTCAGCATGGCTGGCCATCACGTATGAACCTCGTAATCAGGCTCTGCGACTATGTTGGCATCATCCAGGGCCCATACGTAACGAGCTTGATAATCACGCCAGTCGATATCCTTGGACACGATCGCCTGGAACGAGCAGATTCTGGAAGGGATCGCTTTCTCACCTGTGCCAATAGCGGATTCACCCGCCTGAAAGGCTGCCAAGGCATCCAGCATGACCCGGCGGAACTCCACCACCGCCAAGTCACTGGCGCCCAAGCGCTCATCGGAGCGATCGGCGATGGGCCCCATGGTCACCCACATGGCGATATCCTGATTGGGGAAACCCTTGATGCCCGTAAAGTTGCCGTTTTTCATGGCTTCACGGTCCTGGAAAAAACGGTTCCCGTCGTTGCGTAGCGGTCGGTAACTGTCGTCCAGATCGATGCCGACTTGCTGGCCGAGAAACTTTCGCCAGGTCTCTGTTTCCGGAGTGTTATCGGGATTTCCCCAGGCCATGAAATAGAAGGCAGTGTGGGTGTCGTCGATGGGTACGTTGATATTCGCGACGTTGTACAAATTATTCGGTGGGATCAGTGCGGTGGCCGGGGCTACGAACACCGTAGAGCGTACATACTCGCTGGTGGCGGCATTCTGGATAGGACGGCGCAGAGCGGCATAGCGGAAGCCATAGCTGGTACGCTCGACTTGCATGCGCGGCGCTTTGTCCGTGGACGGTCTTAGCCAGTTTTTCGAGGTTGCTTCTGCCCCCCCGACCCGGGCTGGAACGAAGTCGGATGAGTGCAGGCTTGAGCTGTGTGCCGAGTCGATGGCGCCTTCCAGGATCTGCGCCCAGTTGCAGGGAATGATTGCCTTGGCGATGCTCACTCGAACATGCTCATGGGGTGCCCAGGCCGGCGGCACAAATTCGGGAATTGCGTCCTGTGGCCCCATGTAGGCCCAGACGAAACCGCCCCACTCGCGGGTTTTGTAGGCCGTGTGCTTGACCTTCTGACACATGTTGCTGGCGGCAGGCTCGGAAACCATTTCCACCACATTACCGTCCACGTCCATCTTCCAGCCGTGATACAGGCAGCGTAATCCCGAGTTTTCATTGCGGCCGTAGATCAGTGACACGCGGCGATGCGGGCAATACTCGTCCATAACTCCCACGCGACCATCGGTGTCGCGAAACACGACCAGGTCCTCGCCGAACAGACGGGCCCTGACAGGCGTGCCGTCGGGCTCGCTGACTTCTTCGAGCAAACACACTGGCGTCCAGTGACGGCGCATCATCTGGCCCATCGGTGCGTCGCCTTCGACGCGGCAGAGCAACAGGTTCTCTTCTGGGGTCAACATGTAATATCTCCAGCGTTCAACTAATCGTTTGTAAAAAAGGTCTCGCCTAGAGGTCGAGTACCAGCACGTCATTTCTGGCTCGGGAAACGCAAATCATGATCTGATCGTGCTGTTCGTCCTCACGCAGCACCATGTCGCGATGCTCGACGTCACCTTCGATCAGACGGGTACGGCAAGAGCCGCAGGTGCCGCTCTCACAAGAACTTGGCGCCCGGATACCGTTGTCACGCAGAACCTCCAGAATCGAGCGGTCGACGGGAATTTCGAGGTCGATTCCGCTCCGGCCAAGGGTCACCGAAAAAGGCCGGTTTTCGGCGAAGCGACTCTGGTCGACGCCGAAGCTTTCAAAATGTATGGAGCCGGGTGGCCAGTGCCCCGTCATGTCCAGCACGCTGTCCATCAATGGCCGGGGGCCACAGCAGTACACATGTGTACCGCTGCTCGGTTTGTCGAAAACAGGCCAGAAATCGTAAGCGTCTGCCCGATTGCCGAAGTCGTGGTGAATGACTACCGTGTTGGCAAATTCGGCCCCCAGCAGCTCATCCCTGAAGGCGGTGAGTTCCGGATTACGGGTGCAGTAGTAAAGTTTGAAGGGGAGGTCGGTGCTGGCCTTCAGGTGACGCATCATCGACAGGATCGGGGTAATACCGATGCCTCCGGCGACGAAGATGAACTGTCGGGCATTCTCGATCAGTTCGAACTCATTTTGCGGAGTTGCCACCGGTAGCAAGTCGCCTGCCTCGATATCATCGGCCATGCTCACCGAACCGCCTCGTCCGTTGGCGTCACGCTTGACAGCAATGACATAACGCTCACGCTCTTGCGGGTCGTTGCTCAATGAGTAATTGCGGATACTTCCGTTGGGCACCCTTACCCTGAGGTGCGCTCCGGCCGTAAAGGCGGGCAGAAGCATCCCCTGCGGGTGGGCCAATTCGAAGCGGAAAATGCCTTGGGCAATTTCGGTTTTGGCGATCACCTTGAGGCCAGTGAACCCATCATCGAGCTGTTCGGAACTACTCATCGCTGTTTCCTCATTACATCCGGTCGCGGGCTGAACACGCCCGCGCACCGAGAGTTGCATAGATATCTAACATTTTTTGGGCGTGATTCGGCCAATCAGACTGCTCGATCCTATTCGTCGGTAAGTGGCTTTTCGCTCAAGGCGTTAGCTGGCACCGCAATCAGAACCGCCATACCACCCGCCAGGACCAGGGCCCCGATTATCGTCAGTCCGATTGCGAGGCTGCCGGTGACTGTGTTGATCCAGCCCAGTCCGATGGGCGCACAGAACGCTCCGATCTGACCAAGAGAACTGATCGCCGAAATCCCCCCTGCGGCGGACTCATCATTAAGATAAGCAGGAGGAATCGACCAGATGATCGCTGCGGCACCGAAGTACGACACTGCAATCATTGCCAGGCAAGTAATTGAAATAATGGCCGAGTCCACAACGTGAGGCAGCAGGCAGGCGCCCAAGGCACCGAAGGCGATACTGAAAAAGAAGTGCTTGCGACGCTCCAGACGAATGTCGGAGCTGCGCGCAATGAGAATCATGGCGATCGCCCCCACGATGTATGGCACGGTGGAAAGCAATCCGACATGCAATACATCCTGGATGCCGGTGTTGCGGATGATGGTAGGCGTCCAGTAATTGAGGATCGTGCCACAGAGCGGCACGGTGGCCCAACCAGCAGCAAGGACGTATACGCGCGGATCCTTGAGCGCAGCCAGCACAGCATGACGCTTATCGGTAACGGGCTTCTTGCCTGCGCGGTCAGCGGCCAGCGCGTCGAGAATAATGGATTTTTCCTCGTCGTCGAGCCACTTGGCCTGCTCGGGTTTGTCCACCAGATAGAAATAGGCCATCACACCCATTACGGCAGCGGGAAGACCTTCCAGGATGAACATCCACTGCCAGTTTTTCATTCCCATGACGTCGACGAAATGCGTGAGTATCCAACCGGACAGGGGACCGCCGATGATTCCCGCCGCGGCGATGGCCAACAAGAAGCGCGAGGTGATGCGAGCACGCCTGGCACCTGGATACCAATAGGTCAGATAAAGAATGATTCCAGGCCAGAAGCCAGCTTCGGCAGCGCCCAACAGGGCGCGGGCAATGTAGAACTCAGTGGGCGTTGTCATGAACGCCATGGACGCTGAGATCAAGCCCCACAGCACCATGATCCGGGTGATCGTCAACCGGGCACCAATCTTTTGCAGGTAAAGCGTACTGGGTATTTCCAATGCGATGTAGCCGATGAAAAACAAGCTTACGCCGAGTCCGTAGGCAGCATCGCTCATGCCTAAATCGTGCTTCAGGTAAACCTGCGCGAAGCTGATGTTCACGCGATCCAGATAATTGAGAACCCAGGCCACGAAGATGAAGGTCATCAAACGTAGTGTGACTTTTCTATAGACCTTCTCGATGCGCTCATGGCTGCGCTGGAGAAGATGGGGCACGGCATCTGTAGCTGCTGTTGTTGTCATTGTGCACGCCTCGGACTTTGTGTAGCACGACCAAAGCCATGGGGGGGCTTGGTGTGCTTTTTTATTAGGTCTCTAAGAGAATATGGCGAATTTTCTTCTCTCGCAATCAAAAAAAGAACGATCTCTAAGTATTTTTTGATCTAGCGCATGTGTTGAGGCAACGCGTTATGCTTAGTATCGCTTACGCAGGTGATGAGATCGGACCTTGATATGACTGCACGAAAGCCTTTAGGCCACAAACAACCTGAAACCCAGGAAATACTCAGGCATTGGCACGATGTTGTACCTGATGACCGTCTGGCCCACCTGGTCAAGGATGCAACTCGCGCGCTGGTCAGAGCACTGCAGATGCGGTTGACCGAACACGACGTATCCTTTGGTCATTGGGCGTTCTTGCGGATCCTCTGGGAGACAGACGGATTGACCCAAAAACAACTCAGCACTCAGGCTGGACTGATGGAACCTACGACTTTCGCTGCGGTGAAGGCGATGGAAAAACTGGGCTACGTCGTCCGGCAGCAGATGCCGGATAACAAGAAAAATGTTCACGTCTTCCTCACCGATGAAGGACGGCGACTGAAGGATGTGTTGATTCCTCTGGCGCTGGAAGTCAACGAGGTGAGTGTGGCCGGGCTCGAGGAGCAAGACGTCGAAACAGCACGACACGTTCTATTGACGGTGATAGAGAATCTCGCAAACGCAGAAGCGAATTCCATCAATCCTTCCCATCGGGTGCCGTCAACGCGGGAGGTTGGGCGCATGATCAACGAGGGGAGCCCGCAGAATACGGAGTTTTTTGTACGCTAAGCCCCGCGTGATGGCTGTAAGCCGCAACGGGCATGGACTGCGTCCAGTTGAAGTACACCCCAACCGGGCGTAAGGCCGACTGTCATTTTCAGAAGACGACTGCACCAGTTGATTGGGCGTAATGGCTGTTGTGCAGCCAGCTCCTGACAGTTCAATATCAGAAGTGATCTGCACCAATCTCGACTATGCTCAATACTCGTGTGCACCAAAGCGAGGTGAGCATGGCGACGGACACCCCACGGATTCCAGAACAAGGCGTGGCCACTCTGCCTGATGAGGCTTGGGAGCGTGCGCGCCGTCGTGCGGAGATCATCAGTCCGTTGGCGCAGTCGGAGACGGTCGGGCACGAAGCGGCCGATATGGCGGCTCAGGCGCTGGGCTTGTCTCGGCGCCAGGTATACGTTCTGATCCGGCGTGCCCGGCAAGGCAGCGGCCTCGTGACGGATCTGGTGCCCGGCCAGTCCGGTGGAGGTAAAGGTAAGGGGCGCTTGCCGGAACCGGTCGAGCGCGTCATCCACGAGCTACTGCAAAAGCGGTTCCTGACCAAGCAGAAGCGCAGCCTAGCGGCCTTTCACCGCGAAGTCACTCAGGTGTGCAAGGCTCAAAAACTGCGAGTGCCGGCGCGCAATACCGTGGCCTTACGGATCGCTAGCCTTGACCCGCGCAAGGTCATCCGCCGGCGGGAAGGCCAGGATGCCGCTCGTGACCTACAAGGTGTGGGCGGCGAGCCTCCTGCCGTGACCGCGCCGCTGGAGCAGGTGCAGATAGACCATACGGTCATCGACCTGATCGTGGTCGATGACCGCGACCGGCAACCTATTGGCCGCCCGTACCTGACCCTCGCCATCGACGTGTTCACCCGCTGCGTGCTCGGCATGGTCGTCACGCTGGAAGCGCCGTCTGCCGTTTCGGTTGGCCTGTGCCTCGTGCATGTCGCCTGCGACAAGCGCCCTTGGCTGGAAGGACTGAACGTGGAAATGGATTGGCAGATGAGCGGCAAGCCCTTGCTGCTCTACCTAGACAACGCGGCCGAGTTCAAGAGCGAGGCCCTGCGCCGGGGTTGCGAGCAGCATGGCATCCGGCTGGACTATCGCCCGCTGGGACAGCCGCACTATGGCGGCATCGTGGAACGGATCATCGGCACGGCGATGCAGATGATTCACGACGAACTGCCGGGAACGACCTTCTCCAACCCTGACCAGCGCGGCGACTACGATTCCGAAAACAAGGCCGCCCTGACGCTGCGCGAGCTAGAGCGCTGGCTCACATTGGCGGTCGGCACCTACCACGGTTCGGTGCACAACGGCCTGCTCCAACCGCCGGCCGCGCGCTGGGCCGAGGCCGTGGCGCGTGTCGGCGTACCGGCCGTCGTCACACGCGCTACTTCGTTCCTGGTCGATTTTCTGCCGATCCTCCGGCGCACGCTGACCCGCACCGGCTTTGTCATCGACCACATCCACTACTACGCCGATGCGCTCAAGCCGTGGATTGCGCGGCGTGAACGCTGGCCGTCCTTTCTGATCCGGCGCGATCCGCGCGACATCAGCCGTATCTGGGTCCTGGAACCGGAGGGACAGCATTACCTGGAAATTCCCTACCGTACCTTGTCGCATCCGGCTGTCACCCTCTGGGAACAACGGCAGGCGCTGGCGAAACTGCGGCAGCAAGGGCGCGAACAGGTGGATGAGTCGGCGCTGTTCCGCATGATCGGCCAGATGCGTGAGATTGTGACCAGCGCGCAGAAGGCCACACGCAAGGCGCGGCGTGACGCGGATCGCCGCCAGCACCTCAAGACATCAGCTCGGCCGGACAAGCCCGTTCCGCCGGATACGGATATTGCCGACCCGCAGGCAGACAACTTGCCACCCGCCAAACCGTTCGACCAGATTGAGGAGTGGTAGCCGTGGACGAATATCCCATCATCGACCTGTCCCACCTGCTGCCGGCGGCCCAGGGCTTGGCCCGTCTTCCGGCGGACGAGCGCATCCAGCGCCTTCGCGCCGACCGCTGGATCGGCTATCCGCGCGCAGTCGAGGCGCTGAACCGGCTGGAAGCCCTTTATGCGTGGCCAAACAAGCAACGCATGCCCAACCTGCTGCTGGTTGGCCCGACCAACAATGGCAAGTCGATGATCGTCGAGAAGTTCCGCCGCACCCACCCGGCCAGCTCCGACGCCGACCAGGAGCACATCCCGGTGTTGGTCGTGCAGATGCCGTCCGAGCCGTCCGTGATCCGCTTCTACGTCGCGCTGCTCGCCGCGATGGGCGCGCCGCTGCGCCCACGCCCACGGTTGCCGGAAATGGAGCAACTGGCTCTGGCACTGCTGCGCAAGGTCGGCGTGCGCATGCTGGTGATCGACGAGCTGCACAACGTGCTGGCCGGCAACAGCGTCAACCGCCGGGAATTCCTCAACCTGCTGCGCTTCCTCGGCAACGAACTGCGCATCCCGTTGGTTGGGGTAGGCACGCGCGACGCCTACCTAGCCATCCGCTCCGATGACCAGTTGGAAAATCGCTTCGAGCCGATGATGCTGCCGGTATGGGAGGCCAACGACGATTGCTGCTCACTGCTGGCCAGCTTCGCCGCTTCGCTCCCGCTGCGCCGGCCTTCCCCAATTGCCACGCTGGACATGGCTCGCTACCTGCTCACACGCAGCGAGGGCACCATAGGGGAACTGGCGCACTTGCTGATGGCGGCGGCCATCGTCGCCGTGGAGAGCGGCGAGGAAGCGATCAACCATCGCACACTCAGCATGGCCGTTTACACCGGACCCAGCGAGCGGCGGCGGCAATTCGAGCGGGAACTGATGTGAAGCCTGCGCCGCGCTGGCCGCTGCATCCCGCCCCGAAAGAAGGCGAGGCGCTGTCCTCATGGCTCAACCGCGTGGCCCTTTGCTATCACATGGAGGAGCCCGACCTGCTGGAGCACGATCTTGGTCACGGCCAGGTCGATGACCTGGACACCGCGCCACCACTCTCGCTGCTGGCGTTGCTTTCCCAGCGGAGCGGCATCGAGCTGGACCGGCTGCGCTGTATGAGTTTCGCCGGATGGGTGCCTTGGCTACTGGACAGCCTTGATGACCAGATTCCAGACGCCTTGGAAACCTATGCGTTTCAGCTCTCGGTGTTGCTGCCAAGACTCCGCCGTAAGACGCGATCCATCACGAGCTGGCGTGCCTGGCTGCCCAGCCAGCCGATAAACCGCGCCTGTCCGCTCTGCCTGAGCGATCCGGAGAACCAAGCCGTACTGCTCGCGTGGAAGCTGCCCCTGATGCTGAGCTGCCCGCTGCATGGCTGCTGGCTGGAATCCTATTGGGGCGTGCCAGGGCGGTTTCTCGGCTGGGAGAACGCCGACGCCGAACCGCGCACCGCCAGCGACGCGATTGCGGCGATGGACCAGCGTACCTGGCAGGCACTGACAACCGGTCACGTGGAGCTGCCGCGCCGACGCATCCACGCCGGATTGTGGTTTCGACTTCTTCGCACGCTGCTCGATGAGCTGAACACCCCGCTTTCCGCGTGCGGAACCTGCGCGGGGTATCCCCGCCAAGTCTGGGAAGGCTGCGGGCATCCGCTGCGTGCTGGGCAAAGTCTGTGGCGACCGTATGAAACCCTGAATCCGATAGTACGGTTACAGATGCTGGAGGCGGCGGCAACGGCAATCAGCTTGATTGAGGTGAGGGACATCAGCCCGCCAGGCGAGCAGGCAAAGCTATTCTGGTCCGAGCCCCAAACCGGGTTCACCAGTGGCCTGCCGACGAAAGCGCCGAAGCCCGAGCCCATCAATCACTGGCAGCGTGCAGTCCAGGCCATCGACGAGGCCATCATTGAAGCGCGACACAACCCCGAGACGGCACGCTCGCTGTTCGCGTTGGCTTCCTATGGTCGGCGCGATCCCGCTTCCTTGGAACGGTTGCGCGCCACCTTCGTGAAGGAAGGCATCCCGCCGGAATTTCTGTCACATTACCTGCCTGATGCACCCTTTGCATGTCTTAAACAAAATGACGGGTTAAGTGACAAATTTTGACGGATAGAGCTTTCCGGCTCACACTGTCACATAATCGAACGTATATGTGACAGGTACGACATGCTGATAGGCTACATGCGGGTATCGAAGGCGGACGGCTCCCAGGCTACCGATTTGCAGCGCGACGCGCTGATTGCCGCCGGGGTCGATCCAGTACATCTTTACGAGGACCAGGCATCCGGCATGCGCGAGGATCGGCCCGGCTTGACGAGCTGCCTGAAGGCGTTGCGAACTGGCGACACACTGGTCGTGTGGAAACTGGATCGGCTCGGACGCGACCTGCGACATCTCATCAACACCGTGCACGACCTGACTGGGCGCGGCATCGGCTTGAAGGTATTAACCGGGCACGGCGCGGCCATCGACACCACGACCGCCGCCGGCAAGCTGGTCTTTGGCATCTTCGCCGCCCTGGCCGAGTTCGAGCGCGAGTTGATCGCGGAGCGCACGATTGCCGGCCTAGCCTCGGCCCGCGCGCGCGGGCGGAAAGGCGGCCGGCCGTTCAAGATGACCGCCGCCAAGCTGCGGCTGGCGATGGCGGCAATGGGTCAGCCAGAGACCAAGGTCGGCGACCTGTGCCAGGAACTTGGCGTCACGCGGCAGACCCTGTATCGGCATGTTTCACCCAAGGGTGAGCTACGTCCAGATGGCGAGAAGCTACTCAGCCGAATTTGATGCCGGCATGAGGCAACGTAGCGACAGCGTGGTTTGTCTCAATGGGAAGCGCTCATGATCGATCTTTGAAGGCCCGCAGCAGTCGTGTCACAGACAGGACGAACAAACCGGTCAGCGTGAGGGCTGCGATACCCCAGTACTCTCCGATGAACGCGCCGGCCGTCGTGCCGGCCAGCACAATGGCGAGAATCGGCAAATGGCAGGGACAGGTGAGCACGGCCAGCGCGCCCCACAGGTAGCCGGTGATCGGTTTGTGCGTCTCGGACGGCAAGCGCTCGGGGCTGTTCATGGCAGACTCTCCGCGTGCTGTGCCGGCTCGGTCGGCATGGTGGCCAACTGCACCTCCAGATCGGCCAACGCTTCGCGCCGACGCTCGACGAACTGGCGCAGAACGGCAAGCTGCGCGGCCGCTTCATCGCCGTCCGCAGCATCCAGCGCCCGGCACAGCCGCGCCAGCGCGTCCAGGCCGATGCCCGCCTCGAAGGCCGCCCGCACGAAGCACAGCCGTTGCAAGGCGGCATCATCGAACAGGCCATAGCCGCCCGGGGTGCACGCCACCGGACGCAGCAATCCGCGCAGCAGGTAGTCGCGCACGATATGCACGCTCACCCCGGCATCAAGGGCCAGCCGGGACACGGTGTAGGCGCTCATTGAAAACCTCCTTTTTTTATCCAGCGCAGCAGGAAAGCTGCTTCACGTCCTTGTTGAAGGTCTGCGCCGCAAGCTTCAACCCCTCGACCATTGTCAGGTAGGGGAACAACTGGTCGGCCAGTTCCTGCACCGTCATGCGGTTGCGGATGGCGAGCACCGCCGTCTGGATCAGTTCGCCCGCTTCCGGGGCCACCGCCTGCACGCCGATGAGCCGTCCGCTACCTTCCTCGATGACCAGCTTGATGAAGCCGCGTGTGTCGAAGTTGGCAAGCGCTCGCGGAACGTTGTCGAGTGTCAGCGTGCGACTGTCGGTCTCGATGCCATCGTGGTGCGCTTCCGCCTCGCTGTAGCCCACGGTGGCGACTTGCGGGTCGGTGAACACCACTGCCGGCATCGCGGTCAGATTGAGGGCTGCGTCGCCGCCGGTCATGTTGATCGCGGCACGGGTGCCGGCGGCCGCTGCCACGTAGACGAACTGCGGCTGGTCGGTGCAGTCGCCGGCCGCGTAGATGTTCGGGTTGCTCGTGCGCATGCCTTGGTCGATAACGATGGCCCCTTGCGCATTGACAGTGACCCCCGCCGCGTCCAGCGCGAGGCTGCGCGTATTCGGTGCCCGACCGGTGGCAACCAGCAACTTGTCAGCGCGCAATTCACCGTGTCCGGTGGTCAGCACGAATTCGCCGTTCACATGGGCGACCTGGCTGGCTTGCGTGTGCTCCAGCACCTCGATGCCCTCGGCGCGGAAAGCGGCTGTCACGGCCTCGCCGATGGCCGGGTCTTCCCGGAAGAACAAGGTGCTGCGTGCCAGGATCGTGACCTGGCTGCCGAGCCGGGCAAAGGCTTGCGCCAGTTCCAACGCCACCACCGACGAACCGATCACGGCCAGGCGTGCGGGAATGGTGTCGCTGACAAGCGCTTCGGTGGAAGTCCAGTAGGGTGACTCTTTCAGGCCCGGAATCGGCGGCACGGCCGGACTGGCACCGGTGGCGACCAGGCAGCGGTCGAACGTTACCTCGCGCTCGCCACCCTCGTTCAAACGGACGACCAGGCTCTGGTCGTCCTTGAAACGCGCTTCACCGTGCAAAACGGTGATGGCTGGATTGCCGTCCAGGATGCCTTCGTATTTGGCGTGCCGCAGTTCATCGACACGGGCCTGCTGCTGGGCCAGCAGTTTGCTGCGGTCAATCGCAGGCACAGTTGCCGCAATACCGCCGTCGAACGGACTTTCCCGGCGCAGATGGGCAATATGGGCAGCGCGGATCATGATCTTGGACGGCACACAGCCGATATTGACGCAGGTGCCGCCGATGGTGCCGCGTTCGATCAGCGTGACCGTCGCGCCTTGCTCGACGGCCTTCAGCGCCGCCGCCATCGCGGCCCCGCCGCTGCCAATGATGGCGATATGCAAACCGGCGCCCTCAAGTGCATCACGGATTTTTGGTTCATCTTTGAAATCACCAACCCGGATCGAGCCTTGATAACCCAATGCGGCGATGGCGGCCAGCAGTTGGTTGTGGCTCACGGCGGTGTCTGCCATGACTTGCGCGCGGCTTTCTGGATAGGACACCACAGCGGCATTCACGCCGGGAATCTTTTCCAAAGCATCTTTGACATGGGTGGCGCAGGATGTGCAGGTCATGCCATTCACGGTGATTTCGGTCATTTTTTTACTCCATTGAATTTCGGGGTGCAGCAGGCATCGGCTTGGCGTTTTCGTTGGATGGCGTAGATGGTCAAGCCGATGAAAATCGCCAGCGCAGGCAGCAGCACATAGTCCAGATAGCCGGTCAGCGCGGACAAGCCGACCACACCGAGCAAAATGACCAGAACAGGGGTGAAGCAACACAGCGCCACGAGGGTTGTGCCAATGATGCTGACCCGCAGCAGTGTCTTCGGGTCTTTCATGATCAGTTCTTGACTGATGATGGGTAGCCCGCATCCTCGGTAGCCTTGGTCAGTTTCTGCACGCTGGTCTTGGCATCATCGAAGGTGACCACCGCTTCGCGCGTCTCGAAGGTCACGTCAACTTTACTGACGCCATCGACCTTGGAAATCGCCTTCTTGACAGTGATCGGACAGGCCGAGCAGGTCATGCCCGGTACGGACAGCGTAACGGTCTGGGTGGCGGCCCACACGGGGGCAACAACGGCAGCGAGGGCAAGGGCGGAAAGCAGCTTTTTCATGGTGAACTCCTGTGATCAATAGAAAAATGGCACGACGTAGGGAAATCCGAGCGCGACCAAAACCAGCACGGCCACGCCCCAGAAAATGAGCTTGTAAGTAGCTCGCACTTGGGGAATCGCGCAAACCTCACCCGGTTTGCAGGCGGCTGACGGCCGGTAGATGCGCCGCCAGGCGAAGAACAACGCCACCAGCGCCACGCCGATAAAGATGGGGCGATAGGGTTCCAACACCGTCAAGTTGCCGATCCAAGCGCCGCTGAACCCCAAGGCGATCAGAACCAGCGGCCCGAGGCAGCAAGCCGAGGCGAGGATGGCGGCCAGCCCGCCAGTGAAGAGCGCGCCGCGCCCGTTTTGAGGTTCAGACATACGTTTGTCCTTTCGAATCTGAATTGGATAGCTTAAGCTTACTTCCGTAGTTATGTACGGAGTCAAGCGATATGGAAAACAATTTGGAGAACCTGACCATTGGCGTTTTCGCCAGGACGGCCGGGGTCAATGTGGAGACCATCCGGTTCTATCAGCGCAAGGGCTTGCTCCCGGAACCGGACAAGCCTTACGGCAGCATTCGCCGCTATGGCGAGACGGATGTAACGCGGGTGCGCTTCGTGAAATCAGCCCAGCGGTTGGGCTTCAGCCTGGATGAGATCGCCGAGCTGCTGCGGCTGGAGGATGGCACCCATTGCGAGGAAGCCAGCAGCCTGGCCGAGCACAAGCTCAAGGACGTGCGCGAGAGGATGGCTGACCTGGCGCGCATGGAGGCCGTGCTGTCTGATTTGGTGTGCGCCTGCCATGCGCGGAAGGGGAACGTTTCCTGCCCGCTGATTGCGTCACTGCAAGGGAAGAAAGAACCGCGCAGTGCGGACGCGGTGTAGCCCGAGGGAACTACGCCTTAGCGTGCTTTATTTTCCGTTTTCTGAGGCGACTCCAACGTCAGAAAAGACCGTGCGGTCGACTTTTGATATTTCGTGCTGTCGCCTTCTGAAAGTGACAAAAGATGACTCTATTCTGACTAAGCGGCGCGGCCCTGCCTGACATCCAGTTAGGGTATAGCTCAGGCTGACATCCAAACAGGACACCCTAGTCGGTGATGACTCGCAGAAATTGCCCTCTTCCTGTAGAATGTCGCGGCCATTGAGTTACCAAAGACACTCGATAAGACCTCATGCTCACCCTGCAAAATATGATCTGGCTGCCTACGCCGCCATAGCGCTTCGCCCCCCGCATCATCTGTGACTGCTTGCTCCGCCAGCGGTCGCGCTCTGCTGTGCTTTCGGTTTTAACACCCGCCACAGCCCCCCTACATCCGACAATTTGACCTCGTATCGACCAGCTGCACATGGCTTGCGCCATGCTGTGCTGCGCGATCCATTGCCTTGGGAATTCTGATGCTCCACTCGTTAAAGCAAACCTGGTTATCCAACATCCGTGGCGACATCCTCGCCGGTCTTGTGGTCGCCCTGGCCCTCATCCCTGAAGCCATCGCCTTCTCGATCATCGCGGGTGTCGACCCCAAGGTCGGCCTGTACGCCTCTTTCTGTATCGCCGTAGTGATCGCCTTTGTCGGTGGCCGCCCCGGCATGATCTCGGCCGCAACCGGAGCCATGGCACTGCTGATGGTGACCCTGGTCAAGAACCACGGTCTTGAATATCTGCTGGCCGCCACGCTGCTATGTGGCGTGTTACAGATCGCTGCTGGCTACCTGAAGCTCGGCTCACTGATGCGCTTCGTCTCGCGCTCGGTGGTGACCGGCTTCGTCAATGCCCTAGCGATTCTGATCTTTATGGCTCAACTGCCCGAGCTGACCAATGTCACCTGGCACGTCTACGCCTTGACAGCCGCAGGCCTCGGCATCATCTATCTGTTCCCCTATATCCCCAAGATCGGCAAGCTCATCCCATCGCCGCTGGTGTGCATCATCGTGCTGACCGCCGTTGCCATGTCGGTTGGGCTGGATATCCGCACGGTCGGTGATATGGGTCAACTGCCGGATACGCTGCCAATCTTTCTCTGGCCTGACGTACCGCTGACGTTCGAGACGTTGGCCATCATCTTCCCTTACTCGGCAGCGCTGGCCGTGGTCGGTCTGCTGGAGTCGATGATGACCGCAACCATTGTCGACGACCTGACCGACACCCCCAGTGACAAGAACCGCGAGTGCAAGGGCCAGGGCGTGGCCAACATTGCTTCGGGTCTGATCGGCGGTATGGCCGGCTGCGCGATGATTGGTCAGTCGATCATCAACGTGAAATCTGGCGGTCGTTCTCGCTTGTCGTCCCTTGCCGCAGGCGTATTCCTGCTGCTGATGGTGGTATTCCTTGGCGATTGGCTAAAGCAGATCCCGATGGCTGCGCTGGTGGCAGTGATGATCATGGTGTCCATCGGCACTTTCAGTTGGGATTCGCTGCGCAACCTGAAGAAGCACCCGCTGTCGACCAACATTGTCATGGTCGTCACCGTTGTGGTCGTGGTGGCCACCCACAACCTTGCCTTCGGCGTGTTGGCCGGCGTGCTGCTGGCCGCGATGTTCTTCGCCAACAAGGTTGGC